>JAIRYJ010000028.1 GCA_031267825.1 Bifidobacteriaceae bacterium
CGTCCACCGCGAAGGACGAACCGAAACGCGCCATGCCACCACCATAAGGACTTTTCAGCCCCAGACCTTCCAACCGGGCTAGCTCCGCCTCATCGCGCTTCCTATACACAAACACCATCGTCCAGTCCTCTCTGACACTAAGAAACCAACAACTACACGCTACCCGTTTGCTAGCTCCAAACGCGACAGGTTGTTGCCTGCAGTAATGCGGGCTGCTGGTTGAAGATTTCGGCGGGTGGGCCCAGCCGGGGCACTTGCGGGTCTGGTTATTGATCTCTCCAATGACGGCGGCCAGCTCGTCTTCGGTCAGGTCTTCGAAACTGGTCCCTTTCGGCAGGTATCGTCTGGTCCGGCCGTTGAAGTGCTCGTTCGCGCCGCGCCAGTGGGTGCCGTACGGGTCAGCGAAGAAGGCCGCCACGCTGAACTGGCCGACGGGTCATTTAGTTGCATCTAATGGGTTCGGGACCGGATGTGTTTAACTCAATTAGGGATGTGGTCAAGGCGGGCCAGGCCGACTTGTGAATCAGCCATGCCGTAGAAGACGTAAGTTTGGCCGCCGATCCGTTCAATCGCGGTTGGGAAGACCACATTGGCTACCTGCCCGGCGGTCTCTTCGGCTGTCAGCGGCTCCAGCAACGGTTGGCTGGTGCGGGCCAGAACGCGTGACGGGTCAGCCGGGTCAAGCAGCATGGCTCCAACGCAGTAGCGCACAGCACTCTGCGGCATGAACGATCCATTGGCGTCAATCTGCCCACTAACGCCGTGATAGATCAACAACCAACCCTCAGCCACGCGCAGCGGAGCTGGTCCGGCACCAATCTTGAGAGCCTCCCAAGGTTCGCGCGGTCCAGCTAAGAACCTATGCGAATGCGGCCGGGTCAGCGCCTTGATGTCTTGGTGGACCAAGGTGGCATCAACATATGAGATCCAAATTGAGGCTCGCCGGTCGCTCATTCCGGCTGGTGCCAGGGCTGGTTCGCCAACCCGCGCGAAGGAGAAATCCCACATTGGCCGGTGCAACAAAGCGTATGACGGGCGCCCATCGGGAGCTGGTACCACTTCAGGGAAGAAGACCACATCCTTGTTCGGGTACAAGTTGAGGTCAACTTCTAGGCCATCCTCGTAACCGAAAAGAATCGGCCCGAGCCGTTCCCAATCCCGGCCATTACTGGATAGGGCAACGGCCGGCCGGGGACCGAGCGGACCAAACGCCACATAAGTCATGACATGTAAATCCAGTCCGGCCAGCGGCGTGATTCGCGGATCCTCTACCCCGCCGTGGCTGGCGCCATGTTCCCAGGAACGGTCCGGTTCAAGAGCGACACCATCACGCCGTACGCCAACTGGAACCGACCGATCTAGGATCACCTCAACCCGCCCGATGCGTGAGACGTTACCTTGCGCCACCAGGCGGGGATAAAGATAGAGCCGCCCGTCACTACCCCAGGTACTAGCCGGGTTGAGGACGCCTTCAGATTCAAGGGCATTACCCGGTTCTGGGCGCATCAAAATGCCCAGCCTGGTCATGGAATAAGGCACGGACTCTCGCTGAATGATTGTCACCAATTATCCTTTCACCGCGCCAACCACGCCATTAACTAGATACTTCTGGATAAACACATAACCAACCATGAGCGGAACCGCCACAATCAGCGTCGCGGCGGATAGTAGCGCCCAGTTATTGGAGTACAGTCCCTTGAAAGCGTTCAAGCCAGTGGCGATTGGCCATTTTGACGGATCGGCCAGCAGGATAGTCGCCAAAATTATCTCATTCCAAATCCACACCGCTTGCAGTATAAAGACTGTCGCGAGGGCCGGTTTAGCCAATGGCAGAATAAACGTCAGCAAGTACCGCCAATAGCCAATCCCGTCGACTGCGGCGGCTTCATCGAGCTCCCTCGGCAAAGACAATACGAAGCCACGGAATAGTAGCGGGCCAACCCCCACCCCAACACCGAGCATCATGATGTAGCCCAGCTGGGTGTTATACAAATGCAACTGGATCAGTAAATGAAACTGTGTCATCAGAGCATTAGGCAGGAACATCACCACAACGAACAGTGCGTTCCAGAGGCGTGCGCCCCGAATGTAGCCACGGGCCACTGGGAATCCCATAACCAGCGCGATCGCTGTGCCGATTCCTGCTCCGGCCACGGTGTAAAGCACTGTGTTCAGGAAATAGGAACCAAAATTGCCCATCTCCCAGGCGATCGGGAAGTTCTCCCAGTTCGGATGGTGCACTATACCGATCGGATTGGAGATGAACTCCGCCGGGCTTTTCAAAGCGGTGTTGACTAAGAAAGCCAGTGGGAAAAGGAAAAGCACCATCAACAACGCCGCGCAGATGTAAGCACCGATCGGTCGGCGGCCAATCCGGACAGACCTGTTTGGCTTTGCTGACCGCCGTGCCGGCCGCTTATCGTGGACTAGTTCAGCTAACGTACTCACAGGACACGCTCCCTACGTCGCAGCCAGGCTAAAGTACCCAAAGATATGGCCCCCACCAGTAGGAACTGGATCATTGAAATTGAGGCGGCATATCCTTGCGATTGGGTTAGTGCCGTGCCGCCACGGGTCCCGAACGAAAGCTGGAAAACCTGCAACGACAGAACTTGGGTTGCCCGGTTCATGGCACCAGTTAGAACATAAGTCAGTTGGTAGGACTGCATCGCGGAGACGATGCCGAGTAGCACGTTCGCGGTTATGGACGGTGCCAGCATCGGGATAGTGATGTACCAGAATGACTGCCGGGATGAGGCGCCATCTATTCGGGCGACTTCATAAAGTTCCTCCGGAATGGCCTGCAGACCGGAAATGAAGATCACTACCGAGACACCCATGTTCATCCAGACTTGAACAAAGATGACCAGGTAGAGGGCAATATTAGGGTCACCTAGGAAAGCCGAATCGCTGCCGAAAGCGTTCAGCACGGCTTGTAGCGGGCCGCCCTGCGGGTTGAACATCAACGACCAGATCAGGGCAGTCACGGTGACTCCCAGAACAGTTGGCATGAAAACAACCGAACGGTAGAAGTTACGTCCGATCAGTTTCCGGTTTAGCAAGACAGCCACTATCAAGGCCAGCAGAATCTGTGTCACAACAGTCAAAACCGCGAAGATCATTGTGTTGCGGAAGGCGTTGATGTTGTCTGGCAAATGGCCAGGGCCAAAATAGTCACGGTAGTTCTGGAATCCGACCCAATGAACTGGCAGGCCTGGCATGCCTTTCAGGTCAGTTAGTGACACCACCACGACCGCGACAGCGGGCACCAATGCGAAGACGAACAGCACAGCGAAGGCGGCGCTGAAACTTAGTCTGACCGGGGTACGGGACGGGAATGGGAACGACGATGTCGCCAAGCGTGATCAACTCCTGACAAGTGATGGGCTGAACTACGGCTGGGGCCGTGACAGTGGAAGATCAGCTCCATTTAACTCCCCAAGGAGTTCCCCGGAGAGGAACTTCCCTAAGGGATATCGCTAAGAAAAGGTTGCGGGCCTTGTTGCGGGCTTGCTGGGACCGTAGCGGGCGCTACGGTGTTGGGAGGGTGTTGGGTAACACCCTCCCGGCCGTGTCGCACGCCGTTACGCGATAGCGTGACCAGCGAAGACGCGGCCAGGAAGGGTTGCGGGCTTGTTGGGACCGTAGCGGGCGCTACGGTCCCAACAAAGGAGGTATTCACCCCCGAGCCCTCTACCGGATGCCTACTTGAAGGCGGCCGACCAGGCTTCCTGAGCCGCTTTGGCGGCATCGGCGGCTGACATGGTGCCCAACGGAGCCAACGCTGGATAGTTGAACGGA
This sequence comes from Bifidobacteriaceae bacterium, assembly GCA_031267825.1. Classification (GTDB taxonomy): domain Bacteria; phylum Actinomycetota; class Actinomycetes; order Actinomycetales; family WQXJ01; genus JAIRTF01. The sequence continues at coordinate 3,802 of JAIRYJ010000028.1, forward strand.
TAGGTCGCGGCGTCACCGGCCTTGTTGTTCGGAATCCACAGGCTCTCCCAAACTGGTTTGAAGGCTTCCGTGTACGGTTCGATCGACTTCATGAACTCGTCTTGTCCAACTCCGGGCTGAGCTGAGGCCCAACCCGCGGTTGAGATGAACTTGGCGTAATTCACGGGATCAGAGAAGAACGCCAACCAGGCCAGAGCCGCGTCTTTGTTCTTGGTGCCTGAGGTGACGCCCAGCATCAATTCGACTTTGCCATAAATCGAAGCGTTGTCAGCGGCGCTGTCAGCTCCAGGTACCGGGAAGAAACCGATCTCGAAGGCGTCGCCAACAGCCGTCGCGATGACACCGTTGTTCCAGGTGCCATCAGGCAGCATGGCGAAGTCACCGTTGGCGAAGGCGGCCGGTTGGGTGTCGTAGGCCGCACCGGCGAAGTTCGGCGCCGTGGCGTCGAGGATCTTTTGGGTCCGTTCTAGAACTTGAAGCGGTTTGCCTTCGTCCAGTTTGATCGAGTTGTCCCACAGTCCGTCCATCAGGGCTTGCTCAGCGTCACCTGACGGATAGAAGCTGGCGACCATGCCGAGCATGACTAGGCCAGCTGGCCAGATGTCCTTACCGCCGATCCCGAATGGGACAACAGAGTTGGCTTGCAGGGTGGCGATGACTTGTTCCATCTCAGCCCAAGTGGTTGGCACTTCGATGCCGTTATCAGCGAAAATCTGCTTGTTGTAGAAGATTCCGCCGTAGGACATGCCGGTCGGAAGGGCATAGGCCTTGCCACCGATCTTGACGTTTTCCAATAGTGAAGCGTTGTAGTTCGCCAAGTATGGCTCGTTACTTAGGTCCACATAGCCGCCCGCTTCAGCTAGTTGCACGTCAGCGGTCTTGGAATCTGCGGCGTAGTCGGGTGTGTCGCGGAATCCTTTGAAGCTGATCACCACAACGTCGGCTTCGCCGGCCGTTATTTGGGCGTTCTTGGTCGCATCGTAAGTGTCGTTCGGAACTGATGTAAGGGTGGCGTTGACATCTGGGTAGGCGGCCCGAAACGCATCATTTAGCTCGTTGAAGGCGACGTCAGAGGCGTCGGCCGAGGACACGAGGATGCGTAGGTCGCCGGATAGGGCACCTTCCGGCCCAGATGGGCTTTCGGTACCACTTGAGTTGTCGCCGCAACCAGACAGCGCCAACAACCCAGCTATCGCTAGTACACCGGTTCGCTGCAAGGCCCGCCGGCGCAGAATTGAGGTTGACATATTGACTTGCTCCTTCTACTCCTTCGTAGTTACCGAAACGCTTCGGTACGGAGATAAACTACTCGGGTCAGTCGGCCGCGTCAAGCCTGCCAGAACAGGACGCGGACGATGCCGCCCCAAGGCTTCCAGCGCAGGTTCAGCCCGGTACTCTCCCAGGGTGCAGGAGACAAGACTTATCCGATCCGGACGAAGGGACGGCATCGGGCGTAGTGTTAGCTGACTTGAAAGAATCGGAGGCGAAACGTGAGGCCAAGGGCGACCATTGCCGATGTCGCGGCGGCTGCGGGCGTCTCACTGTCGACCGCCTCGGTGGCACTCAACGGGCGGCCCGGGGTTTCCGAAGCGACGCGCGAACGCATCCGCCAAGTCGCCCGTGACCTGGAGTATTCACCGTCGCTACGGGCCCGTTCACTGGTCACCAAACGGGCCTATTCGATCGGCTTTGTGGTCCAAAGCCCAGCCACCGTCATGTCAGCTGACCCATTCTTCGGATCGTTCATCGCCGGTATTCAAGTCGCCATCTCAGCGGCCGGCTATGTCATGGTGCTGCTGGTCAGCCCATCACTCAGCCAAACCGAGGACCTGTACCGTGAACTGGCTCAGTCACGCCGAGTCGATGGCGTCCTGATAGATCAGCTCAGAGTCAACGACCGGCGCCTTGAACTGGTCCGAGAACTCGGGCTGCCAGCCGTCGCGATAGCCCCATCATCAGTCACTCTGCCATTGCCGATGGCCCACCAAAGCGCCGGTGGGGCGATAGTTCGCCTGGTCAGGCGCCTGCTTCATCTAGGTCACCGCGACATCGCGCATGTCGCCGGTCCGCCCGACTACGTTCACTCAATTGAACGGCGCGACGCCTGGGAAAGCACCTTGCGGCAAGCTGGCCTGACACCCGGACCACTGATCCAAGGCGGTTTCACGATGTCCGCGGGCCAGCTAGCGGCCGAAGAACTGCTGGCTTTACAACACCTGCCGACCGCTGTGGTGTGTGCCAACGATCTGGCCGCCATCGGCCTGATAGCTGGCCTGCAAGCGGCCGGAATTGACGTTCCAGGCCGTGTTTCGGTAACTGGTTTTGATGGCATTGAACTGGGCGCCTACACCACCCCCAAGCTGACCACAGTTCAGGCGACACCTGATCAAGTGGGCAGGATCGCGGCGAGCATGCTGCTCGAACTGATCGACCAGCCAGACCGGCAACCGTGGGCGGTTGAAGTTCCACTCGGCCCGATGATCCCCGGTGCCTCGGTGGCGCCGCCCGGCAACGGGTCAGACCTCTAGAACCAACTCCCCCTCAGCCAGACGGGCAACCGTCGCAACCAGCAGGGCGCGTTCCTCAATCTTGATCCGTTCATGCAGGCTGGCCTCTGAATCATCGGCCAAAACGGCCACTTCGCGCTGGGCGATGACCGGTCCTGAATCAACGGCCGCATCGACCGCGTGAACCGTACACCCGGTAACCGCGACACCGGCCGCCAAAGCGTCACACACGGCGTGCGCCCCCGGGAAGGCAGGCAGCAAAGCCGGGTGGGTGTTGATGATCCGGCCACCGAAACGTTTCAAGAATGGCGCGCCAAGGATGCGCATAAAACCAGCCGAAACCACCAAATCTGGCTTGAAAACCGCCACCGCGTCCGCCAAGGCGCCATCCCATTCAGCCCGTGAAGCGAAATCAGCCGGATGAACACTGAAAGTCGCCACACCGTGACGGCGGGCGACTTGGGTGGCCGCCGCCGGGCGATCCACCCCCAGTCCAACCACTCGTGCCGGATATGACAGCTGGTGGGACGCCTGAATCAAAGCGTCCGCTAACGTTCCAGTACCAGATGCCAGAATCACAACCCGAAAGCTCACCCGGTCAGCCTAACGTTCAACCGGCCAGCCGGTTGGCTAGATGACACCCCGGCGGGAGACAATGGGGCGGTGCCCAATCAACCCGAGGACCCCGGCCGGACCGGGCAGCAATCCGAGCCGTCTGGTCGGCCTGGCCAACAGGCGCGGCCTGGGCAGGAGTCCGGGCCGACTGGTCGGCCTGGGCAACAGACGCGGACCGGGCAGCAATCCGAGCCGTCTGGTCAGGCCGGGCAGCAATCCGAGCCGACTGACCCGGGGACACCGAAGGCTGACTCCCGCCGCCGGGCAGAACAAAGCCGGGCCGCCAAGCGGGCCGAGTTCCAACGCGAGCTGAAGAACCTCAGCCCAGAGAAAAAACAAGATCTAATGCGAGTCAACCGTTCGGTCCTCGGCTTTGGCCTGGCCGCCTTGGCCGCCATGGCGGCGATGAGTTTACCGCTGCCTTGGCCAGCCTTGGGTTTGGCGGCGATCGTTGTGGCACTGGTGATCGCTATCCGTGGGATCGCGCTGGCCCGGCGCACACCGCTGTCCTCTGGTGCGGTCATGTACATGGGGCTCGGCTTGGGATTACTAGCGATGTTCACGTTGTATTCCATCCCACTCATTGCCACCTGGCAGGACCAGTGGGCGTATCAGGAATGTCTCCAAATGACGCAAACCATTCAAGGTCAGGACAGTTGCCGCGCGACCTTCGAGAAAGCCACTGAGATCGACTGGCGCAAACTGCTCCAAGGCGGCGGCGACTAGCGCCTGCTTGCCTGTCCGCTTACCTACCTGTTTGGCCTTGCCCAGTCTGGCCCACAGAAAAGTCACCCAGTGGGTGGTTTGAGCGTCTCAGCCATCTAGGGCAGCCAGGCGCGAACGCACCATGCCTGCCAGCGCATCTAGCCAAAGTGGGTGATCGTTCAAGCATTCGTGCCGGACAAACACCCCATCAGGTTTGGCCGCCATGTAGGCGGCCCGGTTGAGCAGGTTGATTTCCTCAAGTGTTTCCAAGCAATCCGAGGCGAACCCCGGGCAAGTCACGTCCAGCCGTCGCACGCCTTGACGGCCTAACTCGGCCACGGTGTCGATGGTGGCGGGCCGGAGCCATGGCATTGGCCCGAACTTCGACTGGAAGGTAACTAGGCATTGTTCCTCCGTCAAGCCCAGCCGCGCCCGCAAGGCTTTGGCTGTCTGGTCGCATTGCCCACGGTAAGGATCGCCGCTGCGGTCGATTGATTCCGGGATGCCATGAAACGACAGCAACATCCGGTCACCGGCCTCAAAATCTGGCCGACCGTGACGCTCCCAGGCTTCTTCCGCCCGGGCGGCCAACGCCTCAATGTAGCCGGGCAGTGTGGGATAGGAATGCACCAGTGAAAACTCAAGTTGATTGACCGCGCTCAGAGCGTGGCGCGCGACCTCATCTATCACGCTGGCAACAGTTGGCACCGAGTACTGCGGATACAGCGGCACCACCAGGGCGCGTCCAATTCCGTCCCTCCGGAGCCCATCAAGCACCTCACGTACGCCAGGCGACCCGTAACGCATGGCGAAAACTACCTCAGGTGGGTGCGGATCACCTTGAGCTAAGCGTTCAGCCACACCGGCCGCCTGGGCGGCGGTGTAAACGTAGAGCGGTGAGCCGTCATCAAGCCAGATACTGCGGTACTTGGCGGCCGCCCGGCCAGACCGGACAGGCAGGACAAACAGTTCAAGAATGGAGCGCCACAAAATGGCCGGCAGATTGACCACTCTGCGGTCACTTAGGAACTGGCGGAGGTAGCGTCTGACTTCCCGGGCTGTTGGTTCCTCGGGAGTGCCCAGGTTGACTAGAACCACGGCGACCCGGCTGTCGACGCCGGACGGGCCGTGCGTCAGGCCACGATGAACAGTTCCGAAATGCCCGCTGTGGGCGTGGGCTCTAAGAGCGGCGCGGCGATCAGATGGCTTGCCACGGATGTAGCTCAAGTGTGCCCTGACCAGGCCAAACGGGGTGCGGTAATCCAAGCCGGGGACAGGCCGGTGGGCGGCGGGTTGTTCCGCGGCCGACGGCTCTCCACTGGGTGGTGCTTCACCGCCAGACAGCCGCACAGCGCCAGTTGCCGCGCCATCGGCCGACCGGGGGTCGGCCAGCCCGGAATCACCTAGCATTAGGATTCCTCTCCTTCAACTATTCCGCGGGCCTCGCGAGGTCCATCGCCTGCGTTTAGCTTTGAGAGTCTGAGGGCCGGGCCCGCCACGGCCGCGGCAGAAGCCAGGACCCCAACGTCACTCCAGCTATCAGCTCAAGAGCTAACCAGCCTAGCAGCGGCCATGCGGCCGCCCCACTGGATGCCATCCGGCCAGGGCCAATCGAACCACCTGCCAGCACAATCAGACCAGTCAAAACTAAGGCCGCTACGCCCGCCGCGGCCAACGCCAAGACACCCGGCAACCACCAATGCCCAGTGCCCGTCAAGTGACGATGCATCCACCAGCCACCCAGCAGAGCCGCTAAGGCGGGCAGGATCACTATCAAACCTAATCCGGCGGGCGGATCAGTTGTGGGCAACCAGCCGAACAGCGGCAGGGCCGGCTCAAGACCACCTGTTATGCCGAACGGGGAGAACATTGTCTCTTCACCAACTGTGAAACCCGGCCCAGCCAGGTAAGCGACCGCCCAGGTCAGGGCGTTCGGCAAGAGCGCCAAGCAAAGCAGAATTAACACCACGGCCCCGACAAGATCCGCGCCGAGCGCAGCGAACAACTCGTCGAATCGCGTCCAGCCCGCAAACATGGCCACCACCAGGAGCACCGCCCCTTCAGCTAATACCAGGCAGGCGATCGCAGCGGCGCCACGCAACACAACCAACAGTCTCCCGACTGGGGTGACGGAATCGATTGGCGGATCGCCACGGCGCCGACGGACTGAATCAGGCAGGTATTGGCGGCGAGCCAACTGGTGCCTGAGGCGCCGGGCGCCTAACCGGTCACCCCACCACAGGCCGGTCAAGGCGACCCCAGCTCCACCAACCAAGGCTGGTCCGGCCGAACTCACCGCGGAGCTCGCCACAATCCAGATAATGGCCGCCTCGAGCAGTACAAAGCCACCCACTCCGGCGGCAACAAAGGCTGGTCCCCGGCCGGACTGGCCGCGCGCCAGAAACCCACAGATCAGAACGCTCAACAGAGCTATACCCAAAGGGCTGAGCGTAATAACAGCGCCGTCGGCCGGTGAACCAGCCAGTGTCCAGCCAAAATGCCCCAAAACCCAGACGCTGGACCCGAAACGGGCCGCCCCGGCCCAGGTCATGTCCGCGTTGTAGCCGAACGCGGCTGTGGATGTGAAGGCCGCCACGGCAGGGATAGTTACCGCCACCCAGCTAAGAAGAGCGGCCTCTGAACCAGCCAGCAGACCAGCCCAGCCAGGACGCATCGGGCGCGGAGCGGGACGGATCGCAGGTGCGACTGGAACTTGGGTCATGGTTCAACCCATGGTGCCAGGCCGGGCCGTGTCTGGGGTGCTTCCCGCGCCAGCAAGTCGGCAAAAGGCCCTGGTCGGCTAGCCAGTTCACTGTAGCCGCCGTGCTGGACCACCTGGCCACCGTCGAGCACATAAACTGAGTCGGCTTGGCGCACAGTTGACAAGCGGTGCGCGATCAGCAACACCGTGCAACCTTGGCTAGCTCGCATTATGCCAGCTAGGACGCCTGTCTCTGTGACGGAGTCAAGCTGGGAGGTGGCTTCGTCGGCGACCAGCACAGCGGGCCGGCGCAACAAGGTGCGGGCCAGCGCCAACCGTTGGCGTTCACCGCCGGACAGTAATTCGCCCATTTCTCCGGCCGGTGCATCCCACCCGGCTTGTTTAGATGCGATCACGGCGTCAAGCTGGGCGGCCTGGGCGGCCCGAGTCAATTCTGTGGCGGTGGCATTAGGCCGGGCTAACAGCAGGTTTTGCCGGAGTGACAAGTTGAAAAGGTAAGGCCGCTGGGATGAGACCGCCACCGAGTCGCGCAGTTCTTCCAACGTCCAGGTTTTGATGTCACGTCCGTCAAGCGTGATCCGGCCCGCCTCCGGGTCCCATGACCGTGTGAGCAGCGCCGCGAGCGTTGATTTACCACCACCGGACGCTCCCACAATGGCTGTGACCTGGCCTGATGGCGCGGTCAGGCTTACGCCGTGAAGTGCCGCGGGTCCGCCCCGCGCACCCGGATAGGAGAAGCTGACATCTTCGAAGCGGACTTCAGGCGCCCAGCGGCCGCTTTGGTTGAGTTTCGGGCCAGACTTGCCCGATGCCGCCCCACCAGACGGTTCCAAAACTCGGGCACGGTCAGTGGTTGGGCCGGGTGAGGCCGTCCGCTGTGTCGCATTGGTTTCGACTGGTGGTTGGGCTGGTGGCCCGTCTGGTGGTGTGGCCAGGGCGCGGTCTGGGACTAGTGGGACGGCATCGGTCACCTCGAAGATACGCCGAGCCGAAGCGTAGGCCTGATGCAAATCGGCCGAGAAATCCTCGACTGCCAGAACCGGTGCGAACGCTCCCGCTGTAATACCTAAACCCAGGCCCAGAATGTCTGGGCTAACACCGGCCGCCACCAGCACAATGAACTGCGCCAACAGTGTCAGGCAGACAAGACTCAGGTTGACGCCACGGCGTAACGCCACCGTCTCACCTAAACCTTTCAGGCCTTGAGCTAGAGGCCGAGCCAAATCACCGAGTTGGTCAAGCCGACGCTGCTGGTAGTTGAAGGCCAGCACTTCGCGCACACCTTGGACGGAGTCTCTGACATGACTGGCCAGTTGGCCGCGGCTGGCGCGAACCATCGTGGCGGAACGGGCCGCCTTAGCTCGAGACAAGCCGATCGACACAACGCCAACCAACATCAGTCCGGCCGCCAGTGGTACGACAGCTAACGGGGTGACAGCCAGGCCAAGGTAAACCAAGGTAACTAGTGGCACGATCATGCCGGTGACGGCCGGGGCGATGGTGTGGGCGAAGAAAACCTCAACCCGGTCGACGTCTTTGGTGACGCGGGACAGCAGGTCGCCAGTGTCACGGCCTTCAACAGCGGCCGGTGCTTGCGGCGCCAACCGGTCATAGAAATAGAGCCGCAATTGGGCCAGGGCGCGGAACGCCACATAATGCCCGCAATACTGTTCAAGGTACCGCGCCAGGCCTTTGACCAGCGCTAACCCGACCAACACAAACAACACCGCAGTCAGTGGCGGACCGTCGCTCAGGGTTGACGGGTCAGCCAATCCGTCTATGGCGGCGGTTTGGGCGCCGCCTAGGCGGGCACCGCCCAGCACAGCCCAACCAGCCAGTCCAAGCAAGGCGATGCCGGTGGCCAAGCCGATCATCCGGAACGTGATCGAAAGCCCCAGCGGTGGCAGGACCGGCCGGGCCAAGGTCAACAACCGCCGCCTGATCTGGGCTTCAGTCAAATCCGCCGCCTGGCCTGGTGGGATCGGTGGGCGGGCTTGGCGTGGCGGGTGTGCCTGACGCGGTGGGATTGGCGGGCGTGGCTGGCCTGCCTGACTGGTCATAGTCCCACCTCCACTACCCGGCCCGCCCCGGCCACTGTGGCTTGCCGGTGCGAGATGACGATCACCGTCTTGCCTTGGCCAAGGCGTTCCAGGGCCGCCAGGATCGCCCGTTCGGAGGCGAGGTCAACATGGGCTGTCGGTTCGTCCAACACCAAGATGGGAGCGTTCTTGAGGAAAGCCCGGGCGATCCCGAGGCGCTGGCTCTGCCCACCGGACATGGCCAAGCCGCGTTCACCGGTGGCCGTATCGAGACCGTTAGGTAACTCCGCCACGAACTGGGCCAGGTCTGCCGCCTCAAGCGCCGCCATCAACTGGGCGTCACTGGCCGTAGGGTCCGCCACCGCCAAATTTTCCCGTAGCGTGCCGGTGAACAAATAGGTGTGTTGCGCCACGACAGATAGTTGCTGGCGCTGCCAGGCCAGCGGTTGACCGGTCACGTCTCGCCCGAACAGGCGAATCGTGCCACGGTCAGGCCGCAGATTACCTTGCAGCAGTTCGGCGATGGTGGTCTTGCCAGCGCCTGACGGCCCGATCAAGGCGACCCGTTCACCTGGCGCCACCGCCAGATCCGTTCCACCCAGCACCTCAGGCCCATCGCCGTAAGCGAAGTAGACGCCGGACAGTTGGGCCGCTGCGACACTGGCCGGCCCACCGGCTGAGTCTTCCGTCGCCGGGTCGTCGGCCGGCAAGCTGACCAGCCTATTCGCCGGGTCTGGCGCCACTGGGGCACTAGCTGGGTCCGGCACCGCTGGTTGTTCCGCCAGCAACGCCCTGATCTCTTTGACTGAGGCGATCCCACCCATGCCAATGTAAAAGAACTGACCAATCCGGTCGAGCGGATCCAGTAACAGCGTGCCGCAAAGCACTAAGGCCAACGCCACACCCGGGCTGATCATCCCTTGCGCCAGCCGAACCAGCGACAAAACTGTCACCAAGGCAATGAAGGCGAGCGTAAACAATGAGTCAACCGCGAATAACATGACCTGATTGCCTGCCAGCAACCGCATGACGTGGCGGCGCAAATCCTCGGCCGCCTGTGCCAAGCTCCGGCCGTGGCGCCGCTCAGCATTGAGCAGGCGCAAAGTTGGCAGACCCTGAATGGCGTCCAGGAACTTGGCCGCGAAGAGGCGCCCGTTAGCCCTGTAGCGCTGAGAAACTCCACGGAAGGCGGCTTGGAATCCGCCCAATGCGGCCGGAATGACTGGCAAAGCGACGGCCGTCCAGGCCGCCACCATCGGGTCCAGCAGGGCCGCCATCATCACCAGGACCGCGATCGGGGCTGTCATCGAACCGATCATCGGCCCCAAGAAAGTGCCGCGGTAGGCCGCCGCCCGTTCCACACCGTCCGTCGCGGTTGACACGATTATGCCGGCCCGCTGACGCGAACGTTGGGCGGCACCCAACTCGAAAACGTGCGCCACCACCCGGCGGCGTTCACCTAGCTCATCACCGGCCTGATCACGGGCCGCCAGGTAAGGCACCCCCCAAGCCGCCAATCCGGCGCCGATCGCGAGCAAGGCCATAAGGCCAACTGGTCCCCACCTCAATGCCTCCGGGCCGGTCTTCAAGACAAGGTCAACCTGCCCGCCCAACAAAATGTAAAGGGCCGCCAAAGCGATCGCCTGAAGCCATGTCAGGGCAATCACGGGTAGGCGTTTCAACACGTCCGCCAGCCTACCGAAACGGTCTCGGCGGCTAGCATCGTCAAACCATCAAGGGCCGGAGGGGGCCATCAGGCACCCTCCGGCCCTAATGGTTTACTTGGCTTTGTCTTCCTCAGTTTGCTTGATGACAGCTTCAGCCCGGTGTTGCGGCATTGGCTCGTGCCCCAAATACTCTGACGTGAAAGAGCCTGTGCCTCGGGACATCGACCGCAGGTCAATGGCATAGTTGGTGACCTCAACCTGTGGCACCTCAGCCTTAACCATGGTGCGTCCACCAGCCATTGATTCTGTTCCAGTCAGACGGCCACGGCGTGATGACAGGTCAGACATGATCGCGCCGACGTGTTCATCGTCCACCAGGATGGCCATCGTCACTACTGGTTCTAGCAAACTGATCGCGCCGGTCTTGCGGGCCGCCTCACGCAGAGCCAACGCCCCGGCCATTTGGAACGCGGCATCAGATGAATCAACCGAATGGGCTTTACCGTCAAACAGTGTCACCCGGATGTCAACTACTGGATAACCAGCCAGAACACCCTTCGTCATCTGGGTTCTGACGCCCTTCTCAACCGATGGGATGAATTGGCGTGGCACCGCCCCGCCAACTACCTTGTCAACAAACTCGAATCCTTCACCTGGGGCCCGCGGCTCAACTTCAATCTGGCATTTGGCGTATTGCCCGTGGCCACCGGACTGTTTGACGTGGCGGCCTTCGGCTTGAACTTTCTGAGCGAAGGTTTCACGCAGCGGCACCCGGTAAGGCACCCGTTCAACCCGCACGCCGAACTTGTCAGCTAGACGCTGGAAGGTGACGTCAACGTGGGCATCACCCATGGTCCAAAGCACCGTTTGGCGGGTTTCTTGGTTGTGTTCGACGCGTAGCGTTGGGTCTTCGCTGACCAGGCGGTTCAGACCGGTGCCGAGTTTGTCCTCATCTGAGGAGTTGACCGCTTTGATGGCGACCGGCAGCATCGGTTCAGGTGAAACCCACGGCTGGGCTATTAGGACGCGTGACGGATCTGACAAGGTGTCACCGGTTTCGGCGCCAACTAGGCGAGCGACGGCCGCTAAATCGCCGGCCACAGCGTATGGTACGGGCCGTTGTTTCGCGCCGAGCGGTGAGGTCAGGGTACCGATCCGCTCGTTGCTTGAATGTGAGCCGAGGTCGCTGTAGGGCGCTCCGGCACCTTCAACGTGGACAGTTGATTCGGCCCGCAGCGTGCCAGCGAAGACGCGCACAATTGAGATCCGGCCAACATATGAGTCTTGGGTGGTTTTTATTACCTCAGCGACTAGTGGACCTTTCGGGTCGCAGGAGACATCGATTGTCTTGCCGGAGGCGTCAACTACGTCTGGGATCGCTGCCACCACTGGGCTCGGGAAACCGTCTCGGATCAGGTAGAGCAGGTCTTCGCTGCCGATTCCGCCGGCCGCCGCCATGGGCATGATTGGGAAGAACGATGCCGCCGCCATAGCTTTCTGCAAATCGGCTTTGAGCGCTTCACCGTCAAGTTCGCCACCTTCGAGGTAGGCCTCCATTAGATCTTCATCGCCGGATTCGGTGATGAGCTGCTCAATGAAGGCTTCCCGGTTACGTTCCATTTTGCCGACTTCTTCACCGGCCGCATCGCGCACTACCCGTTTACCGGAGGTGAAGTCCACGACTTTCCCGGTCAGGATGTCTAGCAGGCAACCGATTTCGGCTTCTGACTGGTAGATCGGCACCATCATGGGTAGGACAGAGTCTCCGAAGGCTTCGCGGCAGGCTTCGGCGACGGCGTCGTAATCGGCTCGCGGGTTGTCTAGTTTTGTGATCAGGATGGCTCTTGGCATGCGTTCGCGGGCTAGCTCATCCCACAGCAGACGGGTAGCACCGGAGATGCCGTCAACCGCGCTGATAACAAAGACGGCAGCGTCAGCCGCCCGGATGGCGGCTCGCAGGTCACCCAGGTAATCGGCGTATCCGGGCGAATCGATCAGGTTGACTTTGACTCCACCGAAGCTCAGCGGGGCTAAAGCCAGCCCGACTGATCGGTTGGTGCGGTGTTCGATGTCTTCATAGTCGGTGACTGTTGTACCCTCCGCCACAGACCCGGCCCGGCCGATCTCGCCGGTAGTCAACAGCAGCCCTTCGACCACCGTGGTCTTACCTGAACCGGATGATCCGACGAACACTACGTTGCGGATCTTGCCCGGATCGGTGACTGGCGCAGCCGACTTGGACTGGGCGGAGGATGAATTATCTACGGCCATGTGGAAGCCCTTTCTGTTGGTGGAGCAGCATCGCTTGTATCCCTTGGCAACTTACCACCATATTCGCCGGCGCCGGGGTTGTCTCGGGCCGTACCGGCCGCTGGTGCGGCCCTTGTGGTTTCGGTTGCTGTTGTGGTCTTGGTCGTCTCGGTTGGCTCTGTCGGCTCTGGCTCCGCTGCCTCGGCCGATTGATGGGCTTGCTCCGCCCGCCCCACTTCTTCGGCTAGCCGTCCGAGCGCACCAGTAACTGAGTCAAGATTCTTGGTCTGCCACATTGGCGGCATTGACAGGCGCAGGAAGGCGCCGTAGCGCCTGGTCATTAGGCGCGGATCAAGTACCGCCACAACTCCGCGATCCTGGTTTGAACGCACTAACCGGCCTGCTCCTTGAGTCAGCATGAGGGCCGCGTGGACCGCTGAAACAGTCATGAAGCCGTTGTTCCCGGCGCGGCCGGCCGCCTCCACTCTGGCGGACATGATCGGATCATCCGGCAGTGGAAAGGCCAGGCGGTCAATCACCACTAAACGGCATGTCAGGCCGGGTGCGTCAACTCCTTGCCACAATGTGTTGGTGCCGAACAGACAGGCCGCCGGGTCCTGGAGGAAGTCTTCGACCAGGGCAGCGATGGTGTTCTCGCCTTGCAACAAAATGGGGTAATCAAGCGTTTGGCGCATCGCTTCGGCCGCCTCGGCGGCGGCCGCCTGGGAGGTGAACAGACCCAAGGTGCCGCCTTTGGCGGCCTCAATCAAGACCCGCAAACGTTCATGCTGGGCGGCCCGGTGACTCTCACCGGGCCCCGGCGCTGGTAGGTCAGTCGCCACATACAAGATGCCCTGCCGGGCATAGTCGAAGGGTGAACCGACATCGATGCCGTCCCATGTGCCTGGTTCCAGGCCGACCGCCTGGGCGGTCGGCTCCATGGTGCCGCCCAAAGCCAGGGTCGCGCTGGTCAGCACCGCAGTGATGCCGCCTAGCAAACGTTCGCCTAGGACAGCCGAGACATCGAGTGGCGCGGCGTGGAGGATTGGTTCGTCATCGGCTGCCCGGCTTAACCACAGGACGTCGCGTGAGACGGGGCCGATTCGCAGACGTTCAGTTGGTTCGGGGTCAGTCGGGTCAAGATCAGTCGGTTCGGGATCAGCCCGCTCAGGGTCAGTCGGGTCAAGATCAGTCGGTTCGGGATCAACCCGCTCAGGGTCAGTCGGGTCAAGATCAGTCCGCTCAAGACCGGCCGCGCCACCGGCCGTCGGCCCGTCGCCAGCCATGGCGTCGGCAGCACCCCAGATCAGCCGCTGGCAGACCGTGATGATCTCAACCAAAGCGGCACCGACCGGCTTCTTGTGCGCCTCAGGCACTTCCCTTAAAGCGCCAACAGCGCTCAAAGCATCCCGCGCCGCTATCCGAGTCAACGCCACCGCCCCAGCTAAACCCTCAGGTAGCCCGCGCCGCAAACGTCCCCCAGGAGCCATTCCCGGGGCTCTTACATAACCAAGCTGGGACTCGAGGGCGTCGCTAAGTGCTAGGGCGGCATCGTCCAAATGTTTGGCCGCGTCATCAACCGCTGTCCACTGGCGGGCCAAACCACGGGCGGCCGCAGCGGCCCGGCTGACCGCGTCGGCTGACAACGTGGCGGTCAAAACCGACGTCACCGAACTAGTCAACTGGTGTGCCTCATCAATGATCAGCACATCATGCGACGGCAAAACACCAGGCGTCTCAGCTTCAAGGGCGGCCATGGCGTGGTTTGTGACCACCAGATCAGCTTCAGTCGCGGCCTGCCGGGCGATCTCAGAAAAACAACGATCGACCACTGGGCAGCTTGATCCAAGGCATTGCAAGGCGTTGACCGACAGACCGTGCCAGGCCCGAGGCGTAGCGCCATCAGGGAAATCATCCCGGTCGCCAGTCTTGGTAGAGGCCGCCCAGGTGGTCAGACGCTGGACTTCTTGGGCCAGCTGAGAGCCGGTACCTTGGTAAGCCCGCGTCCGGGAAAACAAGACTGGATGGTCGTCTGGCGGGTAGGCGCCGTCAAGTTTGTGGCGGCAGACATAGTTGGCTCGTCCCTTCAGCAGCGCGGTGCTGACCGGCCTGCCCAGACTCTGGCCAATAGCTCGCACCGCGACTGGTAGGTCATTTTGTGTTATCTGGCGCTGCAATACCAGGGTGGCTGTCGCCACGATGACTCTTTGCTGTTTGGTGACCGCGTGGACCAGGGCTGGAATCAGGTAGGCCAGTGATTTGCCAGTGCCGGTGCCGGCCTGGACCAGTAGGTGGCGTTGCCCGGCGAGGGCTGCGGCCACCGCCTCAGCCATTTTGATTTGGCCCGGCCGGGTGGTTCCTTCCAGGATTTGGACGGCCTTGTCAAGCAACTCGTTGACTGAGGGTTGGGCCACGACCTACCAGCTTAGAGACTGGGCCGCGGTCTGGCGCCCGCGGCCGGGCGCGGGCAGTGGAACGCGCCGCCCTGGGACGGAATCACACGGGATGGAATCACACGGGGACGGAATCACACGGGGACGGAATCCGGATCACTCCGGATTCCTTCTGGACCAGTCCAGATCAAAGACACCCCAGATCAAGGCTCAAAGTTCAGAGTTCAAACCGGCGCAAAGCCCCAGCCACTGACCGGGCCGAAACCAGACCCAGGATCACGGCGGTGGTCCCAGCCGCGACCACCACCCAAAACCCGGCCCTGAAGGAGACCTGTTCAATCAACTGCCCGGCCAGGGTTGAACCAAGCGACACACCGACCCCAAGAGAACAAGCGACCCAGGCCAGACCTTCAGTCAGGCGGCCGGTTGGAACTAATCCCTGCACCAATGTGTTCAAGTTGATCAAAGTCGGCGCGATCATGAACCCGGTGATGAACCCGAAGACAGCCAAGATCGGCACCGTCCCAGTGAACGGGAAAACCACTGTTGAAGCGGCCAGCAACGCCAGCAGCAGCACCCAACGCCGGACTGTTGAACTAACCCAATGACGTGAACCGTAACCCAGTCCGCCCAGGGCCGACCCGAGCGACATCGCTCCCAGCACTATGCCAGCCGCCGATTTCGCGTCCCAGGCCTCTGTCGCCGCGACCACTGTCACATCCGTCGCACCGAACAACCAACCCACCATGACGGTGACCCCAGCGACTGACAACACCCCCGGCATGGTCAGTAACGGCCGGTTGGAGGCCGCTTCGGGGCGGCGTGGTGTGACCGGCGGTTCGGTTGCCCGCAACGAATAGAACCAGAGCGATCCGGGCACGGACAGCAAGATTGGCGCTATCAGCCCGGCGCCTGGGGCGATCTGAGTCGCCAAGAAGGTCGCCGCCACTGGCCCGACCACAAAGGTTAACTCGTCCAAAGTGGATTCAAGTGAGAAGGCGGTGTGTAACTGGTGCTTGTCACGTAAGGCGTGGTTCCAGCGGGCCCGCACTAAGGCGCCTGGTGCGCCAGCTGAGGCGCCACACAGCACTGATGCTGGGAAGAGCGACCAAACTGGGGCTTGAACGGTACCCAAAACAACCAGTACAGCCAGGGCCGAAGCTGAGATCATCGCACCAGGTAGCATCACCCGGCGTTGGCCAAACCGGTCAACCAGGTTAGAGATCGCCGCCGCGCCTATCGCCCAGGCGATCGAATTGGAGGCCGCCACAGCGCCAGCCCAAGCGTAGGAGTCATATTGGGCTGAGACCATCATGACTATCCCGATCCCGGTCATCGCTCCGCCGGCCCGTGTCACCAACCCGGCCAGGCAGAAGGACAAGGAGCCTGGCGTTTGGAACAGTTGAAGATAGTTGCGCACGTTAACCCGCGGGCCAAACGTGGTGGCGGTGTTTCGACGCGTGACCGGTCAGGATCGGTTGAGCGGCTCTTGGGCGGGTCCAGTCGCCCGGCCCCAGGCTTAGTTTCGCGCCGATCACCGCTCAATGTTATTGGACCTCAGGTACCGGCCGACCACATTGTCCCTTTAGCTGAAGTCCCGCTGCGGTCAGACCGTCGGAGGGTTTAGCCTGAATCGAGTGATCGCCCAAGATTCCCCTCAGCCAGGTTCAGCCGCGGCCCAGTCAGGCGGCCGAGCTTCCTGTTTCAGCATTGGTGTTATCCCCGGCGCGGTGCCGTGGCTGTTAGTTGCCGATGCCGCCCAGCCAGTTCCGCCGCAGCCCCCTGTCCCGCCAGTTACAGGTTTTTCGCTGCCCGATGCCGCCGGGTCGTTTCCGTTCATCCCGCCAGATCCGGTCGGTGATGGCATACACCTTGTGCTCTGCCCACCTGGTACGCCAGCCGCTCCGGGTACGGTTTGGCGACCGGCTCGGGATGCCTTGGCCTGCCTCGAGCCGACCGCTCAAGCAGTGGCTTTACGGGCGATCGCGGTAGCTAATTGGCGCCAACGCAGCCCTTTCTGTCCAGCTTGCGGTGCGCCAGTCGAACCGGATCGTGAAGTTACGGGGTGGCGGTGCTCGGTCGAGTTAGTGGCGGTCTTCCCGAGGACTGATCCTTGCGTCATCACCGCCGTGCTTGACCAGGACAGCAAACTGCTGCTGAGTCACAATTCAGGCCACGCTGAACGGATGTTCACCCTGGTGGCCGGTTTTGTCGAGGCCGGCGAATCACTTGAGGACGCGGTCCAGCGCGAAACCCTTGAAGAGGTTGGGCTGGCCCTGGACCAGATGCGGTTCCTCCGGTCGCAGCCGTGGCCTTTCCCTGGCTCGTTGATGGCCTCGTTCGTGGCTTTGGCCAAGCCGGGACGGATCGTGGTGGACGGTTCGGAGATCGTCGAGGCGGCCTGGTTCACCCGGGCCGAATTGGATCAAGCGATCAGCCATGGCCGCATCACTTTGCCGATGTCCTATTCGGTTGCCCGGCAAACCATTGAAGCCTGGCGGGCTGGTGACTTGACCTGGTAACGGCTTGCCGAGTGCCTTCTTCCTCAACCCACCCGGCCCCGGCCCGGCCAGCCAACGCCAACCCAGTTGGCCTACGGCAACCGGTCCCACAGTAAAACCGCACGTCAGCTAATTGCGCCCATTACACCAGCCTCAGGCCAGCCCCAACCATTAGAGAAACTCGACGCAGCGGGGCAAGAACGGCCACTGGGTCGACTTCCCGACCACCCAGCGCTATCCCGGCCGGGTCGGCTCCTGTGGCACGATCACCGCATCAGTTAGGCTAAAGAACTTGGCCGGTTGGCGTGACCATTATGGTCACGCCAACCGGCCCGTTAGGTTCGTGGCACTGGACCACGCGGGGCGCTATCTGGCGCCCTACCCGCTACTCACCAGTCGTGGCCGATCGCCCTCTTGGTCTCGAAAAGGCCAGAGCCTTTACCTTTGTAGATGTACAGTTCACCGTCGGTGTCATTACGTCCAACAATGTCCGCGAAGGCGTCACCGGTCAGGTCAGCCCCGCTGGCCAGCGTGAAACCGGTCCAGCCGTTACCGACCTGCTTCTTGGTGGCGAAGGTACCGTTACCGTTACCCATATAGGCCCGCAGGATGCCAGCGGAATCAATTGACAAGATGTCGATCCGTCGGTCACCGTTGAGGTCACCCGCCGAATACAGTTCGAAGCCAATCCAGCCGTTACCAACTTGCCGCTTGGTGGCGAAGGTGCCGTTACCAAGACCGGCATACATGTAAAGCAACCCAGTCGAATCGTCGATGCCGAGCAGATCGGCTTTACCGTCACCGTTCAGGTCACCCGCTGGGATAGCCCGCCAACCGGTCCAGCCGTTACCGATCTTCTGCCTTGTTGAAGCTACGCCACCACGGCCATCGCCGGCTTTGAGCCACAGATCGCCAGCCTGATCGATGTATACCAGGTCAGCTTTGCCGTCAGTGTTGATGTCACCCGGAGCGAGAATGCGGACATTGCCAACGCCGGTTTCGACTACCCGCCGGGCCTGCAGATTACCTGTCTTGTCAGCTGTCGCCGGATAAAGGTGAACATCCCCTTGGCGGTGAACAGCCACAATCTCACCCAGGGCGTCACCTGTCATGTCAGGTGACAACGCCATTGATGTGTAGTTGTTGATCCGCACTGTTGGATCATCACCAATGGTGCCTGAATAGGTCCTGGTTTCTGAGTTGTACCCAGCCAAGGAGACAACCGCCGTGACGGTCACAGTCTTACCGGCCTGAGCCGAGGTGGGCCTGAACACAGCTCCCGTACCAACGGTTGAGCCGTCAATCCGCCAGGTGTAAGCCACGCTGGCACCGGCTGGCAGACCAGCCACAGTAGCTGTCGAATCAACCCCAACGGCCAAAGTTGGACTGACGGTCAAAGCCCCAACACTTAGGGTGGCTGGAGCGATGACGCTAGCGATTGTTGTTGAGCCAGTCGCGGTGCGGTAGCCCCCTGCGGTGGCCGCCACCGAAACAGTCAGCTTCTTGCCCAGATCAGCCGCCACCGCCGTGTAGGTGGTGCCGGTGGCGATCGCGTCAGTAACACCCTCGCGGTACCAGGCGAAGGCCAAGGTCAGGCCGGGCACGTTCGGTGCTGCCGTGGCGCTGGCCGTCAACTGACCACCAACAACCATCGGACCTGACACAACCGGGTTGGTCACTGTCAGCGTTCCTATCGCAACCGCCTGGGTTGTGGCATCAGCCAGGGCTACCGCGTATCCGGTCGCCTGAGCCACAATCTTGACCGTCAGGCTTCCGCCCAGGTCAGCCGCGTTAGGTGTGTAACTGTTGCCAGAGGCAACCGCTTCTTGGCCACGGAACCAGGTGTAGGTCACTGTGGCGCCCGCTGGCACTGTTGGCGCTGAAATAGTCACTGTCTGACCAACAACCGGCACAGCCGGGCTGAAGGAAGCCGCACCAATGGCGATGGTTCCCAGACCCACCTGGGTGGTTGTTGTCTGATTGGTGGCTTGGCTGTAGCCAGCCGCCACAGCGGTGACCTTAACGGTCAGCTTCTTGCCTTGGTCCGCCACAACCGGTGTGTAGGTGGCGCCGCTGGCGACCGCCTCGGTAACACCCTCGCGGTACCAGGCATAGCTCAAGTCGGCGGCGACACTTGGTGTGGCTTCGGCTGTCACCGAACCAGCGACCACCAGACTGCCTGTCACCAGTGGTGCACTGACGTTCAACGCGCCCTGGCTGATGGTGGCACTGGAGGTTTTCTCTGTGGCCGCGTATCCATCCAAGCTGACCGTGGCCGCAACAGTCACATCCTGGCCCGCCTGTGAAGCGTTAGGAGTGAAGCTGTCACCAGTAGCGACCGTGACGCCCCCGACCTTCCAGGTGTACGTCACGCTGGCACCGGCTGGCAGGCCAGCCACGACGGCAGTCGAAGTGACATCAACCTTCGGGGCCGGAGTCAAGCTGATCGCGCCAACACTGAGCGTGCCAGGTTCGACAGTGTCAGTTGGGTCACTCGTGACCGGGGCTGGCGAGTCATATCCCGCAGCGGTCGCTGTCACGACGACTGTCAAGGCCTTGCCAGCGTCTTCCGGTCCGGGAGTGTAAACCGGGCCGGTGCCGATCGGGTCAGTTTCACCTTCGTAATACCAGGTGAAGGTCAGGTTCGCGGCGGGCACGGCTGGCGTCAACTCAACCGATGCGGTCAACTCTTCGCCGACGGCCGGATCACCGCTGATGACTGGCTCACTAACCGCGAAACTGCCCGCGATGACCTCATTACCCAAGTCCACGGTCTTCAAACTGACAACATAACCATCAGCTTCAGCCACAACCCGGACAGTCAACTCCTCACCAAGATCAGCCGGAACCGGTATGTAAGTCGCACCAGAACCAACCGCCACACCATTCGAGAACCAGACATACTCAACATCAGCATCATCAATGCCAGCCGGAATCTCAGCCGAAACAGTCACCGGCTCACCAACAACCGGCTCCTCAGGATCAAAACTGACCTCACCAATGGTGAACGTACCCAAACCAACCACCGCGGTCGTTAGTTGAGCCGAAGCATCGTTATAACCGTCAGCCACAGCCGTCACCACCACAGTCAAGGCCTTACCTTGATCCGCCACCACCGGCGTGTAGCTAGCGTCAGTGCCAACCGCTTCAGGCTTCCCCTCGCGATACCAGGCGTAACTCAACGCCGCCCCAGGCAAGCTGGCCGTCGCCACAGCGGTCACCGAACCAGCAACCACCAGACCACCAGTCACAACCGGTGCACTAACCGTCAACGAACCCAAACCGAC
>JAIRYJ010000024.1 GCA_031267825.1 Bifidobacteriaceae bacterium
CCCCGGCCGAGGCCTGGAACGACCACCTCGCCAACCCGCTGCCAGCCGAACTGCCGCTGGCGGCCTAACCAACCCCAACACCAAGAAACCAGATGTCCTCAGAACTTGACACAGCCCACCCGGTTGTGTTTGTGGGCGACTGAATAGTCGCCCATCGCCCAGTTGCCTTTCTGGTTGCTGGATGGTCACCCACGGACCGCTTATGTTTATGGCGACTGAATAGTCGCCCATCGCCCAGTTGCCTTTCTGCCTGCTGGATACTCATCCACAGCCCGGTT
The DNA here is from genome assembly GCA_031267825.1 of Bifidobacteriaceae bacterium. GTDB lineage: Bacteria > Actinomycetota > Actinomycetes > Actinomycetales > WQXJ01 > JAIRTF01. Next base: position 279 of record JAIRYJ010000024.1, read on the forward strand.
GCCTTTCCGGCGGTTCGGGGTAATCGCCGGTCCTAGCCTTTGGGACATGATCAACAGCCAGCGCCGCCGGACAGTCCAGGCGCTAGCCTGGCGGCTGCGTTGGGCTGGGATCGCGGTATTGGCCGCCATCTTGATCCGCCTGGCTCTGCCGGGAGTGGTGGCGGCCTTTAGCGGTGGCAGCCCGGTGCTGGTCTTAGCTCGGGACCTGCCAGTTGGCGCCCAAATCACCCCGGAGGATGTCAAAGTTGTCCTGGCGCCACCGGGGATCATCCCGGATGGTGCGTTGACCAACGAAGATGCTGCCATAGGCGAGTTCACCCGGACAGCTTTGCCGCGCTTGACCATGGTGCATCAAGGGTTGTTAGAAGCCGTGTCAGACCGTCAACAGCCACCGCCAGGTCTGGTCTCAGCGGCGGTTCGGCTGAGCGATCCTGGCATGGTGGCTGTTGTTAGGCCCGGTGACCGGCTTGACATCATGGCCTCAGCCGGGTCAAGCGCCAGCGGTTCGATCGCTCCGGCTCAAGTATTGGCGCATTCCGCTTTGGTTTTGACAGCACCAGGCACAGACCAGACCGAAGAATCGGGGTCTGGTCTGTCTGTTCCGGCGGCCTCGGCCGGACTGCTATTGGTGGCGGTCACTCCAGCCGAGGCTGAGATGATCGGCGGAGCCGGATCGTGGGCTGTGATCAGTGCTGTGCTGGTCGGACAGTAAGACCGTCCGGGCCGGTGTCGGTCGCCAAAGCACACGAGCCAGGCGCCAAAGTGTTGGAGGTCGGAGCTGACGCGCGGCGGTCTGGCGTCAAGACGCCAGAACCAGGCGCCAAAGTGTTGGAGCCGGGCGCGGGATCGTGATAATCAGGCGTCAGACCAGTGGGGTGGGCGTTCGGCCAGGATGGCGGCATCATCCGCGCCATCGGCGATCGGTCGGTCGCCCCAGGCAACTGGTTGATCGGCCTCGGGGACAAGTGGCAAAACCGATTGCCAAGCCTGGCGCCGCCGGGAATGCGAGCCCGCTGGTCGGGTAGTGCCCGGTGAACTAGGTGCTTGCCCTGGGGGCGCCGATGTTTGGTCCGGTGGTGGGCCAGGGAGCATCAGTCTAAAGCGGTCAGTTACGCAGGATCGCGATCAGACGCAATACCTCCAGGTACAGCCAGATCAGCGTCACCATCAGGCCAAAGGCGCAGGTCCAGGATGTCTTGGAAGGAGCACCATATTCAACGGCGACCTTGATTTGTTCGAAGTCCATGACGAAGGAATAGGACGCCAGAATCACTACGATCACTCCGAGGATGACACCCAACGGGATGCCGAACAGAGTCACCGAGCCGCGCAGGCCCCAGGCGTCCTGCGACACCCCGGACCACATCAAGATCAGGTTGACGATCGAGAAAGCTACATAACCGAGCATCGCGCCGAGCCAAATCTTGGTCATCCGGCCAGACGCCCTGAGCTTGCCGCTGGAGAACAGCGCCAGTGTCACACCGAACACCGCCAGGGACGCGATAACCGCTTGCATGACGATGCCTGGCCACTGCGATTCGAAGAAGACAGACATGCCGCCGACAAAGACGCCCTCAACCAAGCCGTAGAGGATCACCAGCACAGGTGAAACGTTGCGCTTGAAGATGTTGACCAAGGCCAGGCCAAGCCCGGCGAAAGCGGTCAGGAAAAGCAGCCCAGGAGCGACCGGAGTGAGCAGCCAGCCCGCTGTCGCGCCAACTAGGACCAGTGCGAACAGCCCAAACGACTTGATCAGAACATCGTCATAGGTCAAGCGTCCGGTCTGGACCGGACCGGCTGGTGGCTGGGCGTACATCCCGTTGAGTGTTGCGGCATCAGGCGGGGTGTAGCCGTAAGCTCCCGGCTGGCCGTAGCCCTGCGGTTGGCCATAAGCGCCAGGTTGGCCGTAGGCCCCCGGCTGGCCGTAGCCCTGCGGTGGAACACTGGGCTGAACTGGGATCGCCCGTGCCTTGAAGTCAGGTGAACGGTTGAATACTGGATTGCTCATAGGACAATATTACTCATCATCCTGAAAGAAAGCTGTGTTGTTTACCCAGATTTAGCTAGCGGAAAACGCCAGCTTGGCAATACCGCGGGCTTCCGCCTCTGGCTCCATGAAGACCGGTGCCGTCCAGGCGAACCGGACCTGCCAGCCCGCCCTTTCCAGGGCGGCGGGCCAGTAGCGGAGTTTAGCCCTGATTGAAGGTTCAGACATGAAGGCCGGGTCATCAGTTAGGACAGCCACCTTCTCGCGCGGCGGGCCAGGATCTGGCCGCACCGCCAGTTTGATCCACGGGCCCTGGGGCGGGCCGTAGTTAGCTGTGACATGCGCGCCGCGTCGCTCTACCCGCCGTGCCAGATCAGCCAGTAGTGGGTCAGACACCTGCGGTCCGCTAGCCTCAAGCGGTTGCGGATCTGAGGCGGTGGCAATGACATCACGCAGCAGCCGGGGCCCGGCGCCATGCAAACGCTCCGGCGCCATGTCAGCGACCTTCAACGAACTGACCACCATCAGCCTTAGACGGCCAGCTAACAACACGTCAGATAAGCGAACGGCGCCATCATCGCCACTGAAGCTGCCGAACTGGTAGAGCATCGCGCCGCGCGGTGACCGTGGCAGGCCGGGGGCAAGAATGACCCCGTCACGGCTGAGGCCAACCGCTTGGGTGGAATCGGCCACAACTAAGCGCTCCGGGCCGTCCAACGCCAGGGCCCGGGTTATGGCTGGGTTTCCGGCCTTGGCGGCGCGCCGTAAGGCGAAGCGGATGCGTTCGGCGAAGGCGGCCGAGGCTGTCATAACAGCCAACGTTTCACCAGGCCAGCGGGTCAGGTGAACCTCAACCAGTTCAACGGTGGCGTCCACCTCAGCGTTCGAGGCATCGATCTGGCCGGTGTTACTGGCCACTTGGCCGACCGCGTCAACCTGCCGCCAGCTAATCCGAGGATCTGGTTCGCGGCTCGGCACGGCTGGGCCCAGCGTGGCGTAGCCGCGGGCCTCTAGCAGACCAGTGAGACGCGGATCGCGCTCGTTGGCGACACTGGGTAGTAGGACATGAGGTAAGAACTCGGCCACTGCCGCTGTCAGGCTGGCCCCAGCAATGCCAGCCAAGTCTTGGGTTGAGTTGGCGCCTTCAGGGCCGTCCGGTGCGTCCGTCCCAGCCTGGGTCGCGCCGCTAGCCAGGCCACCACCAGCCAAGACCTGAGTCGCACCGCCAGCCAGGCCACCGGTCGAAAGCTGGCTGACGCCAGCCGCCCGGGCGGCATCCCCAGCGACCAACACTTGACGCCCCCGGGCGATGGCGCAGGCCGCCAAAGCTGGCGTCATGGTATCGGCGCCATCAATGATCACCAGGTCAAACGGTGGACTGCCTAACTCCGCCAAAGGCAAAGCCTGCGGCACCATGACAGGTCCGGCCAAAACACAAGGCCGGGCGCGCAGCGCCACATCCGGTGCCATGGCGAAAGCCTGACGCAGCGAAGTGCCAGCCTCAATATGAGCCAGCTTGAAAGCCTGGCCGGGATAGGCTTCAGCCGCCCGGTCACGCCAGGCGGCGGCAGCCGCCCGGATCGGGATCGGCTTAGTCGCGGTGTGAGCGATGTCCAGTTCACGGTAAGAATCAACCAGTGCGGCCAAAGCCGGGCCGCTCATCTGAGCTAACGCTGGACTGTCCTTCAAAGCGTAAGTCAGCAGCGATGACCACCAAGCGAAGTCCACTTCCAGGACGGCCGCCTGGTTAGCCGCCTCAGCCGGATCACCGGTCAAATCAGGTGCCGCCCCGGCCCGGCGTTGACGCAAATCATCAAGTAGGGGCGCTAACCCAAAGTTGGTCAGTTCCTGAGTCAAACGGCCCAGCTCAGGCAGGATGCTAAGCGAATCGCGATCAGCGTTGAGCCGCTCCAAGAACTCCAACAACTCGCTGAACGGCATTTCGCTCAAAGGTGTCCGCCCGGCTGGTAAGGCGGCGTTGACGATTTCGAGATCGGTCAGGACAACCTCATATTCGGCTTCGATCTGCGGCATGCCAACCGGCAGTTTGGGCCACGGCAAACTAGGCGACCAGCTCAACCAGATTTCGCGTTGTGTCTCAACCCGGAGCAGCGCCTGATGCAGGTCATCAACTTGGAGGCCCGGCCGGACCAGGTCCCGGGCCTGGCGCCGCAGACGCCCGCGGAGGCGGCGGGATTGTTCAACATTATGGGCGGTACGCCACTCTGGTGTGGCCGTAGCGGCCACCATGTCCTGTGGTGAACGCTCAAAAATCTCTGGGATGAACTGGTCCAAAGCTTCACGCACGCCACGCAGCATGGAAAGTTGGCTGCCCCAGCCAGCCATCGAAGCGCATTGGGCCAGGCCGGTCCGCTCAGTCACATCACGCATGTGGGCGATGGTTTGTGTAACCGATCCTTGCCGCAACCGCCCAAGCGCCGCCAGCGCGACCTCAGTTTGCCGCTCGGTGCGTAAACCAGTACCGAGCCAGGCGGTCATATCCTCAGTCAGATGAGTCAAGCCCAGCTCAAGGGCACGCCGCAAAAGCTGTTTAGCTTCTTCCCGGGCCGGCCCAGCCAAAGCGGTTACAGCCGCCCGGTCAAGTTGGCAGGCGGTGCGTGTCGCCGGGGATTGGCTGGTGATTTGAGCCAGCGCCCTGAGCGCGTCAGCGGGGCTGGCTTGCCAATCTGGCAGGCGGCCGTGGAGCAGCTCAAAATAGTCCGCCAATTGGGTGCAGCGTTCAGCCAGGGCGTTTCTAATTTGCCCGATGCCGTCCACATCGACAGTCGGCGCCTCAGTTCGCAGCCCGCTAATTAGGCGAGTTAGGGCCCGGTCACGCCAGTCATGGCTGGGTTCTAAATCGAGTAGCAGTTCACCCAGGCCGAAGGCGCGTAGTGTCTTGGCGACCGCTTGGGTACCGTCCGTGTTGCCGCAAACATACAACACGCTGCGACCCGACCCGACGGCATCGGCTATAACCGCCGCGATAGTGGCGGCGCCTGGTGCAGCGGCTGGCCGGTCAATCAAAGCTGACGTGCCAGCCGCTGCCAGATCCAAAACATGGAACTGTGAAACGTTCAAATCACCGACGCCACGCTCATGATCTGGTGGCCGGTCCTGAGGAATTGGCGGGCCGATTGACACCTGAGCCAGTTCTGAACGTGACACTAAGTCACCGGCTAAAGCGCCGATCACCGGATGGGTCATCATCAGTTGGCGGCTGGCCGCCAGATCATCCATCAGGACCTGTCCGGGGTGTTCAAAAACACCGACAATCAGTTTGTTGCGCACCCTGAAACCGTCGCAGGCGGCCTGACCCATCGCCCGGATAGCTTCTAGCACTGGGGCCGGGTTGAATGAGGCGCCAGCCATCGCGTCGCGGGCCATCACCTCAGGGTCAATTGGTATGCCGCGCTCCGATAGGAGCTGAATTAGGACAGGGTTGATCCGCAGTGTTGGTTCAAGTTCTAATTCCATGCCGAGTTTGCCGCGCTCCAAGGCGATCGGGCGCAGTATTACCGGGACTCGGCGTGGAATCTGTTCCCCAGTTGACTGGTCGATGTCATTCCAGAAGGCGATTCCTAAACCCAAATGAGTTGGCGGTAAACCATATTTCGCGGCATGCTGGTCAGCTTTTTCTTTGACCGCTTCAGCCGCCGCCATGGCCCCAGCTAAAGCTGATTTTTCCCGCACCAGTGAACGCAGTGCGGTGGTCCGTCCAGCGTAAAGCTGAGCGATTCCAGAAGGATGAGCCAATGTCAGGTCAAGAACAGTGTTACCTAGAGCGGCGATATCAACCTCGGCGCTGACTCCGCCAAGTTCAGATAACTGGTCAGCCCAAGTGTCCAAAGTGCGCCCTATTTGGGCGGCCCGCGCGTCACTAGCGGTCACCGCACCTGGTCCGGCAGCACCCGTCCCACCCAAATCGGAGTGGCGTTTGCGCCCGTTAAAAGCAAATAAGGCGGGCCTCACGGCGACCAGGGTAGGGCGTTAGGCCGTTGAACTGTGGGAAATGACACGGCCCGGCGCGACATAGCGGGCCGAGCGCCGCTTGGCGGCCCGCGGGCGCACCCACGCCCGCGGGTGCCCCTTAGCTGGCGCGGGCTCGGGAGTGGGTGGCATTGGCTACCGTGGGCGCGGCCGCCCGCGGAGCGCTGGCCCCAAACTCCAACGAAACCACACCAGTATCACGTGGGTGCGGCCGCCCGCGGAGCGCTGAACCGAGAACGCCGCCGCGATGCGCGCCGCGACCGAGGCATTTAGACTGATATGGCTCAGGAGCCCGCCAAACCCAAGCCGCCGTCCTGGGCGCCGCACTATCCGCGCTTTCCGCGTTTCCGCTGGTGATCCCTTCGGCTCCACCAGCGTCAAGGCGGTCTAGGCCAAGAGGAGTTCAATGGATACCAGTTCGCAAGCCTCGGCGTCCTACGGTTCAGCTCCTGGCCCGACAGACCCGCCACAGCCAAGCTACGATCAGCTAACACCAGCCCAAGTCGCCACCGGCGGGGCCGCCATAGTAGCTAACGTTGAACGCGTCATAGCTGGTCAAAGCTCAGTTATTGAACTGGGCGTGACCATTTTCCTAGCCCACGGGCACATCCTGATTGAAGATGTGCCAGGCGTTGGCAAAACCATGATGGCTAAAGCACTAGCCGCATCAATCGGCGCCCAAGTTAAACGCATCCAATTCACGCCAGACCTATTACCTTCAGATGTGACCGGCGCACCAATCTTCAACCAAGCGACCCGACGTTTCGAGTTCGAAGCCGGACCAATCTTCGCCAACTTGGTGATCGCGGATGAAATCAACCGGGCCAGCCCGCGAACCCAATCAGCTCTACTCGAATGCATGGAAGAAGGCCAAGTCACGGTTGAAGGCACAACTTACGCCCTGCCCCAGCCGTTTCATGTCATCGCGACACAAAACCCGATCGATATGGAGGGCACCCACGCCCTACTTGAGGCCCAACGGGACCGTTTCATGGCCCGGATTTCGCTGGGTTACCCCGATGAAGCAGCCGAACGTGACATGGTGCGAGCCCGTGACCTGGGTGAACCAATCAGAGCGATCGGCCCAGTGGTTTCTTTGACGGATGTTCTCAGGATGATCCAAACCGCCCGTTCGATCTATGTGGCTGAACCGGTCAGGGACTACGCCGTCGCCTTGACCCGGGCCACCAGACGCAGCCCAGCGGTGGTTCTAGGGGCATCGCCGAGGGCGGCCGTTCACTTGGTGACGGCCGCCAAAGCCCGGGCCGCTCTGCAAAGCCGGGCGTTCGTTTTGCCAGATGATGTTCAAGCCTTGGCGGTGCCAGTCTTAGCGCATCGCATCATGGCGACCAATCCGGCGCGCGGCCCGGAGGGGATGGCTCAGGCCGCGGCCATCATCCGTGACTGCATCGCCATGGTGCCGGTTCCGGTGCCGATCCAGCGGTGATCCGGATCAGACCGCCGAGTCAAACCCAACCTCAAACCGGCGACCCACTCCCAGACCAAGTCAGGTTGGTCCTGACCACTGGGCGTGGCCTGACATTAGCCAGCTTTGGGTTGGTTTTCTTGATCCTTGGGGTGGCGTTTGGCCGGGCCGATGCCGTCTTCACCGGTGCCAGTTTGGCTTTTGTCTGCCTGGCCAGTTGGGTGGCTTTACGGTTCGCCCGCCAACCAGTCGAGTTTGAGCGGGTCATCCCCGACGGCCCAGTCTCACCCGGGAAAGTTCTTGAAATCTCACTAATACCGCGCTACCCGGCCGGGTCAAGCCGGTTCGAACCGCCGTCACCGGAATCAGTGACTGACCGCACGCCGTGGGGGCCGGCCCAGCCATCGATCAGCCGGGACGCCACCGCTTTGACCTATTGGGTGACCCCACCGCAGCGCGGCGTTTACCCGATTGGTCCCGCCGCACTGTCCTATCCGGGACCGTTGTCCCTGGTCAAAGGCATGGCTGTGTCCGCTTGGCCAGTTGAGCTAATAGTTGGGCCGGCCTTGCTGCCGGTAGTTGTGCCAGAACCTGATCCGGACAGCGACCGCCAGCGTCTAGCCTCAACCACAACCGCTGAACGGGTGACAGACCCGGCAGCGGTCCGGGTTTACCAGTCGGGTGATCCCAGGCGCCTAGTTCACTGGCGGGCGACAGCCCGGCGCGACCAGTTGATGGTCCGGGAAACAGTTACCCGCAAACTAGCTGACGTTTGGGTTTTAGTGGACGATGCCGCCCGCCCGGGTTACGCCGCCGAACGGGCTTTACGTTTAGCCGCGTCAGTTGCCCTAAGACTGCGTTTCTCGCGACACACTGTCAGGTTGCTGCGACTTAGCGGAACCACCCCGCCGGAGGTTTTCCGCCCAGATCTGGCGGCGGCCCGAATCTTGGAATACTTTGCCCGCCTTGAGCTGGGAAATGATGGGACGGCATCGGGCGGGGGACCTTCCTGGGTTGACCGGCTGGCGGCGGACCTCGGCACCCGCGGCATGACCGGGCCGGTCTACGGGGCTTTAGGTCACCTTGATGGGACCGTTTTGGCGCGATTACGGGACGCCGCACCACTGGCTGAACCGGCCTTACTTTGGCTGGCTGTGCCAGCTGAACCCAACATGGCTGGCTGGACGGTAGTTGAATCACCCGAACAGGCGGACGGCCTGGCCGCGCCCAAAACCGGTCAACCTTCGACTGGGGCGGCCCAATGAAGCAACGCGTCACGGTCATGATTTTGGTGGTGACACTGTTTGTCACGCTGCTGATGCCGTTGAGCTATTTGGCGGCCGGCGGTGAATGGATCGGCTGGTACCTCGGCTTTGGGGCGATGGTTTTCATCATTGGGATGGTTGGCCGGGGAATTGGGCTGAGCCGACGGATCGTTGGCCTAATCCAGGTGGCGGTGCTGCCGTTAGCCCAAATTGTGGCCTTCGCCGGGGATGTCGCCTGGTTGTGGGTGATCCCGAACCGAGCGGTAGTCGAACGGTTCTTCGACATGGGTCAAGAACTGAGCCGCAGCTTTATCCTTGAAGTGGCCCCACTCAGCCCAACTGATGGCCTGTTCGCTCTGGTGGCGATCGGTGGGGGACTGGTGGCGTGGGCCTTCGACTGGTACACCTCAGTTCTCAAACTGCCAGCCGCGACTGGTTTGTTTGTTCTAGCGATCATGCTGGTATGTGTCACTTTTGTGCGTTCTGGTATGCCGTTGGCGAGTTTAGCTCTGCCGCTGGCGGCCTACCTTGGCCTGCTGGCGGTCAGTTCGCCGGGAGCTAGACCACGTTTCGTGTCAGGTGGGCTGGCCGCCGGGGCGATCGTTGTTGGACTGGGTGTGGCGTCTTTGCCAGGGTTGTCAGTTGGTGGCCTGTTCAAAGGTCTGACGGACAACGGCGGCGCGGGGCCAACAATTCGGACCCAAGTGCTGGGTGACGCGTCTTCGCTGGTGGACGTCAGCCGCGACCTCCGCCGGCCGGGTACCTTCGAGGTTCTGCGCTACGCCACCGCCAGAACTGAGCCGGTCTACCTCAGGTTGACAACTCTGGACGAGTTTGACTGGTCAGGTTGGTGGCGCCAGGACAGCGACTATTACCCGGCCGAGCCGACGGAACCGGGCGCCCAAGTCTGGCAGTTGCCTGGCGAGATCCCGTCCGCGACTGGCGCGGCCGTTCCAAACAGCATCGCGATTGAGGTCAGGGCTCTTGAATCGGACTGGGTGGCGTTGCCTTACCGGCCGGTGATGGTGTGGGGGTCAGGTGGGCAGTGGTCAGCCGACTTAGCCGATGACACCGTCCGGCGCGATCCTGGTTTACGCCGAGGCATGACCTACGCGGCTGAATCGTTCAGTATCCCAACGGCCCAGGCGCCGACTGTGCTTGGCTTCGACGGCGATGAGCCGCTAGATCCGGGCATATCGCGTTATCTCGCTTTACCGGATGACCTGCCAGCTATCATCGCCGAAACAGCCGAACGGGTGACCGACGGGGTGACGGGCGGTTCGGTGGGCGGTTCGGCGGGTGGTTCGGCTGGAAGTTCGGCCGCCGCCGAGGCTTACGCTAAAGCCAACGCCTTGACCGGGTACTTTCGTGGCGGCGATTTCCGCTACTCCTTGGATGTGCCTGAACAATATGGCGAAATGGAGGATCAAGCTGACGTTTTGGCGCTCTTCTTGCGGGACAAAACCGGTTACTGCGTTCATTTTGCTTCCACCATGGCGGTGATGGCACGCCAGCTTGGGATTCCAGCCCGGGTGGCGATCGGCTACCGGCCGGGGAACCGGATCGCACTTGGTTCCAACTCTGGCGAACTAGTCGGTCTGCTCGGGTCCAATCCGGATGGCGTGCGCCTCTACTCAGTCCGGGCTGACCAGTTACATTCCTGGCCTGAACTGTACATTCAGGGATTAGGCTGGACCGCTTTTGAACCTACTGTTGGTGTGGTGACAGGCACTGGAACCCAGCCATCATCAAGCTCTAACCCGAGCGGTTCGCCGTCGGCTTCAAGTACGCCGGGAGCCTCACCGGGTACCAGCGCCAGTCCGGGAACCCCTGGCGTTCCCGGTAACCGGACTGTTCGGGGCGCGATGTCCCTGCTCAAATGGGCCGGGTTGACGGCGGCGATCTTGTTGGCGGTTGCCCTGGTACCCGGGTTGACCCGCCAAATCGCCCGCCGCAGGCGGCTCAGCGCCGGATTGGCTGGGACTTGGGAAGAGATCCGCCTGACAATGCTTGATCTTGGTTTGGCGTTGCCAGATTGGCGCACCCCGGCCGACGTGTCGGCTGAAGTGATCAGCTTGTTGATGGCCGCCCAGGCGGGAGCTGATACGCCGCCTCGGCGGCCGGATGCTGCTCCGCCGGGTGCTGGTCAGCCGGATGCTGGTCAGCCGGGTGGCGACCGGTCACCACTGAGCGCCAGGCGCGAAGCCACCAACCAATCCGGTGAAGAAGGCAGGGCTGTGTTTGCGACGGCCATTCCAGCCATGAGGCACTTGTCGGAAGCTGTTGAAAAAGCCGTCTACGCCCGGCCAACGCCAGCCGGTGACGCCACCGCGGCGAGCCAGGCCTTGAACCGCGCCCAAGTGCGGCCCTGGGGCGAAGCGGTTATCCGGGGCCTGATCTTGAGCCAACCGAGCCGGGTCCGGACGCAAGCCTGGTGGTTCCCCCGGTCCTACAGAAGTCGGCTAAGGCACCGTTTTACGCATTGACCAGTAGGAACCAGCCGACAACAGTGCCGCGATCAGTAACATCCACCAGCCGATGGAGACCGGAGTCTGACGCATTGTCCAGTAGCCGATTGAAGGCCACCATTCACGCCAAGTCACCAAAGCGGCCGCCGCTACCACCGCCATCACCCAAATGCTGAGCACAATCACCAGACGGATCGGCCCACCGCGTTTGAACACAGTCGTAGCGCAGAACCCGGCCATCAAGAAAAGCAAACTCAAAGCACCAAGGAAGACAAACTGTTCCCACCAGGCGTAATCATGGAACCAGCCAGCTAGCCCAAAATAGTGGAAGCCGATTCCATAACCATCAGTCGCCAGCTCTAGAGCCCGGCCCAAAGAAAACATTGAGGTCAACCCAAGAGCGAAAACACCCGCCATCAGTGTGGTGCCGTTGATGTATTCGCGTCGGGTCAAAGACATCGCCATGGCGAACTGGTAGGTGTACATCATGGCTTGGATGCCGATCGTGACACAGTAATACGACGGAATGAACTGTAACCCGCCCAAGCCATAAATCTCCTGCGGGGCGTCCTCCTCCAAGCCCATGCGGAGCACACCATAAAGCGCCAGTGAGATCACAAAAGTCGCGCCAACCACCGCCAACGGCACCCAGAAGTAGGTTGCCCGGTTAGCTAAATGAAGCCGCAGGACCTTAATCAAGCGTGAACGGTGGGTCATGGAAGATCACCCGCCAGCGTGGCGACATCATCGGTTGGCAAACCCGCCGCGCCCACCCAAGTACCCGCCGCGCGGGTCAAATGGATCACCAACCGCTGCAACGAAACAGTCTCAGCTGTCAGTCCGGCGGCCGCTAAAGCCACCCGGGTGGGATCATCAATTTGGCCAATCGTGGTCAACGCCAGATACGGGCCCATCGTTTCACGTAAAACAACGCTCCGCCCGGCGGCGAACTCCTCAACCTTCGCGGCTGGCCCAATGATCCTGGCAGCGCCAGCCAGCAGCTTGTCGCGTTCCTGGTCAATCAGGACCCGGCCATGATCCAAAACCACCACATTGGACACCAAATTGGCGACCTCATCGATCAAATGGCTGGATAACACAATGGTCCGCGGATCGCGCCCGTAACTGTAACTCACCGCCTCATAAAAGATCTGCCGGGCCATCGCATCAAGGCCCAGATAGGGTTCATCAAAGAAGGTGATGTCAGCCCTTGAAGCCAGACCAATGGTCACTCCGACAGCCGAGTTCTGGCCCCGTGACAGCCGCCGCATCCGGCCATTCATTGGGATATCGAGGGCCTTGACCAGGTGATCAGCCAGCTTCGCGTCCCATCGGGGATAAAACAGGCGAGCTATAGCCAGAGCCTCCTTGGGGTGGAAATCATTCGGGTAGCCCTGGCCTTCACGGATGAAACACATCCGCTGTAAAGCGGCCGCGTTCTCATGTGGTCGCTGCCCGTAAACCATCACCCGGCCCGCTGTGGCGAAGCCTTGAGCTGTGATGATCGACATCAAAGTGGTTTTGCCGGCCCCGTTGTGGCCAAACAGCCCGTGAATCAAGCCGTCCTCAAGTTCCAAGCTGACCCGGTCAAGAGCTAGCGTCCGGCGGTAGCGCTTAACTAAGTCCTTGACACTAATCGCGGTTGTCATAGGCTGCGCTCCGCCGGGGAGACCAGCCGTCCCAAATCCCGCACAGCGCCCTTGTCGGCTGAGGCGGCCAAAGCGGCATAAGTCCGCAAAGCCCGCGATATTGGGCGGTCCCGCCCAACCGGCCGGTAGCCTGGCCCAGCCCGCAGCGCCTCACGCCGGGCGGCCAGTTCCTCTTCAGGAACCTCAAGGCTCAGACGGCGTGACGGGATGTCAATCACAACCCAGTCGGAATCCTGCGCCAAAGCGATCAACCCACCACTTGCCGCCTCAGGTGAAACATGCCCAACCGACAACCCTGAAGTACCACCAGAGAACCGACCATCAGTGATCAGGGCACAGCGCTGACCCAGGCCCCGGCCCTTCAAGAAGGACGTCGGATAAAGCATTTCCTGCATCCCAGGCCCGCCAGACGGTCCCTCATAACGGATGATCACCACATCACCGGCTTTGACTGTTCCATCCAGAATCCCAGCTACAGCCGCCTCTTGAGATTCGAACACCACAGCCGGGCCCTCAAAATGCCAAATCGACGGGTCAACGCCAGCTGTCTTAACAACCGCGCCATCTGGCGCCAAGTTGCCACGCAAAATCGCTAAGCCGCCATCGGCGGTGAAAGCATGGCGAATGTCGCGGATAACACCACCAGTGGCGTCGACATCAAGCTCCGGGTAGCGCTCTGATTGCGTCAACCCATCAGGTGAATAACGTCCGCCGGGCGCCGCCCGAAACATCTCTTTCGCCTCCGGCAGGGCACGCCCAGAGCGGACATCCCAATCAGCTAACCAAGTCGCGGCATCAGGTGAGTGAACCGTATTGACCGGCTGATTGAACAAGCCGCCACGGTTCAATTCACCCAAGATCGCGGGGATGCCGCCAGCCCGGTGAACATCTTGGATTAGGGCCGTTCCAGAAGGTGCGACCTTACAAATACAAGGCACCCGGCGGCTCAATTCCTCAATCTGATGCAAGGTGAAATTGACGCCCGCCTCCTGAGCTATGGCCAGGATGTGCAGGATCGTATTAGTTGAACCACCCATCGCGATATCCAAAGCCATGGCGTTTTCAAAAGCCTCAAGAGTAGCGATTGAACGCGGCAAGACTGAATCGTCGTCCGACTCGTAATAACGCCGAGTCAACTCCATGATGGCGCTGCCAGCCCGGTTGTAAAGCTCAGCCCGGTCAGTGTGGGTCGCCAACAGTGTGCCATTACCAGGCAAAGCCAGCCCGATCGCCTCCGCTAAGCAATTCATCGAATTAGCGGTAAACATCCCGGAACAAGAACCGCAAGTCGGGCAGGCACCTTCCTCAATCGCGGCCAGATCAGGGTCTGAGACCAGCGGGTTGGCCGATTCAGAAATAGCCACGATCAAGTCCAGTCGGTCCCGGTCCTGGCCGGAAGGCAGGCGGGCGTGGCCGCCTTCCATTGGCCCACCCGACACGAAGACAGCCGGAATGTTCAGACGCATCGCTGCCATCAACATCCCCGGGGTGATCTTGTCGCAGTTCGAAACGCAGACCAAAGCATCCGCCCGGTGAGCGTTCACCATGTATTCGACCGAATCGGCGATCAATTCGCGGCTAGGCAAGGAATACAACATGCCGTCATGGCCCATGGCGATGCCGTCATCGACAGCGATCGTGTTAAACTCGCGCGGAATCCCGCCAGCCCGCGTGATCGCCTGGCTGACCAGCCGCCCAACCGGCGCCAAATGGGTGTGTCCAGGAACAAACTCAGTGAAACTGTTGGCCACAGCCACGATCGGCTTACCGAAATCTTCCCGTGCGACCCCAGCGGCACGCAGCAAGGCCCGCGCCCCCGCCATGTTGCGGCCCGTCATCAGCAGATCAGAACGTAATTTAGGCATGCCGTTTAGCGTAGCGCTCAGGCTCCAGGCGGGTGTTGGATAACACCCGCCCCGCGGCTGTCCCGCCTAACGCAGGCTGAGATAAATCAAGCCGACGTTCAAAGCCACGATCAAGGCAGTCGCAAGCCAAGCCGCCACCTGCGTAACTGGCCGATTGACGGCATCGTCCATAATGCTGCGCCTGCCCGTCAACCAAACCAACGGGATGATCGCGAACGGAATCCCGAAAGACAAAACAACCTGCGAAATCACCAAAACCCAAGACGGCGACGCTCCGGTCGCCAACACCAGCAACGCTGGGACCAGCGTAAACAAGCGGACAACCGAAACAGGCCAGCGTTTGCCTAAGAACCCGTGGACAATCTCACCGCCGGCGTAAGCCCCGACAGAAGTTGATGCCAAACCAGAAAAAAGCAGTCCAATGGCGAAGATCAAACCGACCGCTGGGCCCATCGTCTGAGTTATGGCACGCTGGGCGCCCTCGATCGAATCAGTTCCGGAAACACCGCGCAGATTAGCCGCCGCCAAAACCAGCATGGCGATGTTGACCGAGCCGGCCACCACCAAAGCACACAACACATCCCAACGGGTCGCCCGGATCAAATGCCGCCGCTTAGCTGAGTCAACGGTGTACCCATGACGGTCACGAGTCAGCGACGAGTGCAGGTAGACGGCGTGTGGCATGACGGTGGCGCCAAGCATCGAAGCCGCCAGCAAAACAGAATCAGTGCCTTGGAAACGCGGCTCCAATCCGGCCAACAATTCGCCTGGGCTGACCGGTGAGATCACCAAACCAGAAACAAAACCGACAGTGATGATGACCAGCATGCCGCTGACTATCAATTCGAATGAGCGTTGCCCGTGACCAGATTGGAACGCCAGCAAACCGATCGACACCGCGCCGGTGATTACGCCGCCAAGTAACAGCGGCAAACCGAATAGGAGTTGCAGGGCGATGGCGCCGCCAACGACTTCAGCCAGATCGGTTGCGATAGCGATTACCTCGGCCTGGCCAAAATAGGCCCAGCGTCCCCACCGGCCCATGCCACCGGCCAGCAATTGGGGCAGTGAACGCCCAGTGGCGATGCCCAGTTTGGCGCTGAGGTATTGCACCAGTACGGCCATCGCGTTAGCCGCTACCAGTACCCAGACCAGGAGGTAGCCGTAACGTGCGCCGGCTGTCAGGTTGGCGGCCACATTGCCGGGGTCAACATATGCCACAGCGGCCACGAAGGCCGGGCCGAACAGTCGCAACATTCGGGCTTTGGCTTTATGGCCGCGCGGTTTGGCGGCCTGGCTACCTTGGCCGCTGTGGCCGCCTTGGCCGCCTTGGCCGCCTTGGCCGCCTTGGCCGCCTTGGCCGCCTTGGCTGTTTCGGCGGCCGTTCGGGTTCACACCCAAGACGGGAACCACATGTGCATGCGCCAGAACTGATGGGGCACGGTCTGGGCCGACCAGATTGACCAGAAGAAGGCTGAGACCAGCAGAATCAGACCGACCAGCACGCCCACCACGGTGATGGCGGCGGCTCGTCGGCGTGGCTTCGGGTCAATCAGGGACGGGTAGGCGGCGATACCCCATTTGGCTGGAGTCGGTCCAGCGTTCCAAGATGAGACCGCCTGCCAGGCCGGGTTCGCGCCCGCACCTAGACCCCGGCCAAGACCCCTGCCCGCACCCAGACTCCGACCCGCGCCCAGGCTCTGGCCCGCGCCCAGGCTCTGGCCCGCGCCCCAGACCGCGCCGGTGGCGCCAAATCCGCCACCACCAGGGTCCGGCCCGATCAACCGGCCTGCGGCATAGGCCAGCGCCAGCGCCACGAAAGGCAGGAAAGCCACCGTGTAGAAGGTGAAAATGGTGCGTTCGGCGTACAACAACCAAGGCAGGTAACCGCCAATGTAGCCGCTCAGAACCGCCCAGGCCCGCCGGTCAGCCCAAACCGTCGCGTTGTACAACACGACGGCTAAAGCCACCAGACCGAGCCACCAGATCAACGGATTACCTAAAGCTGTGACGGCCTGGGAGCAGTCGCCCACACCGCAAGTTGGTTCCTTCTCATAAAAGAAGGATGTCGGCTGGGCTTGGACCAACCAAAGAGCCGAATTGGATTGGTAACGGTGTTCTGAAGTCAGGTGGGTGTGGAAGCCGTAGGCCTCGCGATGGTAGGCGACCAAAGAACGCAGCGCTGGGGGTAGGAACGGCAACCCTTGGCCCGGATTGCTGGTGGCCCAGTTACGGTAATAGCCCTGGCTGGTGGCGAACCAGCCGGACCAACCCAGCAGATAGGTGACCAAGGCACCAGGCACCATCAAGACGAAAGCCTTAACCCCGTCACGCAGCAGCCCGCCGGCCAGCCAACCGCTCATTCCGGCGTCACGCCGGGCGGTCGCGTCCCAAGCCACCACCGCTATACCGAAGGCCGCCAAGAAGAACAAACCGGACCATTTGACACCGCAAGCCAGGCCCAAGCTGAAGCCGGCGCCCAGGAGGTACCAGCGCATGCCAAGGCCAGGCCCGAGGCGCCGCTCGTGATATATCGGCGCGCCGCGCGGGCCGTGGCCCACCGGCCAGGCCAAGCGCTGTTTCAGCCGCTGATCCATCACGGCACGGTCTTTCAAGATGAACCAGAAAGCCAGCAAAGCGAAAAACATCAAGAAGATGTCCAGCAAACCGGTTCGCGACAAGACAATGCCAATCCCGTCAACGGCCAGCATCAGTCCAGCTAGGACCCCTAAAGCTTGAGAATCGAACAGCCTGGTGCCGACTAACACCAAAAGCAGGATCGACACTGTGCCGAAAAGCGCTGGCATGAAACGCCAGCCGAAGGACGATTCCGGCCCCCAAATCTGCATGCCAAACGCGATCAGCCATTTGCCTACCGGCGGGTGAACCACATAAGCCGGGCTGTCCAAGATCCGCGAAAAGTCGCCTTGGACAAAAGCCTCATTGGCGTCATCGGCCCATTTCATTTCAACGCCGTGGCGAAGTAAGGAGTAAGCGTCTTTGACGTAGTAGGTTTCATCGAACATCAAGGCGTGGGGTGAGCCAAGATGCCAGAACCGCAGCAGCCCGCCGAGCACTGTCACGCCGACCGGTCCAGCCCAACGCCAAGCCAATTCCTGGGCGCGCGCTGCGGTCAGGCTAGGTTGTGCGGTCACAACGCCATATCCTACGGCCATGGTCTTGGTGCGAAGCGGTGTTGTGCTGGCGGCGACACCGCTAGGTGATCCAGATGACGCCTCATTTCATCTACGTCAGTTGCTCGCCGAGGCTCCTGTTATCGCTGCTGAGGATACCCGCCGGTTGCGTGATTTGGTCCGGCGTTTAGGTATCAAGCCGACTGGCCGGGTGGTTTCTTTCTATGACGCTAATGAGGTCGGGTCAATTCCTGATTTGTTACGGGCGGCCGGCGATGGAGTAGTGGTGGTGGTGTCCGACGCGGGCACCCCGCTCATCTCCGATCCGGGGTTTCCGCTGGTCCGGGCCGCGATTGAGGTCGGCATTAGGGTGACTTGCGCACCAGGTCCGTCAGCTGTGATCGCGGCTTTGGCGGTTAGCGGCCTGCCGGTCCAGCGGTTCGCTTTTGACGGGTTTGTGCCGCGGACGGCCGGGCCCCGGGGCGCTTGGCTAGAAAGTTTGAGGGACGATCGGCGTACCGTTGTGGCTTTCGATTCGCCACGTCGCTTGGCTACTACTTTGGACGATGCCGCCGCCCGGCTTGGTCCGGACCGTCCGGCTTGTGTGGCACGCGAGTTGACCAAACCACATGAGGAGATTCTGCGCGGCGATCTGGGCTGGTTGGCGTCGCTAGCGGGGGAACGTGACTGGCTGGGTGAGGTTGTCTTGCTGATTGGGCCGGGCAGCCCAACTGAGGTCAAGACGTCGGCTGAGGCCGACGCCGTAACACGGGTCTTGGTTCTAACACTGAACGGTGAACGCCTAAGAGAGGCTGTCGATTTGGTAGCGGGCGCCAATGGCTTATCCCGCAGGGCGCTTTACCAGGCCGTTTTGGACGCCAAGAGCAGCGCCCAGTCAGGGCCTGGCGCCGCTTAGCGGCAGTGCCAGGCTTGTCTACCGCGTTTGCGCTGGGGCGGGCCTGCGCCCACACCGCCCGGCCTGACCGGAAGGTGTTAACTAATACCCTCCGGGCCGATCGCTTGTTGGTTCCTAAGCTAGTTCGACTCCGGCGGCCACCATCCGCTGACGGGCGGCGGCGCCGGTCTCGGGTGAGACTGGTGCTGTCAGGGCGCTCAGGACGCGCGCCTGGAAACCGGCCTGGACCGCGTCGATGGCTGTTTCAGCGACGCAGTGTGATTCGGCCAGGCCGACAACATCGACCGCTGCCACGCCGGCTCGGCGCAACACATCGGTCAGGTCGCGGCCGTCGCCGGCCGTGCCTTCGAAACCGGAATAGGCGGCAGCGTATTGGCCCTTCTTGATCGCCACATCGGCTGCCAGGCGGTCGAGCGCCGGATGCAACTCGGCGTTGGCTGAACCGGCCACGCCGTGCGGCGGCCAAGTGTCAACGAAATCTGGTGCCTCAGAGAAGTGGGAACCGGGCTCGATGTGCCAGTCCTGGGTGGTCACGATCAGGGTGTAGTCCCGCCGGTGGCGGGTCGCGAAGCGGGCGATCGCCTCGGCCACGGCGTTTCCGCCGGCCACAGGCAGTTCACCGCCTTCGCAGAATGTTGGCTGGACATCGACAACGATCAACGCGCGGGCTGGCGGATTCATGGGATCAATTGTAAAGACCGCCGGCGTCTGCTGACGCCACCAGGTCAGCCATCCCAGTCAGCCCGCACCAACCAAATCCCACCCGGTCCGCCCGCACCAACCAGATCCAATACAGGAATTGACCCCAGTGGGGTTAAAACAAGCCACTGGGGTCGTTTTCTGTGGGCCTAGCTGACCTCGCCAAGAATCCCCAAAACAGCACCAATACTCTGACCTGCGGGTTCGCTATCCGATCAGTCAGGACACGTGACCACAACAGTCGGCCTCCACACAGGAATTGACCCCAGTGGGGTTAAAACAAGCCACTGGGGTCGTTTTCTGTGGGCCTAGCTGACCTCGCCAAGAATCCCCAAAACATCACCAATCCTCTGACCTGCGGGTTTACCAGTCGGGCGCTAAGGCGGCGCTTCAACGCAAGAGCCCGGTGGTAGGGCCGGAGTTGGCTCGGGCAGATCAGACGCGAGCTTGCGGCGGAGGCGTTAGCCACGACATCGCCGCCATGGACAAACCGGCATCTTCTGGCCGTTGGGTGCGGACACTAGGCTTGAACCATGTCTCACATCCTGTCTTCGGTCGCCTGGCCTTACGCCAATGGGCCGCGCCACATTGGGCACGTCGCCGGTTTTGGTGTGCCGTCTGACGTTTTCTCGCGCCACATGCGCATGGCCGGACATGACGTGCTGATGGTGTCCGGCACAGATGAACACGGCACACCGATTCTGGTCCAAGCCGAGCAAGACAAGATCAGTCCGCAGGCGCTGGCTGACCGGTATAACCGGGTGATCGTTGAGGACCTGCAAAACCTTGGCCTGGCCTACGACCTGTTTACCAGGACCACGACACGTAACCACTACGCCGTGGTCCAAGAGATGTTCCGCACCGTGTACAAGAACGGTTACATGGTTGAAAAGACCACCATGGGTGCGATTTCACCGTCAACTGGACGCACCCTGCCGGACCGTTTCATCGAAGGCACCTGCCCGATTTGTGGCTATGACAACGCCCGCGGCGACCAGTGCGACAACTGCGGTAACCAGCTTGACCCGATTGATCTAATAAACCCGCGTTCGCGCATCAACGGAGAAACACCACGCTTTGTCCAGTCGAATCATTTTTTCCTGGACTTACCGTCTTTGGTTGAGGTGCTGGCGCGCTGGCTGGAGACCCGCACCGATTGGCGGCCGAACGTCCTAAAGTTCTCCTTCAATCTGCTTGAGGACGTCCGCCCCAGGGCGATGACACGAGACATCGACTGGGGTATCCCAGTGCCGCTGCCAGGTTGGGAAGATAACCCGAATAAGCGGCTCTATGTCTGGTTCGACGCGGTGATTGGATATCTTTCAGCCTCGATCGAATGGGCCCGGCGGCGGGCGTTGGCCACTGGCCAAGTGGCCGACGCCGACCTCTGGCGCCAATGGTGGAACTCACCTGAGGCGCGGTCCTATTACTTCATGGGCAAAGACAACATCACTTTCCATTCCCAGATTTGGCCGGCTGAACTGTTGGCTTACAAGGGTGAAGGTTCACGCGGCGGGACGCCTGGTATTTACGGTGACCTGAACCTGCCGACTGAGGTGGTGTCGTCAGAGTTTCTCAATATTGGTGGCCGTCAGTTTTCTTCGTCACGCGGCCGGGTCATTTTGGTGCGGGATATGCTGTCGCGTCATCAACCAGACGCGCTGCGTTACTTCATCGCGGTGGCAGGCCCGGAAAGCCAGGACGCTGAGTTCACCTGGGAGGAGTTTGTCCGGCGGACCAACTCCGAATTGGTGGCCGGCTGGGGCAATCTAGTCAACCGGACCGCCAATCTGATTCACCAGAACCTGGGTGCCTTGCCACCGCCACCAACATCCCCAACGGAAGCCGACGTGGCTCTACTGCGTACCACAGAACTGGCCTTCGGTGAGGTGGGCCGGGCGATCCGGGCGCACCGTCAAAAGGCGGCGGCTCAAGGCGCCATGCGAACCGTTGGCGAGGTCAACAAGTATTTGGCTGATATGGCGCCGTGGCGCCTAGCCAAAGGTGACGAGGCGGACCGCGCGCGCATGGCTGAGGTGTTGCATGTCGCCGCTCAGGCGGTGTCAGATTGCAACACCCTGCTGGCGCCGTTCCTGCCTCATTCGGCTCGCCTGGTTGACCGGGCGCTTGGCTTTGACCGCCGGTTCGGCGATGAGCCAGTCATCGAAGAAGTCACTGACCTGGATGATCCGTCCCGCCAATACCCCATCATCACTGGTGATTATGGTCGCGATCAGCCGCGTGGAGCACCCCACTGGGGCCGTGAACTGATCCCGCCGGGCCAGGGCGTGCCAGCTCCGGTACCGGTTTTCCGCAAACTTGACCAGTCGGTCATCGCTGAGGAAAACGAGCGTCTGGCCAGCGAATCATTGGATTAGAGCCTGACCGTAACGGACCACTATCACAACCGCGAGCAGGCTGAGCCACCCCACCACGATCGCCAAATCAACACCGGCCGCGATGCCGCGCTTGAGGCGCGCCTTCAAAGCCGCGGGCAGCGGTAAGTTGCCGTCACGGATGTTGACATGTGTCAGCGTGGAAAACACCAACGTAGTTGAGATTGTCACCAGAAGGCACCACGGGCAGACCGCTCCGATATGCGCCACCGACTGATAAAACAACCAGTAGGCGAAGCCTAAACCGATCGTGTAAACGCACTGGGCGGCTAACATGAAGCCGCGCCGGAAACGCACCCCAGTTAGGGCGGCCAAAGCCATCGTGATAACGACCGGTTCGGCGATCAAACCCAAGAAAGCGTTCGGGAATCCGAAAACACTGGCCTGCCACGATAAAGCCACAGTGCCGCAGCTAATGACTTGGTTGATGTCGCAAACTAACTCGGCTGAAGGGTCGGCCGCTAAGCGGACAGCTTCCAAACTCAGGACAAATGATGCCATCAAGCTGAGACATGATGAGATCAGCATGGTGGTGAAAATCCAGCCGTTGCGTGACCGGAAAGCTAAGAACTGGGCCGCCCGGTCAACCATTGGCGGCGGCGCTCAAAGCGTCAGCGAAGGACACTTCGCCCTCCCATTTGCGGCCGTTGATGACGATGGTTGGTGTACCGGTCGCCCCCAAAGCGGTCAGGCCGTCAGAGGCGGCCATGTTCGATGCCGTCACCCAAGACGCTTCATTCAAGTCGGCGAAAGTGGAGCTAATTTCAGGTGAGACGCCCAAGTTGGTGGCGATTGTTGTCAGGTCATCGTCAGACAGCCCTGGAGTGAATTCGTCGGGCTGATATTCATATAGCGCGGCAATGAAATCCCACGCCAGGGCGCCCTGGCGGCGGGCGATCTCAACGGTGGCGTTGACGGCGCGGGTCGAATAGTCGGTGCCTTCCGAGGCGGGGTCAAGGAAGTTCATCAAGTGGAAGTTGACCCGCAATTGGCCGTCGATGATCATTTGCCGCATCAGAGGTTCGTTTTCACGTTCCAAATAGCCGCAGGTGGGGCACATGAACTCAAGATAAGAATCAACGGTGACTGGGGCATCAGCTTGACCGATCTGTATCAGTGTGTCTGTTACGGTGACCTGTTCTAGGGCTGGTAGTGCTGGGTTTGGTGGCGTGGTTGGGGTGGTGGCCGCGGTTGAGGTTGGTTGGCTGGTTGTAGCGTTATTGGCTGGGCTGGTCGCTTGAGGCAGGGTTAGCCAGATGGCCGCGAAGATGGCGGCCGCCAGGACTGTCCCGCCCGCGATCCATAGCGCCAGGTTTGAGGTTTTGGTTGACATGGGGAACTCATTTCTGAAGTCGAAGTGTGAAGCTTGAAAGGAATTGGGAAGGAAGGGTCCGAGTCTGCCCGGCGGGTCAGGTGGCGCCAGGGCAAGCCGGTGGACGATGCCGCCGTCCAGGGATCCGCTTGCCGGATCAGGTGGCGCCAGGGCAAGCCGGTGGACGATTCCGCCGATGAGGCCGATCAGGCCGCCAACAACGGCGGTCCACGGAGCCAGCCGGTGACCCAATAAACCCGATATCGGTGAATAGACCTGGTACGGTGCGGCCACTGACGGAGACGAGCGCTGGCTGGAAAACTGGGGGACGGCATCGTCCAGCGGGCTTTTCGTCTTAACCAAGCCGCTGCCAGGCGGGCCAAGCGGCGCAACCAGGCCCACAACCCGTAGCTGGTGGCCACCTGGACCAGTAGCGCGACCAGCGTGTTAATAGTTAACGTCAGAACCAAAATGTGAGCCTGGGCCGCGCCCGGAGCGAAGCTGAAAGCGCCCCCAGGGCAAGCCGCATCGCTTGCCACCAGGTCCAAATAGACGCCCAAGCGGGCCAAACCAGGCGAGATCGTGGCGCAGCTTGGCGCACTGGCGGCGATCTTAACATCAGGTACAACGCATTGGGCGGCCAGGCTAAGAATCATCGCCCCCAACAGGCCAGGCGGGATCAGTTGGCGGCGTTGTGGCGGGCTATGCCGTCCGGCGCTGTCCCAGCTAAGCGGGGTCCGCCAGGTGCGGCGCGGTTGGGCGAAAACGGTCCTAGTGGCCGCCAAAATGGCGGATCTACCTGCCGCTGGCCGCCTCATGTCTGAAGTATAGTCAGGTAGGCCGCAGCCGCCGGGGCCCATCACGGATCGCCAGTCACGGCCACGTCAAGGCCGGCGGCACCCGGCTATCGTGGGCCGTCGTCCGCTAACGCTAGTTGGTCCAAGTCAACTTGCGGCAAGACGAGTTGGCAGCCCTCATCACCACCGAACAACAGCCGCACCGTGCTTGGCGCTAGACGGCCAGGATCAGTTGGCGGCGCCCCCGCACCAGGGTTACGCAGGTGGAGCGGATGGGCGCCAGAAGAAACCTGCAACCGGATTCGCTGCCCAGCCACGAAACGATGCGCCAGCGGGCCGATCGGCACTACCACGCGCCGCAGGCGGCCTTCTTCGGCGGGATCAGGTGGCGGCAGATGGATGTAGCCGTCAGCCACCGTCCGGGAGACGCCCCTAGCGTTAACCTGACACAGGCGGACAGCGAAATCCGGTGTTGGGTTGGTTGATTCGAACAGGGCGACAAACTCGGCTTCGCCCGCCACCGTCAGATCCTCGGTCAGCCTCTGGCCGGTGAACACCACGACGTCACGGCGCCGTTCACGCCGGCCCTGGCCGCGCCGGCCAGAATCGAACGGGTTCAGGGCTCGGCCTCCAGCCTGCGGAGTTGGGTGGAGCGGGTCGTAGATGTAGCTGGTTTCGCTGGTTTCAGTGCCCGATGCCGTCAAGGTGAGTTGGGTGGTCAGGTTTAGTTTCAGCGCGGCGGCTGGCGGCGGCCAGTGGTCAAGATCACGCCAGCCGGCACCGCCGGTCACCTCGATCCGGACTGGCGGGCCCGCCAATGGTTGTCCGGTTTCGGCTGGTGGACGGAACATCTCAAAAGCTGACCAGGCGTCGGCGTTACCGGTGGAATGACTCCAATCCCCGACTATCAGCCGGACTGGCCGGCCAGCTTGGGCTAAAGCCGAAT
The DNA here is from genome assembly GCA_031267825.1 of Bifidobacteriaceae bacterium. Classification (GTDB taxonomy): domain Bacteria; phylum Actinomycetota; class Actinomycetes; order Actinomycetales; family WQXJ01; genus JAIRTF01. The sequence continues at coordinate 25,129 of JAIRYJ010000024.1, forward strand.
AATCCTCCACTTGGCCACGCAAGAAGAGGTCCTGCCAGCCCGCCAACAACACGACAGGTGGAACATCGGCCGGATTGGAGGCGTGGCGCCGGGCGTTCCACCACGGGTCACCGGCCTGGGAATGTGTCACCCAATCGCGGTAGTAGCTGACTGGATGGCCGGTGGCGGCCACATCAGCTTCGATCGGCGGTAGGGTCAAGGCCGCCCGCGCCAAGCGTCGAGGCAGATTCAGCACGGTCCACCAGCGGACCGCTTTGGAGCGTTCCTGAGCGGCCAAACTGATTACCCAAACCAAGGTGTTAGAGATCGAGAAACCACCACCCTGACAAATGATGGTGCCCGCCACGTCACGGGCTGATAGGGCGATCTGCATGGCGTTAGGGCTGATCCCTGGAGCGCAAACAGCCCATTGGGTGACTCCAAGGTAGGAGAAACCCCAGGTGTGGACCGAACCTGGATACCAGTTCTGGGCGCGCAGCCAAGCCAATGTGTCGGCGCCGTCGTCCGCTTCATCGAACGGCGTGAACTCGCCCTGCGAACCGAACGTGCCCCGGCAACGCTGGATCAAGATGTGACGCCCACGTTCGGCGAACATTGTGGCGACGCCGGCGTTACCTTCTTGTCCGTAGGGTGTGCGCACCAGGATGGCTGGCCCGGTGGCGCCAGTTGACGGGTACCAGTGGTCAGCCAACAAGATGGTGCCGTCCCGCATCGGCACTGGCAGGTCCCGTTCGACCAGCACATCTGGGCAGATGACGGGTGGCAGGCCCGCCCGCTTAACCAGGCGGCGCTTGTTCGCCCGGGCTTTAGGGCCAAGCCGTGGAGCTGACTTAGCCTGACTGACTGGCGCGTCATTAGTCATTGAACACACCTCTCAGCCAGGCCATTGTTTCGTGGTGCATCCGTCTGAAGACACTAGGCAAGGCGATTGTGTGAGTCATTGGGTAGGTCCGGGTGGTGACAGGCACCCCGGCACTGGTCAACCGCCGGGCAAAACTCAGGCCATCGTCCGCTAGATGGTCATATTCGGCTACCACCACCAGTGTTGCGGGTGTGCCAACCAGATCGGGGCACAATCCAGGCGATACGCCTGGATTGTGCCGGTCAGTTCCGGCCGCGTAGTAGGAGGCGATCGTTTCAGCTCCGGCTATTAGATTGGCGTTGGCGGCGTCCGTTAGACGTCCAGCGAAGCGGGCTGAAGTTGGTGACAGGTCAAGTGACGGACATTGCAGGACCTGTCCGGCCAGGACAGGTGAACCACGGCTGGCCGCCCGCTGCCCGGCCGCGCAAACCAGATTGGCACCTGAGGAGATACCAAACAACGCCAGCCGGTCGGCGTCTACCTTCAGTTCAGCGGCTCGGCCGACTATCCAGTCAAGCGCCTGGCTGATGTCTTCTAGTGGAATGGGATAGGGATACTCCGGGGCTAGGCGGTGATCAAAATTGAACGCTACAGCGCCGGTTTCAGCGGCGATCTGACGGCATAAGGCGTCATTCAGGTGAAACCCGGCCGCGCCTCCACCCATCCAAAACGCACCACCGTGGATTAGCAGGACCGCCGGGAACGGCCCCGGCCCGTCCGGGGTGTAAACCCTCATCGTGGTGTCGGCCGCCAAACTAACCCAGGTGGCATCAACGGCCGCCCAACTATCTGGCGGCGGTGGCAGAGTCTCAACCGCTAAAGCACCGGCCGCCAGTGCCGCGGCGTCATGGCGGGCGCGGGCCGCGCTGACCGCCGCCAGCCAATCATGACGGCTCTGGCCAGGTGCTGGGGCTGGATCAGGGAACGGGCCAGGGGCGACAGTCCGGCGCCCCACCCAGGCGACCAGTTGAGCCATTTCGGGGCTGTAAAGATGCTCCCAAGGGGTTTGTCATGTTAGCTCCTATTCGGCTCCAGCGACTTGTTCAGGATTGTCTGGCGCCACCGTGGAACGCCTAACCACAAGATGCGGCTGGAGTTCTATATGAACTGGCGGCCGTTGCGGATCAAGGATTTGTGAACGCAGCGTGTCGAAGGCGATCGCGCCAGTCTGCTGGAAAGGCTGACGGACGGTCGTCAGCCCAGCGATCGCCGCCATCTCGGTGCCGTCATAGCCGACCAGCCGGACATCTTGCGGCAAACGCACCCCTAACTCACTCAACCCGACGGCGATTCCGCAGGCGAGCTGGTCATGTAAGCCGAAAATCGCATCCGGCAGGGTTTCTTGGACAATTTGGCGGGCGGCCAGTCGGCCGCCTTCGAAACCTTCGCTGGTTACCACCCAAGAAACATCACTTGCCATGCCACCGGCCCGCAGGGCCTGAGCGAAGCTGCGTAGACGGACTTCACCGCTCGTTATGGGTGTTGATTGGCCAGGTGGTGGCGCCACAAAGACGGCGCTGCGGCAACCTAGTTGAAGTAGATGCTCAGCTACTAGGCGGCCACCGGTCTGGTCGTCAACGGTGACTGTCGACAGGCGGGTTGAAGGACGGTCCGCCAGCACGGCTGAGATCCGCCGCGTCTCCAGTCGGTCATAGATTTCGGGTGATGGTTCGGCGCCTATTATGACGATCCCGTCGACTCTGCTGCGCAGACGGAGCGACTCCAGAAAGGCGGGATCATCGCCTGGCGGGCGGTCCAGCACAATCACATCAACAAAGCTGGCCGCCGCCTGCCGGAGGATTCCGGTGAGCCGCTCAAAGGCGGATGCGTGACGTGAGAAGGGACCAATCGCGGCGATCCGTTTCGCCTCCAGCGGGGTGGAGGCCGCCTTGCCGCGACCGCGCGGCTGGAAACCTAGCATTTCGGCCGTATCGATCACCCTTTGGCGGGTCGCCTCAGCGACCCGGTCAGGCCGGTTGAGGGCGTGCGAAACGGTGGCGATTGAGACACCGGCCCGGGCCGCCACGTCATAGATCGTGACCGGTGCGGCTGAACCGTTCGGCACCGGGTATTGGCTGGCCGCGTCGGCTGGTTGCGGACTGGCCGGGTTGGCGCCAGCTGGTGGCGAGCTGGTTGGGCTCGAGTCGGCTGGTGGCGGACTGGTTGGGTTCACGTTGATTCTCCTAAATCCGGCGCCAAGCCGGCCTCGGTGTCAAAGTGGCAGGCGACCTTCCAGCCTGGGCGCCGCGAACTCAATACTGGACGTTCCGAGCGGCAGACCGGCCGCACTAGGCGGCAGCGCGGCGCCCAGCGGCAGCCGCTTGACGGCGTTCGGCTGGCCAGCGGCCTGGAGTCAGCCAAGCTCACCTGACCCATCTGGTCCGCCAGGCCCGTCTGGCCGCGAGCACTCGGGGCGGCCAGCCGCAAGCGGGCTTCACGCCGGGCGCGCTGTTCGGCCGGTTGCGGCACTGGCGCCGCCAGCACCAGGGCCTTGGTGTAGGGGTGGCGTGGATTGGTGGCGACAGCGCTGGCCGGACCCTGTTCAACGATCTGCCCAGCGTAAAGCACAGCGATTTCATGGCTCAGATGCCGCACCACTGTCAGATCGTGGGAGATGAACAGGTAAGCCAGCCCACGTGACACCGCTAAACTCGCCAGCAGGTTAATGACCTGGGCTTGGACAGACAGGTCAAGCGAGGAAACGGCCTCATCGCAGACCATGAACTCAGGCTCAACCACCAAGGCCCGGGCGATCGCTAAACGCTGCAACTGGCCACCAGAAAACTGCGCCGGATAGCGGTCAAGAACATCGCTCGCCATGCCGACATCGGCCAAAGCCCGTTCGATTCGTTCAGCTATGGCACTGGGTTTCAAGTGAAGGTTGTAACGCGGAACCTCGCTCATGGTCTGGCCGATCTTCCGCACCGGGTTCATCGAACCGAATGGGTCCTGGAAGACCGCCTGGATGCGCCGGGCCATGACGGCCCGCTGCGCCCGGCTGCGCCAAGCGGCCGGCTCGCCGTCAAGCAGGACACGGCCTTGATCAGGTTGAATCAACCCCAACATGACTGATCCGATGGTTGTCTTGCCGCTACCTGATTCACCTACCAGGCCAAGAGTCTGGCCCCGGTTGATCGCCAGCGAGACGCCATCGACGGCGGTGACGGTGCGCTGACCTGGGCGGCGGTAAACCACAGCCAGATCCTCGGCGGCCATCAAGGGGGCGCTCACGGTTGGCTCCCGGCAGCTTGGCCAGTACCTTGGACGCCTATCTCCAGGGCCGCACCCAGGGCGGCACCCATGGCCGCGGCTTGGTCGGCCGCCTGGGCGGCGACTTGGTCCTGGAAAAGGCACCTCGTCAAACCGGGCCGGTCCCGGACCACGGTCAAGGCAACACGGGCTTCGCTACAAACCGGACGGACCAGCGAGCAACGCTCAGCGAAATGACATCCAACCGGCCAACGCCCAGGCGGCAGAACCACGCCGGGTATGGCTGGGAGAGGCTGGCCAGCGGTAGCGAAATAGGGGTTCGATCTGAGCAGCCCAACTGTGTACGGGTGGCGCGGCTGGGCGACTATCCGCTCAACGCTGCCTTCCTCCACGACTTGACCGGAATACATGACGATTCCCTTTTCGCACAGATCCACCAGCAAACCCCAATCGTGGGTCACCAGGATGATGGCTTTGCCAAGCGAGCGGAGAACATCCATGATCTCAGCTTGGACGGTGACATCTAGGGCGGTGGTCGGTTCGTCAGCCAAGATCAGGTCTGGTTCTCCGGCCAGTGCCAGGGCGATGGCGACCCGCTGGGCCATGCCGCCAGATAGTTGGTGGGGATAGCTCCGGGCGGTCAGTTCTGGTTCTGGCAGCCGGACCGCCCGGAGTAGTTCCAGGACCCGCTCGCCGACGGCTGTACCTCGCAGCGGCGTATTGGCTTTGATGACCTCAGCTAGTTGGTAGCGGATGGTGAAACAAGGGTCAAGGGAGGACATCGGATCTTGGCTGATCAGGGCGATCCGGCGGGCCCGCAAAGCCGCCAGGGCTTTCGTTTGGCTGAGATCGAAGGGCTGGCCCGCGAACGTCATAGTTCCAGCGCTGACTTGGCCGGTACCGCGCAGCAAACCAAGCAGGGCCGCCACGGTGACAGATTTGCCGCTGCCAGATTCGCCGACGATGCCGACCATCTGCCCAGGTGCGACGGTGAAAGACACGTTTTCCACGACAGTCACAGGTTTACCGTTGGTCTCAAAGGTGATGGTCAGGCCGTTGAGCGCCAACAGGGCGCCAGTCTCAGGCCCGGTTGGTGGTGGGTCTGGCGGGATGTTAGCGGCCGCCTTGTTTGGTAATGCCCGGTCGGGTTTGGCTGACCGGGCTGGTTTGTTGCCGCGGCCGCGGGCCCGGCTGGTCTGGCGGATCGAATAGCCTTCGGCGGTGGCGTCACGCAGGCCGTCACCAATCAGCCCGAAGGCGAGCACCAAGGAGATGATCACAAACCCACTTGGCACCAGCAGCCAAGGCTGGTTGCCGAGGTTGTGTGAAGCTTCAGCCACCATCTCACCCCAGGTCACCTGACGTGTGCCGACACCAAGAAAACCGAGCCCGGTTTCTAGGATGATCGCGGTTGTGGCGAAGATCGCGACGTGAACTATGACTGTCCCCATGACGCTAGGCAGGACGTTACGCCGCAAGATCAGCCAGTCACGCAGGCCAGCCAGGCGGGCGGCCCGAATGTAAAGTTCCTCACGCAGCGCGATGGTGGCTGACCGGACCACCCTGGCTAAGGCCGGTGCCGCCAGGGCGCCAACGGCGATCATGGCGGCGGTTTCATCACCTGGGCGGATCGCCAGCACCACCAGCACCATGATGGTCCCTGGTATGGCGTAAGCCACCTCTGAAAGCCGCAAGATGATTTTGTCGGCTAAGCCGCCGCGATATCCGGCCAGCAGACCGGCCGGCACACCAAGCAGAGCGTAGACGCTGACACTGATGGCTGTGCTAACTAGTGTCACCCGCCCGCCGTAAAGCAGCCTGGACAGGACATCTAGCCCCAGCACGCCGCTGCCCAAGAGGTGAGCTCGGCTTGGCCCTTCCAGGGCATGCGCCAAATCCTGGTCTTGTGGGCCGTAAGGTGCGATCACCGGGGCCAAGACCGACAAGATGATCAAGATGGCGATCCAAGCTAGTGAAACAACCGCCACCGGTTTGTGGAACAAACGCCGGATCATGGGCCGACCTTCGCCCGGCGCCGGCCACATGTCCGGCCCGCGGTAGACAGGTGCCGGGTCATGCGCGAACCTTTGGGTTGAGCAAAGCGTAGGAAATCTCGACCGCCAGGTTGACGGTTACCACCACGATGCTCAGGATCAGTGTCACGCCGAGTATGACTGGGATGTCGTGTGCCCGGGTCGCCGCCACAGTCAAGGAGCCCAGACCAGGCAGCACAAAGACTGTTTCAAGCAGGACCGCACCGCCCACCAGGCCAATGAACAGCAGGCCGATAACTGTAACAATTGGCGCTCCAGCGTTGCGGCAGACGTGCAGAAGGATGATCCGCCGTTGGCTGACGCCACGGGCCCGCAGCATCCGGACGTAGTCTTTGCCCAGTTCATCCATGACAGACGATCTGGTTTGCTTGGCCAGGCCGGCTGTTCCGGTCAGGGCCAAGGTGATGACTGGCAGGGCCATTGAAGCGGCCCAGCCGCCCGGGGAATCGGACAAACGGACAAACCCTGTCGCCGGGAAGATCGGGATGGCAACAGCGAAAGCCGCCACCAAAACCAAGCCCAGCCAAAACCCGGGCACCGCCAACCCAGCTAGTGAGGCGACATCGACCACCCGGCCAAGCCACCCACCTTTGATGGCGCTAACCAGGCCGAGTGTCACCCCGACCAGCGTTATGATGATCAGCCCGAAACCGATCAGTGAGATTGTCACGTCAACGCGGCCAGCCAACTCGGTGGCGACTGATCCGCGAGTTTGGATTGAACGGCCCAGATCGCCTTGTAGTGCCGCTACCAGCCAGTCCCAATACCGCTGTGGCAGTGGCTGGTCCAGCCCAAGTTGTTGGCGCAGCGCCTCAACTTGTTCTGGTGGTGCGCTCGCCCCAAGGATGGCACGGGCCGGATCGCCTGGCACAAAACTCGCCAGGATGAAGGTCAACATTGAGACGACCAGTACTACCGGCACCGCTGTGATGAACCACCGTCCTATCACACGGCCCACATCTACCTCCGTCCTCGCACCGAATCAGGCTTGGCGTCACGGCCTGCCGGGCCTAGCTCAGACCCGGCAGGCAGCGGCGCGTTGTCAGCCTTCGAGAGTAACTTCCAAAACCGAAATGGTCTGCCGACCGTCGTTCAAATCGATCCCGCTGACGCCGTTACGGTAGTAGGCGAAGATCGGTGTGAACAGGACTGGCGCGAACCAGGCGTTCTCCACCAGGTAGGTGTTAAGCGCTTGGGCTTTGGCGGAGGCTTGATCTGGTGGTGCCGACCGGAGTTCGTCGAATAGGGCCAAGGCGGACGGATCGTCAGTTCCGAAGCCGTTGAATGGCAGAGCTTCTGGCAACACCAGGTCTTGGCCCATGCGGAACATTGGCAAAGAACCGTAGCCGACCAGTACGGCTGACTGTTGCCGCCCGGTTAGGGCCTCGTAATAGCCGGTCTCATCGGCTGTGGTGGTGACGTTTAAGGTGATGCCAACCGCAGCCAGCATTGGCTCAATCGCGGTCATCAGGGTGTCGTAACCAGCCCAGGCGACAGTCGCGGCGGGCATTTCGAAGCCGTTGGCGTAGCCCGCTTCAGCTAGCAGCTGCTTGGCTTTATCCGGGTCATAGGAATAGTAGGACTGGGCTTCGGGCGTCCAACCGTCATAACCCTCAGCTGAAGGTGAAGCTGTTGGGACGCCAAAATCACCCAGTATGGCTGTGGTGATGGCTTGCCGGTCAATCGCGTAGTTGATGGCTTGGCGTACCCGGACGTCACCTAGTGCCGGGGTTAGCTGGCCTTGGCGGTCGATCAGGTTCAGGCCGGTCCAGACCACCGGAATCCAGGACAGGTTGACTTGGTCATTGCTGGCCGCCTGGATGGCGGTTGATAGATCTCCGCTGGTCACGTCAACTTGACCGGTGGTCAGGGCGTTGAGGGCGGCCTGGGATTCAGCGATGACTTTGAGCACAACTTTGTCGAAGTGTTGTTTGGCCGGGTCGTAGTAGGTCGGGTTGACGGTGTAGGTGTAGGTATCTCCTGGGACCGACTGATCCGGGTCATAGATGTAGGCGCCAGCCCCGGCCGAAGGTGAATCGACTGTCAGGTTGTCGATGTCCGCCAGGCCGGCCGGGCTGATGATCATGCCACAGCCTTGACGCTGGGAGAGAACGTTGAGCAGCAGCGGGTTGGCTTGTTTGAGTGTCAGGCTCAGGCTGAACTCCCCGGTCACTTCGACCGCGTCAAGGTCACGCAGGGCGAGTGCGTTGATGGAGGCGTCTGAGGCGCAGTAGTCGAGTGAGGCTTTGACCGCCTCTGCGTTAACTGGTGTGCCGTCGGAGAACTTGACGTCTTGGCGCAGTTCCATGGTTAGGCCGGTGTTACCTTCGGTGATCTGCCAGGATTCAGCCAAGGCCGGTTCATAGGTTCCGCCTTTGGCGTAGTAAACCAGCGGTTCATAAGCCAGTTCGGCGAAATAGGAGAAGGCTGTGACGACTGTCGCTGGGTTGATTCCAGTGGCCGGAGCCGAAACGGCGAAGGTTAGGAGTGGGGCGCGCGAGGCGCTGTCCCCGCCGCCGGGCGGCGGGCTGGGTTGTTCACTGTCCGGGCTGGTGCAGCCGGCCCCGGCCAGGGCCAGCCCGCAGATCAGGGCAGCCGCTGTCAGGGACCGCCAGGTGGGCCGGTCACGGGTAATGGTTAACACTGAAGCCTCCTTGATTCGTGAATATCATTGGCAGCCGAAATGGCTCACTGGACATTCAAGCCGAGCCACGACGTCATGTAAAGTACTTTAGATTACTTTTTCGCATCGGTTTGCGAGCCGCCCTACACTCGAGGCGAGCCAACCGTTGGACAACATCCTTCTGCCGTGTTGACGCGGTGTGAGCGAAGCTCTCACCAGCGGAAACGCGTAAGACCAGAATAGTTCGGTGTCCCGGGGGCCTGCTGTACGGCAGGTTCCCGGGCCCGTCTGAAAGTGACAGGACCCGCCATGCGAACTGACCACACCAGACCCGATCCGCCTGGACCGGGCACTGACCCAGCCAATGCGGGCCTTGGCCCGGCCACCGCGCGGCTTGACCCAACCGGCGCGCGACTTGACCGAACCGGTGCTGGTGCCGACCGGGACGGCATCGTCCAACTAGGAGAGGCACCCGACTCAACCACCAACGTTGACCCGGCCACGGCGCGGCCTGACCCGACCGGTGCTGGAATCGACCCGGACGGGATCTTCCAGCTAGTCGAGGCGCTCGACTCAACTCCAGGTGTTGAACCGCACACGCTGGTGATTCTGCGCCACGGCCGCCTAGCCGCCCGTGGCGGCTGGTACCCCTATACACCTGACCGGCCTCAACTTCTCTACTCGCTCAGCAAATCGTTCACCGCGACGGCCCTCGGCCTGGCGGTTGACGCTGGCCTAGTTGACCTAGACGAACCATTCATCGACTTCTTCCCCGAAGTTGACCGCCCTGACCTGCCGGAACGCACCAGACGCCTGCTGCTGCGCCATCTCGCGTCAATGACAACCGGCCAGGTAGAAGAACAGTGGTCGCTGTTGACTGAGACGCCACCGGACGGGCTGTTCCAGGCCTTCGCCCAAGCTGAACGGCCCGCTGAACCCGGCACGCTGTTCGCCTACAACCAACTGGCAACCTATTCGATCGCTGAGATAGTCCGCCGCCGGAGCGGGCAACGCCTGTTTGACTTCCTCCAGGAACGGCTGTTCGAGCCACTCAAAATGGATGCGGCCGGCTGGCAGCAGTTCCTAGCGGGCCATGACCTTGGCTTCACAGGCCTGTTCGCCAGCGCCGATTCGGTCGCCAAACTGGGGCAACTTTACTTGCGGCACGGTCTTTGGAACGGGCAACGCATCCTTTCTACAACCTGGGTAGATCAAGCCAGCCGGGTTCAAATACCAACCGCCACCGAAACGAACCAAGAAAACCCCGACTGGCAGACCGGCTACGGTTTTCACTTCTGGGTCAGCCGCCACGGCTACCGTGGGGACGGGGCCTTCGGACAATATTGCCTGATCCTGCCGGAACAAGACATGGTTGTCGCCCTGACCAGCCAAACCATTGCCATGCAAACAGTCCTTGACCTGGTCTGGCAACACCTGCTGCCGGCCGCCGGCCGGGCCTCGACGGCTCAAGTCGGTGATCCGTTCGCTGGACGTGGCCTACCTTTGCCGAACCTTGGCGGTCCCCAGGCGGGGTTGGCCGTGGCCCGTCTTGGCGCCGTCAGTGATGGTACGGCGCCTGATGGGGTTGACGCACTTGGCGGCCGGGCCAGTCAAGACGGCGCCGCTGGGCCCAATTCGGTATCTTTCAGGTCGCTGGCGGTTGAATCCGTCAGCGCCATTCAAAACCCGGGCGGCATCAAACCGCCGCCACTAACCCGAGCCGATCTGCACCTGACCGATGGCGCCGGCACCATCCGCCTAACGGACGGCGGCCTGAGCTTGACCTTGGCCGCCAGGCGCGGCCAGTGGGCCATTACCGAGCCTGGCCCGGACAGCCCGATCGCCGTGGCTGTTGCCATCGACTGGGACGCGGCCAGCCTGCGAGCCGATCTGCTATTCCTTGAAACACCCCACCATGCGGTCCTGACCTGCGACAACACATCCGGTAAGGGGCGCTTCGAGTGGATCACGGCGCCACTGATCGCGAACTCTTTACGTGACCTGGGGGCCTGTTGTACGGCGGGTTCCTAGGACACGTCTTGGTCATCGCTCGCGAAACAACTATCAGTCCGCGGCGAGCTACCGACTGGGGAATGCGTTCTGATGGCGGCCGTGTTGATGTGAGTTCCTTCGGGGGTAGCAACTGCCGCGATAGGTAGCGCCGCCAGTGCTAAGACCACGATCAGCCCAATTCTGGTGTTGCGTTTCGCGTCACGCTCCGATGCCTTGCCGTGTTGTCGCCTGGTCGGCCAGGCGTGCTGGCCAAGCCGTCGTCAGGCTAACCCCGGCCAAGGTGAAAACCAAACAGGACGCCTAACTGTCTTTGTGGTCGCGTCTTGCCTGGTCGGCGCCACGAAGACCAGTTCGTTAGGCTGGCTGGTCATGGCCCAAGATCGTTCCTATCCGCCCGTGCCAGCCGCGCTGCCTAGCCCGGTGACAGACAACCACGCCCACTTGGAGCCGTTTCAGGGTTTCCCGGACCAGCCGCTCAGTTTGGCGGACCAGGTGGCGGCCGCGGCTACGGCCGGAGTCAGCCGGATCGTGCAATGTGGCTGTGACCTGGCCGCCGCCCGCTGGACAGTGGACGTCGCGATACGCCACCCGGCGGTGGTTGGCGCCATCGCGATTCACCCGAACGATGCCGCCCGCCTAGCCACAGCGGGTGGTTTTAGTCCGGCGGTGGCTGAGATCGCCGAACTGGCCCGGGCTAACCCCCGGATACGCGCCATCGGGGAAACAGGCTTGGATTATTACCGCACCGCTGGTGATGGCCGCCAAGCCCAAATCGATGCTTTCCGTCAGCATATTTCGCTAGCCAAAGAACTCGGTTTAGCCCTCCAAATACATGACCGTGAGGCGCATCACGATGTGGTCAGTCTGCTAGAAGCTGATGGCGCCCCAGAACGGACCGTTTTCCACTGTTTCTCGGGTGACCGGGAACTAGCTCGCCTGGCCGGGCAGCGCGGCTGGTATTGCTCCTTCGCCGGGACGGTGACCTTCGCTTCAGCTGGGGAACTGCGTTTAGCGGTCAGCGAACTGCCACCAGAACTGATCCTGGCTGAAACTGACTCGCCCTACCTGACACCACATCCCTTCCGTGGCCGGCCGAATGCCCCATATATGACCGCTTTGACGATCAACACACTGGCTCAAGCCATGGCTATGACACTGGAAGAAGCCTGCCTTCAAATCCAGTCCAACACCACAGCGGTCTACGGGCAGTGGTGATAATTCTGTGAAAAACACCGGCTTTGGCGCCCATAACCAGGTAATTGGGGTTCACCGGATGGCCTTTTCGTTGCCAATCCGTTATGGTCGGACAAGACCGATGTCCCATTAACCTCCCCGGGAGATTTGCGTTTTGCTTATGTCGAGACCTCGCGGCCACGCCGCACCAGCTCCTCGGCGCGAACAGCGCCGGCGGGCTAAGCGCAGCCGCCAGATCAAGCTGACCGCCCGCCTGACCGTGCTGGCTTTCGCCGCTGCGGGCATAGCTGGGTTCGCCGCCTCATACAAAACTGTCACCGTCACAGTTGATGGCGTGTCAAACCGGGTTTCAACGTTCGCCTCCACAGTCGATGCCGTCCTAGCGGCCGAGGGTGTCAGCTACACTGAGCGTGATTTAGTCGCCCCGGGCCCCGACGCCGGGGTGCCGCGTTCAGGTGAGATTGTGGTCCGGACAGCTCACGCTTTGAGCCTTCAGATCGACGGCGACAGCCAGATCGTCTGGACCACCGCACCAACGGTTGATGAGGCCTTAGCTGATCTGGGTGTCCGGGCTGAAGAGGCCGCCTTATCGGTCGCCCGGAGCACATCGGTTTCAGAAATCAGTCAAGTAGTTAACGTGTCAACCGCTAAACCGCTGATGGTGATAGTAGACGGGGCACAATTAGAGACCTACTCCAACGCCGCCACAGTTGGTGAACTGCTGGGAGAACTAGGCGTCGTGTTAGGGCCACTAGATCAGGTTGAACCGGCTCTGGCTGAAGCTCCAGAGATCGGATTGGACGTGACCGTCCACCGTGCGGTGATGTCAGCGGGCAGCGAAACCATAGTGGTGCCATTTGAGATCATCACTAAAGAAGACCCCAACTTGGCTAAAGGCACCAAAGTGATTAAGACCGCTGGTGTGGCCGGGCAGAAGGTTGTGACGTTCACCGCCACAGTCGTCAACGGAGTTGAAGTGGACCGTGAGGTGCTGCTCGAAGCGACCACTGTGGCACCGATTGATCAAGTCGTTGTGATCGGCACAAAGAAAGTCATTGTGCCGCCCAGCGTTGATGTCAACGTTGACCCAGGCAGCGCGCAAGGGATCGCCCGTCAAATGATGCTTGATTCATACGGCTGGGGCGATGATCAATTCGCTTGCCTGTTGCCGCTGTGGCAGCGTGAATCTGGTTGGCGGGTCAACGCCCAGAACAGGTCTTCTGGTGCTTACGGCATACCTCAAGCACTGCCCGGCTCAAAGATGGCCTCAGCCGGAGCCGATTGGCGCACCAACCCAGCGACTCAAATCAAATGGGGTCTAGGCTACATTTCAGGGCGTTACAAGACGCCTTGTGGTGCTTGGTCAGCTTTCCTCCAAAAGGGCTGGTACTGATCCCCGGTCGGCCGGAAACTGGTCTGCTGACACCTGGGGCGGTCCGCGGCTTAGTCGAGCGTCTGGCATTACGTCCGTCAAAACGGCTTGGTCAGAACTTTGTAGTTGATCCCGGCATTGTCCGGCGCATCGTCGCGGCCGCCCGGCTCGAACCAAATGAACGAGTCATTGAGGTGGGGCCAGGACTGGGTTCGCTAACACTGGGTCTACTTGAAGCCGGGGCATCAGTTGTGGCGGTCGAATATGACACCATCTTGGCGGCCGCCCTACCTGAAACGATCGCCCAGCGCAGCGACCCGCCGCCCGGCCTGGGGGACCGTTTCGACTTGGTCCGGGGTGACGCCCTTGAGGTGGAAGCGTTACCTGGGCGGGCGGCATCGGCCATGGTAGCTAACTTGCCTTACAGCGTGGCAACCAAAGTGCTGCTGCGCTTCCTGGAACGGTTCGATTCGATCCGCCACGCCCTGGTCATGGTCCAATCTGAGGTCGCCGCCCGGCTGGTGGCCGGTCCCGGCTCGCGGGTCTACGGGTTGCCTTCAGCCAAGTTGGCTTGGTGCGCCAGCGCCCGCCCGGCTGGTCACGTGCCACGCAATGCCTTCTTCCCGGTGCCGCGAGTCGACAGTGAATTGGTCTACTTGGAACGTCATCAGCCTCCGGCCACGGTCAGCCGGGCAGCGGTTTTCGAACTAATAGATGCGGCCTTCGCCATGCGCCGAAAAACATTGCGGGTGGCTCTGGCGGGCCATAGTGGTGGCGCCGGGCGGGCTGAGGCCGCCCTGGTCAGAGCTGGAATTGATCCTATGGCCCGGGGCGAGACGCTCAGCATTGAACAGTTCGCCCGCTTGGCTGAGGAGTTGAGCCGTGACTGAAGCGACGCCTGGTGCGAGGCCCAGACCTGGCGCTGAGGTGACGGCCGCCGCGCCAGCCAAGATCAATTTGACATTGCGGGTCGGCGGGCGCCGAGCTGATGGTTTCCACCCCCTGAACACTTTGTTTCATGCCGTTGACCTCGATGAACAGATCGTGGTGCGGGACTTAACGGACGGCCCTGACCAGCTTGAAGTGGTTGGTCCGCAATCCGACGTTGTGCCATTGGACGGATCAAACCTGGTGCTCCGGGCCGCTCAGTTACTGCGCCAAGAAGCCGCCTCCGCTGCTGTCCGGGCACTGCCTCCAGGCCCGGTTCACTGCCTGATCCGCAAGGCCATCCCAGTGGCCGGTGGCCTAGCTGGCGGCAGTGCCGATGCCGCCGCCGCATTGATAGCGCTGAACCAGTTGTGGTCCCTGGGGCTTGATCATGGTCGGCTAGTTCACCTGGCTGGACAGCTCGGATCGGATGTGCCTTTCGCTCTGCTTGGCGCAAACGCCGTCGGCACCGGCCGGGGAGAGGAACTGACCGCCGTGACAGCTAACCGGCCGCTGCATTGGGTTTTACTGACCAGCCCAGTTGGTCTGTCAACGCCCGCGGTGTTCCAGCAATTCGACTCCCAGCCTGGATCGCCGCCACCAGATGCGTCTCCGCCACGGATCAGCCCAGCTTTGCTGGCTGGCTTGCGGTCGGGTGATCCCTGGTTGATCGGTGCGAACCTGGTGAACGATCTAGAAGCGGCCGCTTTCGCTTTGCGCCCAGACTTGGCCAGAACGGCGGCCGCCGCCCGGGCGGCCGGGGCTTGCGGTGTGATTGTGTCCGGTTCCGGGCCGACCATCGCTTGCCTGGCACCTGATCAGGCCGGCGCCGACGCCCTGGCAGCCAAACTAGCGGCCGGTTCGGCGCCCGGACTGGTCCGGCGCGCCACCGGTCCGGCCCCTGGCGCCAGGCTGTGCCCGGTTTACTAGTAAACCCGCGGGTCAGGGGACTGACGCTGGCGGGCCTGGGAAGTGTCACCGAGTGACGGGCTGGTGGGCTTGGCGTTGGCGGACCTGGAAAATGTCATTGAGTGACGGGCTGGCCAGCACCGCCCCCGGTGTTACCAGGATGGTCTGGACCTGAGGTAAACGCTCCGATAGGCGGACGGCCAAGGCCAGCCCGCCAACCATCAAGGCGGTGGAAACCGCATCGGCTGTCATACCATCCGGTGCCAGGACAGTCGCCTGAACCAGGCTTTCGTCTACCGGTTGGCCAGTGCGAGGATCGCGCAGATGACCGGGTTGTTCATCGTTCGATGAGGTGGCCACCGCGCCAGACCGCAGGCTCAGCACTCCCAGCGCCACATTCGGCTCAGACCCGGGGGAGCGAACACCGATGCGCCAGGCGGGCTGGCCCTGAGCCGCCCAGCAGCTAATCGAACTGACACCAAACGCCACCAGTGCCGCGACCGCGCCAAGGTCACGGCAGGCTCGCAAGACAAGGTCAGCGGCGTAGCCCTTGCCTATCGCACCAAAGTCTGGTTCGCCTGGTGGGGCCAGGCGGACCAGACCGTCAGCCATGACCTGCAGTTCGCGTCCGGCCGGGTGTTGACCAGCGCCATCCGTCTGACTTGAGGCGATGGGAGCGAGGCTACCGCCAGTGGGAACGCGCTGATAACGGATGGTCGGGGCCGGATCGAACAGACCGTCAGTGACCTCACGCAAACTGATTGCCCTGGCTACAACCGCTGCGGTGTGCTGGCCAACCGCCACCGGTTTGCCCGCCGCCCGGCCCAAACGGGCCGCATCGGAATCACTCCGGAAGCGGCTGAGCTGCTGTTCTATGTCCTCGGCCAGGGCGCGCAGGGCGGCGCCTAGTTGACCAGCTGATGGGACAGGCGGGACAGCTATGCCAGTCGAGCTAGTTGGGTCGGCCGCGTTAGCTGTGTCGGCCGGACCAGCTATGTCAGCTGGATTAGCTATGCCAGTTGGGCCGACCGGGAACTTGGCGGTCACCTCAGCCAACGTCCCCATGGCCGGGAAAGAGCAGTTGACCAGTGTAAACGCTGCCGACGGCGGTCCCCGGTCAATCAACGGACGGTTGGCCTTGTTGTGAAGCGACCAGGGCCGCCGTGGCGGCCTCAAGGAACTGCCCGTAAGCGATGGTCGCGCCTGAGACTTTGTCGACATCGGCCGGGACGCCTGCTTCAATCAGTTCACGGGCGTAAACATCGAAGGCGGCGACCGCCTTCTGGGCGGCACGGTAGGCCGATCGGTTGGCGACCTGCCCGGATGAGTCCTTGCCGTAATCCTCGGCTTTGATCGAGCCGTTGGCTTGGACTGTGACATATCGGCTGGCGCTGATCCGGCCGTCACTTACCGTGACAGTCGAACGCCCATAGGCGCCCTGTTCGTCTGGCGCTGATTCTCCCACAAAGACACCGTCAGTTAGTGGCACAGTGGCATCAAAAGGCGGTGCGCCTGGCCCGCAGCCCGCCACCCCGAAGGCCAGTAGGCCGAGTGGCGCCAGGATACGGAGCCGGTGCGCTGAGTGAAAACTGCCAGGGGTCACGCTGGGGTCGCTAAGTCCGTGGTCCAAGACCACGGACCTGGGCGCGGCGCCACGCTTGTCTGTCGCGTCTTGGCTGGTCACGTGATCGAGTGAAGCCGGATGGCCCGGCTGGAGGTAGCTTTTCGCCGACCCCCTAGCCATGTCGCACCTCCGAGACCACTTTGCCGTGATCGAGGGCGATCTCGCGCTGGCCCTGGCGGGCCACTTCAGGATCATGGGTGACGACAATCAAGGTGGTGCCTTCAGCGTGTAAAGAATGGAACAGGTCAAGCACAATTAGTTCATTGGCGGCGTCCAGGTTACCGGTCGGTTCGTCAGCCAGGATCAGCTTCGGGTAATTGATCAGGGCCCGCGCTATGCAGACGCGTTGCTGTTCGCCGCCGGATAGCTGGGCTGGCCGGTGGCTGGCCCGTCCGGCCAGCCCAACCCTGGTCAGGGCGGCCAACGCCTCGGCCTCATCCGGCATTGAATGGTAGTACTGCGCCACCATGACGTTTTCAACCGCGTTGAGGTGGGGAATGAGGTGGAACTTCTGGAAGATCAAACCAACTGTGTCACGGCGGATGGTGGTCAGATCCTTCGGTCGCAGTTGGCTCAACTCCACACCGTCCAACAGCACAGTGCCCGATGTGGCCTTGTCCATCGCTCCAACAATGTTCATCAAAGTTGTCTTACCTGAGCCTGACGGCCCAACAATTGACAGCCATTGGCCCGTCGGAACGGTCAGGTCAACCTGGCTGAGAGCATGCAGGTCGCCGTAGCTTTTCGAGACTTGACGTAACTCCAGCAGAGTCTCGCCAGTCAGGCCGGTTTGATTCATTGTTCGACTCCTGAGCTTTCTATTCGCCGCGTAGGACTAAGGCCGGATCTATCTGGGCGGTGCGCCGTACCGGCAGCAAACTAGCGGCATAGGAAACTCCAGCCGCTAGAGCCACAGTGGCCAGTGCCAGCCACCAGTTGAAGGCGACACTGCGGTGAAAAACCGTCCAGCTGACAACTTGGGCCACGCCATAGCCCAGGCCGCATCCCAGAAGCCCGCCGATCAGCCCGAGGGCTAGACCTTCGGTCAGGAACTGTTGTTCAACTGACCGGTTGGTCGCACCTAAAGCTTTCAGCAAGGCGATCTCGTTGCGGCGTTCAGCCACCACAGCCATCATTGTGGTGCTAACCCCAATCATGGTTAAGGCCAAGACTATGCCAGTCACCAGGCCGAGCAGTCCTTGGAGCAGGTCCAGGACGTAACTGTCAGACCGGGTCAGACGGGTCACGCCGGCCGCGCTGACTTGCGGAATCCGCGCTGAAATGGTCTCGGCCAGTTGGCTGACCTGGCCGCCGTTCAAAACAATTGAGTACTCGGCCGCTTCAATGACGCCTTCGACTTGTGTCAAGGCTTCTAGATCGGCCAGTTCAAGGAAGATCATCGAGTCCTCTTCGCCGCCGGTTGAAGCGATGCCAGAAACAGTGAAGAAAGCGGTCAAGTCACTGGCCAGGAGGTCATCGGTCGGTGCCGGATCGTCCGGGGACGCCGAGCCGGACTGACTTGCGGGGGTCGGGTGACTAGCGGGGTCGGCATCGTCCGCCTGGTTGGGAGCGGGGGCCGACCCACTAGCGGTGGACCCACTGGCGGGGTCGGGACCGTCCTGAGGGGCGGCCGCGACCAACTCAACCAAATCGCCGGGGACAAGCCCAATCCAGTCAGCGATATCCTGACCGACCAGAATTTCATCGCCGACCGCTGGCCAATCACCCTCGACGTACCAGTAAGGACTGATCGCCCGGACAGCCGCCAAGTCAGTCCCCGCCGCCAGATAAGGCTGCTCGTTGAGGCGCACCGTCTGATAGCGGTAAGGCGCTGAACCGATCAAACTGTCAGGCTCAATCAACTGATCAACCTGATCAAGCAAACCAATATCAAAAGCGGTCTGCCCGTCGGCCGGTAAAACCAGCATGTTACCGCCATAAACCCGCATTTCACGGGTCATCTGGCGGGGAATATCAGTCGCGATCGTAGCTAAAGCGAACAAAGTGGTAGCGCCAATCGCGACCGCCAACACGGCGATCACAACACGTGACCGGCGCCGTGTCAACGAACGCGTCACCATGCGGAAAAACATCGCCCGGCGGGCGGTTTGAGCCATCCGTTTCACCTCCCGTGCAACACATCAGCTGGGCGTAAACGCACCAGCAAACGGATCGAAGGCAGCGAACCACCCAACACAACTAACAACACCAGGGCGGCCACCAAGCCGGCCACGACTGGTCGCGGCGTGATCGATGAACTGAAGACGACCTGACCAACCAGTTGCCCAAAAACCAAACCCAGGCCGTAACCGGCCGCGCCGCCCGCCAAAGCGATGGCCGCCAGTTCAGCCAAGACCAGGCGCACCACGGCGCCATCAGAGGCGCCAACAGCTTTCAACAAACCAATCTGAGGTGCCCGTTCAATCACACTGGCGGTAACCAAATTAGCGATCGCCAAAGCCGAAGCGATCAAACTCAACACTGTCACCAGCAACATTAGGAGTGACGTTTTCTCTAACACAGAACCAGAGGACTCAGTGATGGCGCGGACCGGTTTAGCCACCGCACCAGGCATGACCTCTTCGATTTGGTAAGCGATTGATGAGGCGTAAGCCGTGCAATACCAGGTTTCCCACTCTGAAATCGACAAAGCGTCAGGGTTGCGGGCGGCCCGGCGGGCCAGGTCGTTATCTGGTGTTGTCAGGGCGCTGACCTCAACTGTGTCAACTTCGCCTGGCCGTCCGGCCAGCGCCTGAGCGGTGGCCAAAGGGATGATGACAGCCTGATCCTCCTCAGCTGAAGATGAAATGATCCCAGCTACCCGCAAACTGACCTGACCACCTGACCCCGTCAAAGTGAATCGATCACCCAAAGCTAGATCCTGACTGGCCGCCAAACCTGAGCCGATCATGGCTAGTTCACGGTCGGCATCGGCTATCCAACCGCCCTCAACTTCCCACCATGACCGTAAGGCCGCCAAACCAGCCACAGCGTGTTCACCGGTTGGCAGATCGAGTGGCTGGGCGAACCAAGTTCCTCTGACGTCAACCAAAGATTCAGGCGCCGGGGGGTCGGCTCCGTCTTGGCTTAGGGCGGCCTGCGATTCAAGGAACGGTGCGAAACCAAGAATGTTGAAAGCCCAGAAAATGGTCTTGATCTTAGGTAGATCAGATTCGGCCAGCGGGGTGCGTCCAACGGCGGTTGATTCGATGTCATACAAACCGTCAAGCACAGCCGCACCGTGGCCTTGGACCACAATGTTGGCGCCGTAGGTTTTTAGTTCCTGGTTCACCTTGTCGCCGACATCAAACATGATGCCAAGCATGGCGGTGGCGACGGCCGCACCTAAAGCTGTGGTGGCGGCGATCATAACCCGCCCGCCCTGGCCGCGGGCCAACGCGTGACGCACCATGCGGAAGAACATGTCAGCCTGCCTTACGCGAAAACCGGGGAGGCGGCTTCAAGATCGGCGGTGGCGATTAGCAGATAGCCGCCATCAAGATTGTGTTCCAAAGGTATTGGGTTGCAGCCTCCTTTGAAACCGATTGTGGCGATGTTCATAATGACATCGCATAGGCGGCAAATGATCTTGCCGTCACGTTCGTAATAGCCGGTCGGTCCGCATACTTCGCAAGCGTCAAGGCCAACGCCGTAAGCCACACCGTTTTTCTTGATGACAATGAAACGCACTTCAGTGCCGTCGGTTGTGGTGTAAGCGAAGCGGTGGAGGTGGCCGTCTTCGAGTAGTTCAAGTGGTATGGCGGCGGCGGCGCCGATGAATTCGTAAGGTTCTGGCGGTGACAGTTCGACTTCCTGTTGGTCAACCGCCACACCGACGGTCAACGCCAGCCCGAGAGCGGCATAGGCTCCGCCGGTCGCCAAACTGTAACGCGATTGGCGCCGTTTGGCGGCTTTGATTCGCCGTTGGACCGCTGGGTTGGGTCCCGTCACGGCGCGCCGTGAATTGGCCGCCAGCAGGCTGATTGGCAAGATCAGCGCGGCGGCTCCGGTTACAGCTAACAGGCCGGTCTGATGGTTCGCCAGCCAAACCAGGATTCTGAACAGGCCGCGTGGCAGGTCTATCAGGCGCCGCGCGTTGAGAACTTGGGCCAGGTTGATGGCGCAACTCAAGGCGGTCAGGGCGGCTGTGACGCTGAACAGGGGGCGGGCTAGGCGGGCTGGTACCGCGTCTGAGGCGCGGATCAGTGCCCAGGTGCCGACCGCGACTAGTCCGCCGCCCAGGATAAAGCCGCAGGCCCGCAGCGCGGAGTCGGTTGACCAGATCGGCTGGCCGGGTACAACGAAGCCGCTGAACTGCAAGAAGACTGTTGGTAGGGCGCGCAGTAGGGCCAGGCCGCAGGCTACGGCGGCGGCCCAGGACCAGGCTGTGGTGATCCAGCGCGGGGTCGGTTTGGGTTGGTTGACGGGTACTTGCCAGTTGCCCGATGCCGTCCGTCCGGCCCGGTTAAACCGGCTTGTCAGTGCCCCGGTTTGGTTTGGGTTGGGCCGGATCATCCACGTCAGGACGACGCATGTGATCAGTGCGGCGATTAGGAGCCCAGCGGTCCAAGCTGAGATCATTTCGCGGCTGGTGATGACGGCGTTGTGCCGCAGGATAGCTAGAGCGGCGCCGGCCGTGGCACCGGCGCCGCTCCCCCAAGCCGCGGGCCTCAAGGCGACTTGGGAACCACCCTGACCGCTGTTCTTGGCGGAAACGGTGCGGGTCTGGGTGGTAGTTGTTCTCAGTGCCTGACCGGTGATGAGTGTGACGGCCAGAATGATGGCCGCGGGCACACAACCCTGGATGACGGCGATTAGTTGTCCAAGCACTGAGCTTCGAACCATTCCTTTCTGGGCGGGTGTTGGGTAACACCCGCCGGATAACGGGCCACTAGGGAGCCCGCTAGATAACGGGCCGCCAAGTTTGACCGCTGTTTACCATTCGCGTGGCGTGTAGTCCCATTCCCATTCGGCGGTCAGCGGTTCGGTCCAGAACCTGCCCGTAACGCCGGTTTCTTTGTCGACGTGCAGCAGGTGACCATTTTCTTCAGGCGAGTGAATGATGAACTTGACTGTGTAGATACCGGCGTCCGGCAGCGACACATTGGCGCCGTAGTGCGGTCCGTCTGAGGCGTTCATTTGCATGAAGGTGCCTTCCCGGACGATGCTGCCATCTTCCTGGGCGATGGTGTAGTCAACTGTCAGGTTGGGTACAAAGTCTCCTACCCCGTAGCCCAGCTCGTTCGGACCGGCTGAGACGTCAGCTTCGAGGTGGAAGTTGGATTCGGCGGCGGCCAGGCCCATGCCGGCTGGTTCCATGTCAACTGGCTGGAAGTAGACGCCAGCCACATTGAGTGGGCCGACGCTGACGTCGTCACCGAGGGGTGTCTCTTCGAAGCCGCCGTCTTCGCCTGGGGCTGGTGCGGCACCGCCCCCGTCGGTGGCGCCACCATTGTCGCTGGGGGTGCCGTTATCTCCGCCGCAACCGCCGATAGCCAAGGCCAATGCGATGGTGATGGTTCCGGCGGCTAGTCTGGCCAATTGTTTGATGGGATTGTTCATTTTGTCTCCGTTGTAGTTGGTGTTGGATGTGGGGACGTGTTTGATGTGGTGCTGGCGGAGCCTGGAGCACCTGTTTTGGCACTGGCTCCGGCCGCGACAGTGGCTTGGCTGGCGGCGCCGACCGCTGAGCTATCCGCTTCGGTCACAGGGCTATCGGCTCCGGCCGCGTCAGCCGCCGCGGCGGCCTGAACTTGGCGCCGACCGCGGATGACAGCCAAGAACCCAAGGACCACCATCGCGACCAGGACCAGGCCTTGAGCGCCCAGCGTTTCGGCCGAGGGATAGATACCGAGCAGGTCAATCGAAGGCGCACCAGATATCGGCGTGACTGAAACGACGCCGCCTTCTTGCAGTTCTTTGATGCCAGAACCGGCGAACGAGACCGCCAGGACGGCCAGGACACCTGATGTGGCGAGGAAGAATGGACGCAACGGAATACGGATCGAGAGGTAACGGATCGCTAGGTAAACCCCAACCAGTAGAACGGCGCCAATCCCTAAACCAAGCCAGAGCATGTTTTGAGCTGATCCAGCCCGGGCCCGCAAAGCCTGGTAAAGCAGTATGGTTTCGGCGCCTTCGCGGAAGACCGCCAGGAAGGCGACGGCCGCCAAAGAGTAGACCGAACCGCGGCTGACGGAGGCGGCGGTCTTGGTTTGGATGTAATGCGACCAGGCTCCGGCCTCTGACTTGGCCAGAATCCAGTTGGAAACCCAAACCAGCATCACCATGGCGATAAGGACCGTGACACCTTCTGTGATTTCTTGGTTGGCGCCTCCCAGAGCGGCGATCGCGTTG
This sequence comes from Bifidobacteriaceae bacterium, assembly GCA_031267825.1. Taxonomy (GTDB): domain Bacteria; phylum Actinomycetota; class Actinomycetes; order Actinomycetales; family WQXJ01; genus JAIRTF01. Next base: position 48,274 of record JAIRYJ010000024.1, read on the forward strand.
ATCGCGATGGCCAGGCCAGCACTGGCCAGTAGGGCCAGGCCGGCCCCGGCGTAGACGATCCGTAGGCTGGAACTGTAGCCGGACTTGATCAGGTAGGCGATTATCGCCCCTAAGACCAGGATGGCTTCAAAACCTTCCCGCAGGATCACGATCAAAGCTTCGACCAGCGTCTGCCAGGCGCTTTGAGAGCTGCCGTCGAGTTGGCTGGCCTGGTCTTCCAGGATCACCAGTAGCTGGTCAATATGGTCCCGGACCTCTTGCGAGTGATCCTCGGCCGACATTTCCTTCTTGATTAGGGCGAACTCGTATTCGGCGGCCGAGGCGCTCTGGCCGGAGATGTGGGCCATGACGACTTTCTCGAAGCCCAATTTCTCGTAGTAGCCGTAGTAGGCCTGGTCTACCTCGGCTTTGGCTTCCTTAATCTGTCCGTCTTGGTAGAGACCCCAGGATTCTTCCAAGATGCCGCTCATCTCAGTCACGACATCGGCCCAAGTCTCGCCCGCCGCATTGGCGGGCCGTGCCTGCGGTCCAGCTAGTGCCGCCAGTGCCATCAGCCCAGCTAGCACGGCCAGTGTGAGCTTGCGGATCATGGGGCCTCCGATGGGTCAGGTAGTAGGTCAGTCGCTTGAACTAGGTAAGCCTAACCTAAGTTAGGGCAGCCTACGCCTTTTGCGCAACATTGGACTGGCGAAAACATGGAGGATTCTTCTGGGAACCCGCTTTGACCGCACCTAAACAGACCTAAGGCAGGTTCACGGAATGTAACAATTGCGCTATTAATTGAACGCTTCTATCTTTAATGGGTTCATCGTGGCCCATAATGGTGGCAATCGATGAATCGCGCATCGGCGCGATGGCCCCGGCGGCAGATTCGAGTCCGCAGGATTTGGGGCGCAATGGAAGAGAATAAGGAGTAACACATGACCTTTCGCCATGGAAGATTGGCCGCGATGGCGGCCGCCACTGCAGCACTGGCGCTGGCCTTAGCCGGGTGCGGTGGTCCCGAAACAGATGATTCAGGCGGTTCAACAGATAACCCGACCACCACCGGCGGCGGCACCGTCACCGTCGGCTGGAACCAGCCGCTGTTCTCTATGAACTACATGTCCACCAACGGGCACGCCTCCGCCAACTACGTCATTACATACCAGACGCGGGCCAACTGGGCTTATTACGACCCGGACCTGAACTTCGTCAAGAATGAGGCGTTCGGCGAAATGCGGGTCGATTCTGAAGATCCGCTGACCGTCACCCAAACCATTAACCCAGATGCGAAATGGTCTGATGGCGCGCCGCTGTCAGCTGTTGACATGCTGCTTGAATGGGCCGCCCGCTCCGGCGTCTTCAATGATGCTGGTGAAGAAGACATTCAGTACGGTGAAGATGGTTCCATTACCGAAGTGACCGAAGGCAAGGTTTACTTCGATGCCGGTGACCCAGCAGTGGCGATCATCCAGGACACGCCAAAGATCTCAGATGATGGCAAAGCCATCACATTCGTTTACTCCAAGCCGTTCCCGGACTGGCAGTACAACTTCACCGACTATGCCGTCCCGTCCCACGTTGTGGGCAAGCGGGCGCTCGGCATCACTGATCCGGTAGAAGCCCAGAACGCTGTCGCTAAGGCGATCAACGACAAGGACACCGCTGCCCTGGCCAAGATCGCCAGCGTTTGGAGCTTTGACTTTGACCTGACCTCAATGCCGGAGGGCGACGATCTTGAACTGATCATCTCCTGCGGGCCAATGGTTATCAGCGACTATGTCGAAGGTCAGTACGTCACCTTGAAAAAGAACCCTGACTTCACCTGGGGCACCCCAGCTAAAGTCGATGAGATCATCGTGCGTTACTCCGAGGACCCAATGGCTCAGGTCCAGGCCCTCCAGAATGGCGACTTGGATATCATCCAGCCGCAGGTGACAGCCGACGTGCTGAGCGCGGTGCAAGGTCTTGAAGGCGTTAACGTCGAATCCGGCTATGAAGGCACCTATGAGCATGTTGACCTGACCTATGACAACGGTGGGCCTTTCGACCCGGCGACCTATGGTGGCGATGCTGACAAGGCACGCAAGGTGCGTGTCGCTTTCCTCAAGACCATCCCGCGTCTAAAGATCGTCGACACGATCATCAAGCCGACCCAGCCGAACGCCGCGCCGCGCGATTCCTACAACCTGGTACCTGGTTCGCCGACTTATGACGCGACCGTAGCCGCCAACGGCTTCGACGCTTATAAGGACGTTGATATCGAAGGCGCCAAGGCGCTGCTGGCTGAGGCCGGGGCGGTAAATCCGCAGGTCCGCATCATGTACGGCGCGTCCAACGCGCGGCGTGTCCAAGAGTTCCAGTTGATGCACGAATCCGCCACCGAAGCTGGCTTCGAAGTAATCGACGCCGGCTCCGATCAGTGGGGCAGCAAACTGGGTGACAACACCTATGACGCGTCTCTCTTCGGCTGGCAGTCGACCTCGACCGCCGTGTTCGAACCGGCCGCCAACTTTGTGTCCGACGGCCAGAACAACTTTGGCCACCTCAACAATGCTCGCATCGACGAACTGTACGACGAACTGGAAACGGCAACCGACCCAGTGCGCCAACAGGAGATCAACACTGAAGTTGAAACCATCTTGCTAGAAGATGGCTTCGGCATCACGATCTTCCAGTTCCCATCGGTGCTGGCGTGGCGTGACACAGTCAAGAATGTCTCCATGACACCCATCTCGGGAACAATGTTCTGGAACTTCTGGGACTGGGAAGTCGCTAGCTGACAACCCCTGGCAAACCCTGGGGTCGCGGTCCTGTGCCACGGCCCCAGGGTTTGTGTCACCCGCCAGATCATCCAAGCGCCATTAGGCTTGCACAGTGCTCTCCTTCGTCACCCGCCGACTTGCCGTTGGCGTCATCGTTCTACTAGGGGCCACCTTCATCGTTTTCGTGATGGTTGGTGTCGCCGTTGACCCGCTCGCCGAATTGCGAGCTTCAAGTGCCCCGAACAAAGAGATCGTAATCCAGCGCACCATCGACGCGCTCGACCTAGACATGCCGGTTGTGCTGCGCTATTTCAAATGGCTCGGCAACATTGTGGCCCACCTTTGGGGCCAAGGGACTTTTGGTGTGTCGATCACCACAGGACAGGCCGTTGTAGACCAGTTAGCGGTCGCCGTCCCGACAACTGTGAAACTAGTTTTCGGGTCCGTAATTTTGGCGATCGTATTAGGCGTGACCGTTGGTATAACAACCGCGTTGCGGCAGTATTCAGCGTTTGATTACTTGACAACATTCTTCACTTTTCTGTTTTATTCGTTACCGGCCTTCTGGGTGGCTGTCTTACTGAAAGAGTTTGGCGCTATCCGGTTCAATGACTTCCTGGCCGATCCGCATGTGCCGATCGGAGTTAGTATCGCCATCGGTGTTGGTGTTGGGATAATCGCCGCCATGGTGGCAGGAGGCAGACCGCGGAGCCGTCTGCTGATTGGCGCGGTAGCGGCGGTTGCTGGAACAGCCGTGGCAGTGTACGTCTCGGCGACCGATTTCCTGAACCAGCCGGGTCTGGGAATTGTTGGTGTTGGCCTGACCGGAGCGGGCGCGGCAGTGGCGATCACAGCTCTATCTGTTGGCTTGACCAACCGGCGAGCCTTGTACGCTTCTTTGACGACTGTGGCTGTGGGCCTGGCCTTGTACTTCCCCTTGCAGTACGTCTTCGTGGCCGCCAGTTGGCCGCTGATACTTGGACTTTGGGTGGTGGCGGCCGGTGTTGGTGTGGCCGCTGGTTTGATTTGGGGCGGACCAGACAGACGCGTTTCGGCCCGGACAGCGGCTTTGACAGCCGTTGTGATGTCACTCTTTGTCTTTATTGACCGCCTGATGAAGGCATGGCCAGCCTATGTTTCCTCACCCCGGGTGCGCGGCCGACCGATTGGCACACTTGGTGCCATGACGCCAGAACTGCATGGCACCTTCTGGTTCTCAGTGACCGATGTTCTGACGCATTTGATACTGCCGACAACCGCCTTGGTGCTGATTACCTTCGCCAGCTACACGCGTTACACGCGCAGTTCAATGCTGGAAGTGATGAGCGCTGATTACATCCGTACCGCCCGGGCTAAGGGCCTGAACGAACGCACTGTGGTGGTGCGGCACGCTTTCCGCAACGCCCTGCTGCCGCTGGCTACGATCATCCCGATCGACATCGCCATGGTGTTTGGTGGAGCCATCATCACTGAACGTATCTTCTCCTGGCGGGGCATGGGCACCATGTTTATCGGGGCGCTCACCCACGGCGATATTTACGCCGTGATGGGCTACTTCATCATCACCGCGGTTCTGGCGATAGCCGCCAACATCGTGGCCGATTTGATCTACGCCGGCCTCGACCCAAGGATCCGGATCAACGCATGAGTCACACAGCACCTTCCGACCGTCAACCTGACGCGCTACCGGACTTGACCGGCGCTATCGCCGAACTAGACTCCGCCGCTGGAGCGGGCGAAAACGCCATTGAACTGAAGGCCTTAGAGGGCTTGTCGCAGGGACAGATTGTGCGGCGGCGCTTCTTCCGGCACCGTGGCGCGATGCTTGCCATGGGTGTGCTGACAGCTTTGGTGGCCTTGGTTACAACATCGATCGGCTGGGGGCCAATAATCCCCGGCTGGTGGAAACATAACTACTGGTCAACCTATCCCATAGCGGTACCGGGCGGCCGTCCGACGATGTCTTTCAGTGGTGGCATCACCTTTGGCGAGCATCCCTTCGGCCAGGACACGATTGGCCATGACATGTTCGCCATGACGATGCGTGGCGCTCAGCAATCGCTGACTGTCATGGTGCTGATAGGCCTGCTAGCTACGCTGATCGGTGTCCTGGTGGGGGCGGCCGCGGGATTCTTCCGCGGCCGGGTCGACACAGTTCTAATGCGTTTTACAGACATGATGATCGCCATCCCAGTAATGGTGATTGGTATGGTGCTGGGGCATTGGGCGAATGGCGCTTCCGCCGTGGCACTTGGTTTAGCTTTAGCTTTCGTTGAGTGGATGGCGATGAGCCGGCTTGTACGGGCCGAGTTCTTGACGTTACGTGAAAGAGAGTTCGTCGATGCCGCCCGGGTAGCTGGAGCGTCCAGCGGGCGGATAGTTGGACGGCATATTCTGCCCAACGCGGTCGGCGTGATAATTGTCAACGCGACACTGTTGATGTCGGCCGCTATTCTGCTTGAAACGGCCCTAAGCTACCTTGGTTTTGGTATTCACTTCCCAGATATTTCGCTGGGTAATTTGGTTTCGGAATATCAGTCGGCGTTCACGCAAAGGCCGTGGCTGTTTTGGTGGCCAGGTTTCTTTATTATTGTGATCGCCTTATGTGTCAACTTTATTGGTGACGGCCTGCGTGATGCTTTCGATCCGCGCCAGCGCCGGATCCCGTCACAGCGCAAGATGGCCCGGGCCGCCCGGCGGGCCGCCGCCCGGGCTGGGGCTTCAGCCCCCAAGGCTGAAACACCAGCCACGCCAGTCGGCCCAGCAACGGTTGGCCCACTGCCAGCCAGTTCGCCTGACCCGGCCGCTAAGGCTGAAACACCAGCCACGCCAGCCGGTCCGGCAACCTCGGCCACAACCCCAGCTACCGCGCCTGACGCGGTCGAACCGGTGCTGCGCGTCAACGGGTTGAACGTTGACTTCTATGTCGAAGGTGAATGGTTCCCGGCTGCGATTGATGTCTCCTACCAGGTCCACCCTGGCGAGGTATTAGCCATCGTGGGCGAATCAGGCTCCGGTAAGACACAGTCATCAATGTCTTTGATCGGTTTACTGCCGTCCAACGCGCGGGTCACAGGTTCAGCTGAACTGGCGGGTCGTCAACTAGTTGGCATGCGCCAATCCGAACTTCAGCGCATCCGCGGAGCCCAAGTGGCGATGGTCTTCCAGGAGCCGATGACAGCGCTCAACCCGGTTTACACAATCGGTTTCCAGATCATTGAGACGATCCGGGCGCACAGTTCACTCGGGCCGGGCCAGGCCCGCCAAAGGGCGCTCGATCTGCTCAAACTGGTTGACATGCCTGAGCCGGAAACCCGGATCGACTACTACCCGCACCAGCTATCAGGCGGCCAGCGCCAGCGGGCCATGATCGCTCAGGCGTTGGTCCTTGACCCGAAGCTACTAATCGCTGATGAGCCAACCACGGCGCTTGATGTCACGGTTCAGGCGGAAATCCTGGATCTCATGCGTGACCTGCGTAAACGTATTGACTCGGGGATCATTCTGATCACCCACGACATGGGTGTGGTGGCCGATATGGCTGACCGGATTTGTGTCATGAAAGATGGCCGGATTGTTGAGACCGGAAGTGCCCGACAAATCTTCTACAATCCACGCCACCCGTACACCAAGCTGCTGTTAGCGGCGGTGCCCAAACTGGCGCTTGGACCCGAATCGGCTGAACCAACAGCCGAGCGGGCGGCGCAAGCCGAACCAAGCGCCGAACCCACCACCGAAGCGGAAACCAAACCAGCCACCGTCCAACCCGGGCCGCGAACGCCGCCCGAGACGGCGGCATCGTCCAAGGTAGAACCGACCACCGAAGCGGAAACCAAACCAGCCACCGTCCAACTCGGGCCGCGAACGCCGCCCGAGACGGCGGGATCGTCCAAGATGGAACCGGTCGGAGCCGTCCTGCGGGCCGAACGCCTAACGCTGGAATACCCCCGGCGCGGCCGCACCCCGGCCTTCCGGGCGGTTGAAGACTTCAACTTGACAATCGCTCCAGGTGAAGTAGTTGGCCTGGTCGGCGAATCAGGTTCGGGCAAATCAACCGTTGGCCGGGCTGTCGTTGGACTCCTGCCGGTCCACTCAGGTTCAGTCAAAGTGGCCGGCTACGAACTGAGCGGCATCAAACCGCCTGTTCTGCGCCGTGCCCGCGAAGGCGTCTCGATCGTGTTCCAAGACCCTGGCTCGTCGCTCAACCCGCGGCTGCCAATCGGACAATCGATCGGTGAACCGCTCGCCTTGCACCGCCAAGCCCGTGGCAAAGCCCTCAGCCGACAAGTCGAAGAACTGCTGGAACAAGTCGAGTTGCCAGCTTCGCTGCGCAACCGTTACCCGCACGAACTGTCAGGCGGCCAACGTCAACGGGTCGGCATAGCGCGGGCTTTGGCGCTCAAACCGAAACTGCTGATCGCTGACGAGCCAACCTCCGCCCTGGACGTCTCAGTCCAGGCCACAGTGCTCGGGATATTCAAAGAACTGCAACGCGAACACCAATTCGCTTGCCTGTTTATCTCACATGATTTAGCTGTGGTCCAAGAGGTCGCGTCAAGGATCGCTGTGATGTCGAAGGGGCATCTAGTTGAAACTGGCACAACCTTGGAAATCCTGCAGCATCCGCGCGAGCGTTACACCAGGGAACTGATCGCCGCCGTACCAGTGCCTGACCCTGACTTGCAGGCGACCCGGCGTGAGGCTTGGAACCAGCGTTCAGGTGGCCGGTCGGCTGGGTAGGTTGGCGAACATCTGACGCCTGAGGGCGGTGCGGATTGGTTCCTCAGGGCCAGCGCATCCGGTTGGTTCCTCAGGGCGAGCGCCGTCCGGCGGCCGGGCGGTGTTCAGATCAGAATTGGTAACAGCACGCTGGCGGCGGCCAGCACCACCCAAGCTATGACGGTGCGGCGGTGCCAGTGGCGGGTGACGTTGAGGCCTGAGGCTGCCCCCGTTGGGCCAGCCTGGCAGACCTTCTGCCAGCGTTCGCGCACCACCCAGGCCAGATCCCCCGAGGCGGTTCCCGGCAGGTCGCCGGGCCGGACTGAGCGACCCGCGTCGAAGCTTGAGGATGGCAGGTGGCGCAGGTCGGGCCGGGCGGCCGAAGCGATGGAACGCCAGGACGATGGCGCCGGTGCGGCGAAGGCGGTGATCTTGTCTTGGGCGGTGATCAGGGTTAGAGCCCATTTGGTGTCGATCCGGCTGATCGCCGCCCACGGCACGTCATATGTCACAGCCACATTGTGTACTTCCAACCGGTCGTCCCTGAGGTGAACCTTTGGCGCCGCGAAAACCATCCAGGCTGTCAAACTGGCCAGGGCACAGGCCGGTAACCAGGCCGCGGGTCGGCCGCCGGGGGTGGTCAGAAGGCTGATGGCGGCCCACAGTGACATCGCCCAGACAACGGCCGCTATGACCGGGCCGGTGCGTGGCCGGTAAACGAACGAAGCATCAGCCATGCGGCCAATTGTGCCATCGCGTCATGCGGTGGCGGCCCATTCGGTAGGCTGGCCCGGCGCGCTGAACCGAGCGCCGCGGGCGAAGTGGAGTTGAGACTTGGACTTGCTGGAACAAATCTATCTGGCTGGGGTTATCGGGGCTGGTGGGGCTGGTTTCCCGACCCACCACAAACTGACCCGTCCGGTCCAATGGCTGATCGCTAACGGCGCCGAATGTGAACCGTTGGTGGCTTCTGGACGGTACAACATGCGGCATTCGGCTGACCAGATCGTGGCCGGGCTTGAAGCCGTGCGTCAGGCTGTGGGACGGCCGCGTTGCGTTATCGCCACCAAAGCCAAGTACGGCAGCGAAACCGAAGCCCTGCGGTCCGCCATCAGCCAAGCTGGTGTACCGGCCGAGATCCGTCCGCTGGAAGACTTCTATCCAGTCGGCGATGAACATGTTTTGGTCTATGAGATCACCGGCCTGACGGTTCCACCTGGTGGCTTACCACTTGACCTGGGCGTTGTGGTGCTGAACGTGACCACTTTGATGAACATCCACCAAGCCACCATGAGCCAGCCGGTGACCAGACATTTGGCCACAGTGACAGGCAGCGTAGCGGCGCCTTGCCTGGTCGATGCGCCGGTCGGGGCAACCGGAGATGACCTGATCCGGGCGGCTGGCGGAGCGACCGTCTCAGCTTGGGCGGCGATCCAAGGCGGGCCAATGATGGGCCGGGTTCATTCAGCGGCCGCGATCAAACAAGTTGATTTCGGTAAGGCCGATTCCGCGTTGATCGTGCTGCCAGCTAGCCACCGGCTGGTCGGGTTCTATGACCAGCCATATGAGGCTCAGCTAGCTGACGCCAAGACCGCTTGCATCCAATGCGCCCGCTGCACCGACCTGTGTCCCCGGTTCTTGATCGGCCAGCGAATCCGGCCACACCGGGTGGTGCGTGCGGTCAACCGGGGTGGTGATTCAGCTGACCTGGTGGACGCCTTAGCTTGCGGCCAATGCGGCCTGTGTGAACTGTTCGCCTGCCCTCAAGGGGTGGCGCCGCGTCAGATTAGCCGACAGGTCAAGCAACAGTTGCGGGCGGCTGGCCGGAGTTTGACGGATGTCAGGGTGCGTTCAGCGCAGACAACTGACCGTCAAAACCGCCGTGTCTGGCAGAGCCAGTTGATTGAGCGGTTAGATTTGGCGGACTATCCGACCGCGCTTGACAAAGTGGTTCGCCTAGATCCGGATCAGGTGATCATTCGGCTGAGTCAAGGTGTTGGGTCGGCTGCCCGGCCTGAAGTCAAATCGGGGGACCAGGTCAAAGTCGGCGATTTGATCGGCTGGGTTGACCAATCAGAGGCTGGCGCCTTGGTTCACGCCTCGATTGATGGCCGGGTAAGTCAGGTCACCCCGGCGGTGGTCAAGCTAGAAAGCGGCTGACAAGCTAGCTGGGGCGGATGCCCTCAAGCGGTTCAAGCAAACTAGCTAAGGCCCGGCCGGTAGCCTGGCGGGCGGCCGACTTGAGTGGCGCTAGTAAGACGGCTTCTTGGTCAAGCAGATCGGCCAGGGCGGCGTCAACCCGGTCACGCCCGGCTGGCGTCAAACGCACCCAGCTAACCCGCTTGTCATCACCGTCTTCACGGCGTTCAACCAGGCCGCCGGCCGCCAGCCGACCAATCCGGTTAGTCATTGTGCCGCTTGAAACTAGCATCTGAGCTGACATTTGACCGGGTTTCAACTCATATGGTTCGCCTGCCCGGCGCAGTTCAGCTAGGACGTCAAACTCCCAGCCTTGCAGGCCGTGGCGGTCAAAGGTGGCACCGCGGATTTGATCAAGATACTTGGCTAGCCGGGTGACCCGGCTGAAGACTTCAAGTGGGCTGGCGTCAAGGTCTGGGCGTTGGTGACCCCAAGCTTGAACTACTTGAGCGGTCGAGTCTTGGGTGGCGGGGGACGAATCTGGCACGGCTCTAGGTTATGGGGAATTCAGTTCGGCGTCGAGGGCTAGTAGGTGTGGTGTCCGTTCCATGCCGCGCAGACCGTTCCAGGCGAGGTTAGTTAAGTGAGCCGCTACAGTTGTTTTGTCTGGCTGGCGCGCCTCAAGCCACCATTGCCCGGTGAAGGCGATCATGCCGACTAGCATCTGGGCGTACAAGGTGGCGGTGCCAGGGTCGAGGTCGTGGCGTTCGAATTCCATCTGGAGGAGCGATTCGACGTTACGTGCCACATCTCCCAGCATTGAATTGAACGGGCCGGTGGCCTGCGCTACAGGCGAATCCCGCACCAGGATGCGGAAACCGTCTTCGGCTTCTTCAATGTAATCCAGCAGTGCTAGGGCGGTGCGTTCAACGATTCTTTTAGGGTGGTCTTCAATTAGGAGAGCAGCTGACAGGCGGCCAGATAACTCCTTGACCTCACGGTCCACGACGACGGCGTAAATGCCTTCTTTACCGCCGAAATGTTCGTAAACCACAGGCTTGGAGACCTCAGCCCGGGCGGCGATGTCTTCAACGCTGGTCGGTTCGAAACCTTTTTCAGCGAATAGGCCGCGGGCTACGGCGACCAGTTGTTCGCGTCGCTCATGGCCGGTCATCCGTGGGCGGGCGGGCTGTTTTGTACGGCGAGTCACCTGTCCATTTTGCCGTATTCGCTTGGCCGGTGGCGGCTAGATGGCCAGCTAACCTTGACGGATGCGGCAATCAGAGTTCTGGGAATCAATCAATCGTGTCTTCGGTCGGGTTTACGCCAAGTCTTTGGCATCTGACATGGTGCTGGGTGCGTTGGGTTCACGGACAGCCGAACAGGCGTTGGAAGCTGGAATCGAGCCGGGTCAGGTTTGGGAAGCGCTCTGCGACATGATGGAAGTCGAAGACGCCGCCCGCTGGGTGCCGGGTAAGCCAGCCGCGAAGTAACGGCGCCTCGCAAGCCGCCGGGTAAGCCGACCTTGAACTAGCGGGTCAGCCGCAAGCCAGCCGCAGGTCGGCCGCTAGCTGGCCGCCTGGTCAGGGGCTGGCTGTTCGATCACAACAACATCCTGGTCAAGGAATGAATCGAACGGTGGTGCGTCGACCACGAATTCGTGAATGTCGTGACGCTGGCGTTCTTTTTCGCGGGCAAGATGGCCCAGTCCGGGCTGAAAAAACTCGCCTAAGCTCTCGGTCATACTGGATTTTATCCCGGGTGCCCGCTTAGCCAGTTAAGCCTGACATGACACCTGAGTTCGGAAGGGAAGTGTGCGACACGCGGCAGCGGGTCGTTGTTCACCGGGGCGAACCCGCCTAGCGTCTTACCTGTATAAATGGGTCTATCAGCATCGGAGGGTCCCGTGGCGGCACCGCAGATCAACCTTGCGGTCATCAAGGTGGTCGGAATCGGAGGCGGCGGAGTTAACGCTGTCAACCGTATGAAGGAGGCCGGGCTGAAGGGTGTCGAGTTCATCGCGATCAACACCGACGCCCAGGCGCTGTTGTTATCAGATGCCGATGTCAAACTTGACATTGGCCGCGAAAACACGCGTGGTCTGGGTGCCGGAGCTGATCCAGAAGTTGGCCGGAAAGCGGCCGAAGACCATGTCACGGAAATTCGTGAGGTTCTCGAAGGCGCTGACATGGTGTTTGTGGCGGCCGGTGAAGGTGGCGGCACGGGTACTGGCGGAGCCCCAGTGGTGGCTCACATCGCTAAAGAACTAGGCGCCCTAACTGTTGGTGTGGTGACTAAGCCTTTCGCTTTTGAGGGGCGCCGGCGTGAAATGCAAGCCGCTGACGGTGTTGACAAGCTGCGCGAAGAAGTTGACACGCTGATCGTTATTCCTAATGAACGGTTGATGCAGATTTCACGTCCGGGTATCACCATTCTGGAAGCTTTCGAAGAAGCTGACCGTGTCTTGTTGTCTGGTGTTCAAGGCATCACTGAACTGATCACTGAACCTGGTTTGGTCAACGTTGACTTCGCCGATGTCGATTCAGTTATGCGTGACGCTGGCAGCGCTCTGATGGGTATTGGAACGGCCCGCGGTGAGGACCGGACCGTCCGAGCGGTTGAGGAGGCGATTTCTTCGCCGCTGCTGGAGGCTTCGATTGATGGTGCCCGTGGTGTGCTGTTGGCGTTCAAGAGCGCGGCCGATATCACCTTGGATGAGGTTAATCGTGGCGGCCAGTTGGTCATGGAAGCGGTCCACCCGGAGGCGTTGATCATTTACGGTCACACCTTGGATAACGCTTTGGGTGACGAGGTTCAGGTGACGGTTATCGCGGCGGGGTTTGATGGGCAGCCGTCGGCCGCCAGCTTGGGAGGTACCGCCCAGCGCGGCCAGCTCGCCAGCGGACCGGTCGCCAAACCCGCGCCGGTTAGTGCGGCTTCGGTCAGCCCGCCTAAGGCCCCGCTTGTTAGTTCAGGGCGGGTTCCGCCTTCGCCGGTTTCAGCCGAACAGCCGCCGCCGCCGTTGCCCCGCCCGTTACAGCAACCGGTTGTTCGTTTGCCCGATGCCGCCGGGACGGCTCCGGTTTCCCCGTTCCGTCCTAGTTCGTCCCCGACTAGCCCGCCTAGCCGGTTCGCCGCTTTAGAGCCAGTGCCGCTGGGGCAAGCGCCGAGCCTTGACGCGGCCGCCTCTGACACGCCGACTTCTCAGGTTTCGTCAGAGCCGCTCTATGAGCGGGCCCGCCAAACGGCCCGCCAAGCCCAGCCGCCGCCTAAGCCGAAACGTGATTTGACCGTGCCTTCGTGGCTGAGCGAGGACTAATTCCGCCTGTCCGGGGCCCAATTTGGCCGGTTCAGCTAGGTGATGGGGTGGTGGCCGCCTTTGGCGACGCCAGTTGGAACCTGGCATTGGAAGCTAACCAGGGACCGTTAGGTGGGAGTTTGGCTGGTTTCGGTCTGGTCTTGGCGCGCCAGGTTCACGGCCGTGAACTTTGCTGGGTTGAGTCGGCCGAAATAACGCCTGGCTGGCCAACTTGCGACGCTCTGGCGACCTGTCTGGACGGCATCGGACTGGTAATTAGGACGGCTGATTGTGCTCCGGTGCTGTTGGCCGACCCAGCTGCCCGGCTGATAGCGGCTGTTCACGCTGGTTGGCGCGGCCTGCTGGCGGGTGTGGTGCCTGCCGCAGTGGCGGCTTTACGGGCCCGTGGAGCTGAGGCGATCAGCGCTTCGATTGGCCCCGCGATCTGCGCGAAGTGTTACGAAGTTGGTCCTGACCTCGCTAAACGTGCCGAATCTGAAGGTCATTTGGTGATCGGCGGGGCGGACGGCCGGTTTTGGCTTGACTTGCCTGGATCGATCGCCCGCCAACTGGAACTAGCTGATGTTCGCCTGGTTCGGGCTGGTTTGGGGTGCACCGCCGAATCGGACAGGCTTTTCTCGTGGCGGGCCCGGCAGGAGACTGGCCGCCAGGGTGGGCTGATCGGACTGATCTAGCCGTTTGGCGGGCCGCGCTTTATGGACGGGCTTCGCCGACTCGCTTTATAAACACCGAATTTGGCTGGCTGTCAAGCCCAATTAGGCGACCGAATGGCGACACGCCGGAATTGTTGTATCCGCCCACGGAGGTGCGGAGCTAGCCTGAAGGCGGGTTTGTTTCTTCCCTACCCACAGAAATGGAGTGAAATCAGGATGGCAATCTGGAAAAGCGCCGCCGCGAAACTCGGCTGGCCGTCAGGTCCGGAGGATCAATATGACACCTCGGCTGCCTATGACTCATATGAAGGTTATGATCCCGAAGGAGAAATGGCCGATGTTACACCGATCGGCATGGCTCGTGGCCAGGGGCGCCTGAGCGTGGCCGAGGAAGCGCACCGCATTTTTACAGCCCGGCCGCGCAACTGGGATGAGGCTGAGCAGATTGGCCTAACTTTCAGGGAGTCGGTGCCTGTCGTAATCAACTTGGAGCTGGCATCTGACGCGGACGCGCAGCGTTTAGTTGACTTCGCGATTGGCCTGGCGACAGCTTTGCATGGCCGGCTGAAGAAGATTCACGATCAAGTGTTCATCTTGGCGCCACCCGGATTCGAAGTCGCCGACATGGCACCCGAACCGGCACCGCGCCGTTATCAGGCTTACTGACGCGGGCTTGAGGTGCGCACAGCGGCGTTGATTATCTGGCTGCTCGCCTGGCTTTATTTGCTGGTGCTAATAGCCCGCATGGTCATCGATATGGTGATCGCGATGGGACGTGGCTGGAGGCCAACTGGAGCGGCTGCGGCTGTCGCCGAGATAATCTTCATCGTGACGGACCCGCCACTTAAGCTGGTGCGCCGATTTGTCCGACCGATCCGATTAGGGGCTGTGGCCCTTGATCTGGCCTTGCCGATAGTCGCTTTAGCGGTTTCTTTGCTGGCCTACGTGGCCGGGCGTTTGGCTGGCGGTGTGTGACCCGGGTCCTTCCATGGCCGGGACGTAAAGCCCGGTATAGGTACTGTTTGGGCGCTTTAGAGCGCCTTACAAGGCTGGTTTAGGTGCGCTGAGTGTTTGAACCGCCTTAAGATCGACTACCGTATGTACAGAGGTAAGTCTCAAGTGGGACTTGAGAGACGTTGATTAGGTGGGAGACATGGCGCAACTGACAGCCGACGATGTCGTACTGAAGGTATTCCAGGCCACGAAGTTTCGTGAGGGCTACGACCAAGTGGAGGTCGATGACTTCCTCGACGCGGTCGCATTGTCCATGCGAACACTGGCGGCGGAGAATGACGAACTCAGAAACAAACTAGCGGCCGCCGAGTTGCGTATCGCGGAACTCGAATCGGGAGCCCCTGTCGCTCCAGCTGAGCGCCCGACGCTGCCACCACTGGCGTTGCCGACCTTCATGGAGGCGGTCCCTTCACCTGGGGCACCTGAAGAGGAATCAGCCACTGGGATGCTCGCGTTGGCGCGCAAACTGCATGACCAATACGTCACTGAGGGCCAAAAAGAAGGCGACCAGATTCTGTCTGAAGCTAAAGCCAAGGCCGCTGGGATTGTGCGGGAAGCTGAGGAAGTCTCAGCCCGGACTAAAGCCCGCCTTGAGCAGGAGCAAGCTGATCTGGAACGAGAGATCGAAAGTCTAAGGATCTTCGAACGCGACTACCGGACACGTTTGCGCACCTATTTGGGCAGTTTGCTGTCAGAGATTGACGGTGCGCCGGACAAAGGCCAGCGTGACACCCTCGGTAGTTGAGCTGTCACAGTAGAACCGCGCGGCGCGGAACAGGCGGACAGTCGGCTGGCTGGCGGACACCGCTAGAATTGCGCGAGTGACCCAGGCAACAGATGACGGCCCGGCCGTGACCCAGGCTCCGGATCAAAGCAAGGCCATCAAACCGTTGCTGTTGATGTTTTGTGCCGCTCTCATCACATTGGCGGTTGACCAGTTCTCCAAAGCCGCTGCGGTGCGCTATTTATCTGGCGGTGAAATTGTTTCACTGGTCGGATCAGTGCTGCGATTTCGTCTGGTACGTAACCCCGGTGCGGCTTTCTCAATGGGTGAAACATTCACTTGGGCTTTCACCGTGCTAGCGACCGGGGTTGTCATAGGTGTTGTTGTAATGGCCCGGCGCATCCGGTCACGGGCCTGGGCTTTGACTTTAGGTTTACTGGCGGCCGGGGCGGCCGGTAACTTGGCTGACCGGCTCTTCCGGGCGCCATCCTTCGGCCGGGGACATGTTGTGGACTTCATTGACTATGGGGGCCGGTTTGTCGGCAATGTGGCCGATATCGCGATAGTCGGAGCGATGTTGTTGCTGGTGTTTTTTGTGTTACGCGGCATCAGCCTAGATGGCAGCCGCCGATGACGCCTGGCGAGTTACAAGGTCAGCGCTAGTGCGGCGGGTGATTAGCGTACCGGAAGACCTAGCCGGGCAAAGAGCGGATCAGGCGGTCGCCCATTTAGTTGGCTTAACCCGCCGTAAAGTCGCCGAACTGGCCAGCCAAGGACACGTCATGATGGCGGGCCAGCCAGTCTCCAAAGGGTCACGTTTAGTGGCTGGCGCGCTACTTGAAATCGACTTACCTAAACCAGCCGAACGGGCCCCCGAACCGGCCGTTGATCTGCCGATCGTTTACCAGGACGGTGACCTGGTGGTGGTCGATAAACCGGCCGGTGTGGCAGCCCACACCGGGCCAGGCTGGGAGGGGCCAACAGTGCTGGGCTGTCTGCTGGCCGCCGGAGTCGATCTGGCGCGGTGCGGGCCAAGCGAACGGCGCGGGATCGTCCAACGTCTCGATGTGGGAACATCCGGGCTGATGATGGTCGCCAAAAGCGATGCGGCCTATTCGGCCCTAAAACAAATGTTCCGCCAACGGACAATCGGTAAGACGTACCACGCCCTAGCTCAAGGTCTGCCGGACCCGTTACGCGGCACGATCGAAGGACCAATCGGCCGCCTGCCCGGAGCCTTCAAGTTTGGGGTAGTTGAAGGCGGTAAAGCCGCCATCACACACTATGAACTAGTTGAAGCTTTCGCCGGGGCGTCCCTGCTTGAGATCAGTCTTGAAACTGGGCGGACACACCAGATCAGGGTGCATTTGGCGGCCATTGGGCACCCGCTGGTGGGTGACCCGTTCTACGGCGGTGATCCGCGTTTGGCTGAACGGCTCGGCCTGAACCGGCAATGGTTGCACGCCCAGGCGCTGACTTTTGAACATCCGATCAGCGGTTTGATGCTGTACCTCGAATCGGGTTATCCGGGCGACTTGACGTCCGCTTTGGACGTTCTGCGCGCGTCATGACGGTGCCGCCAAGTGGTCCAAACTAGACTCATGCCCCATGGTGTTAACCCCGGGCAAGGACTTTGTCCATCTTCATGTCCACACCGAGTATTCTTTGCTCGATGGCGCCGCCCGGATCGATGACCTGCTAAAACGCTGTCAGCAGCTAGGCCAGGATGCGATCGCCATCACCGACCACGGCTACCTATTCGGTGTTTACAAGTTCTGGGCCGCCGCCCAGCAACTCGGCGTCAAACCGATCATTGGTTTGGAAGCCTATTTGACGCCAGGCCTGGCCCGTCAAGACCGGCGCCTGGTGCATTGGGGGACCCAAGCCCAGCGGGAGGATGACGTTTCTGGCGGCGGCGCCTACACCCACATGACGTTACTGGCAGAGACGACAGCCGGGATGCACAACCTATTCCGGATGGGATCATTCGCTTCGCTTGAAGGCATGTACTACAAGCCACGGATGGACCGTGAACTGTTCGAACGTTACGGCAGCGGGCTGATCGGCACAACGGGTTGTCCGTCAGGTGAAGTTCAAGTCAGGCTACGGTTAGGCCAATGGGATGAGGCCGTCCGGGTGGCTGGTGAATTCCAGGACATCCTGGGACGTGACAACTATTACGTTGAACTGATGGATCATGGCATCCCAATTGAACGCCGGGTGCTACAAGATCTGCTGCGCTTGGCTCAAACAATCGGTGCACCACTGGTAGCGACCAACGATTTGCATTATGTCGCTCCACAAGACGCTGAAGCGCACGCCGCACTGTTATGTGTCCAGTCTGGCTCCACCCTGGACGATCCAGGCCGGTTCAAGTTTGATGGCTCCGGCTATTACCTCAAATCAGCCGCTGAAATGCGCGAAATTTGGCGTGAACTACCTGAAGCCTGTGACGCGACACTAGAAATCGCTGAACGTTGCCAAGCTGACTTCCACGTCGAAAAAGGCCTCTACATGCCTCGCCCTATTCTGCCGCCAGGCAAGACAGAGCAGGAATGGTTCATTGAGGAAGTTGAACGCGGCCTGGTCCGCCGCTACCCGGCTGGTGTGCCAGGCGAGGTGGCGGCCCGGGCGGTCTATGAGCAGGAGATCGTCCTCAACAAAGGCTACGGCGGCTATTACCTGGTAGTAGCGGACTTCATCAACTGGGCTAAGTCACAAGGTATCCGGGTTGGGCCAGGCCGTGGTTCTGGTGCAGGCTCAATGGCGGCCTACGCGATGGGTATAACCGATATTGACCCAATCAAGCATGGTTTGCTGTTCGAACGTTTCTTGAACCCGGAACGCGAGTCGCTACCAGATTTTGATGTGGACTTCGATGAGCGCCGACGCGGTGAAGTAATCAAATACGTTATCGACAAATATGGCGGCGACCGGGTAGCTCAACTTGTCACCTTTGGCAGGATCATGGCTAAACAAGCCATCAAAGACAGTACCCGGGTGCTTGGTTACACCTATTCCGTCGGCGAGCAGTTGACGAAGGCTTGGCCACCGTCTCAGCAAGGCAAAGAACTGTCAATCGCGGACATCTACCAGCCGAAGCATGAACGTTACCAGGAAGGTGTGCTCTTCCGTCAGGCGGCCGACGCTGACCCGGATTCCCGCAAAATCATGGAAACCGCCCGCCAGCTTGAAGGCTTAGCCCGCCAGTCAGGTGTTCACCCGGCCGGCCTGATCATGTCATCCGAGCCGGTGATGGGTATTTTGCCGGTGATGCGACGCGAACAAGACGGTGCCATCATCACGCAGTTTGATTACGGAGCTGGAGAGGCCCTAGGACTGGTCAAAATTGACTTCTTGGGGTTGCGCAACCTGACCGTATTGGATGACACCTTGGACGGCATCGTACGGAATGGTAAACCACCCGTGGTGCTGGAAGAACTACCACTTGATGATGCCCCGACCTATCGGATGCTTAGCGCCGGCGAAACTCTGGGCGTTTTCCAGCTTGACTCAAGTGGCATGCAGTCGCTCCTAAGACGGCTCCAACCAGGTATTTTTGATGACATTTCGGCTGTTCAGGCGCTGTACCGGCCGGGTCCAATCGCTGACAAGTCGCACTCCAAGTACGCTGACCGCAGGACCGGGCGCCAACCGGTCTCACCAATTCACCCGGAATTAGCTGAAGCCCTGGAAGACATCTTGCGGGAAACTTTCGGGCTGATCATTTACCAGGAACAAGTCATGGCGATCGCCCAGCGGGTAGCCGGCTTCTCAGTTGGGCGGGCCGATTCGTTGCGCGCCGCCATGGGTAAGAAGAAAAAAGAGATTCTAGATAAAGAGCGGGGACCATTCTGCGAAGGCATGAAAGCGAACGGCTATTCCGAGGAAGCCTTCGACGCCTTGTGGGGTGTGATGGAACCGTTCGGGGCTTACGCTTTCAACAAATCCCACTCTGTCGCCTACGGCATGGTGTCCTATTGGACGGCCTATCTGAAATGCCATTACCCGGTAGAGTTCATGGCCGCGCTGCTCAGCTCGGTGCGTGATTCGAAAGACAAGTCAGCCCAATATCTGACTGAATGCCGCCGCCTTGGCATTACCGTGTTACCGCCAAGCGTCAACCTTTCAGCGGCCAACTTCACGCCAGTTGGTGAGGATATCCGGTTTGGCCTGGCAGCGGTCCGCAACGTTGGCGAAGGCGTGGTTGAGGCGATCATTAAGGCCCGTGAAGAAAAAGGCGATTACACGTCGTTCGTTGACTTCCTGTCAAAGGCGCCGGCCGGGGTCTGCAAGAAGAACGTTGTCGAGTCACTGATTAAAGCTGGTGCGTTTGATGGCATGGGTCTTTCGAGGAAGGCGTTGACCTTAGCGCAGGACAGGGCGCTTGAAGTTGTCATGACCCTGAAACGCAATGAGGCCGCCGGGCAGTTTGACTTGTTTGGTGTCACCAATGAGGCGGCCGGGTCACTGTCAATTGAGATTGATGATGTGCCTGAGTGGCCCAACCGAACCAAACTGGATTTTGAGCGCGAGATGCTTGGTTTATACGTCTCGGGGCATCCGCTGTCAGGTGTCCAGCATGGCCTTGACCGGGTTGGTTCACAGCGCACTTCAACTCTGCTGGATGAAGAAGCCTGGCCAGATGGGGCGAAGGTGACGGTCGCGGGGTTGCTGACCGGGTTGCAGCGCAAAACAGCCAAGAACGGCAACCTTTGGGCGATGGGTGTGCTGGAAGATACTGACGGCACCGTCGGCGTGCGATTCTTCCGCAAGGCTTATGACAAGTACGCCGTCAAACTACCTGATGATGTTCTGGTAGCGGTTTCTGGCAGGCTGAAACGCAGCGAAGGACAAGAAACAGTCATCTCAGTCCAGGACCTAGAAATATTAGAGATCAAGCCGATCGATTTGACTGGAACTATGCCCCTGGAAATCGTTTTGCCAGCCAACCGGGTGACTCTGGCGATCGCCTCCAAACTAAAAGGTGTGCTGCAAGCGCACCCCGGCAAGACACCAGTTCATCTGCGCGTCACTGGTTCGCGGCGAACCACCGTGCTGGCTTTGGATGACGGGTTGCGGGTCCTGAAATCTGACCCGCTTTACGCTGATCTGAAGGCCGCCTTGGGCGCCAACTGCGTGGTTTGATGAGTTTGAGCGGTCTGGCCGGACAAGAGCCTAAGCGTCACCGGGCGGCGGATCTGCCGGACAGTGCGTTAGCCGCGTTAGGCGGTCAGACCCTGGCCGGGATTCTGCTGGGATTGATTTGGTTGGTGGCCGCGCCCAGGCCGGTAGCCCAATGGATTGGGACTTATTGGTTAGCCCGCTCAGAACTAGATTTCAGTGCTGGCCAGGATGTCTTGTTCGGCTTGCTGATGGTTGGGGCGGGCCTGGTGACAGGGACGTTGCTGGCGATTTGGTCGGCCGGGCCGCGGCCGGCCCGGCGGGCGGCACTGTGGTTCGGTGGGTCAGTCTTGGGCGCGGCCGCCTGTGCTTTGGTTGGGTGCGCCTTGGGTGGCGCGTTCGCGGTTCACCAGGTGGGAGCCAACCTGGTAGCGCCCTTGACGTTGACTTCTTGGGGTTTACTGGCCGCCTGGCCAGCGGTGGCTGGTCTGGTGGTGGCGGCAACACTGATCGCTCGTGGCCTGTTTGGGAGGACCTGGTAGCCGCGGTTGATGGCCGGGCCTGATGGCTGGGGCCAGGCGGTTTGACAGCGGGTTTACCGCAGGGCCGGGCGGCAGATGATGACCCAGGCCCGGTGGTCCGGCTGACGAGGCGGTGGGGGATGCCGTCCTGCGGCACGGTCCGCGACCGGCTAGACGGTCGCCTGCCAGGACGGGTGGCCGACCGAACGGTGGTCCTTGGTGTATCTGGAAGCTACGGGCCATCTGGAGGTGGCGGCGCTTGAGGTGCGAAGGGGTTCATTACTGTCAGGGTTCCATCTACAACCAGTCCATCCTGCAGGTCTTCTGAAAGTGGAGTGCCACAACGGGCGCCCACGGCGGCCGCCATGATCATCGAATCCCGCCACGACAACGAATGCGAGTCAGCTAGGCGCCATGCGGTGCGCCACAGGGCTAGATCGGATGGAACTGGATCCCAATGCGCCAACGCTTCGACATCAGATCTCGCCTCGTTGGCGACTATCCCCAGTTTGGCTCCGTCAGTCGCCGCTGAATAGAACTCAAGCAGGACTTGCGCCGAGAGTCGCCCTAGCTGTCTGCGAGCCAGGAATTGGACCCAGTTCTGGGCCACCGCCCGCTTTGCCGAGTAATGCGTGTCACGGGCATACAGCAGGATGTTCGTATCAACAAAAACGGGTCGCTCAAGGTTCACTCTTCAGGCAACCGGCGGTTCGAAATGGGTTATCTATGTCGGTACGGCCGCGTGCTTGGGTGGTGTCTCGGATGCGAGCAGAAGACAAGTTCTGATCCATTCTCCGGCCCAATCCGCCCGGACTTGGCGGGTTTGGGTTGACTAAGTTGTCGGGAACCTAACCAAGCGGGGTCAAGAAAACGACTTGGTCGGCTTCCTGACCTCAGGCCCCGGATGGCTCGTTGCGGGCCGAACCGAACTACCCGAGGTGGCGGACTTAGCATCTGGCTGAACTAGTCGCTAAGAGGTCCAGCATAGACTCTTCAGTATGTTGCGAACGATCGATTTGCGTGGCCGGGGCCATTTGGCCGCCGAGGCGATCGAGGCCCTCCTGCCGCGAGCTGAGCTGGGTGTTGACGCCGCCATGGTGCAAGTCCGGCCGTTACTGGATGACATCGCCAAGCGCGGTGCGGCCGCGATCGAGGAACTATCCGCCCGCTATGACGGGATAGCGCCGCCAAGTTTGCGGGTACCGGAAGACGAACTGCGGCGCGCCTTGGCTGGACTTGACCCTGAGGTCCGCCAAGCGATGGAAGTCTCGATTGATCGGGTCAGGCGGGTCCACGCGGCTGAGGTGCCACCAGACAGCCGGGTTGAGGTGGCGCCGGGAGCATCCATCTCGCAGCGCTGGATCCCGGTACGGCGGGTTGGTTTATACGCTCCGGGCGGGCTGGCGGTCTACCCAAGCTCTGTGATCATGAATGTTGTCCCAGCTCAAGAGGCTGGGGTTCGGGAACTGACGGTGTCTTCACCGCCTCAGCCGGCCTTTGGTGGTTGGCCGCATCCAGCGATTCTGGCGGCCTGCCAACTACTCGGGGTGAGCGAGGTGTACGCCGCTGGCGGGGTTTCAGCTATCGGCCTGTTCGCTTTTGGTGTGCCCGGTATCGCCCGCAAAGTTGATGTCATAACCGGTCCTGGCAATATCTATGTGGCGACAGCTAAACGGCTGGTGATGGGTGGAGTTGGGATAGACGCTGAGGCCGGTCCAACCGAGATCGCGATAGTCGCTGATGGTGGCGCCAACGCTGAGTTTGTAGCGGCTGACCTGGTCAGCCAAGCTGAACACGATCCGTTAGCGGGGGCGATCCTAATCACCGACTCACCTGATTTAGCGCGCCAAGTTGATGCCGCGGTTAGACGCCGCTCAGCTCAAACCAAACACGCCCAACGGGTTGATCTGGCGTTGCGCGGCGCGCAAAGCGCCACTGTGCTGGTGGACAGCGTTGATGAGGCTCTCCGCGTAGCTAACGTTTACGCCGCTGAGCACCTTGAACTACAAGTCGCCGATCCGGCGGCGGCGGCCGAGAAGATTCATTCCGCTGGCGCGATCTTTGTTGGGCCTTACAGCCCGGTACCTTTGGGTGACTATATGGCCGGGTCTAACCATGTCTTGCCAACTGGTGGAACAGCCCGGTTCGCTTCCGGCCTGAGTGTGATGGCGTTCCTCAAATCAGTTCAGCAAGTCGAATACACGGCTTCAGCTTTGCGGGATGTGGCGTCACTGATTGAGGCTTTCGCCTTAGCTGAGGACCTGCCAGCCCACGGTGAGGCGATCCGGGAACGGAGCCGGGGGCGGGCTGTGCGTGGCCCGCTACCAGAAGACTTAGCTGAGGTGACAGCCCCGGATTTGGTTGGTTCGCTGCCTCCTGCGGTGGACGATGCCGCCGCCACGGTTTGGGAGGTCGTGTCGAACGCCGTGGTGGGTAAGACCAACCCGGCTGAGAGTGCGTCCGCTGGGGACGGCCGTTTTGAGCCGCCCTGGGCTGGGCCGGCGAGCCGTCCAGCCTTAGAGATCAGCGGTTCCGGGTTAGAGGACGGTTTAAGGGTTGACCAGGTGGCCAGCCACGGTGCGGACCAGGCCGTTGAACAGGGCGACTGTGATGACTGGCTTGGGCCGCTGCCGCCACTCGAACCAGGTCAGGCCGCCCGAACTGAAGTCGGCGGTGGAACCACAACCAGTGGGCGAACCAAGCCAGTCATTGAGGGTCCACCAGATGATCCGGACCGGCCATGAGCGGCCTGCCAGTCCGTCCAGAGATCGCCGCCGCTGAACCATACGGCGCACCACATCCCGATGTGCCTGTCCGTCTCAACGTCAACGAAAACCCCTACCCGCCGCCACCAGAAGTGGTCGACGGGATTGTTCAACGGGTTAGGCAAGCCGCTGAACAGGCCAACCGTTACCCGGACCGCGACTTCACCGCGCTGCGTTCGGCTTTAGCCGACTATTTGGCGCGTGAAGCTGAAGTGCCTGACATCACACCAGACATGATCTGGGCGGCGAACGGCTCAAATGAAGTGATGCTGCAACTGATGCAGGTTTTTGGTGGGCCTGGCCGGACAGCCATCGGCTTTGAACCGGCCTATTCGATGTACCCCGAATACGCGCGCAACACTTTCACCACTTGGCGGCCAACTCAACGCGGGCCAGATTTTGCTTTTGACCTGGCCCGGGCGTTGCGCCAAATTGAACATGAAGCACCGACGGTGGTGCTGCTCGATTCACCCAACAACCCGACCGGGTTGATCACACCACTAGAAACGGTTGAGGCGTTAGCTGAACAGACCGCTGGGCGGGCTGTTCTGCTGGTTGATGAAGCCTACGGTGAGTTCCGCCAACCTGGCACACCGAGCGCTTTGAAACTCTTAGCCCGCTACCCGCATCTGGCCGTATCCCGCACCATGTCGAAAGCTTTCGCTTTCGCTGGTGTCAGGTTGGGTTACCTGGCGGCGGCGCCAGAGCTGATCGGCTACTTGCGAACCGTTCGCCTGCCTTACCACTTGTCCGCCATTACTCAAGCCACCGCTCTGGCAGCGCTTGACTACGCCGGTCTGATGCTGAGCCAAATAGCTGAACTGCGTGAACGGCGTAAACGTTTAGCTAGTGCGCTTGGTGCGATGGGATTCACGGTGACGGATTCAGAAGCTAACTTTGTGTTGTTCGGCCGGTTCGAGGACCGCCATGCGACCTGGCGGAAGCTGCTGGCTCAAGGTGTGATTATCCGCCAAGTCGGCCCGGCCGGTTGGCTTAGAGTATCAGTCGGAACAGAAGCCGAAACCTTGGCCTTTTTACGCGCCTTGGCGCGAACCCGTGAGGAGTTGGAATGAACCGGGAAGCCACCATCAAGCGTCAAACCAGTGAATCGACAGTCGAAGTCAGCCTTAACTTAGACGGCACTGGTGAAGCTCAAATATCAACTGGGGTCGGCTTTTACGACCACATGTTGACAGCTTTAGCCCGCCACTCCTTGATCGATTTGACGGTCCAAGCTAAAGGCGACCTTGAAATAGATGTTCATCACACCGTTGAAGACACCGCAATCGTGCTAGGTCAGGCGTTACGCCAAGCTCTAGGAGACAAACGCGGTATCGGCCGGTTCGGTGAAGCCACCGTGCCGTTAGATGAATCATTGGCTCAAGCGGTGGTTGATATTTCGGGTCGGCCGTACTTCGCCGCTTCGGGTGAACCAGACTCACTCGCCTTCGCGCTGATCGCGGGACATTTCACAGGCGCCTTAGCGGCTCACGTGTTCGAGTCGATCGCACTTAACGCTGGCTTGACACTGCATTTGCGGTTACTGGCCGGGCGCGACCCGCACCACATAGTCGAAGCTGAGTTCAAAGCTGTGGCACGAGCCCTGCGCTGGGCTATCGCACCTGATCCGGGCGTCACCGGAGTGCCCTCAACCAAGGGGACGCTGTGACCGCGACTCCCAGTGACCAGTGGGACCAAGCGCTAGAGGAACTCCTTGAAGCGGAACCCGACCAAAGTGATGAAACCAAGTTTCGGGAAGTCGCGGTTCTGGTCTTCGATGTCTCCGATAAGCGCCTGCTGGCCGCGTTGCTCAAAGGCCCTCAGATCGCGGCCCGGACGTTAGCTTTCATCGGTGGCGGTGTGGCTGTCTTGGACCACTCAAGCGAGGCGGACTCGCTGGAAGCCGCTAGGGCGGCATCGTCCGCGCTACCTGACTATCCGATCTGCCTTTTGCATCGCGGACCGAGCGAAGACCCGGCGGCGGGGGAGATCCAGGCACGCTGTTTCTTGGGTGGCGCTGACCAAGGAACAATCGGACCTGGCCTGGTGTTGGCCCCAGGGCCGCAACTGTTAGAGGACCTGCTGATCGATCCGCAAGCCGCCGATAAAGCCTTGGAGGAGGCGGTTGACGTGTCCACCTTGGGCGCGGCCGAAGCCATGAGGATCATCACGCGCCATGCCGCTAAGCTGGCTCGGTTGCGGCGGCGGCGCGACTGGCGGGCTGACGGTTGAGCGTCACAGTAGTTGTCTTGGATTACGGCTTCGGCAATGTGCGGAGCGCTTTGCGGGCTGTTAGACGGGCCGGCGCGCAAGCTGAACTGACAGCCGACCCGGCCGCCGTGCAACGCGCCGATGGTTTGATCGTGCCAGGTGTTGGGGCCTTCGGCGCTGTCATGAAGGGTTTGGAACGGGTTGACGGCGGCAGGCTAATTGAACGCCGCCTGGCAGGCGGGCGAGGTGTTTTAGGTATTTGTGTTGGCCTGCAAGTGATGTTCGAACAAGGCGATGAACATGGCACCGTGACAGCTGGTTTGAACCAGTGGCCTGGCGCGGTGACACGCCTCCAGGCCCCGATTGTGCCGCATATGGGCTGGTCAAAGGTCTGCCCGTCGAACGGCAGCAAACTTTTCGCCGGAATTGAAGAAGAACGATTCTATTTTGTCCACTCCTACGCGGCGCTAGATTTCCCGTTACCGCGAGGAGGAGCTGGACCGCTGGCCGCACCGCTGGTGACCTGGGCGGAACACGGCAGCCGCTTTGTCGCGGCGGTCGAGAACGGGCCACTCAGCGCCACCCAGTTCCATCCCGAAAAGTCTGGTCAGGCCGGCCAGCGTTTACTGAAGAACTGGATTGGAACACTGTGACATTGCCACTTGAAATCCTGCCAGCCGTTGATGTGGCGGAAGGTCAAGCCGTCCGTTTGGTTCAAGGCGAGGCCGGATCGGAAACTTTCTACGGTGATCCGCTAGCTGCCGCGATGGATTGGCAACGCGGCGGTGCCTTGTGGGTTCACCTAGTTGATTTGGACGCGGCCTTCGGCCGGGGCTCCAACGCCGGCCTGATTGAAGGCGTTGTGGCGGCCCTTGACGTGCGGGTTGAACTGTCCGGTGGCATCCGGGATGACGCCTCACTGGCGCGAGCTTTGGCTACCGGGGCGAAGCGGATCAACTTGGGCACGGCTGCCCTGGAAGACCCAGACTGGACCCGTCAAGTTTTGAAACAGCATGGTGAACGGATAGCTGTTGGTCTTGATGTGCGTGGTGAAACCTTGGCCGCTCGAGGCTGGACCAAACCAGGCGGTAATTTGTGGGAAGTCTTGGAACGCCTCAACCAGCATGGTTGCAAACGTTATGTGGTGACTGACGTTTCGCGCGATGGGACGCTGGGCGGCCCTAACTTGGAGTTGTTGGCGGCGGTCTGCGCCCGGACAGATTCGCCAGTGGTGGCTTCAGGTGGGGTTTCCTCGTTGGCTGATTTGGCGGCTTTACGGGAAATGGTGCCGCTCGGAGTTGAGGGAGCGATAGTCGGTAAGGCTCTATACGCTGGCGCTTTCACTTTGCGTCAGGCGCTTGATGTGGCCGGAGGTACATCCGCTTAGCGTGAGGTGGCCGGGGCTGGGTCAGACCAAACTGGCCGACCCGCCGGGGATGGCTGGTGAGTTCTGGTAGGATCGCCGGGACCGCGCGCCGCATTAGCGGGTTGCTTCCTTAATGTGGCGCAGGATGTCTAACGGCCAGCCGGGCTGAAGATCAGCCCGCACCGGTGGCATCAGAAGTGTAAGCGGAGGCTACGGGCTTCCCACCCGAGCGCCCACTGGTCCAGGACTGCCGCCAGGCAGCCGCTGAGCCTAAGACAGGGCACCGGGTAAGGCAGGTTAGCTGTCTCCGCGCGCCTTCGGGTCTTATGTGTCAGCGGAGCTTAGGAGTGAATTATCAGCGAACCTCGCATAAATGACCGTATCCGGGTGCCTGAAGTGCGCCTGGTTGGGCCTGCCGGAGAACAAGTCGGAATTGTCAAACTGGAAGTGGCTCTACGGTTGGCGGCTGAAGCGGATCTTGACCTAGTCGAGGTCGCGCCGGACGCCCGGCCCCCTGTGGCCAAACTAATGGATTACGGGAAATACAAGTACGAATCAGCCCAGAAGGCCCGTGACGCGCGCCGCCATCAGGCCAATACGGTGCTGAAGGAAATCAGGTTCCGGCTCAAAATTGACCCGCATGATTACGGCACCAAAAAAGGACATGTTGAGCGTTTCCTAAGCCAGGGCGACAAGGTCAAAGTCATGATCATGTTCCGTGGCCGTGAACAGTCCCGCCCTGAACTTGGCATCCGTCTGCTGGAGAAACTAGCTGAAGAGATCGTCGAACTTGGCACGGTTGAGTCCGCCCCAAGAGTCGATGGCCGCAACATGGTCATGGTGTTGGCGCCCACCAAGAAGAAGACCAGCCGCCCAACCGCCCGGCGCCGGTCGCGTCCAGATGACCGTCAGCCGGATGATGCGCCAGCTAGCCAACCAGCGGTTGAGACATCCGCCAAGCCGGTGGTCCAGCCGTCAGCCAGGTCGGCCTCCACCTTGCCCGATGCCGCCCCGCCGTCCCCCGCTCCGAGCCGCCCGTCCCAGCCCAAAGTGACAGCGTCGGCCGTACCTGTTTCCGCGCCGCCTGTCACGGCCGCAGCGGTCCAGCCACCGGCCGGTGCCGCTGCGGGCCGTCAACCTCAGGCCCGTCCGGCCGCGTCGGTGCCAGTTGCCGCTCCAGAGGCATCAACCACATCAGATGGTGCGGTCGGCCCACGGCCAGGGCCAAGACCATCCCGTCCGGCCGCACCGACTGAACCGTCTGGTGCTTCCAGACCAGGCTCACCGGCCGGTAAACCAGTTCCAAGCCCGGCCGCACCGGCCGTGTCTAGGTCGGCCGCTTCAGCCAGACCGAGGCCCGCCACTTCTGCCGCGCCGAGGCCTGCCGGTGCGGCCACACCAAGACCTGCCACCTCAGCCGCGCCGACCGCGCCAAGGTCGGCTGGAACTAAGTCAGAGCCAGGCGAGGGCTCCGCCCGGCCGTCACGTCCAGCGCCAAAGCCGGCCGCCCCGGCACCGTCCGCCGCGCCCGCCGCATCAGGCGGGCCGTCTGGCGCGGCGCCACCCACTAAGACAACTGGCCGAACCGGTCAAACCTCTTCCCGTTCTGGGGCCGACCGTGGCACGTCAGGCGCTGGCCGGTCAGGTCAGGCCGCCTCATCTGGCCGTCCTTCAAGCTCCAAATCTTCTGGCCGTACGGCGCGCCCAGCTAATGCTGGGGAGCAGGCGGCCAGCGCTGGACCAGCTAGCCGGGTGAGTCCCAGAACCGATGCGCCGGCGCGGCCACCCGCCGACAGTAGCGCCAAATCTAGCGCCGCCACCACCAAGCCGCGGCGTTCCGAAGAAGAACAACCGAAAGAAGACTGAGGCCATGCCAAAGAACAAGACGCACTCTGGTGCGAAGAAAAGGTTCCGAGTCACCGGAACCGGCAAAATCATGCACGAGCAGCCCGGCATGCGGCACAATTTCGAATCGAAATCGTCGCGCCGGACCCGCCGCCTTTCACAAGACAAAGTGCTGGCCAAAGCCGATGTTAAAGACGTTCGCCGGATGCTGGGCCGCTGACAAGGAGATGAATCATGGCACGAGTCAAAAGGGCTGTTAACGCCCACAAGAAGCGCCGCACCATTCTGGAACGGGCCTCAGGTTACCGGGGACAGCGGTCACGCCTTTACCGCAAAGCTAAGGAACAGGTCCAGCATTCTGGCAATTACGCCTATCGTGACCGTAAAGCCCGTAAGGGTGATTTCCGGCGTCTCTGGATCCAGCGGATCAACGCTGCCGCCCGGGCTAACGGTATGACCTATAACCGGTTTATTCAGGGCTTGCATTTGGCGGAAATTGAGGTTGACCGGCGCATGCTGGCCGAATTGGCGGTCAGTGATCCGGGCGCCTTCGCCCAACTGGTTGAGCTTGCGCGGCAGGCTTTGCCAGCCGATTTGAACGCTCCGGCTGCCGCCTGAGACAGTCCGGGCGATCTGGCTCTGAACGCCTGGAACAGATGTGCTGACCAATTTATCCTCTGACAGGATTAGCCGGATCAGGCATCTGGCCAGGCGTTCAGCGCGTCTGGCGAGTGGTTCGCTGCTTGTTGAAGGACCCCAAGCCTGCCGTGAGGCGGCCTGCCAAGGCCTGGTGTCTGATCTTTATTGGGAGCCTCGGGCGGCTGAACGTTACCCGGCGATAGGTCTGACAGCTGAGGCGGCGGGAGGGTTTCTTCATCTGGCGTCGGCCGAATATGTCGCCGCTATTTCTGGTGATGCCCAAGGCATAGTCGCTGTGGCGCGTGACCCGTGGGCTGGGCTGGATTTGACGGCCGGGCTTGGCCTGACCGCTGGGCTTTGCCTGACCGAGGGGCTTGGCTCGACCGCTGAACTGGAACCGGAGGTTGACCGTTCCCGGTCAGCCCGGCCGGACCCAGCAAACCCGCCGGACCCAGTAAACCCGCCGGATGGGGGTCCAGACCGGCGGGATCCTTTGGTGGCGGTATTCGAACAACTACGGGACCCTGGCAACGCTGGAGCGGTCATCCGGTCGGCTGATGCGGCCGGGGCGTCACTGGTGGTCCTGGCTGATCAGTCAGTTGACCCAGCTTCCCCCAAAGTGATCCGGGCTTCCGCCGGGTCCTATTTTCATTTACCAGTCATCAGTGCCGGGCCGGTGGTTGACTGGTTGGAACAGTTGCGCCAGGCCGACCTGAGCGTTTACGCGGCGGATGGCTCCGCTGAAGAGGTTTTGGGCAGCCCGGCTCTGCCGTGGAACAGCCAAGCCCTGGCCGGACCACTGGCCTGGCTGTTCGGCAATGAGGCGCGCGGCCTGAGTCAATCAGCTTTGGCGGCGGCCGACCGGGCGGTCCGGATCCCGCTGTTCGGCCAGGCCGAATCGCTTAACGTCGCCATGGCCGCGACCTTATGCCTCTCCGCCGCCGCGGCGGCCCGCCGCGAAATAGTTCCCTACGCCGCCCGGCACTCCGAATCCCGTTGAAACACCAGATCAGAACCCACTAAGGCCAAACTCAGGCGAGAAGCTTTCGGCCGACCAGCGGTCCGCGCTGGTCAACGGCAAGCTGGACGGCGAAGGCTGTTATCCAGCACCTTCTTAGGTCCCTAGCCCAGGCCCGGTTTAGGCCTTTCCGCTGGTGAGAGCTTCGCTCACACCAGCGGAAAGACGGCCGGAGGCCGCTTTACGGCCGCCTCCTGAGTTGGTTTACCAGGAATAAGCCCACGGTGCTGTGGCCGTCTGGGAGGCCGGATCAGCTCCGGTGCCGGGCGTTCCCGGACCGGGGAAGACTTCATCTAAGGCGGCCAGCAGATCAGTACTGAGTTCGATCTCAGGTACCCGCAAGGATTCGGTTAGCTGTTCAACCGTCCGTGGGCCAATGATCGGAGCGGTCACCGCCGGGTTGGCCAGAGTCCAAGCCAGGGCCAGGTTGGCGGGGCTTTCGCCCGCTTCGGCCGCTAACTGGTGGAAACGTTCAAGGGCTGAGCGGGCCGAATCACTCAGGGTCTTGGCGGCGCTCGACGAACGTTCGCCACCTTTGCCATCAAGGGCGTGCCCACCCAGTAGCCCAGCCGCCAGCGGCGACCAGGGAATAACGCCCAAGCCTTCAGCCAAAGCGGCTGGCAGGACTTCTAGTTCGGGTTGGCGCTTGAGCAGAGAATACTGATGTTGCTCCGATACCAGGCCAAGGAAATGGCGTTGGCGGGCGGCCTCTTGTGCCCAGCAGATGTGACGACCACCGAAGTTTGACGCGCCAGCGTAAACCACTTTGCCCGCCGCGATCAGATCCTGGTAAGCGTCCCAGATCTCATCCCACGGCGCGTGCGGGTCAACGTGGTGCATTTGGTACAGCTCAATGTGATCGGTCCGCAGGCGGCCGAGTGAATCTTCAACCGCCCGGCGCATCTTGTAAGCCGAATTCCCGCGGACGTCATTGGGACCGTCCAGCGGGTTGCTCATCGGGTTGTAGAACTTGGTCGCCAGCACCACCTTTTCCCGCCGACCGCCGCCAAGGGCGAACCAGCGGCCAATGATCTCCTCAGTCCAGCCCGCGTGACGCTCGGGCTTGTCACCCCAGCCGCCGTAAACGTTGGCTGTGTCGAAGAAGGTCAGACCAGCTTCCAGAGCAGCGTCCATGATGGCATAGGCGTCGGCTTCTTCAGTTTGCGGGCCAAAGTTCATTGTTCCTAGGCAGAGCCGGGGAACTAGCAGGCCAGTGCGGCCAAGATGGGTGTATCGCATGGATATCTCCTGGGGGTGAGAAGGGCGTGTAAACGTTTCCAGTTTACTCGCGGCCGCAAGCCTCCTGAGGGCTCGGGAACAGTAGCGGGCGAGAGGCACGTCCTAGGATTGGAGACGGCGCTCGCGACAAACTTGAGGAGACACCCGTGACAGATCAGCCAATTGACTATTCATCCCTGCCTTTGAAGCAAGTTGATCCAGAAATCCAAGCTGTTCTGGAAGGTGAACTAGCCCGCCAACGGCGCACCTTAGAGATGATCGCCTCAGAGAACTTTGTGCCGCTCGGTGTCCTCCAGGCCCAAGGATCAGTGCTGACCAACAAATACGCCGAAGGCTACCCGGGCAGACGCTATTACGGAGGCTGCGAAGAAGTTGACATCGCCGAAAATCTAGCCATCGCCCGGGCTAAAGAACTATTCGGCGCGGCCTACGCTAACGTCCAGCCACACTCTGGCGCCCAAGCCAACGCCGCCGCCTTGGCGGCCATGATGCGGCCCGGTGAAAAACTACTCGGCCTTGAACTGGCCCACGGTGGGCACCTAACCCACGGCATGAAACTGAATTTCTCAGGACGGCTCTACCAAGTGGCGGCCTACGGTGTTGATCCGCGAACCTACCGCATAGAACCAGAAGCCGTCCGCCAGGCCGCCCTCAAAGAACGCCCACAAGTCATCATCGCGGGCTGGTCAGCCTACCCGAGGCAACTCGATTTCGCGGCCTTCCGAGCCATCGCTGACGAAGTCGGAGCCGTCCTATGGGTTGACATGGCCCACTTCGCTGGGCTGGTGGCGGCTGGTTTACATCCCAGCCCAGTGCCTTGGGCTGACGTAACAACATCGACCGCGCACAAAACATTAGGCGGGCCGCGTTCTGGGTTTATCCTGTCGCGGTCAGAAGAACAGTGGGGCAAGAAACTCAACTCAGCGGTTTTCCCAGGCCAGCAAGGCGGGCCACTGATGCATGTGATCGCCGCCAAAGCGGTCGCCTTCAAAATCGCCATGACAGATGATTTCAAGGACCGGCAACGCCGTACCCTGGAAGGAGCCCAAATCTTAGCCGGGAGGCTGACGGAAGACGACGTGTCGGCATCGGGCGTCTCTGTCCTAACCGGCGGAACTGACGTCCACCTGGTGCTGGTTGACTTGCGTGACTCGCCACTTGACGGCAAACAAGCCGAGGACCTGCTTGAACAAGTCGGCATCACAGTCAACCGCAATGCCGTACCGTTCGATCCGCGCCCCCCAATGGTGACATCCGGCTTGCGCATCGGCACACCCGCCTTAGCTACCCGCGGCTTCGGGGCGGAAGAGTTCAACGAAGTGGCGGATGTCATCGCGACAGCCTTACGCGACGGCCGAATGGCGGATATCGCCGCGTTACGCCGCCGGACCGCCCGCCTGGCTGACGACTTCCCGCTCTACAGTGGCCTGGTCCAGTGACAGCGCAGATCCTTGACGGCCGTAAAGCGGCCGCCGAAATCAAAGCTGACCTGCGTGAACGGGTAGCGGCTCTGGCCCGGCGAGGCATTGTGCCGGGCCTTGGCACGGTGCTGGTAGGTGATGATCCCGGATCAGTCGCCTATGTGGCGGGCAAACACCGTGATTGTGCCGAGGTTGGGATCGCTTCGCTGCGGCTTGACCTGCCAGCCGACGCCACCCCAAGTGACGTCATGGCGGGGTTGCGAGCGTTCAACGCGGACCCAGCTTGCACCGGTTACATTGTGCAGTTGCCTTTACCGGCCCAGCTTGACGCTGACGCTCTGATAGAGGCGATCAGCCCGGTCAAAGACGCTGACGGCCTGCATCCAGTCAACCTGGGACGCCTAGTTCTGAACGTTAACCGGCCTGTGACAGCGCCGCTGCCATGCACGCCGCGCGGAATTGTGGACCTGATTAGGCGTCATCAGATTGATTTGCGCGGCCAACACGTTGTGGTGCTCGGCCGGGGCATCACAGTTGGCCGGTCGATTGGTTTGCTTTTCACCCGGCGTGAGATTAACGCCACCGTCACCTTGACCCACACGGGCACAGTTGGTTTGAGTAGCCTGCTACGCCAAGCCGATGTGATTGTGGCGGCCGCCGGTGTGCCTGGGCTGGTCCAGCCAGATGACGTCAAACCTGGGGCGGTTGTGCTTGATGTTGGCGTTTCACGGATGGTTGACCCGGCCTCAGGTAAGACACGTATCGCTGGTGACGTGGCGCCAGGTGTGACGGAGGTGGCGGGCTGGCTGTCACCTAACCCGGGTGGTGTTGGGCCTATGACCAGGGCAATGTTGTTGACTAACGTGGTTGAGGCGGCCGAGCGGACAGTCAGTTGAGGCCATCGGCTGGGTCTTCGGGCCGGGCCGGGTTGGTGGCGCCGTCCGTGGCTTTGGCCGATGCCGCCCACCAGGTTGCCAGCGGCGGGTCAGTTGGGTTGGCCGGTTAGGCCAACCGGCCAGACAGTTGGTGCCAGACCGGTCGCGACCAATCGCGGCCAACTGGAATGAGGACTAGAGATAGGCGGAACATGCTAAGAGTACGAGCTGTGACCCGGTCATTCGGCGCGGTCAAAGCCCTAGATGAGGTCACCTTTGAGGTCCTGCCAGGACGCCTGACCGGCTTTGTTGGTGCCAACGGAGCCGGCAAGACCACAGCCATGCGAGTAATCATGGGTGTGCTAACACCTGACTCCGGGCAGGTCATCTTTGACGGTAAACAAGTTACTCGGGAAACAGATGCCCGCTTCGGCTACATGCCAGAAGAACGCGGTCTCTACCCCAAAATGCCAGTACGTGACCATCTGGTCTTCCTCGCCCGGCTGCACGGCCTAGACAAAACCCGCGCCCAAGCCAACGCCGACAGTCTGCTCGAGCGGCTCGGCCTAGCCGAGCGGGCCAAAGACGCGGTTGAAAAACTCTCCCTCGGCAACCAGCAGCGGGCCCAAATAGCCGCTGCCCTGGTCCACGATCCAGCGGCCCTAATCCTGGATGAACCATTCTCCGGACTTGACCCGATGGCGGTCGACACGGTGATGACAGCACTGCGCGACTTCGCCGCCAAAGGCGCGCCGATCCTATTCTCATCACACCAACTTGACGTGGTTGAACGCATCACAGATGACCTGGTGGTGATCGCCAACGGGCAAGTCAAAGCGTCCGGCTCAACAACCGCTTTACGTGACCTGCACGCCGGTTCGCGCTACCGCATCACCCTGTCACCGGAAGCGCCAGTTGACTGGCTGGTCGGCATTACCGGAGTCAGCGCGGTAGAGATATCTCAAGGCGCCGGACGGCCATCTGCCGAACCGGCGCTGGCGGGCACGGCAGCGCCGGACTGGGCGGCCGGTGGCCGCCCAGAAACCGGCGACCAGACAGAAACGGCCAGCCGGGTTGGGGCTGGAACCGGTGGGGCGGCATCGGGCAGTACTGAAGTCAGTTTCGATGCCACCGCGGCGACAGCCCAAACCGTGCTGCGCCAAGCCCTGTCACTTGGCCCGGTGGACGGCTTTGAACGGGTCATACCGTCACTCAGCGAAGTGTTTAGGGAGGTCATCGCATGAACCGGGTATGGCTAGTGGCTGGCCGTGAACTGTCCCAGCAATTCAAATCAAGAGCTTTCCTAATATCGACCGGTCTGATGATCCTGATGGCGGCGATCGGCGGAGCTGTACCCGGGTTGATGGGCGGCGCCCGGGACGGCGGCCAAACCGAGGCCACCCAGATCGCCGCCACAGCCGACGCCGCCCCGGCGCTAGCTGGAATGACTGGCTTCGAAGTCTCCCAAATGGAGTCTGTGGCAGAAGTTGAACAGGCCGTCCGGACGGGTCAAGCTGAAGCTGGTTTAGTGACCGGTCAGGCAGGACCCGGCAGTCTAGAAATAATCGCTGAAACAGAAGTACCGACCGGGCTGGTCGCTGTGCTAACGGTTTCACCACCGGTCCGGCTGCTTGACCCGCCGGACGTCGCGCCAGAGATGCGGTATATCGCGGGAGTCGTCTTCGCGGTGCTGTTCTTCATGATTGTGATGCTGTACGGCCAAACCGCCGCCCAAAACACAGTGGTAGAGAAACAAACCCGGGTGATTGAAATCCTCTTAGCGACAGTTCCCGCCCGTGTGCTGTTGGCTGGGAAGGTCGTGTCCAACGCGTTGCTGGCGTTCGCCACTGTGGCCGGGATGGCGTTAGCGATGATTCTTGGCATGCTGATTGGTGGTACCTGGGGTCAGCTCGCTGAAAGCTATTCCAGTGTGGCCGGGGTGGTGGGCGGCGGTTCAGCTGAGCGTAGTTTGCTGGACTTAGTTGGCTCATCACTGGCCTGGTTCTTACCGTTCTTCGCGGTCGCGTTCATCATGTTCTCATCGCTGATGGTTGGATCAGCCGCGACAGTATCCCGCCTGGAAGATATCGGCTCAGCTTTAGCACCGGCCATGATCCTGATCATGGTGCCGTATTTTCTGGTCATCAGCTTCGTTGACAACGAACCACTGGTCACCTGGTTGTCCTATATTCCGTTCTCCAGCCCAACAGCCATGCCGTTACGGTTAATCACCGGCGCCGCCCAATGGTGGGAACCGGCCGTTTCGCTTGGCATTCTGGCACTAACCACCTGGGTCGCGCTCTGGTTAGCGGGCAAACTCTATGAGAACTCAATCCTGCGCACCGGGGCGCGCATCAAACTGAAAGAAGCTTGGGCCGGTGGCGCTTGATATAACAACCCTGAACGTTGGCGGGATCCGGGCCGCCATGCGTAAAGGCATGGCGGGATGGTTGCGGGCGGCATCACCTGATGTGCTCTGCCTCCAAGAAGTCCGGGCTCCGGCCGAGATCCTTGAACCATTCTTACCGGACCGGGTAGCTCACCAGTCGGTTTCTCGGTTGAAAGGCCGCTCCGGTGTGGCGGTCGCTTCACTGCTGCCAGTGGCGCGCGTCCGCGAAGACCTGACCGGCCTGGAACCACTCGACACACATTCTGGGCGGTGGATCGAAACTGACCTTGTACTACCGGACGGTAGCGAACTGACAGTTGTCTCCGTCTACGTCCATTCCGGTGAGGCCGGCACAGAACGCCAACTCCACAAACTAGCCTTCCTGCACGCCATGACTAAACGTTTAGCGGAGCTGGGCCAGGCTGAACGTCCAGCCGTAATCTGTGGGGATTTCAACGTGGCTCACCGCGAAGCGGACCTGAAAAACTGGAAAGGTAACACTGACCGGTCTGGTTTCCTGCCCGAGGAAAGAGCCATCCTGACTGACTGGTTTACTGACCTGGGCTGGGTTGATGTTGGCCGGGTCTTGGCCGGCCAGCGGGAAGGCCCCTACACCTGGTGGTCATGGCGCGGCAAAGCCTTCGACAATGACACCGGCTGGCGGATCGACTACCAGATCGCTACTCCCGACCTGGCGGCCAAAGCGCTATCTTTCCGGATCGACAAACCGGAGAGTTACGATTCCCGCTGGACAGACCACGCGCCCTTCACCGTGACCTACGATCTGCCTGGTTTCAGCCCCGCCTGACCTAGGAGGGTGTCGGATAACACCCATCGGGGCCCAAGTTGACGCGGTGTGAGCGAAGCTCTCACCAGCGGAAACGCGGCGATAAGGGGCTGGGGGAACGCCTGGGAGACTGTTGGGGTAGCTAGATGATCCGTTCGGCCGGGCCGGCGGCGTCCGCCAGCAGGAAAACCGGCGGGCCAAAACCGGCCGCCGTAAAGGCTTGATCAACCGCTTCAGCGACGTGGCGGGCTTGACCCGCCTGGACCAGGGCTATAGCCGACCCACCAAAACCACCGCCAGTCATCCGGGCGCCCAAGGCGCCCGCTTGGCGGGCCGAGCGGGCCGCCAAGTCAAGGCCTGGCGCGGAAACCTCATAGTCATCCCTCAGTGAGGCGTGTGAAGCGTCAAACAGCGGTCCCAAGGCGTCCATCCGCCCTTCTTGAAGGGCCGCGATGAAATCCTCCGCCCGCCCAATCTCTGTCACAACATGACGAACCCGTCGCACAGCCACCTCGGCCGCCTCGGCTGAGCCGAAAGCCTTCGACTTGCGCAAATCATCCAGTGCGGCCTCCAACTGGTCGGGTCTGATCTGGCGCAGATTAGGCACACCCAGCACCTCAGCGGCCTGTTCACAGGTTCGCCGCCGGGCACCGTATTCCCCGCTGGCGTGGGCGTGTTCCGCCCGGCTATCAATCACCAACAGTTCCAAGCCGGCGCCCGCCAAATCAAACGGCACCAATTCAATCGAGTTCAGGCCCGTATCGACGATCAACGCGCAACCAGCGGCTGATTGCAAAGCGGCGGCCTGGTCCATGCCGCCGGTCGGTGCCCCCGCGATCTGGTTCTCGGCCGCGATACACGCCGCCACCAGCAGTGTCCGGTCCAGTGGCGGCCCGGCTACAGCGCGCAGGTCCTGGCTGGGTAAGACACAGGCGGCTTCAAGAGCGGCCGATGACGACAAGCCGGCTCCGAACGGAACACAAGAATCGACGTAGCCGGTTAGGGCAGGGGCGGCGACACCGCGTTGGCGCAGCGCCCAAGTCACACCAGCGGCGTAAGTACCCCAACCGGTGACAGAACCAGGGTTGATGTCAACCAGAGCCGCCTGCCAGACCTCATCCGCCTCAGCCTGAGCTGAAGCGAACCGGGCGGTGTCATCTGGTGCGACAGCGGCAGCCAGATAGGTCCGGTGCGGCAAGGCGATCGGCAAAGAAATACCGCCGTTGTAGTCAGTGTGTTCACCGATCAGGTTGACCCGGCCAGGCGCGGCCCAAACGCCCTCCGGTGCCTGGCCAAAAACTCGCCTAAAACCGCTGGCGGCGCGGGCGGCGCCGTGGCCATCAGACCAGGCGACCAAGAACTGAGGCTGTCTATCGCCCGTTTGCCTGGCAGCCGTGCTGGTCATGGTGTGTCTCCTGGTGTTTCAGTGCTAGCCGCGCCGTGGTCCGGTGTGGTGGAGTGGCCGGGTACCGCGCTGCCAACATCAGATGTGCTGGCCGGACCGGCTAAAGTTGCCTGACTGTCAGGTGCGGCCGGTGGACCAGCCGCATCAGCTTCAGCTAAGGCCGCCCGCAGCCGGGTGGCGATGCGTTCCGGGGTGGTATCTGAAATCCAGGCACCCATGCCGGACTCCGAACCCGCCAAGTACTTCAACTTGCCTGGCGCCCGACGGATCGAAAACAGCTGCAGATGGAGCCTCGCCAAGTCCCGCAACGCTGGATCCGACGGAGCCTGGTGCCACCCAGATATATATGGCAACGGAAGCGGCTGGCCGGCATCGTCCAAGAAAAACCGGTCCAAACCACGCAACAACCGGGGGTACAAACTCGCTAGATCATCGCACTCGGCGCCTGTCAAGGCGGGCAAGTCCGGGACATCACGCAGCGGAGACAAATGCACCTCAACTGGCCAGCGGGCGGCCGCTGGAACATAAGCGATCCAATGCTCCGTCTGGGCGATCACCCGCGGGCCAGCCGCTTCAGTTTCAACTAGCTCGGTCAGGAGTTTAGAACCATTAGTGGCGCGCCAAGCCGCGGCCTGGCGCATCATCGCGGCGGTCTTGGGAGGCAACTCAGGATAGGCGTAAATCTGGCCGTGCGGATGAGGCAAAGTCACGCCGATCTCAGGGCCACGATTTTCGAACGGGAACACTTGGGCGATCCCTTCAAGAGCCATCAGGGCGGCCGTCCGCTCAGCCCAAGCTTGAATGACTGTGCGCATCCGTTGAGGGCTAAGGGACGCCACCGACGCTTGATGATCCGGGCTGAAGCAGATCACTTCGCAGCGGCCTGAGGCGTGCCGCACCGGCCACAAGGCCTGACCGTCAAGCGACCACTGGGCGTCAATGTCTTGGCCTGGTGGACGCCAGTAGGAGGGGAAACGGTTCTCAAACACCGCCACGTCATAGTCGGTGTCTGGTATTTCACCATCTGAATAGGCTGATCCGGGTGTCGCCGGGCAGAGTGGACAAGAGGCAGCGGCCGGCAGGAAGGTCCGGTTCATGCGCTGCGAAGCCATCGGGATCCATTCGCCCGTTAGCTGGTCAAAGCGCATCTCTGGGCCTGCGGGTTGGTGGATTTGGCCACTATCAGGGTCGCGGAACGGCTTGGTGCGGTCCGGTAATGGCCGTGGATCATCTAAGCGGCGTGTGGCTTGGCCGGTGACATAAGGTGGCGAATCGTCGTAATAGAACAGGTCACGCCCGTCGGCTAGTTTGGAGGCTGTCAAGCGGGCCGGTCCGTGTTGTCCTTCTGGCTCGCTGCTGGTGGGCGCGGGCTGGGCAGCACGGCTGGGCTGGCCTGGCTGTTCGGCTGGCGTGGAGTGTCCGGTGGGTGGTTGAGGCGAAATCGGTGTCACAAACGAATCTGTCATGTCTCTTTCACAATGGTTAGCTGGGTTAGCTGGCGGATCGCTTCGGCTGCGCCGGGCGGCATGCCGGAACTGGTGTAGATCTGGTTGACGGCGTCCAGCGGTGCGATTCGCGCCAGCCCAACCAGGCCCCACTTTGAGGCGTCAGCCACCACCGCCGTTGCCGCCGCGGCTGCCATGATGGCTTGGTTAGTGGCCGCCTCCTGGACGTTCGGTGAGGTCAGGCCGGCCTCGACCGTCATGCCGTGAACGCCCAGAAAAAACCAGTCGAAGTGCATCGACCGGACCGATGCTTCAGTCACCGGCCCGACAAGTGCCTGCGAAGCGGTACAAACACCGCCGGTCAGAATGGTTTGACGGCTGGCCCCGGCGGAGGCCAGACGGTCAGCGGCCGGCAGCGAATTGGTCACGATTGTCAATTGCCCGCTAGCTGCCAGCGGTGCCAATTGGGTGGCCACCAAGACGGCGGTACTGCCCCCGCTGATGGCGACCGCCTGGCCTGGACTGACCAAGGCAGCGGCGGCTTGGGCGATGGCCCGCTTGGCGGGGCCGTTGGTCCGCGCCTTCGTTTCGTAGGCTGGTTCATGATCGGGGTGGGTCGGAAAGCGTGAGGCGCCGCCGTGAACCTTGAAGCAGAGACCGCGGGCGGCCAAGGTTTCGATGTCCCGCCGCACCGTCATTTGAGATACGCCAAAGGTCTGGCTGAGTCGGGAGACCCGGACCGCGCCTTCGGCGTGCAGCCGTTCCAGGATTAGTTCTCGGCGCTGATGGGCCAGCTGAACAGCCATCCCACCAAAATAGCACATATTCGCTCAAAATAGAACATTCAACACCCGGGCCGGATTTGCGTCCGACGTCATGCGATTCAGTCAAGAAGCAGACCCGCAGGTCAGGGTGTTGGGTGTGTTTTGGGGCTGCTTGGCGGGGTCAGCCTGGTCCACAGAAAATGACCCCAGTGGGCGGTTTTGACCCCACTGGGGTCAATTCCTGGGCTGACGGCCGGCCGCCTGACGAGCCTGGAGGGGCGGGCAGAGATAGTAGGCGGAGATGGAGTCAGAGATGGCGGAGTCAGGCGGTGATTCCGAGCTGACCGCAGCAGTCCCGCAGGGTAACGACGACTGGTGTGGGAATGGCGTCCTCAGGTTCGCCACGAAGCGCGGCCAGCGCCACCCCGGCAGTCATGATCAACTTCAAGCCGTGCCCCAGCCAGCACCGGCGCCAGCAAGCCGCGCGCCAGTTGACGATCCCCGTCAGTGACCACCCCGGCCACACCAGCGAAAGCCGACCCAACACTAGGTAATCTGAGCTGAGCCGCTGTGATGGCCTGGTGGACGGCATCGGACAAGGAACAAGCCGCCCGGTCCAAGCCGACCGCACCCCAATTATCGGGCCCGCCCGCGCCATGGCCCAATACCCGCCCCGACCAGTCCACCACAACGGCCAGAGTCTTGGTCCGGCCGGCATCAATACCTAAGGCGTACCCAGTCACAGCGGCCCACGTCCCGGTTTGACGGAGGCGGCTATTACCTTGACCGGCTGATCAGCCGTCAAACGCATCTGGCCAGCGGCGGCCGGAATGATGAACGTTTCGGCGTAATGGAATGTCCGTTCACAACCGCCCGCCCGGACCGTTACCTGTCCGCCTTCAACCAGGCTCATCACTTGCACGCTGTTCCTAGTTGGCAGGTCAAATCCGCCAGGACCGAACTCCAGACGGCGCACCTGATAGAAGTGTTTGTCATGGGTTGGCAGGTTAACCTCGCGCCAGCCGGGTCCTTCCGCCACCACCTCGGGGCGGGAAATCAACTGGTGGACCACTTGATCGCCTTGACGAGTGAAATCCAAGTTGGCGAAGCCACGCTCAATGTTGAGCGGACGAGCCTGGCCGTCCAAATCGAGGCGCAGCCAGTCATACAACTTGAAAGTGAATATGTACGGTGTGGCGCTGATCTCTAACACCAGGTTGCCCACACCAGAGCAGTGAATAGTGCCATGCGGGATTAGGAACAGATCATGTTTCGCGGCCGGATGTGTCAGAACAAACCGCTCAACGTCAACCGGTTGACCGGTCTGGGCGCTGGCTTCAAGTTCGACCCTGAAACGGGCTGGGTCGATCCCTTCCTGAAACCCCAGATAAACCTGCGCGCCAGGGGCGCGATCAAGGATGTAATAGGTTTCATCCTGGGTGAATCGTTCACCGAAACGCTGGCGGATATAGGCCGGTTCAGGATGGACTTGAAGCGACAAGTTACCGCCATCAAAAGTGTCCAGAAAATCGAACCGGATCGGGAACTCCGTCCCAAAGCGGGTGGCTGATTCACCGAGTATCGCCGCCGAATCGAACAGCAGCAGCGTGTCGAAGGGAACCTCCAAAGCGATCGTGTCGCTTCGCAGAACAATGCCGTTTTCGGGGGCGATCAGTTCGAACGACCAAGCATAGTTGGGCACGTCTGGCGCCAACCCAGGGATGTGGTGTTTGAGCCATTGGCCACCCCAGGCGCCCGGTTCGAACCATGGGCGGGCCCGGATCGGTTGGCGGCTCAGGTCGGCCAGAGCCTGGCGCAGATGTTCGCCACTGATGGCGGTCGGTTCGGTCGGCCGCTGCTGGTCTACTAGCGCGTCGATCCCAGGCAGCAAAGCTTGGAAGTGGCGCTTCGTGACTGGCCAGTCAACAAAATAGCTCCGCTTGTAGGCCACTTTGGGCGGACTGGTCCGGGATGTTCCCAGATTGATGCCCTGACCGGCCCGGGCGCGGTATTGGATTTCGTTCTTGGGGACATCAACCCAGACCAGAAGGCTGTCCCAGTCGGCCAGGGCAGCGCCGCTGCCGTACAGTACGGTCACGTCAGCGCCGCCAGATGGGGCTAGTTGGGCTAGCTTCGCCGGGTCGAAGAAGTCCGCCAGCGAGCCGTTGAAAGCGGTACCGAAGACCGGGTCATCACCGCCCAGGTAGGGCGCTGTCAGGTGTTCGATTTCGGTTTCGGCTTCAAGTGCGCCTGCCACGTCGACCCATTCGGAGGTCAAACCCAAGACCGCCCAGGCGGCTGTCAGGCCGGTCCGCAGTTCATCCCAGATGACTCCGGCGCAGCCGTCGATGGTGATGGTCCGGCCGGTGGTGGTTGCCTCACCGCCCAGTAGCGCGGCAAGTGCGGCATGCCCCAAGGCGATCCGCCCGGGTGGGATTTGGTGGACCGGGTAGATGTTGTATTGGCCGATGCCGTCCGTCGGCCGACCGGGCATGGCGGGTTGGCGGTCGCGGTGGTTTCGCGTCAATTGGTCAGTCTCCACGTTCAGGCCTGGCGTAGTCGTCTTCATAGCGGACGATGTCCTCCTGCTGCCAGTTGCCGAAGGCGACTTCCAGCACCCGGACAGTTCCTTTAGTGCTGCTCAGCCGATGGCGGCAGTTGGCTGGTATCCAGATTTCTTCACCGGGCTCAGGTTCCCATTGGCGCTGCCCGATTTGTACAGCCGCTCCCTGGTCAAGGATGATCCACAGTTCGCCTCTGCCTGGGTGTGACTGGAGGGAGGTGCGTTGTCCTTGTTGGACCGCCATCAGGCAGACGGTCACAGGGTAGTTGTGGGCGTATTGCC
Source organism: Bifidobacteriaceae bacterium (assembly GCA_031267825.1). Lineage (GTDB taxonomy): Bacteria > Actinomycetota > Actinomycetes > Actinomycetales > WQXJ01 > JAIRTF01. The sequence continues at coordinate 92,248 of JAIRYJ010000024.1, forward strand.
TGAAGCTGCCCCACGGCCGGATGGTTCGCGGCACGGGTGGCGGACCGGCCGGGATCTGGCCGATGATCTGTTCAGTCATGCAGTTCTCCCAAGGTGTCGGCGGCGGCACTGTTCCCAGATGTGCTTAGAGCCGCCAAATAGTCAGCCCGGCTGGTCGCGACTGGGCCATCGGCCCCGGCTAGGACCGCCAGGGCGAAGTTGGAGGCAGCGGTGGCGTCATAGTCATGCCCGGCGTCCGCCGGATAGACACCCAGGTAGACGAACGGCTCAGTGCCAGTGTTAACGGTCCGGTGGGCGGTGCCCCCCGGCAGGTAGATGATCTGCCCGGCCGTTAGTGGAACAAAGCGAGCCTGGTCGGTCGCGTCGGCCAGGCCGGTCGCGTCTTGTGGGCGGACCGTGTCCGTTTTGTGTTCTGGACGGGCTTGGCCCGTCTCAGCTTGCAGCACTATCCCGCCGCTGCCGCTCAACGCCAGATAAACCTCACCAGCTTGACGCCAGGTGTGCTGATGGCCTTTGGTCATGTAGAACTCCAAGCCGACCCGGCCGGGCTGAATAACGCCCAGCCCGTATTGGAGGGCGCCCGGCCCGCCATCCGCTGCGCCGCTTTGAACGGCGTAGACCAGCCGGTCGCCGTCCCGAAGGGCGGCCTGATAGGCGGCATTGTCACTGAAACAGCCGCGCAGGGCGGACAAGTGGCGTTCGGCTGGAACGGCTCCAACCAAGGTGGCCTTGATGATGTCAATCTGATGTGGGCCGTCATCTGTCCTGAACAACCCGTCAGACGGGTCCTTGTTGACTGGTGGCATGAGGAGATACTAGGCGAAGCGTGTGATAAATTGAAACAATTCTGTGAAAGTTCACATTCTTTCAGTCAGGCCGGTAACGAAAGGCGAACGTGAAAGGCGACCAACGGCGCCAAGCGATACTCGAGTTGCTGCTGTTTAGCGACGCGGTCGGCATCGTCCAACTGGCTGAACGTTTCGCCGTCTCACACATGACCATCCGGCGTGACCTGGAACTTCTGTCCGGGCATGTGACCGTGCGGCGCGGGCTGGTGCGGCTGGCGCGATCCTCAGCCACCGAACCGCGCTACGCCGCCAAACAACGGCTCAACGCGCCACTCAAAGCGTTGATCGCCCGCTACGCGGCGGAACATTTTGTCCAAGACGGTGATGTGGTGCTGCTCGAAGGCGGCACCACCGTGACCGCCATGGCCAGGCATTTGAGAGGAAAAACCGGGCTCACAGTGGTGACCAACGGCCTCTACACGCTGAACGAGCTAGCTCGCCTCCAGCCCGAAGTCACCGTTGTGTCAACTGGTGGCGTGTTGCGGGACGGCGCGTTCACATTCGTTGGCCCGGCAGCGGAACAACATCTGGCCGGGATTCACGCCAAAACACTGTTCGCCTCGGCCACTGGATTCACCGCGGGGCGGGGTTTCACTGACCCGAACCCGCTCGAAGCTCAAATCCGCCGAGTCATGGTGGAACGGGCTGAGCGGGTGGTGATGCTGCTGGATTCGTCCAAATTTGGGGTGGTTTCGCTGGTCACAGTCGCGTCAGCGAATGGTGTTGATCTGCTGGTGACTGATACGGGCGCACCTGAGGAAGAACTGGCTCGACTGCGCCAGGCGGGCGTTAGCGTCCATCTGGTGGCCGCTCCCTAAACCGCGGCGGGTCAATCTGGACCGGGCGTGTGACGTTCCGCGTCAAGATGTTTGACGTCGAGGCAAACGCAAACTAATTCCCCGGAGGAATTAGTTGACGGGCGTGTGACGTTCCGCGTCAAGATGTTTGACGTCGAGGCAAACGCAAACTAATTCCCCGGAGGAATTAGTTGACGGGCGGGCCGTGCCGGTGGCCCAGTCAGTCCGCCCTCAAACCGCTGGGGCAGGGACATCAATGGCCGGTGGGAATTGGGCCTCAGACAGGCACCTGTCACAATGTTCTGCATGCCAAGACTGAGGGCCTTTTCCGGGATCCAACCAACCGCCGATTCGCTTCACCTAGGTAACTACCTCGGAGCCTTGCGCCAATGGATCGACCTGCAAAGCAGCTATGACTGTGTCTATTCAGTGGTTGACCTGCACGCCCTGACCGTCACACCAGATCCTGAAGCGCTGCGCCGCCGGGTCCGGGTGACCGCCGCCCAGTTCCTGGCCGCCGGAGTTGACCCCGATCAATCAGTTCTGTTCGTCCAGTCCCAAGTACCCCAACACAGCCAACTGACTTGGCTGCTGAACTGCGTCACCGGCTTCGGTGAAGCCAGCCGGATGACCCAATTCAAGGACAAAGCGGCCAAAATCGGCGAACAAGGCGTCACGGTTGGACTATTCGACTACCCAGTGCTGATGGCGGCGGACATTCTGGCCTATGACGCGCATGTTGTGCCCGTCGGTGAGGATCAGCGCCAGCACATCGAACTGAGCCGGACCCTAGCCAACCGGCTCAACGCCCGTTTTGGCGAAGGCACCGCTCAAGTACCAGAAGCACTGATCATCAAAGAAACAGCCCGGATCTTTGATCTGCGTGAACCGAACGCCAAAATGTCCAAGACCGGCCACCCGGCCGGAATCATAGAACTACTGGATGATCCCAAGACAATCACCAAACGGATCAAATCAGCTGTCACCGATTCCGGTACTGAGGTGGCTTGGGATCCGGTGGCCAAGCCAGGCTTGGCGAACCTGCTGGCGATCTATTCGGCCCTGACTGGGCAGCCCGTCCAAACCCTGGTTGAGCAGTATCAAGGCAAGCTTTACGGCCATCTCAAAGCTGACCTGGCCGAGGTGGTGGTTGAGGCCTTACGGCCGATCCGTCGCCGGACAGCCGATCTGCTAGACGACCCGTCCGAACTTGACCGCATCCTTGACCAAGGCAAAGACAAGGCCAGAGGCATAGCCCAAGGGGTTTATGGGCGGATCGCGGAACGTTTTGGGCTAGCCGTCCAGGAGGCCTGACCTATGGCGAATCACCCCAAGCGGCCCACCGAAGGATGCCCGCGATGAGGCTCCCAGCACTGCGGCTGGGGCAGGTCCTGCTAGGCGCCGCCCTCCTGGTGCCGTCACCCTTGGCGGACGAGTTACGCCAGATCAGGCGCGGTCTGGGCGATCCAGAGGATTCACCAGCCCACATCACCCTGCTGCCGCCCACTCCAGTGGCCGCCTGCCAGGTGGAGACGGTCGCCAGCCGGATCGCCCGGCGGGCTGAACAATTCGGCACCTTCCGGGTTCATCTCCGGGGCACGGCCACCTTCCGCCCAGTCAGCCCAGTGGTGTACGCCGAACTAGTCGAAGGCTTCAACCAATGCCTGGCCCTAGAAGCCCTCATCCGGCCGGCCGTCGGCCAAACCGAGCAGCGCTTCCCCTACTATCCGCATGTCACAGTCGCTAACGGCTGCGATGACCAAGCCCTAGATCAGGCGCAAAGCGCCATGGCTTACATTGACACGGCGTTCAGAGTCGAGGCGGTGGCTTTTTGTTTACTGAACCATGACGGCAACTGGCGTGACATCAGGCACTTGGCTTTGGGCGGGGACCGTCAAATGCCATTGGACGATGCCGCCCCCAGACGCGGGGAGGCCGCATGAGTTCGCCGTTGCCCGGGTTTGGAGTCATCATTCCGGCGGGCGGGGCAGGTAAACGGCTCTGGCCAATTTCAACCGCGGCCAGGCCTAAATTCCTGCTTGACCTGACCGGGCAGGGACGTAGTTTGCTGCGGCAAGCCTGGGACAGGCTGGAACCATTGGCTGGCGCCGGCCAGGTCACGGTTGTGACGGGAGAAGCTCACGTCCCAGCGGTGACCGCCCAGCTAGCTGGTTTACGGGCGGATAACCTGATCGCCGAACCTAGGCCGCATGATTCGATGCCTGCCATAGCGTTGGCCGCCGCGATAATGCGCCAACGGATCGGCGAAGTCGTCCTGGGGTCCTTCGCGGCTGACCATGTCATCGGTGACGTGGCGGCCTTCAATAAGGCTGTTGAGGCGGCTTACCTGACGGCCAAGCAAGGTCTGATCGCGACCATCGGGATCAAACCAACTGAACCTTCGCAAGCCTACGGTTATATCGCGGACGGTGAACCACTCGGCTTAGACAAGGCGCCACGGGTCAAGTATGCCGCCGCTTTCAAGGAGAAGCCTGACCAGGCCACGGCCGAGGCTTATCTGAAAACTGGGCGTTACCGCTGGAACGCGGGCATGTTCGTTTTCCGGGCCAGTCTGCTGTTCGAACTGTTACATCAATGGCAGCCGGAGCTGGCGGCCGGGATTGACGAACTGGCGGCGGTCTGGGACACACCGAAGCGGGCCGAGGCGCTTGAACGGATCTGGCCTGAACTGCCCAGCATCGCGATTGACTACGCGGTGGCCGAACCAGCCGCCAAGGCTGGCTTGATGGCGACTGTGCCCGGCGATTTTCCTTGGAGTGACCTCGGAAGTTACGACTCGCTCAGGCAAGCCACGAAAGACGGTTCACTGCGTCTAGTGCCGGGTGAACCAGCCATTTTGGACGGTTCGGCGGGCAGTTTTGTGGTCAGTCAAACTGGCCAGACGGTGGCGTTGTTGGGCGTACCGGACATAGTTGTGGCGGTCAGTGGTGATGTGGTTCTGGTAGCGGGCAAGGATCAGGCAGAGCGGATCAAGGATTTGGCCTCAGAGGCGGGCCGAAATACCAGAAGCGGGCTGAAACACCTAAGCCGGACCGAGATATCAGAGGCGGACTGAGATACCAGATGGCGAGGAGCCTCACAGAATAGTGAGCGCGAAACCTGATGTGGTGCCTCACACGTTTTGAGCGCGTAAGGCTTGCGTCATCTGGTTGTCGCCAATCGTTTGATTGACGGTTCTAATCCTGCCATGTCGAGCTTGCGGGCGTCCGCGAACGCGGTGGTCTTGGCGCGCGCGAGTTCGGTGAGCTTGGCTTGTATGGCGGTGATCCGCCTGGTCAGGTCCGCCGGGTTGACGCCCTTGATCCGGTCCTCTACCGCGGCCGCCTGGGC
>JAIRYJ010000019.1 GCA_031267825.1 Bifidobacteriaceae bacterium
ACCGTCACCGTTGGGTTAGCCGGATCATCACCAATGTCATATAAGTAGTACGCGCCTGACGCCTCATCCGCCAGCACGTAAGGATCACTGACATCAATCGATGCCAGCGCATCTGGATAAGGGCCAGCGCCTTGGGCGGGCATGGCGGCCACAACGCAGCCGGCTGCGGCTACTCCTAAGGCTGCCAGATAGGCTAGTGCGGCGCGGCGCCGGGTGGGCCTCTGGGTAAGTTGTGTCATGGTGAGGAAATCCTTTCTGCGTTCAGCTCTGATTCGCATTTCTGGGTCAACTGAGGCGGGTTGGCGCCGGTTGGCGCCGGTTGGATACCCGCGGTGTGTTAGTTCTGGGAGGCCGCCTCCTCTTGTGTCGCTGAGTGTTCGCCCAATTGACCTGTGGGGTTGGGCAATTGGGCTTGAAACTGGCGGACCTTTTCGGTTACCGCCTCCTGGTATTGAGCCAACTGGTCGGCATTGTCTGGGGCTACCCGCCCGAACAAGTCACCGCCGACACCTAATGCCAGCGCACCGGCTTCGAGGAAGGCGGCCGCGTTAGCTTGGCTGATCCCGCCGGTCGGCAAGAAGTCCCGGCCAGCGAACGGTCCGAGCAGAGCCCGCAGGTAGCCTGGCCCCAGGTTGCCCGCCGGGAACAGCTTGAGCAGGCGGACGCCAAGGCGTTCCGCTAGGGCCACTTCAGTGGGTGACATGACGCCCGGAATGACGGCCAGGCCGAGTTGTTTGGCCTGGCGGATCACATCTGGATCGGCCGCTGGGCTGACAACGAATGATCCGCCGGCCGCCTGGCAGTCCCGCACTTTGGCCGGCGTCAGCACAGTTCCCAGCCCAACTAGATGTCCTTTGGCGGCTTCTTGGGCGATGGCGTCCAGTCCGCCAGGTGTATCGGCCGTGACTTCGCCCGCCCCTAGCCCGGTAGCTAGCACGGCTGCCAGGCATGAGGCGATGTCTCCGCCTTGGGGGTAGCGCAATATGGCCAGAATCCGGTCGCGTTCCAGCACTGCCCGCAGTGCCGCCGCCGGGCCGTATTCAGTGTTCGTGACATCCGCGCTCATAAGGTGAGACCTTCCTCGTTGGGCAGCCAGGCACCAGACCGGCTCTTGGCCCGCAATAATGAAACCAGGTTCATCCACCGAACGTCAATGGTCTTTTTGCTCCGCGATCCTTCCGCCGCCCGGTAAGCCGCCGCCCGGCCAGGCGAGGGCTGCGGCGTTTCACCAGCTTGGCGGCATTCATAGCTGTCACCTGGTGGCGCGGACGCAAAGCCAGGCCAAGCCGGCCAATCGCGACGAAGCCTCCTTGCCAGGCCGGCCAGGCCGGACTAGAGTTCACTGGATGAACGCCAATACCCCATTTGATGACTCCGCCGCCGGCCGCGAGCGCTACCGCGTCCAAGTAGCTGACCGTTTACTGGCCGTCCTTGACTTGTTCCTTGAACCACCACACGTCTATTCGCTGGGTCAGGCCGCCCGCCTGGTTTCATTGCCGCGGGCGACCTGCTTCCGGTTGCTGGCGACCCTAGAAGCCAACGGTTACGTTATCCGGGACGGCACCGGCTACCGCCTTGACTTCAAATGCCTCCTGTTAGGCAATGTGGTCCGGGCCTCACTTGACTTACAGCAAGCCGCCCGGCCAGTCATGACCGAGCTACGCGATCTAACCGGGGAATCGGCTCAGCTAGCGGTGCTGCGGGACTGGCAGACGGTCTACTTGGAACACGTCCTGTCACATCGCTCTGTGGCTTACATCACCGCCCGGGCCGGATCAATCTTGCCGGCCTATTGCACCGGCCTGGGCAAAGCCCTGCTGGCTTTCCAGCCCACTGACGCCGTCAAAGCCTGGGCCGAACGCACCACCCTGGAACGCGTCACCGCCTCAACCATCACCACTGTGCCCGCCCTGCTGGCTGAGCTTGAAGCTATCCGCCAGCGCGGTTTCGCCACCGACCTGGAAGAACGCGAAATCGGTGTCTCCTGTGTGGCGGCGCCGATCCGTGACGGTGACAACAGCGTGATCGCGGCCGTCTCAGTGGCGGGGCCAACCGAACGTATGCCAGCTGACCTAGCCGCCAGTGACACCGCCCAGGCGGTCCTCGGCGCGGCCCGCTCAATCTCCCGCCGGCTCGGCTGGATTGGTCCAACCTGAAGGGAATGACATGACACCGCCGCCCGGCCCAAGTCACCCCCCGGCAACTCAGCCGCCCGCCCTGCCGCCTGCCCCGTCGGCGACTCAGTCGCCTGCCCACCCAGCCGCCCAGCCGCCGAGCCAGACATCACCAGCGGCGGGCGGGGGTCCGCTCGGCGCCCTGCCAGCCAGCCAAACGTGCTACGACATCGTTGCCTTGGGTGAGGTTATGCTCCGGCTTGACCCCGGCGAACGACGGATCCGCACCACCCGGTCGTTTGATGTCTGGGATTCCGGTGCCGAATACAACGTGGCTCGCGCCTTCCGCCGAAGCTTTGGCCTGCGCGGAGCGCTGATCAGCGCCTTCACCGACAACGAGGTTGGGCGTCTGCTAGAAGACATCATGCTGGGCTCGGGGGTTGACTTATCTTTTGTCCGCTGGGAGCCGTTTGACGGCATCGGGCGCCAAAACCGTAATGGCCTTAACTTCGCCGAACGCGGCTTCGGTTTACGTGGCGCGCTGGGCTGTGTTGACCGGGCCTACACCGCCATCAGCCAACTGCGGCCTGGGCAAATTGACCTGGCCGAACTGTTCGGTCGGCGCCGCACCCGGCTGTTCCACAGCGGCGGCATCATGGCCGGCCTGTCTGATGTGGCCGCCCAAACCACCCTCGAAGTTATCCGCTACGCCCGGGCCAACGGCGCGATCGTCTCCTACGATCTGAATTACCGGCCCAGTTTGTGGGCCGCTTTGGGGGGACAGCGGCGCTGTCAAGAAGTCAACCGCGTCATCGCTCAAGAAGTTGACGTGCTCCTAGGCAATGAAGAGGACTTCACCGCTTGCCTTGGCCTGCAAGTCGCTGGGCTTGACGCCGATCTGACCCAGCTGAACCGTCCGGCCTACCGTGACATGGTGCTAGAGGCCGCCGCCACTTGGCCTAATCTGAAAGCCATTGGTGTGACGCTACGCCGGGTGCGCAGCGCCAACCTGAATGACTGGGGAGCGCTCGGCTGGGTCCGGCCAGCTAGTGGTAGTCAGTCGGCTGATGCTGGATTCGCTGACGCCCGTCAGCGTAACGACTTGGCCATATTGGACCGCCTGGGTGGAGGTGACAGTTTCGCCTCCGGTTTCCTTTACGGCTTACTTGAACTGTCTGATCTGAAAGCGGCCGTCGAATATGGCGCCGCCAACGGTGCCCTGGCGATGACCACCCCGGGTGACACCACTACCGCGACGCTGGCCGAGATCGAACGTCTAGTGGCCGGCGGCAGTGCGCGCGTCCAACGCTGACGGGCCGGTACCACCTGGTGCTTCAGCTAGGCGGCGGGGCTGTGGTGCCGCGAACAATCAGTTTGGTTGGTACGCCAACCCGGCTGACAGGAGCCCGGATTTGGGCTTTGATCTGCCCAATTACCAAATCGACCAGTGCCAGCCCAATAGCGTGAAAGTCTTGTGCCACAGTCGTCAAAGGTGGGGTTGAGAATTCCCCCAGGGCGATGCCGTCAAACCCAATTACGGAAACATCGCGTGGTACGCTCCGGCCGGCTTCGTGCAGGGCGCGCAGCAAACCGAAGGCCATCTCATCATTGGCGCAGTAGACCGCGGTGACATTTGGGTCGGCCGCCAGTTCGCGCCCAACTTGATAGCCCGAGACAGCCGACCAGTCACCCCGTTTGGCCTCTGGTGCCCTCAAGCCCGTCTCTTCGAGGGTCCGTTGCCAGGCCGCCGAACGTAGTTGAGCTGGATACGAATCACCCGGCCCGGCTATGTGATGGATTGTCCGGTGACCTAGTTTCAGCAAGTACTCAACCGCGTCGACTGTTCCGGCGGTCTGTTCTGACATGACTGACGGGTAGTAGCCAACCAGGCGCGAATCTGATGCCGCTATTGGCAGGTAAGGCGTGATGGCGAGTGACTCTGGTGCGGCGATCTCCGCCCGGATCACCACCAGGCCGTCAACCGCTTGATCAGATAGCGTCGCGGCGGCGCTTTCCCAGCTCTCACGGCCAGGATTGGTAACACCAACCAGTGTCACCGAATAGCCTTGGGCGGCGGCGGCTTCAACAACTGATTGGGTGGTCAAAGCCTCACCTGTCCGGTCAAAGCGGTAAGCCAGTATGCCGATGGTGCGAAAGGTGCCGCTGCGCAAGGCGCGGGCCGCCCGGTTCGGTGAGTAACCCAACTGACCCATCGCTTCGATGACGCGGGTGCGCGTGTCTGGCCGGACCTTGTCGGAACCAGTCGAGACACGCGATACGGTTTGGGCCGAGACTCCGGCCAGGCGCGCGACGTCCTCAATTGAGGGCCCAGTTTTGCGCCGCCGGGGTGCGGTCGAGGCGGACATACAATTCATGATATCCGGCCTTTGGGCCCTGTGACTACGTTAGCATTGGGAGTATCCGGCGTGGCCGGTAACCGATCGTTACTGAATTGTGACGTGCAGGTCAATTGACTGACGGGCTAAACAATGGTGGCATGTTGACGTAAACAGACGAGGCGTCGGCCGGTTCGCGCCTGGCCGGGTTCAGATGTGACGGGTTCACCACCCAACCGGGGGTGACCCAAGTCCAGCTAACCCGCCAGACCCGCCACCGGTCTGTCACTTCTGGCAAGACCCAAGGCAAAACCAAAGAACAGGAGCAATGATGCACACGACAAAGGTAAGGAAACTGATAGCCCTGGCAGCAGCGCTGCCCTTGGTTGCCGTGATGGCCGCCTGCGGCGACAACGGCGGCGACAACGGCGGCACAACCGGAGACGGTGACTCCACCGGCGGCAACAAACTGACAGTTTGGTGCTGGGATCCGGCCTTCAACCTCTACGCCATGGAAGAAGCTGAGAAGATCTACCAGAAGGACCATCCCGACTTCGAACTTGAGATTGTCGAGACCCCCTGGGATGACCTGCAAACCAAGCTGATCACCCTGGCCCAGTCGAAGCAGACCAGTGAACTGCCCGACATCTTCCTAATGCAGAACAACGCCTTCCAGAAGAACGTCATCAGCTATCCCGAGCTGTTCACCGCCTTCACCGATTCGGGCCTGGACTACGGCCAGTACCCGCCCGGTATTGTGGCCTACTCGACGATTGATGGCGTCAACTATGGCGTGCCGTTCGACAACGGCGCCGCGATCGACGCTCTGCGCACCGATGTGCTGGCTGAAGCCGGTTACACGATTGATGACTTCACCGGCATCACCTGGGAGGAATACATCACCCTAGGTAAAGACATCCTGGCGAAGACCAATCATCCAATCATGTCCGGTGAGGCCGGCGGCGCCGACCTGCCCATGATGATGCTGCAGTCAGCTGGCGCCAGCTTGTTCGACGCCGACGGCAACCCGACCATTGTCGGTAACGAGGCTCTCCTCAAGTCGATCGACATCTTCAAGCAGTTGGTTGACAGCGGTGTCATGGTCCAGGTCAACTCTTGGGACGAATACATCTCCAGCTTCGTAAACGGAACCGTGGCTGGCACGATCAACGGCTCATGGATCATCGGTTCGATCACCACGGCCCAGGATCAGTCTGGCAACTGGGACATCACCGACCTGCCGAAGCTTGAAGGCGTATCTGGCGCCACCAACTTCTCCGCCAACGGTGGATCAAGCTGGGCGGTTAGCTCAAACGCTGATGTTGACTTGGCGATGGATTTCCTCAAGGCGACCTTCGCTGGCTCAACTGAGCTGTATGACATCATCCTGCCGTCCTCTGGCGCGGTAGCTAACTGGCTGCCAGCCGGCGATTCAGCCGTCTACGGCGAACCGCAGGAGTTCTTCGGTGGAGATGCCATCTTCGCTAAGATCATCGACTTTGTGGCCAAGGTGCCGTCGAACAACACGGGCGTCTTCTACTATGAGGCGCGTGATGCTGTCAGCGATGCCATCACCCAGATCCTGGGTGGCGCGGATGTTACAACCGCGCTCCAAGAGGCCCAGGACATCGTCGAATTCGCCATGCAGTAAGGCCATCCGGCTGAACTATGAAGTGCCGTGGGGCCCGGGGGGGGGTAAACCCCGGCCCCCGGCCCGGAAAAATGAAAAACCCCCCCCCGGGGGGGGTGGTGGTGGCCCACCAAAGG
>JAIRYJ010000002.1 GCA_031267825.1 Bifidobacteriaceae bacterium
CGCGCCATGCCACCACCATAAGGACTTTTCAGCCCCAGACCTTCCAACCGGGCTAGCTCCGCCTCATCGCGCTTCCTATACACAAACACCATCGTCCAGTCCTCTCTGACACTAAGGAACCAACAATTACACGTTAGCACCCAAACACAACACAGCATAAAAGTCTTAAGGCCGCCGTGACCACGGGTCAATGAACGTGGCAAACCGCACGATCTGCACAGGGCCAGCGAACAGCCAGTCGCGGCCACAACGAAGTCCGCTCCTTCTGAAAACTATGAAATCAACGCACGTGAGTTAGCTCTCAGATACAGCGGTTCTGTTGCGGTTCATGACGCCCCAATCCTGTCCCCGAAGCCGCCAACAAACAAGATACGGTCAGACGTATACGGCTTGCCGTCCCGTGCCACTAAACACAAGCCTTCCTTCAACACCCGCCATAAGTCCGACCAATCCCACAGCGGCGACTCGGCCGGATACGCGGAGTAAAGCCGCAACCAGAGCCGTCTGTCATCCGATCGGCCAGGATACAGGTCCCACGACCAGCGAAGATCAACGCATCACAACCCTTCACCACAGCCCCATAGCCCGGCTGTTCAAAAGCCCCACCGCCAAGACCAAACACCGCCGCATCAAGCTCCTTATCCACCGCTAGGAGCGAACCGAAACGCGCCGCACCACCGCCGTAAGGGCTTTCCAACCTCAAACCATTCAGCCGCACGACTTCCTCCCGGTGGCCCTCCCTGTATACAAACGCCATCGTCCGGCCCTCTCTGGCGTCGATTCGTTCAGGCTGGTATCAGAACAGACGTTGGCCGGCCTCGCCGGGGGGCAGGCGGGCAGCCCAAACAACCCGGCCTTCCAGTATCAGGGAGCCGATAACGCCTGCCACGATGGTTAATCCAAGGGCAGGCCGTGAGATGAAAGCGGCTGACTTCAAAGCCATCATGACAACCAACAAGACAATCATCTTGGCGAACCAACTCACCAACAGATTGCGGGCCTGCGCCTCCGGCGTCTTGGACAAGTGCATCACCAGCCCACTAGAGGCGAAGAACAAACCGACCACGCCCGCTCCAATAAGCGCCCCTACCAGTCCTTTAGACCCAGCCAGGGCGTAGCTCAAACCCCCACTACCAACCGCTAGGACCAAAGCCATCAGACCCAACTGCCAAGTCACCCGCCGGTAGTTGACCCCTTCAGGCCGACCTGGCGACCCAGGAGCATTATCCTTCGCTGGCTGGCGTGCCATGTTCAATCTCGCTTTCCGCTGGCGGGGCGGCCTGGCCTGCCCGGTCGCCGCTATTCTGGCGGCCCCGCTGCGCGCCTCGCCGCCCGGAGCCAAGCTTAGTCAGCAGAAAAGCCACCACACCGCCGGCCACCACGAAGACGGCTACCTGTTCAGCCCGGAAGACCGCCAGTCCGGCTGCGCCGAAAGCCAAGACAGCTGTCCAGACATACATGATCAGGGCCGCCCGTCGCTGGCCGTGGCCGAGGCGTAACAGCCGGTGATGCAAATGCATCCGGTCCGCTTTGAACGGAGAATGGCCAGCCCGCATCCGCCGCACAACCGCCATCAGCATGTCAAGCAGCGGCAAGGCCAAGACGGCGAAAGGCAAGATGACTGGTAAGGCCGCACCCAACGCCTGACGTTGTGAAATCGCTGACGCACCAGGGTCAGTTTGACCAGTTACGGCTATGGTCGCGGCAGCGAACAGCAAACCAAGCAGCATTGACCCGGAATCGCCCATAAATATCTTGGCGGGGTGGTAATTGTAAGGCAGAAAACCAACACAAGCCCCGACTGTTACGGCCAAAATCATTGAAGCTAGAGTGGCGTAATCAGCGTCACCGGATTGCCTTGACAACAAATACGAATAGACAAAGAAAGCCGAACAGCCAATCGCCACAATTCCGGCCGCTAAACCGTCCATTCCGTCAACGAAATTGACCGCGTTCATTGCCGCTACCACTACCAGAATCGTCACAATCAAACTGAGACGGGAAGAGAAAATAGTAATACCAGCGATTGGGAACGTGACTAATTGCACTCCCTGCCAGGCCAAGAACCCGGCGACTAAGACCTGTCCGGCCAGTTTGGTTGGCCAGCTAAGCTCCCAGCAGTCATCCAAGGCGCCAAGCAGGCAGACAAAAGTGGCCGCACTGAGCGTGCCAACAGCCGACGACTGATCAAAGACCGATCCCAAGAACTCAGTCTGTGAGGCCACACCCAGCCCGGCCGCGACCCCTAGGTACATCGCCAACCCACCCAGGCGAGGGGTGGGCTTGGTGTGTATGTCGCGTTGCCGAACTGATGCGACCGCCCCAAAATAGATCGCCAAACGGCGCATCAACGGAACAGCCAGAGCTGTGATAACAGCGCTGATCAGGCCAAGTACCAGGTAGACCGTCAACCGAGGGCCTTCGGGCCCGGCCTATTCAGCACCTGGCTGACAGCCTCCCAGCTAACCGGTCCGGAACGCACCAGCTTCGGATCAGGTCCGGTCAGATCAACAATGCTTGAGGGTTGGCCGCCGGGTGCCGTGCCGCCGTCAAGGTAGTGAGCTACAGCGGTGCCGAGCTGGTGGCGGGCGGCCGCCACGGTCACGGCCGGCCTTAGGCCGGTCAGATTAGCTGATGTGACAGCCAACGGCCCAGTCAGGTCGAGCAAATCGACTGTTCGCGGATGATTCGGCTGGCGTAAAGCGACTGTTCCATGGCTCACGCCAAGATGTAACCCGGCGGCCCGGTTGACCGGCAGTATCAGAGTTAGCGGTCCTGGCCAGAAGGCCTCAATCAAGGCCGCCGCTGATTCGCTTAACCCCGTAGTTAGATAAGACGCCTGAACTGGGTCAGCCACCAAGACTGGCACCGGCAAACTCAGTGGGCGGTCTTTAGCCGCGAACAGGGCGGCCATGGCGGCTTGGTTACGCGGATCGGCCGCTAAGCCATAAACCGTATCGGTCACGACTACAACTAACTGGCCCCGGGCAACGGCCGTCGCAGCGACGGCCAAATCCTCGGAATTGGAAAGTTGGTGGACCGGATGCATCCCGGCGATTCTACGGCCTTAAGGCCGGCCGACGCCGCTGAACCGCCGGCTGGCCGGGGATGGATCTTCGCCAGTTGACCCACTCCAGGTCCCTGACCTGCGATACCCCAAGATGCGAAGATTCGGTTGATTCGTCAAAGCCCCAAACGCCTGGTGAAACTATAAGCTCGGCGAGTATCCGCCTCTGGGTTCTTGACACGGGCAAGCGCACTGCGCTGAACAGAGGAAACGCGGAAGATCGGCCTAGTTTGGTGCGCCTAGGAGGGTGTTGAACAACACCCTTCGCGGCCCAAGTTGACGCGGTGTGAGCGGAAGCTCTCACCAGTGGAAACGCGTCGATAACACGCTGGGGACCGCCCAGGAGCCTGTTAGGCGACAGGCTCCTAAGTCGGCGGATTTTCGCCACGGACCTAGGCTTGAGGCATGGCAATCGCTCCGTTCCCAGGATTCGAGTCAAGCCAATGGCACAACAGGCCGATCGATCTGGCGGCCCGGGCTCATGATGCCTCCCACTATTTGATAGAACCGCAGGCCGTGCTGGTGGCGAAGAACACCGCGGAGGTGCGCCAAGCGATGCTCCAAGCTGGCGCGGCCAGCCTGCCGGTTACCTTCAGGTCTGGTGGCACATCATTATCTGGCCAGGCTCAAGGCGGCGGTCTTGTAGTTGACGTTCGTCAAGCCTTCAAACGGATCGAAGTCAGCCCCAACGGCACCAAGCTATCTAGCCAACCGGGCGCCACCTTGCGCCTAGTCAACACCGTTTTGGCACATCACGGACGGATTTTGGGACCAGACCCGGCCAGTGAGATGGCTTGCACGATTGGTGGCGTAGTGGCCAACAATTCATCCGGCATGACCTGCGGCACCGAGTTCAACAGCTACACCACACTTGAATCGATCGTCGTGGTGTTAGCTTCAGGAACCATCATTGACACCGCAGCACCAGACGCTGACCAGCGTTTACGCCTCCTGGAGCCGGACTTGTACAAGACACTGACGGATCTGCGTCAACGGGTCATCAACAATCCGCGGTCAATGTCCACTATCCGTCAGCAATACTCAATGAAAAACACAATGGGTTACGGCGTCAACGCTTTGGTTGACTTTGAACACCCAAGCGCCATTCTGGCCCACCTGATGGTCGGTTCTGAAGGCACACTCGGGTTCATCGCCTCCGTCACCTTGCGCACCTTGCCAATCCAGCCCTATCAGGCCACCGCCCTGTTGGTGTTTCCTGGTCTGTTGCAGGCTGCCGCCGCTGTTGAACCACTACGTCAAGCCGCCGCCGCGACAGTTGAGCTGGAAGACTGGGCTTCGATACGGGCGGCCCAGGCGGCCGCCCCGGCCGGCGACCCAATCCATCAGATCAAACAGGCTGGCGCGGCCGCTCTACTGGTTGACGCCCGGGCTGAATCAGCCGGTCAACTAGAACACGATCTGGCCGCTTTGCGGGCCGCCCTGCCGCGACTCCAGCTTTCCCAGCCAACCGATTTCAGCACTGATACTGCCAAACGGACCGCTCTATGGGCTTCACGTAAAGGGCTTTACACGGCTGTGGCCGGGCGGCGCCCACCCGGTAGTACGGCCCTGCTTGAAGACATCGCTGTGCCTGGCGTGGCCCTGCCGGCCACATGCCAAGGCCTGCAAGGACTGTTCACCGAATATAAATACGGTGATGGTGTTGTCTTTGGCCACGCCAAAGACGGCAACGTGCACTTCATGATTTCACTCCAATTGGATCAGCCAGCCGAGCTCAAACGCTACGAACAGTTCACTGACGCGATGGTTGACCTGGTCCTTGACGCCCGCGGCACGCTCAAGGCGGAACATGGCACCGGACGGATCATGACACCGTTTGTCCGCCGTCAATTCGGCGACGAACTATATGACGTCATGTGGCGGATCAAAGCTGCCTTTGACCCGGCTGGACGGCTGTCACCTGGGGTTATCTTGAACAGCGAGCCGCGGGCTCACCTGACGCATCTGAAAGCCACGCCGCCAACGGCTGAAGCGATCGACCGTTGTGTCGAATGTGGTTACTGTGAGCCGAGCTGCCCGGCCCGGGACCTGACCACCACGCCACGCCAGCGGATCGCCTTGCTGCGCACCATGAGTCAGTTACCCGCCAACCGCCGGGCGGCATGGATCAAGCAATTCAACTATCTGGCGGTTGAAACTTGCGCGGCTGACTCGCTTTGCGCGTTGGCCTGCCCGGTTGGAATTGATACCGGCAAACTGATGAAAACCTGGCGGGCGGCCCGCTTAGGGCCGTTCGCCCAGTTCCTTGGGGTGACGGCGGCGAAGCATTGGGCCGGGCTGGTGACAGCCCTACGCTTGGTCTTGCGTCTGGCCGGATCATTGCCGAAGGGTTTGCTTGGTGGCGTCAGCCGGGCCGCCCGGTTGGTCCTACCATCCGATTGGATACCGCAGGCCGGGCCTGATCTGCCAGGCCCCGGCCCCGCGCGCCGACCAAGCACCACAGCGCCGTCTGACCCGCCAGGCCCCAACCAAAGCCTCAGCCAAAGCCCTGATCTGCCGGGCCCCGGCCGGGCCCGCCAGCCAACTGGAACAAAGGCCCTAACCGAGACAGCGGTCTACTTCTCAACCTGCATCAACTCATTGTTCGGACCAGCCCAGCCTGGCACACCAGGCGTCAGCCAGGCACTGGTTCAGCTCTGCGCCTCCGCCGGGCTGACGCTACGAATCCCTCAGCCGATCGCTGGCCTGTGTTGCGGCACGGTTTGGCAATCCAAAGGCCTGGTCAGAGGACACCGCGTAATGGCGGAAGCGGTTTGTGACGCGCTTTGGGAAGCCACCCAAGGCGGGCGGCTGGTGGTTATAGCGGAAGCTGCGTCCTGCAGCCACGGGCTAACCGAACTGGGACAGCTACTGGAAGGTTCAAAGGCGCGCCAGTATTCGGCCCTGAAAATCCTTGACGCCGTCAGCTTTACCCGTCAAAAACTGCTGCCACGGCTCAACTTGACCACCCAGTTGGATGCCATAGCGGTGCATCCGACCTGTTCAACGGCACATCTCGGCTCAACTGGGGACCTTCTGGCGTTAGCCCAAGCCGCCGGGCGGGAAGTCTTTGTACCGGACAATTGGGGTTGTTGCGGTTTCGCCGGTGACCGGGGAATGCTCCACCCAGAGTTGACCCGGGCCGCCACCATGCCAGAAGCCAGCGCCATAGCCCAAGCTGAGCGGGCCCGCACAGCGGCGGGCTTGGGTCAGCCAGACGGCCGGTTCGATGCCTACGTCTCCTGTAACCGGACCTGTGAGCTGGGCATTTCACGAGCCACCGGCCGGACCTACCGCCACATCCTGGAGGTTCTAGCGGAACTAGCCGCCTGACCTAGCGGGCAAGCGTCTACCTGATGTCAGTAGCCGCGCGAAGTGTCAGACGTTTCAGCGCCCGCCGTCAAAGCGGCGATGAACTCTAAATGAGTTTGCGGCTTGGAGAACATTGGGTAATCGAACTTGATGGCGGAATCGTGCTCCTCATCAGACGTCGCCGCCACACAGTCAGTCAAGGTGACAACCTCAAAGCCGCGTTCATAGGCGCTGCGCATCGTTGACTCGACACAGCAGTTGGTTAGAAAACCAGCCAAAACCACCGTTTCGATCCCTTTAGAGCGCAAAATGAAGTCAATGTTGGTTGAGCCGAAAGCATCCAGCCCGCGTTTGCCTTCAAGTACGATGTCGCCCGCTTGGGGTAGCAGCGTGTCGTCAAAAGCCGCTCCCCACGAGCCCTTAACGAAAGCGTTCGAGGCGACCACCCCAGCCAGGATGCCGTAAGGCGTGCTGGCGATCTCAAAATAGCCGGGGGCGAACTGGATCGGTGCGAACACTACGGTGACACCGGCCTGGCGGGCGGCCGCGACCGTTTCAACAGTGTTCGCCAGCATGCTGGTGGTCCGCATTGAGCCGGCCACGGCATCATGCAGGGCACCACCTGGTGCGGTGAAATCATTCTGGAACTCGATCAGTACTAACGCCGTTGTTTTTGGTTGCATGATTACCTCCTGTTCCGCTTTGGCAAGCGGATATCATGCGCCTGATTCTACCCGTCGCCTGCCCTGATCGCTTGAAGGAAACGGTCACGGCCGGTCAGATCAACACCAGTTTTGGCGTCAACGAAACCAGCCTGGCCCGCCGCCTCCCGCAGCGCCCCAGCTTGCGACGGATCATGTTCCATTACTACTGCCCCACCAGGTCGGAGCAACCTGGCGGCGGCCGCCAAGAACACCAACGGCGTCTCCAAACCGTCAACCCCACCCCCAAACAGAGCGGCTGGCGGCTCATAGTCGGCAACGGTGGCTTCTAGGACGGCATCGGGCAACAAATAAGGCGGATTCGTCACCACCAAACTAAAACGCCCGGCCAAATCCGCCAACGGGCCACCCGCCTGGCCGACCCGCGCCACATCAGCCCCAACCACGGTCACACCAAGCGGCTCCAAATTGGCTCGCGCTTGGCCGAGCGCCGCCCACGCCCGTTCAACCGCCCAAACCCGCGCCCCCGGAACCTCCGTCACCAAAGCGGCAGCGATTGGCCCGGCCCCACTGCCCAGATCAGCCGCCAAGCGCGACTCAGTGGGCAAGCCGACCAGGTAATCAATCGCCACTCCCGCCACAACTTCAGTTTCGGGACGTGGAATGAAAGCCCCCGGGCCAATAGCCAGTTCGAGGGACCTGAACGGCGCCCGGCCGAGGATGTACTGCAATGGTTCACCGCCCTCCAAACGGCGCGCGGCCTGATCAAATCCGGGCGGTAAGACCAAACCACCAGCCAAATATCGCGCCCGGAACTGACCGAGCGCTAAACCCATCAACCCAGCGGCGAGACGTTCATGGTCAACTGATTTCAATGCCATGGTTCGCTCCACAAGCCCTATCAGTCTTGGCTCAGCCGGGCCTGGCGGGCGGCCGCCAGCTTCGATTGCATGCCGAACAGTTCAATGAAACCGCGGGCCTGGGACTGGTCAAACGAATCGCCTTCGTCATAGGTCGCCAGATTGAAATCGTAAAGCGAAGCGTCAGACCGCCGACCTGTCACAACCGCCCGGCCACCATGCAACACCAACCTGATTTCGCCTTCAACATAGCGTTGAGTTTCGGCGATGAAACCGTCCAAGGCTTGTTTCAGCGGACTAAACCATAAACCGTCATAAACCAGTTCACTCCAACGCGTACCAACTAGGCGCTTGAAGCGGGCCAGTTCACGTTCAACGGTGACACCTTCAAGATCACGGTGCGCCTCAATCAGAGCCATCGCACCAGGTGCCTCATAAACTTCACGTGACTTGATGCCAACTAACCGGTCCTCAACCATGTCGATCCGGCCGATGCCTTGAGCCCCAGCCCGGCGGTTCATTTCTTGGATGGCTTGGAGTGGTGTCACCGCCACACCGTCTAGCGTCACAGGCACGCCAGCCTTGAAACCGATCACCACTTCATCTTCGACTGGAGGGAAGCTCGGGTCATCACTGTAGGTGTAAACGTCCTTAGTTGGAGCGTTCCAAATGTCTTCCAAGAAACCCGTTTCAACCGCCCGGCCCCAGACGTTCTGATCAACTGAGAAAGGCGACGATTTGGTGGTTTCAATTGGTAAACCGTGGGCTTCGGCGTAGTCGATGGCGGCCGCCCGGGTTAGCGCCAAGTCGCGGACCGGCGCCAAACATTTCAAATCCGGCGCTAAGGACGTAATCGAAACCTCAAAACGGACCTGATCGTTGCCTTTGCCAGTGCAGCCGTGCGCCACAGTGTCAGCTTCAAACTGGCGTGCCGCCCGGACCAGATGTTTCACAATGACTGGCCGCGACAAAGCCGACACCAACGGATAGCGGTCCATATATAAGGCGTTGGCGGCTAAAGCTGGCATGCAGTATTGGCTGGCGAATTCTTCGCGGGCGTCAGCCACATAGGCTTCAGCCGCGCCGCAAGCCAAAGCCCGTTCGCGGATAGTTTCCAGGTTCTCACCGCCTTGGCCAACATCAACCGCCACAGCGATGACCTCCGCCCCAGTCGCCTGGCCAATCCAGCCGATCGCCACTGACGTGTCCAAGCCACCGGAGTAAGCCAAAACCACACGCTTCGTCATGAGTGTTCTCCTTCGTTTGCCAATTGGGTGAACCGGTCCGCTATATCTGGTGCGCCGTCCGGTTGCCTAGTAACCATAATGATCGTGTCATCACCGGCGATTGTGCCCATAACATCAGGTAAAACTGACTGGTCAATCGCCGCCGCCAAGAAGTGAGCTCCACCTGGCGGTGTTCTTAGAACCACCAGGTTAGCGCTCCCTTCGGCGCTGATCAGCAGTTCTGAAGCGACCCGGCGTAAACGCCGGACCAGCATCTCACTGTCCAGATCAGCTTCCAGGCCAGACACGGCGCCATCAGCTGGCAGAGCGTAGGCCATTGCCCCGTCAGCTAGGCGCACCTTGGAGGCGCGCAGTTCCACCAGGTCACGGCTGAGGGTGGCTTGGGTTACATCCAGTCCGGCCAGATGCAATTCCTCCACCAACTGGGCTTGCGAACCGATCCGCTGGCCGCGGATGAACCGGGCGATCAAATCCCTCCGGGCAGCTTTGGTGGCCAAAGCCGCACCCGGCGCCGCAGCCTGGCCAGACGCCAAAGCCTGGCCAGATGCCAAAGCCTGGCCAGATGCCAAAGCCGGATCAGACGCCGAAACCTTCATCAGTCCCTGCCCGCCTGGTCAAGCAACCAAATCAAGAGGGCTTTTTGAGCGTGCAGGCGGTTCTCAGCCTCATCCCAGACACGTGACTGGGGTCCGTCAATCACACCAGCGGTGACCTCTTTACCGCGATAAGCCGGCAAACAATGCAAGAAGATCGCCTCTGGCGCGGCCAAAGCCATCACCTCACCATCAACCCGGTAAGGCAAGAACGGTGCCTGGCGGGCGTCAGCTTCACCTTCCTGACCCATCGAAACCCAAGTATCGGTCGCCACCACGCCAGCATTAGCCACCGCCGCCACCGGATCACTTGTCACAGTTACACCGCCGCCAGCTAAGGCCGCCAAGGCGGCCGCCTCAGCCACAATCTCAGCTTTCGGTTGGAAACCCGCCGGACAGGCGATCACAACTTCCAAGCCAGCTAAGGCGCCGCCAAGCAGATAGGACTGGGCCATGTTGTTTGATCCGTCACCCAGGTAAGCCAGTTTGACGCCGCTCAACGAGCTGACCCCGCCGACCGCTTCCGCCACTGTCATCAGGTCAGCCAACACTTGACACGGATGGAAATCGTCAGTCAAAGCGTTAACCACTGGCACACCAACCAGTCCCGCCATCTCCTCCAACCGGTCCTGGCCAAAAGTACGCCAAACAATGGCGCTGACCTGGCGGCCCAAAACCCGCGCGACGTCAGCGACTGATTCACGTTGGCCCACCCCAGCCAAGCGCGAATCGACGAACATTGGATAGCCGCCGAGTTCCGCCACACCAACGCAGAACGAAACCTGGGTCCGTAAAGTCGGCTTGTCAGTCATCACGCCGACCGCTTTAGGTCCCCGCAGTGGTTGGTATTTCAGCCGGTCAGCTTTGATTTCTAAAGCTAGCCGCAAGATTTCGCTTTGTTCGGGCGAACTGATTGATGAGTCCTTCAAGAAGTGCCTCAATGTCATGTTTCCTCCTTCAATAGCCGCGGCAAGGCCGCGGTGAAGCGTTTAGCTTGAGCTTCGGTTAGGACCAGCGGCGGCGCTAAACGCAAAACATCAGGTGCTGGCGCGTTGATTAGGAAACCAGCCGTTTCAGCCCGGCGCACAACTTGTGCCGCGATCGGTTTTTCCAGGACGATGCCGACCAGCAAGCCCGCCCCCCGGGCCGTCTTGACACCAGGTATAGCGGCTAGTTCCCTGCGCCAGGCCGCGCCAAACTGGGCCGTCCGGCCCAGCAGATCGTCTTGTTCAATCACCTCTAGGGTGGCCAGCGCGGCGGCGCAAGCCAGCGGGTTACCACCGAAGGTGGTGCCGTGGTCACCGGGCGCCAGCAGGTTGGCGGTCTGTTCTGTCAGAGCGATCATGGCACCAATCGGGAAACCCCCACCCAGTCCTTTAGCGACCGTCACCAGATCTGGTTCAATCCGTTCCGGGCCAACCAAAGCCTCATTTAGGTAAGCGAACCAGGTTCCTGTCCTGCCCGTCCCAGTTTGAACCTCATCAATCCACAGCAAGGCACCATATTGGCGGGTAAGCTGGCGCGCCTGGTTAAGGTAACCCGGTGGCAACGGCACCACCCCAGCCTCACCTTGGATGACTTCCAACACCAAGGCCGCTACATCACCTTGCGCCAGCGCCGCCTCCAAGCTGGTCAAATCACCTGGGGTCAAGAACCGGACCGGGCCAGTGAAACCGTCAAACGGTTTGCGGTAAGCCTCTTTGGCGGTCAGTGACAGTGCCCCCAATGTCCGGCCATGGAAAGAACCCTCCAAAGCTAGAAGCTGGTGACGCCCACCGCCTTGGCGTAGCACCGCTTTGAGTGCCGCCTCGTTAGCTTCAGTGCCTGAATTGGTCAAGAAGACCCGGGCCGACTTGGCTCTTGGTCCGGCCGCCAAAGCGGCTAGACGTTCAGCTAACTCAATTTGTGGCCGACTGGTGTAAAGGTTCGAAATGTGAGCTAAACGTCCAGCCTGCCCGGCCAGCGCCGCTAACCACACCGGATGGGCCTGGCCGAGCACGTTAACAGCGATCCCTCCCAACAGATCAAGGTATTCGCGCCCGTCAACGTCCCAGACTTGAGCCCCTTGGCCACGTTCAAGCACCAAATGCGGGTTGAACACACCCAAAGCGGCCGCCTGATAGCGTTCCACCCAACTAACACCTGAAGGACCCAACTCAGATGACGGCATCGTCCACTTCCTTTTCATAACTTTCCACCCAGCTAAGGCCGATGCTGGCGAACCTAGATGACGGCATCGTCCACCTCCCGCTCGAAACGACCCACCCAGCTAACGCCGCTGCTGGCGAACCTAAACGGCGGCATCGGGCACCTGACAATCCTCGGCGGGCGGATCAACCACCATGGTGCCGATACCTTCAGCCGTGAAAACCTCAGTCAACAGCGAATGCGGTGCCCGCCCATCAATCACATGGGCTTGCGGCACCCCACCGCGCACCGCCCGTAAACAAGCCTCCATTTTTGGCCGCATACCAGCGTCAATCGAAGGCAACAAAGCCGAAAGTTCGCGGGCACAAATCTGGTGAATCAAACTACTCCGATCCGGCCAGTCACGGTAAAGACCCTCAACATCGGTCAAGATGACAAGCTTGCGAGCACCCAAAGCGATCGCCAAAGCGGCCGCCGCCGTGTCAGCGTTGACGTTCAAAACCTGGGTCGGATCATCAATGTCCGGTGCGACCGTCGAAACCACCGGGATGCGGCCACTTTCAAGCAGGTCACGCACAGCCCCCGGGTTAACCCGGGCGACATCCCCCACCATCCCCAAATCAACCTCAGCGCCATCAACTGTGGCGCCACGCCGACGGGCCTGAAACAAGCCCGCGTCCTCACCGGACAACCCAACCGCGAAAGGCCCGAACTGGTTGATCAAACCAACCAGTTCACGGCTCACCTGACCGGTCAAAACCATCCGGACAACATCCATCGTTTCTGGTGTGGTGACCCGCAAACCACCCTCGAACCGCGAATCAATGCCCAGCCGGGCGAGCATCTGGTTGATTTGCGGCCCGCCGCCATGAACCACCACCGGCCGTAGCCCAACCCGCCGCAAGAACACCATGTCCTGGGCGAAGGCCTGTTTCAAAGGCTGATCCACCATGGCGTTACCGCCATATTTGACCACCACAATGGCGCCACCAAAGCGCAACAACCAAGGCAGCGCTTCAATCAAGACTTCGGCTTTGTGGTCCGCCCGCAATCCGGTCAGGGCGTCTTTAGCCGCGGTGGCGGGTTTATCCTGGCCGCTCATGACGAATAATCCGCGTTGATGGAAACATATTCATGGGTTAAGTCATTTGTCCAGATTGTCGCCTGGCAAGTCCCGGCATGCAGGTCCACCAGCACTTCAACCACCCGCCCAGTCAGGTCAGCTTGTTCGCGTGCCACGCCCGGACCGCCGCCTTGACAGACCATGGCGCCGCCGATCGTGACATCAACTTTTGCTGGATCAAACGGGGCGACCGCCGCAGGCACCGTCCCAGCGGCCGACAAGATCCGTCCCCAGTTCGGGTCATTACCAGCCATGGCGGTTTTGAACAGATTTGACCGGACGATGCCGCGCGCCACAGCCAGTGCACCATCCTCAGTTAGGGCGCCCTTGACAGTTACAGCGATCTCGTGGGAAGCGCCTTCGGCATCCGCGATTAGCTGGCGGGCCAAGTCTTGTGCCACGGCGGTTAACAGTTGAGCGAACTGGCTCGGTTCGGGCCGGTGGCCGGATGCCCCTGAAACCAGCAAAATGACACTGTCATTAGTTGACATGCAGCCATCTGAGTCGATCCGGTTGAAAGACTGGGCGCAGGCCTGTTCAAGGGCTTGGCGGGCCGTCGCCTGGTCAAGCACCGCGTCTGTTGTGATAACCACCAGCATGGTGGCGAGCTCCGGAGCTAACATGCCTGCCCCTTTAGCCATGCCGCCAATACTGTAAGCGCCGTCCGGTGCCTCTAGCTGGGCTTGTTTAGGCACCGTGTCAGTTGTCATGATGGCTTCGGCCGCGTCCTGGCCGACTTTAGGTGTGGCCTGGGCGGTGGCCGCCACCTCTTCCAAACCTGGCAACAGCTTGTCCATGGCGAGGCTGTCGCCAATCAAGCCAGTTGAGCAAACCAGCACGTCATGTGGGGCGATCTGAAGTAGTTCAGCTACCCTCTGGGCGGTTAAGGCAGCATCTGAGACGCCTTGCTGGCCGGTGCAAGCGTTGGCCCCACCTGAGTTCAAGACAACCGCCCGGGGCACCGCCAAGCCGCTTTGAGCCAAAGCCAGATGACGGCGGCTGAGATGCACTGGGGCGGCGGCGAAACGGTTGGCTGTGAAAACACCGGCCGCCACAGCCAGGTCGGCCGGTCCGTCATTCACCACTAAGGCTAGATCTTTGGCTCCGTTGGTCTTCAGACCGGCGGCGGTACCCGCCGCC
The DNA here is from genome assembly GCA_031267825.1 of Bifidobacteriaceae bacterium. Classification (GTDB taxonomy): domain Bacteria; phylum Actinomycetota; class Actinomycetes; order Actinomycetales; family WQXJ01; genus JAIRTF01. Next base: position 14,153 of record JAIRYJ010000002.1, read on the forward strand.
CGGAAACCTTTAGGACTGGTGACACTCATGGCGCTACTCCTAGTTGTGTCAGGCCGGTCGCCTCTGGCAGGCCGAGCGCCAGGTTGACCGATTGTAAAGCGGCACCGGCGGTGCCTTTGACCAGGTTGTCAAGGGCGGCCACGATTATCACCCGGCCGACCTTAGGATCGAAAGTCAGTTGCATCAAGGCGCAGTTTGAGCCGAGCGTCTGGCCGGTTGACGGCCAAAGCCCGGGAGGCAGTAGGCCGACGAACCGTTCATCGCCGTAAGCCGCCTGCCAGGCTGGCCGTAAAGCTGATTCATCAAAGGCTGGGCCTGGCCGGGCGGTGACGGTAGCCAGGATGCCGCGACTCATTGGCACCAGTGTTGGAGTGAAGCTGATGGTGGCCGTTGGGGGCGCTGGGAGCACTGGGGGCGCTGGGGGCGCTGGGGGCGCTGAAAGCCTCAGGTTTTGCAGTATTTCTGGGATGTGGCGATGCCCGCCGCCCACCGCGTAAGGGCTGGCTGAACCGAGGATCTCGGCGGCCATCAGGTGGCTCTTGAGAGCCCGGCCGGCCCCAGAGACACCGTTCGCTAAGACGGCTACCAGGTCGGTTGGATCAAGCAGCCCGGATGCGATGCCAGGAGCCAAGGCCAAACTGACGGCTGTGACATTACAGCCTGGTACCGCGATTCGGTTGGCTTCCACTAGGGCTCGGCGTTGCTTCGGCGGGGCTTGGTCCTGTCTCGGCAGGGCTTGGTGTTGCTTCGGCGGGGCCTGGTCCTGTCTCGGCGGGACTTGATCTTGTTGCGGCGGGACCGGGTATCGTGCTAGCTGGGCTGATTGTTCCGATGGTCGCTGGGGGCCGCACGCAGCCGCGGCCTCCGCCGACTCCGTTGGCTTCCGCGGCTGTTCGAACCAGCCAGTCAGCAATTCGGGCATGCCGTAGGTCCAGGCGGCGGCGTGTTCGCCGCCGTAGTAGGTGGCCCAGTCTTGCGAACTGGTTAAGCGGTGGTCCGCTCCCAGGTCAACCAGCACCGATCGCGGGCTGAGGGCTTCTATTTCCTTGGCTATGCCGGCTGATTGGCCGTGCGGCAAGGCCAAGAATATGACGTCATGACCGGCCAAGGCGTTGGCCGTGGTTGGCTCGATGATCAGTTCGCCCAAGCAAGCCTGGGCGCCCAGATGAGGTTGGGCTTCACCCAATGGCCGCCCGGCCGATGACTGCCCGGTGACGACCTTGATACGCGCCTCCGGGTGACCCGCCAACAGCCGCAACATCTCGCCACCGGCGTAGCCGGAGGCCCCGGCCAAAGCAACTGTGAATGTCATTCACCCAGCCTAGCGCATGGTTATGCGCAGCCGCGCAATTCCATGCACCCTCGGCCGCCTGGAGGCGCCCCTTCGACGGCGGGCCCAGCTTGCGGGCAACCGCCTTCACGGCGGGCTCCGCCACCTGCGCAGCGGCCGGGTCGCCGCACACCAGAGTCCTCCGCCGACATGACACGACGCCCCAAGAGACGCCATTCCCACACGTCACACGCAAAAACCCGTCCCCAACACAGCAAGAGCCTGGCCGCTTCCGGCAGCTACCCGCGCGCCCAGCAGATCCGCTAAGACGGGCGCTAGGCAACTGGGTCCGTTCATTTCCGACCCAGGAATTGACCCCAGTGGGGTCAAAACCACCCACTGGGTTCAGTTTCTGGGGACCAGCCCAGACCCACTAGCCAAACCCAAAACACCTACAACACCGTGACCTGCGATTTTACCAAACGGCCGCTCGGGGCTGCGCTTCAGGGTGAGGGCCGGGATGACGGTAATCGGTCAAAGATGCCCAAAAGGGTGACTTTGACCGGTTTCCGTAGTGGAAAGTGGGCTGACCACCGCCGGGGAGCTAACTGTCAGCCCGGCCAGTCGGCCTGATGAACGGGAAAGGCACGGTCCGGCGGATAGTTGTACCGGTCAACGCCATAACAACGCGGTCAACACCCAACCCAATACCGCCAGTTGGGACCAAGCCAAAATCAAGCGCGCTCAGAAAATCCTCATCCAACTGCATCGCTTCCGGATCGCCCGCCGCCGCCATGGCTGACTGAGCGGTCAGCCGGGCCCGCTCATCAACCGGATCGGTCAACTCGGAATAAGCCGTCCCCAACTCAGCTCCAAAAATCACCAAATCCCAACGCTCCGCCAGTCCCGGGATCGAACGGTGAGCCCTGGTCAGAGGAGACGTCTCAAGCGGAAAATCCTTGTAGAAGACCGGCTCGAAAGTCCGGGACTCAACCAGCTCGTCATACAGCCGTGTCACGATCTCTCCAGCGGGCCAATCTGGCCGCCAAGTTACCGCCGCCCGCGAGGCGATCTGACGAACCACCGCCAACGGACTGGCTGGCGTGACCTCCTGCCCGGTGGCCTCAGAAATAGCCTGGTAAACCGGCACAACCGGCCAATCGCCGACCAATGAAACCTCCCGCCCGTCAGGCGACAGGGCAACCGGCCGGCCATGAACAGCCACGGCTGCGGCCGTGATCAGATCTTGAGCCAAGAAACGCATCGCCTCATAATCCGAGAACGCCTGATAAGCCTCAAGAGCGGTGAACTCAGGGTTATGACGACCATCCACACCCTCGTTCCGGAAGTTCCGGCCCATCTCAAAGACCCTTTCGATTCCGCCAACCGCCAAACGTTTGAGATAAAGCTCCGGCGCGATGCGGAGATACAACTCGATGTCATAGGCGTTGGAGTGAGTCCTGAAAGGCCGCGCCTTAGCGCCGCCATGAATCGGCTGGAGGATTGGCGTTTCCACTTCAACGAAGTCACGAGCCTCCAACGCCGTTCTCAGGGCGGTGGTAATGGCCGAACGGCGCCTGATCATCTCGGCGGCTCTGTTGTTGACCGCTAGCATGATGTGCGGCGACCTGACCACGGCTGGGGTTAGCCTGGGCCAAGTGTTCTCGAAGCGCCTTTTCGGTGGCGGCGGGGCGATCGATTTGGCGGCCATCACCCAGCTATCGGCTTGCAGTGTTAACTGGCCTGTCGGGTGGCTTGGTTGGTGGCCGGTCCGTGTCCGTATCAACCGCCCGCTAACCGACACCACGTCACCTAGTTGAACGTGTCGTTTGAACAGGGTGAAGCCCTTGGTCTGGTCGCGGCCCAGCATGACTTGCAGTTCACTGGTCTGTTCGCGCAGCTCAATGAAGATAACTCCGCCATGATCACGCCGCCGCAAGATGCGTCCAACCAGGCAAATCGGCTCAGTTTCCGGCGGTGGCACTGGCGGTGGTACTGGCGGTGCTAGCGAGCTGCCGGACTGGCCTGGCGTTGCTAGCGAGTCGACCGACTGTTCCACTAACCAGCCTATGGAACAGGTCCGCGGCACCGCCACAGGATTGGGTGGCATCCCGGCGGCCGCCAAAGCCGCCCGGTGCGCCATCCGGGCAGCCATCTGCGAACTGTAGCGACGGGCCGGACGCAACGGTTCAACGGCTTCAGCATCAATCTGTTCAACGGCCGCCAGGAAGTCAGCATCAATTTCGCGCCCTAACTGGCGGGCTTTGCCCGGCAGGACGCCACCGGTCGGCCAATCCGGCAGGAAGCCTTCAGCCCGCGCCATCGCGGCTATCACCTCAGTTAAGCTGGCGCCACGGTCAAAGCAGACCACTCGCGGTTTCCATTCTGGATCGTATTTCTGGTTCGCCCGATACAGACCCTCAACTTGCCACCAGTGCGACAGCCAAATCAATAGTCGGCGGGCCAGGCGCGCCACCGGGTACGCGCCGACCGCAGCTCCACGAGTCAAGAACCGACGCAAGACCGCGAAGTTCAGCGAGATGCGTTGCACTCCAAAGTCACGGCAAGTTTCCGCCAAACTGGTCACCATCAGCTCCATCACCCCAGCATGAGCCAGCGGATCGCGCCGCATAACATCTAGTGAAATGCCGCGCCGCCCCCACGGCACCAGTGTCAGCAACGCCCGGACGGTCCCATCTGGCCCGTATGCCGTCACCACAATGTTGCGGCCATCCGCCGGGTCGCCAATCCTTCCCGAAGTCATGGCGAATCCTCGTTCGCTGCCTTGACGCCAAATCGTCGCGTCATCAGCTAGCTGCTCCAGCTCTTCTGCCGCGACCTCATTTTGACGACGTATCGTGACGGTGTAGCCGGCCCGCCGGGCGCGCCGGGCGGCTTCCGCCACACCACGTAAACGCCGGTCCCTCAAGGAGAAGTCATCGACCGCGATGATCGCTTCATCGCCCAGTTCCAAAGCCCTCAAGCCGGCCGCTTCCCAAGCCCGTCCGCCGCGCGGTGTGGCCGAATCCACCGCTGGGGTCCAGCCGTTGCGTCGCGCCAGGTCTATCCAATGGACGATGGCGTCCGGCCAGGAAGATTGCAGCCCCACAGGATCTGATGAAGCCAACAGCGTTCCACCAACTAGTCGGCCGACCACAGCGGCTTGACCATCTGATGAGAAGACCGCCGATTTATCGCTCCGCAAATTGAAGTAGCCGAGCGAGTCTTGATCGCCATAGTGTGCCAGTAACCGGCGTATACGCAGCTCTTGACGGAGGCTGAGCTGCCTCAAGAAACGGCCAGAACGGCTAAACACAGCCAAAGCGGCCAGCAAAGCCAGGGTTGACACCACCGACGTGCTGCGCACCACCCATAGCGGCGCCAAGGCGCCACTGACCAGGCCATCCCAAGCCGAATAGGCGCTCAGATCAGCCCCCAGGACGATCTCCTCTGGCCCCTGGCCGATGCTTAAGTTGAAAGCCCACCAGGCTTTGACCACGATTGATGTGCTCTTCGGACCGATCGCCGCGGCCCAGGCGAAAGCCCAAGCCCAGGCGACGCTAAGGCCACCCAGCAACGTCAGCAAGGCCCGCCAGGCGGCGCCTTTGGCGACTGGCGCCCGGAATTCTGCCCGGTGTGCCCACAGCCAGACAATCGCGATCAGTCCGGTCAGACCGGAAATGGCTACCCGCCAGACGGCGCCCCGGGCGGTCAGGTCAGCCAACAGTGCCGGATACAACCAGTCACGCCAGTCCGCTCGGACCAAGACCATCACGCCCATCGCCGCGGCGTAGATGACGGCTGGTAACTCAATCAGAACAATCACCCCCCAGAGGGCGATTCGTTTGCGGTGGCGTATTGCTGATGCGATCAGTGTCAGGGCGGCACAGTTAAAGACGGATGGCACACCAGGCAAATTGCAGGCATCAAGCACCAGCCAGACGGCCTGGTAGAGGTGTGGTGTAAGGCGGTGCAGCGGATAGGCCAGCAACGCCCAGATGGCGGTTAAAACCAAGACCCGGGCCACCCAAACCGCTGTCCGGCCGTGAGGGCGTTGAACAGGGCTCTCTGGCTGTGCCGGATCTTGTCGCTTCCGAACCACCGGCACCTCCTTTCCTGGCTTGGCCAGTGCCAAGTGGACCGCCTTTGGCCCATTTTGCGTTATGCCTGGCCTGGCCGCATTGAAGAGCCCCGGTTGCCCACACTGCGGTCAGTGCCACCGACCAGCATTGCCAGGCCGTCGTGGATTGGAGGCATCCGGCTGACCTGCGCGTTTACTACAATCCCGGGTGATGCGGCCTGATGCGGAGGACTGTCAGGACGGCAAAATCCGGTAGAGGCCTGCCACCATCAGACAAACCGGGTAAAGCGAATAGAAAATGTACCTCCTAGACGCCCCCTGCCTCAATTCTTCTTCGCCTCTGCGGAAGTGCACCAAGACCAGCCCCAAGGCTGGAGTAAGGCCCGCCACCACACCAATCAGACAACCGAGCAACATCATTGTGTTCTGCCGACGGCGGCCGAACCAGAAAATCAAACCGAAGACCAGAATCAGAACCCCAGCAGGCATGATATTTAGACGCAAACCAACGTTGAACAACCAGATCCACAAGCCGCCAGCCAGAGCTAACCCAGCGCTCAAAGCCAACCGCCCACCGGGCCGGGCGCCGCTGCCAGCTTTGGCGTAGGCCAGCACCACCAAGGTAACCAACAACGCGAAAACCGGGTTCTGTGATGTCAAGTCCCAGACCCGACCGCTGGTCGCCAGATCGTATGGCACCTCCGCGATTACCGCCAGAACAGCCAAACGCAAGGCGTAACGGCCAACTGACCGGGTGTGTTCCAGGCCAGTCACCAGCATCCAGGAGTAAAGCGGGATCGCCATCCAAGAAGCCGCCTCAAGCAATATGGCGGCTGACAGGCGGCCGAAATCAACCTCCGACAGGTCGGCGGGCATGCCTTTTTGGATTACGGCGGTACCGAACATCGATCCGATCAGTAAGACCAAACCGATGATCTTTAGCTGTTGACGGCTAAGGCCACGCCACTTGGCGCGCTTCGGCCGGGGCTGTTCCATCATCCTCCCTGCTCTAGCGGCCAGGCACCAAGCCGCACCCCAGGCCTGCCCGCTCGGGGCTGGCCAGCGTTACAGGGTTGGCCAGCGGTGCGGTTTGTTCAGCCTTTGACGGCTCCGACCATTGACGACTGGTAGAAGCGTTGCATCAATACAAACAGAATGGCGATCGGAATTGAGACGCAAACCGCTCCAGCCGCGAAACGGGCAAACCAGTTGGTGATGTATTCGCGTTGCAACATCTGCCAAAGGCCAAGCGAAACGGTGTAATTGTCTTGTGTCCGGCAGATCGCTTTGGCCAGAACAAAGTCAAGCCAAGGGATCATGAACCCAACGATCGCCTGGTAGACGATCATCGGTTTGGTGATTGGCAAGATGATCTTGGTGAAGACCTGCCAGCCGGAGCAACCGTCCAAAATGGCAGCCTCATCCAAGGAGAAGGGAATCGTGTCCATGAAGCCCTTCATGACATAGAAGGCGGCTCCAGAACCAGCGGCGTAAACCACGATCAACGCCACCACTGTGCCGGTTGAACTCTCTGTCAGACCCATCGCTTTGAGGATGAAATAGATCGCTACCACCGACATGATCCCGGGGAACATACCCAAGATCAGAGCACCGTTCATAAAGGCACGGCGCAACCGGAAACGTAGACGGCTCATGCAATAAGCCACTGACAGCACAAAGAACACGTTGATGAGGCAGACGATTATCGCGATGATCAGAGTGCGCATGAACATGCTGCCAAAGTTCATCACTTCAGTTTCAGTGAAGAGTTTGACGTAGTTGTCCAATGTGTACTGCGTCGGGAAGAAGGTCGATGTGTACGGCGCGGTGTTGGCGTTGAAGCTTTCCATTAGCACCCAGGCCACTGGGACGAGCCAAACTATCGCCATAACAGCTAAGAAGATATGACTAGCCGCATCACCAATGACTCGCCTGGCATGCATACCGCCTTCATGTTGGGCCGTGCCTGGCGCGGTCCGGACGGGGCTCGCGGTTGTGGCGCTCATCAGCGGAATCCCTCCTCATTCCGGTATGACCCACTGGAACGGTAGGTAATCAGCGAAACCACCGCCAGCACTATAAAGGTGAAGATGCCGATCACAGCACCGATGTTGTAGTCACCCCGGTCGACTGTCAATTTGTAAAGCCACGTGATCAACAAGTCAGTCTTACCGGCGGATGCTCCAACCGGAGTTGGCGCACCGTTAGACAACAAGTAGATCACGTTGAAATTGTTCACGTTAGCGGTAAACGTGGTAATCAAATACGGTGTCATGACGAAGAAAATGTAAGGCATCGTGACGTAAATGTACCGTTCCCACCAGTTCGCTCCGTCAATCTTGGCGGCCTCATTGGTCTCCGCTGGAATGTTCTGTAAAATGCCTGTGACCTGCATGATCGTGTAAGGTATGCCGATCCACAAGTTGACCACTATAACTGTCGCACGGGCCCAAGTCGCATCAGTGAAGAACGGCAGTGACTGATCAATCCAACCCCAGCCGCGCAGCATCTTGTTGATGATGCCTTCTTGTTGCAGCATTTGGTTGATCGCCAGCAATGAGACGAACTGTGGTACAGCGATCGACATTGAGAAGCAGACCCGCCAAAAGGCTTTGATTCTGGTACCGACCCGCAAAATGATCATCGCCATGAACATGCCAAGGAAGAAGTTCAAGAAAGTCGCAAAAATGGCCCAGACCAAGGTCCAGATCAAGACGGAAACGAACATTTTGGCGTTGACGGCGATCCCACCGCTGGCCGAGTCGCCTAAGACCACGCCAAAGTTGTGTAATCCAACCCAGTTGAAAGCCCGTGGATGGTTCGAATCAAAGCTGGTGAACGCCATCGAAATCATGAAGATCAACGGCAGCACCGTGAAAACTAGTAAGCCGATGGTCGGCAAACTCATCAATGACCCATAGAGTCGCGAATCGGCCAGCGATTTGATGTCTTCCATAGCCGTCGGGGCGCGCCCTTTCGACTGGGCGAGGACTTGAGCCTTGTAGGCACTACGGATAGCGAAGGTCCACAACACAATGAACAACAGCAAAATCAAAGCCCAGGCGATGCCGTAGAGCAGCACTTCGACTGAGTTGGTCGGCTGAACTGAAATGTAGTTTCCGTCAGCGTCCCATTCTTGACGGCCCTCCGTCACTGGCCCTAGTTCACCTAGGCCGATCAGGCTAGGAATACCTGAGACGACCAGCAAGTAGATGAACCCGGCCTCGGCCGCCAAGAAGACTAATCCCTTACCGATCTGCCTGCGGGCAATGTTCCCTAAGCCCATCACCAGAGCTGATCCCCGGGTGAAAACATCACCATGGACCAGGGCGGCTCCTAAAGAGTAGGGCGATGGCGGCAACGAATTAGCCGAAACCGGCCGCTTCTTACCCGGCTGGGGCTTCTTCGCCTTAGCCGGGGCAACTGTTTGTGTCACAATAATTCACCTTCCTTGGTCACGGAAAATGACTACCGCAGTGGTTCACCGTGTCCGCGGGCAAAAGGATCCTGGGGTTCTGCCAACCACAGAACCCCAGGACACTCAATCATCATTCAAGGCCACGGTCCGCCTCTGCGGTGCCGGAAGCTAGCTACCGGCGTTTAAGCTAGTATTCCACGCCTCGGTCTTCTCGGCCGCGTTCGCCGCCGTGACTTCCTTCGAAACCAGGCCTTTACCGAAGTTCTCCGTCGGATCCCAGAAGTTGTTCATCGCCGGGACGGTTGGTTGCGCTACCGAAGTGTTAGCGATGGTGTCGATTTGGGCCGTGGCGACCGGGTCAGCGGCGACCGCGGCGTCACTTGCCAGCGAGTTATCAGTTGGGACGATGCCGCGCATGTCGTAGTGCGCTTTTTGGGCCGCCGTGGAACCCAGGAAAGCGGCGAAGGCCGCCGCGGCCTGCGGATTCTTAGCGTTCGGGTTGAAAGCGATCGCCTTGGAGCCAGCGAAGGACTTCATTTGAACGGCTTTGCCGCCCAAATCGAAGGATGGCAGTTGGGCGGCCCCGAAGTCGTCACCGAGGGCATCCTGGACCTTCGCGGCATCCCAAGTACCTGAGAAGAAAGCGCCGATTGTCCGGTCCTCGATTCCGGCCAGGCCGGCGCCGTTCGAATCAACCACAAAGTTCGAGTTGGCCGCCAGGCCAGCCAAATAGGCCGTCACATCGGCGCCCTTAGCTCCGCTGAAGTCGACCCCAGCGGCCTCATCGGTCCCGTCCGGGCCGTACATGGTGCAGCCGTTGCCAATGTAGAACGACGGGATGTACCAGGCCGTGTCGAGTGGGAAAGCGACCTTACCTTTGGCCAGCATCGTATCTAGGCTCTTGATGTCTTCATCGGAGAAGACGGCTTTGTCGTAGTACATGAACCAGGTGTTGGCGGTGAACGGAGCGCCATAAACCTGTCCGTCAGCACCGGTCACAGAATCGACCATAACGTCGCTGTTTTGTTCTTTGACTTGGGCTAGCGCGTCGGGTGGTAGCACGCCTATGGCGCTGGCTTCGACCAGAGTGCCGAGCTGATCGTTGGCGAACATGTAGACATCAGCCGCGGCCGATGTGTCCTGCTTGACGGTGACCGCGGCATCACCCTCCGATACAACTGAGTTCTTCCAGGTGATCTTCCACTCTGGATGGGCCGCGGCGAAGGCGGCTTCTTGGGTTTGCAACCACGATGATTGATCGACTTGATCCTCTTGGGGACCCCAAACCGACAGTGTCACCTCGTTGTTGTCGCTTCCGGTTGTCTCCCCACCATCTCCGCAGGCTCCTAACCCACCGGTGAGCCCAATGGCCAAAATGGCCAATGCGGCAAGACGTTTCATTTCTGCCTCCATACTGTTAGTCGGGAGCAGCCCAAGAACCAATCGTCTGGCATCCGGGCTAGCTCCTCAATTGCATTAGAGCCGACTCTAGCCTTGCCACTGTCTCACCAGGCGAGACTTGTGGCACTAACCGAATGGTGGACCTGTCCGTTCCCGCCGCCACGACCCCAATAGGACCAATTTCATGGCTTTGACCTGGGACTTCATTTCGCTGACCAATTCCGGCCGCCGGGCACGAAACATGGCCGTTACACAATTGTGACCCGAAGTAAGCCCCAGAAGACCGGTTTCGCGGTCCTTGAGCGGTCGACTGTAAGCGCTTCCGGGTCTTTTGGCCCTTCTGTTCCGCGCCCGAATCGCATCGCGCCGGAGGTGGGCCGTCTACCAAAGCCAGACAGACTCAATGCCCGGTCCCAAGTTGGAGGCGGGAAGTCTAGCTGTCCGTCTACCAAAGCTGGACAGAGTTGGCGCCTGGCCGCAAACCGAAGACCGGCCCAGCGTTTGTCTGCCCGGCCGCCTGTTGCCCCAGCAAGTCAGTATCAAGCACCACCGGGCCGCCGTCAGGCGCCTCAAAGGCCGCGCCAACCAGACGGACCGGTTCAAGCGTCGCGCTGGTCTCAAGTGGAACAGCCAAGCTAGCGAACTCTGGCGGCAGATCGATCACAAGTTCAGCCTGGTCTCCTGAAAGTTTCACCGCCAAGGCGGCGCCGACTTGGCTGACCACCGCACCGTTCTCCCGCTGGTAAGCCACAGCCCCACCGAGGTAGAGATTACGTCTCAAGTAAGCCGCCTGTTTCAAGCCGATGACAGCCTCCAAATCACCGGGCAGCGCAGCCTCAACAGACGCCAAATAGGCGGCGAACGAATCAGGGTGCCCGTCGTAAACGGCGGTACCGTAGGCCGCGCGACCAGCCCACCGGGCTGATGAACCATAAGCCTGACGGCCCGGCCCGGCCCGGCCGCCCGGGCCAGCGAAGATGTTGCCAACCCAGCGGTCGTCAGCGCCGTAAACCACCGCGTATCCGGCAACCTCAGTCGAATGTGGTCGGTGATACGGCGTCGCCCGGTCCATCACATCGGCCTTATATAACGTCCCGCCAATCAGATTGCCAACAAACGCGCCACCCTGGCTGAACAACTCAATCGCCGCTGGAGAAGCCAACACATTGTGATCCACCAAATAAGGACCATGACTGACTTCAACAAACAAGTCACGCGAATTGGAACACAAGACGTTCCGCCAAACCCGTGTGCCTTGGGCTTGCCAGTCCAACCAGATTCCGAGTGAACAGTCATGAATTAGGTTATGACGGATCTCGACATCGATCGCGGCATGCAGTTTGATGCCAGCGATCTCATGCCCAAAGAACTCCCGCTTCAAAGCGATGTTGTAAATATGGTTATCGCTGATAGTTGAAAAAACACACCCAAGGTGTCCAACAATAGCGTTCTGGCCGCAATCATAAATCGTGTTACCCCGGATAACGTGAGAGCCGATCAGTTCCTTGGACCAGCCAATAGCCCGGGCCGCGAACACGGCTTCAAGCTGATATTGGTAGCCCGGCTTGTCGCGTCGCCGCGAGAAATAGTTATCGCCAGTTGACGCTTCCTTGCCGATCGAAATAGCTGAACATTTCGCGTCATGGATTACATTATCCGCAATGACCCAGCCTTTAGCCCAGTTAGGTCCAATCAAACCCGGCTGATCGGCTGTTGGCGGAGTCCACGGGCAGGCCGCCTGAGCCAATTCAAAACCCTGCACTGTGATGTAATCACGCCCAGTTACAATTGGATAGAACACACTGCGGCGGACATTGATCTCAACTAATTCAGTATTCGGGTCGGCTGAACCGAAATTCGCCCAAATAGTGGTTTGTTCATCATCGACTTGGCTATACCAAAGCCGCTGCGTCTGTTCAGGATCAGCCACCATTTGGGGAACTCCGGTCCAATGGTCCGTCACCTCGGTTCGGCGCGGCGGATCCGTCAGCTCAGCTAAATCGAGTGCCTCGTAGAAACTTTTCCCGTCGAGGTAAACCTCACCCAAATGTTTCAGTGGTTCATTTGATGTTTCCTGGACAAGCCAATCACCCTCGACAGTGCGAACGTAAGGATTGAAATCACCAAACATGACGTTCGGCAGCGAAACCCGCCAGACGGCATCGTACTGGTGAACCCACCCGGTAATCCGCTCTGACCCTTTGATCGCGACGGCTTCACCGGGGGCGGCGATGAACGTAATCCGGCGCTGGTCGCTCAAACCAGTATTGGCGGGCTTAACCCATTCGCGGTAGACCCCGGCATGAACCACAACTTCATCACCAGCCTGAGCCACCTGGGCGGCCCGGTTGATAGTTAAGAACGGCTGATCAGCTGAACCAATCTGCACATCTGAACCGCTTTTCGCGACATGGTATTGCGTCATAACTAAACTGCCTCTCTCAATTGGCCGGCCGGGTCAGCGATCCGGGCAAACAATCACCTTGAGGTTCCGCGGATCTCCGCTCCGCTCCAGCGCCTGAGGCACATCAGCCAAGCCGAACCGGGCTGTGACCAGCGAATCTAAGTCAATTCGGCGGTCGGCCAATAGGCTAATCGCAACCGGCCAGGTACCGGCGTAACGGAAAATACCGGTCACAACCAGTTCCCTGGCTTGAATCCGGGAAGCCGGCATAAGGACATCATCAGCTCCCATTCCAACCAGTACGGCACGCCCATTCGGCGCCAAAGCCATAATGCCGTCACGAACCGCCCGTTCTGTCCCAGCGGCATCAATGAACGCGTCAACCTCCAAGCCAAGTCCGGCCACGTCATCCGCCAGCGGGTCCACTATCTCAGTCGCGCCAAAGTCCAAGGCCCGCCGCCGACGCGGCTCCAACGGATCCGACACGATCACCCGGGTGGCGCCGAAGGCTTTAGCGACTTGCGACATGATGACACCAATCGGTCCGGCCCCAGCGATAAGCACTGAACTACCCGGTGAAATACCAGCCTTCCGGGCTGTCCAAATCCCGACTGACAGCGGCTCACACAGCGCCCCGGCTTCAAGCGAAACATCATCCGGCAACCGATAGGCATAATCCTGTTGAATAACAGCGAACTCACTAAACGCACCATCAATTGGTGGCGTGGCGTAAAATTCCATCTTGGGGCAAAGGTTGTAACGCCCGGCTTTGCACTGGGCGCAAACCCGGCAAGCCCGCTGCGGTTCAATTGAAACACGTTCACCGATTCGTTCCGCTGCAACATCCTGCCCAACTGCCACAATTGTGCCGGCCGCTTCATGTCCCAAAATCAACGGTTTTTCAACAACAAAATCACCGATCCGGCCGTGCCGGTAGTAGTGCGCATCAGAACCGCAGACACCAACCGCCGCAACCTTGACAAGGACCTGATCGGCCGCCAATTCCGGCGTCGCCACCGAACGCAGTATGATCCGGCCCTGGCCTTCTAGGACGCTGGCCCGCATCCGCGTTGGTAGTTGATTCATGATTGCCTCCTATTAGAACAGTAAATGGCCGCTTTTTGGCCGCCCATAACAGTATCACCGCGATTGACGCTCAAGTAGTCCCATTGGCCGTTATTGGTCCCCGCTATAAGCCCGACCGTCAAATAGTCACAGGTCATAATCATTTGGCTGGCGGGGCGGTTGACGCACGAATGATCAATTCAGTCGGGAGCTCCAGCCGACCGCCGGTTTTGGCTCCCTCCGCCTGGCTGACTACCCGGCGCACAGCCATGGAACCCATTTCTTCAAGCGGCTGGTGCACGGTTGTCATTTGTGGGGAAACCCAGCGGCAAAGATTTACATCATCGAATCCAACTACTGACAGGTCATCTGGGATTGTCAGGCCACGCGCCCGGGCGGCTTCATATACGCCGTAGGCTTGTTCGTCGGAACTGGCGAAAATCGCGCTTGGGCGGTCCGGTAAGTCAAGCAGTTCACCGCCGAACCTAATACCGCCATCAAGCAGAAAGTTTCCGTGCCGGACTAGTTCTGGGTCCATTGCCAAACCCGCCCGGCGCAAGGCGGCGACATATCCGTCCATCCGGTCAACCGAACAGATTTCGTTGTCCGGCCCAGTAATGATTCCGATCCGGCTATGGCCTAGCGAGATCAGATGCTCTGTGGCGGCCAGACCTCCGGCCCAGTTGGTGGCGCAAACCGTTGGTGTCTCACCAGCGGCGGTTCCAACCGGGTCAACCAACACCACCGGCAGGCCTCGGCCGGCCAGTGCGTCTCTGGTTGATTGGCCTAATTCACGCAGCGCGAATATGACACCATCGGAGCCGCGTTTACGTAGACGCTGCAACCAGGTCGCCTCAGCCGCGTCGGTGTCGATCGCGGCGGTGATGATGACGTCATAATCTAACCGGCTAGCTTCTGCGTTAACTCCTTTGATCAGCGTTAACGCCCATTGTGAATCCATTTCGGAGATCAGTAAGTCAATAATGTTGGTGGCTATTGGCCGGTTTGATTTGGCGTAGCCGCTGGCCATCAACGCCCGCTCAACTGTCTCCCGAGTGGCCGCGGCCACGCCCCAGCGGTGGTTGAGAACCTTAGAGACCGTGGCGACCGATACGCCAGCGAGATCCGCCACCTCCGCAATCGTGACTGTGCTACTGGTCATAGTCTCCTCCGGTGCTGTTAGTGTCATATCCGAACCAGCATCGCTGTTCGCAGTCCATTATCTGTCTGTCTGATACCCGCTGGTGCCAGAGCCCGCCTTACCATCAGCCTTGTCGTCGGCCTTATCATCAGCCTTGTCGTCAGCCTTACGACCAGCCTTGCCATTCGCCTCATCGTTTCAGCTCTTCACCGCACCCATGGTGATGCCTGATTGCCAGTAACGCTGTAGCGCCAGGAACGCCACCACCAGTGGCACAATCGCCAAGACTGATCCTGTGATGACGTTCGAAAAGACCGCCTCATTCGCGTCACCGGCCGCGGCTTGCGAGTTCCAGGTCGCCAAACCAACTGTGACCGGGAAAAGCTTGGTGTCTGACAGCATGATGAGTGGCAAGAAATAGTCGTTCCAGGCGGCTACCAGGTTAAGGATCAGCACTGTGATGAAGCCTGGCACCAGTTGGGGTAATGCGATCTGAACGAATACGCGGTATTCACCAGCACCGTCGATCCGGGCCGCCTCAAGCAGGCCGTCAGGTATGGCGCTTTGAGCGTAGACCGCCATCAGGTAGAAGCCGAAGGGGCTGACAATTGACGGCAGGATGACAGCCCACGGTGTGTTGGTCAGGCCGACCCGGCTGAGCAGCAGGTAGGTCGGGATGGTCAGCGCCGTGGCAGGAACCATGATTGTGGCCAGCACCACTGTGAAGTAGGCCCGCCGGCCAGGGAAATTCAGCCGGGCGATGGCGTATCCGGCGGCGGTCGCCAAGCTTGTGCCAACTATCGCGCTGGTTCCGGCGTACAGCACCGTGTTAGCTACCCAGCGCAGGTAGATGCCGTCTTGACGCGTCACCGTGTCGGCGATGTTTGTCAGCAGGTTGAATGAATCAGCGAAGGCGAATCCGAAAGATGAGAACAAACCGGAGTTGTCCTTGGTGGCGGAAATCAGCAGCCAAACCAAAGGCACCGCGAAGTAGATCAGCATGACGATCATCGGTGCGCGGGCCGCCAACGGTGTCACCCTGGCGTCTCCGAGTGCGACCAGTCTGGCGTGGCGTTTGTGTTTCCGGCTAGCCTGCCTGTCCGTTAGGCCCGGCGTGCCCCGCCCGGCCGGGGCCGCCTCCGGAGTTGGACCGCCTTGCTCGGCCCCCGCCGCCTCCAAAGCCGTATCGCCCCGCCCGGCCCGCCAGCTTCGCCCGTTCACCGCATTCCCTTCCGGTTGTTGTGCACCATCCAGGCCGAAGAGGCGATCACTACGAGCACTCCCAATGCGAAGGAAATCGCCGCTGAATAGGAATATTGCTGGTTGGTGAAGGCCAGATTGTAGGCGTAAAGGTTGGGCGTGAAGGAAGGGGTGATGGTGCCTGGCGCCATGGCCGCGAAGATCCGTGGCTCAGTGAAGTATTGGAACGTCGCGATCAGTGAGAAAACCACCACCAACGCCAAGGTTGGTCTGAGGGCTGGCAGCTTGATGTGCCAGGCGGTTTTCAGCGCGCCGGCCCCATCGAGGGCGGCGGCCTCATATAGTTCCGGTGAGACTGAACGCAGTGCGGCGTAAAGGATGATCGTGTTGTAGCCAACGAACTGCCAGACCGCGATGTTCGCCAGCGATCCTAGGACAATATCCGGGCTGAAGAAGTTAGGTGCGTCGTGTCCCAACCCTTCAGCTATTTGAGCTATCGGGCCGAAGGTCGGTCCGTAGATATAACCCCAGATCAGGGCCGCTATTACGCTTGGCACGGCGTATGGCAGGAAGATCCCAATGCGGAAGACTTTGGCTAGTTTGCTGGTGCCAGCGTCGATCAGGAGGGCCGCCAGGATGGCGAATCCCATGATCAGTGGCAGGCGCATTGATCCGAAGATGACTACGTTCAGGACGCCTTTCCAGAACAGCGGGTCAACCGCGGCCCGCAGGTAGTTGGCCATGCCGGTGAAGGTCAGTCCGCCGATCAGCCGGTCGCGGTAGAGGCTGGCGTAGAACGAATAGGCCAGCGGCACTATGAAGAAGGTGACAAAGAAGATCCCGAACGGTGCCGCCAGCACCAGGCCGGCCCGTCGTTCAGCCCGGTGCGCGCCGATGCCGCCCGATCGGTTTCGCGGCGACGGCGTCTTGGCTGCCGGGCGGGTTTGGCTTCGCGTTTTCATGGCCGTAGCCGTGTCCCTACGTTTGGGCGGCTGGCCTGGCCTTTAGCGGGCCAGGCCAGCCGCTGGTTCCAATTACCGTGTCTGAAGAGCTACCGCGTGGTTACGGTGTAGCCCTGGTCGGTAGCGTATTGGACAACGGTTTCCTGGAGGGTGTCAAAGGCCTCGGTCAGGCTGCCGCCTTGGGTTAGGGCGCCACCAATGATGGCCGAGATTTGAGCCGAAACGTAGTCCTGGAACGGGCTGAACTGGTAGTCAGCTGGCACCATTTGGCTCGATGGCAGGAAGACGTCTTTGACTACTTGCTGCCCACCGAAGAAAGCTGATTCCCGGTCAACGATTTCTGGGTCTTCCAGATAGGCCTTGATGGCCGGGAAAGTTTCTTTGTTTTCCGCCCGCCATTTGGCGACGAACTCAGCTGAGGCGTACCACTTGGCGAATTCGGCGGCGGCTGGTTTGTTTGGCGCCAACCGTGGCACGGCGGCGGCTGAGCCACCAAAGTTAGCTGAGATGTTCTGACCGGCTTCCCACTGTGGCAGCAGGGCGGCCCGCCAGTCGCCGGCTGTGTCAGCCACGATGCCTTGGAGGAAGACTGGCCCCCAGGCGGCTGTGATCCAGGAGGCGTAGCGGCCGTCAGCGAAGCTCTTGTACCAGGTGTCGGTGTAGGCCGGGTCAACTGATACAACGCCTTCGGCTACTAGTGGCTCCCAGTATTCGGCGAATTGTTTGGCTCCTGGGTCGTTCAGGGCGATCTGCAACTCAGTTTCAGATCCAGCTTGGAATGGCCTGGAGCCCGCTTGGCTTGAAAGCGAGAGAATCGGCCCTGATTCGTTCGGGGCTAGGTTGGTGATGAATACATCGGGGTTGGCGGCGTGGAGTTTGCGGGCCGCATCAGCGAATTCGTCCCAAGTTTGGGGGACTTCAATGCCGTACTGGTCAAAGATGCTCTTGCGGTAAACAATGCCCATCGGCCCGGTGTCGGTTGGCAGACCACGGATGGCGCCTTCTTGTGAAACGAACTCAAGGGCGAAGGGCAAGTACCGGTCAGCGATTTCCGAAGCACCGTATTCGCGCAGGTCCAGGAACTCGGTCCCAAAGCTGGCGACGGTGTCCAAGGTGACGTGCATGACGTCTGGTACGCCTGAGCCCGCTTTCATGGCGGTGCGTAGTTTGGCGTAGGCCGGGTCACCTTGACCAGCGTTGACTAGCGTCACGTGGATGTCAGGGTGGGTCCGTTCGAACTCTTCGATTAGTGGTTCGATCCCAGGCGTCCAGGACCAATAGGTGATGTCCCCCGATGCCGTACTTGTGTCGATTACGCCGGTTGGTGGGCCAGCCGGTTCTTCTTCTGCTGGGCTGGCGCAGCCCCCCAGGCCAACCACTGTCCCACAGACTGCTACTACTAGTGCGCCGGCCCATGTCCGGCGGCTCCTGTTCTTCTTGATCATGTCTTGACTCCCTGGTTGATCCTCATCGATCTGGCTTTCGATACTGTTTCGATCGCCATGGCAAGAATTATTACCCCAAGGCCTCGGAATCGTCAACCCCTGAGCCAAATTTGGTCAGTTGTGCAAGTCCCGAACCAACTAGACAGCGCCTACCTGGCCTTCAGCAACAGGCTACTGTAGCTGGCCACAGAGTTGCCACCAAATACATCCGGGTGGTTGACAGGTCTCAGAAGCGCGCTGCTAGACTATCGCAAGTCTTTCGATACCTAGACCGACACCTATGACAACTGAGGCAGGCAGAATGGCAAAGGCGCTGGACCAAATTCGGGTCCTCGACTTCTCCTGGAGTGTGGCAGGGCCAACCGTGACACAGATCATGGCGGCCCACGGCGCTGAAGTGATCAAAGTTGAGTGGCCAACCCACGCTGACCCGATGCGGACCTCAATGTTCGCCGTTGACACCCCAGCCACTTTAGACAGTGGAGCTTTCTTCTCAACTCTCAACATCGGCAAGGACAGCCTGACCCTGAACGTTGGAACCGAACCAGGCCGTGACGTCATCCGGCGACTGATCGCCGCCAGCGACGTGGTGGTCGAATCGTTCTCGGCCGGCATGATGCGCCGCTGGGGATTCGATTACCAGACAATGAGCGGCCTGAACCCCGGAATCATCTACTTGAGCGTCTCCGGGTTCGGCCACAGCGGCCCCTATGAACGTTACGAAACTTGGGGCCCAACCGCCCAAGCCTTCAACGGCCTAACCGCCAGTTCAGGCCTACCCGGCCGTGAACCAGCCGGCTGGGGCTATTCCTACATGGATGTTTGCGCTGGTTATCTTGGCGCGGTGGCGCTATTCGCCGCCTTACATCAACGCCACACAAGCGGCCAAGGCCAATACATTGATGTCGCCCAAACTGAAGCCGGACTAGCCCTGACCGGAGCCGCCATGCTTGACGCTGACGTCAACCAGCGGACCACTGAACGGCCCGGTTTCCCACCCGGTAATCGGGCGATCTGGCCGGGTGTACCAAACGGACACGGCCTGCGCGGTGAAGTTGGCGCACCTTACGGCCTGTACCCCACCTTAGGTGGCGGCCTGAACGATTACTGCGCCATCACAGTATTGAATCAAACCCAGTGGGAAGCCTTAGTTCAGGCCTCCGGCCAAAGCGCCTGGGGCAGCGATCAACGTTTCGCCAGCCACCAATCACGTGTCCGCTACCAGACCGCCCTTGACCAGGCCATCGGCCAATGGACCGAAACAATCGACAAATACCAGTTGATGGACCGCCTACAAGCCGCCGGAGTCCCAGCCGGCGCCCTGCAAAGCGCCTCCGACCTGATGGAACGTGACCCGCAGCTAGCTGCCAGGCAAGTCTTTGTTGAACTGGATCATCCCCGACTCGGCCGGCACCGCTACGAATCCATCCCAATCAAATACAGCGCCTCACCAGTCGCCTATGAACCGAAATGGCCGCTGCTGTCATCCTCCAATCAGCCTGTCCTACATGATGTGGCCGGTCTGTCAGATGAGGCCATCAACCAGCTCAATCAACTCGGCATCACCTGGCCTGAAAGCCTTGAACGCGACGCACTAATCGAGGGGTCATTATGGTAGGCCCACTAAACGACATCCGCGTCCTCGAGTTTGATGACACCCCCAGCGCTCTGGCTAGTCTGGCCGGCAAACTCCTAGCTGACCTCGGCGCTGATGTCATCAAAATCGAACCACCACAAGGTGATCCGATGCGCCGGGTTGGACCATTCGTGGCTGACACACCCAACCCAGACAAGAGTTTGACCTTCTGGCATTACCACACCAATAAACGGTCCGTCGCCGCCGTCCGCGAACTACCCGGCGGACGGCAATTCGTTCTTGACTTGGCCGCCACTGTCGGCATCGTGCTTGACGGGACAAAAGACGGGCTAGACCAAACCGGCGCCGGCTATGAGGCGATCAAGCAACGCAACCCGGAAGTCATCTACATCCGGCTGTCACCCTTCGGTTCATCCGGGCCGTGGCAGCATTACGAAGCGTCAGACGCGGTGCTGCTGGCACTCAGCGGCATCACCGCTGTGACCGGCTATGACATTGATCTTGAGCTTGACCCGGTGGCGCCAACCGGCGGTCAAGCCCGTCACCTGACCGGAATCTATGGCGCCCTGGCCGCCCTTGGGGCCCTGGCCTACCGTGACCAGACCGGACACGGCCAGTTCGCGGACGTCGCCGCCCACGATGTCATAACTGTTTCAAGCGAGCTTTCACTGCCCTATTGGGAATTTCGGCGCGAGGCGGTGCACCGGCAAACCAGCCGTCACGCCAGGCCCGATCCGCACACCCCGAAGCAGACGGTCCGCTGCCGCGACGGCAAGTACTTGGTCGCTTTGACCTTGTATTTGTTCGATGCCGTCCGCTTTCCAGCGCTCGTCCAGTGGCTCGACGCGGCGGGCATGGCAGAAGACCTAACATCCGAGGAATATGCCGACAACCAGGTCCGGCATGACCGCGTTGACCATATTGTGGAAGTTGTTGGCCGCTTTTGCGCGGCCCACGATTCGGATTACCTATTCCACGAGGCGCAGCGTCGGCGGCTACCTTGGAGCCCGCTTTACAGCCCAGCCGAGCTGCTTGACAACCCGCATCTACGGGCCCGTGGGGCGATCGCCGAAATCCATCACGAGGACCTGGGCCGGCCGGTTCGTTACCCCGGCGCGCCTTACATCTTGTCAGCCACGCCGTGGACTCTACGGTCCCCGGCGCCCGGCCTTGGTCAACACACCACCGAACTACTAGAAGAACTGGGCTACACGCCCGAAGACATCACCCGGCTTCACGAAGAAGGAACCCTCTAATGCCTGAATCAACACGGCCCGCGCCAACCGACAAATCCGGTCTCTACGCGCCGTATTTTGAAGGACTAACCCAAGGCCAAATCAAAGTCCAGCAGTGCGCTAACTGTTCGGCTGTGCTCTGGCCACCACAAGACATGTGCCCCGAATGCTACGCCACCAGTCTTGACTGGGTTGAGGCCTCAAATGAAGGCACCATCTACACCTATTCGGTTTACAACCGTGCTTTCCATCCGGCTTTCAAAGAACTACTGCCTTACGGGGCGGTGTCAGTCAGGGTCAGCCCCGGCGCCACGATCCTAGGCGAATACGGCGGCGATCCAGCTGACATTGAGGTTGGCCAAACCGTCCGGGCTGAGTTCTTCCAAACCGCGCCTGGTGTCGCCCTGATCAGATGGATGCCATCAGACCTGTCAACGCCTGCCCCGAACCAACCAACCACCAAGGAGTGAACCCAATGTCACTGACAACCGCGGTAGAGAATGTCGCGATCACTGGAATCGGCGAAACCGAGTTTGTTCGCGGCACAGACAAATCCACTAGACGCCTGGCCATGCAATCATCTTTGGCCGCCTGCCGTGACGCTGGGATTGAACCGTCCAGCATTGATGGCCTGGTCATTGCCGGAAATGATCTATCAATCGAGGATTACATCACTCATCTTGGCATTGACGACCTCCGGTTCCACGCTTCACTCCATATTGGTGGCGCCACGCCAGTCGCCTCAATCATTCTGGCCGCCCGGGTGGTTCAAGCCGGCATGGCTTCACGCGTCTTGGTGCCCAGCGTCTGGGCGGCCATATCGGCTGGCACCAGGCTCGGATCTGGGGCGGCTGAACTGTCCACCCGGTGGGCTGATGAACTGGTACCAACCACCAAACCGAACCTGGAATACCCCTATGGCACAGTTGTGCCGATGCAGTGGTACAGCTTCCACGCCAACCGTTACTTCGCCCAGACTGGAGCTGACCCGATCGGCATGGAGCGGGTGGCTTTGAGCACCAGGAAACACGCCAACCAGAACCCGAAGGCTTACTTCCGGGACCGGACCTTGTCGAGTGAGCAGTACCGGGCGTCTGAGATTCTGGTCAAACCATTCCATTTGTTTGACATCAGCCTCGAAACTGACGGTTCAGCGGCTGTCATTGTTCAGGCCGCCAGCCGTCCGAACACAACCAATGGACTGGTTTACATCGCTGGCGGAGCCGAAGGTCACCCGGCTCAACCTGACACCATGACCAGCCGGACGAATGTCCTTGACATGGGTTTGACCAAAGCCGCCAAACACACTTTCGCTGACCTGGGGATGCGGGCCGATCAAGCTGATTTCGCTGAAATCTATGACTGTTTCACTTTCGTGGCACTACGCCAAATGGAAGAACTTGGTTTATGTGGCCTCGGTGAGGCACCAGATTTCGCTGTTGAATCACGCATCGGTCCGGGTGGTTCCTTCCCGGTCAACACCCACGGCGGTCTGCTGTCGCAAGCTCACGTCCTGGGCATGAACCATGTCACCGAGGCGGTTAAACAGTTGCGCGGCCAGGCTGGCGCGGGCCAGGTGCCGGATGCCCGGATCGGTCTTGTGACCGGTTATGGTGACTTTTCCAACGGCTCTGTCATGGTCCTACGCAACTAGCCGGCCCCGGCGGGTCGGCGGCCAAACCCCGCTTCCGCCCCGCAACGGTTCCGCTCCGCAACGGTTCCATCCGACACTAGATCCACCCGACACCAGATTCACCCAACGCCAGATCCGCCCGGGTTGACATTGCGTTTACCTTCCAGGTGAATGATGCTGAAGAGTTGACCGGAGCGGCCCCTCGGCCGCTTCGGCGGAATTAAGCGGACGACAACTGGAAGGTGACGGAATCAGCTTTGGGCGCGATCCTAATAATCGACGACGACCCGCACATCCGCGAACTAGTTCAAGCACTGGTGCGAGGCGCCGGGTTTAGCACTGTTTGCGCGGCTGACGGCCGGGCGGCCTTGGCTGTTCTGGGCCAAACAGCGGTTGATTTGTGTGTTGTTGACGCCATGATGCCTCAACTTGACGGGGTTGAGTTTTGCCGCATGACGCGGCGTTATTACCCTGAGCTGCCGTTGCTGATGCTGACCGCTAAAGGCCAGTTAGGTGACAAAGTGACTGGGTTCGCGGCCGGCGCGGACGATTACTTAGTCAAACCGTTCGAAGGTTTAGAGCTGATCGTCCGGATCAAAGCTCTGCTCCGGCGCTACCGCAAAGTCATTGAGCAGACCGCCTGCGCTGGGCGGCTCGAACTTGATAACGCCGCTCACACCGCCAGTTTGGATGATTCACGCATCAATCTGCCGCTCAAAGAGTTTGACTTGTTGTTCTATTTGGCGAGCCACAAGGGCCGCACCTTGACCCGCGGTCAGCTAATCGACGAGGTTTGGGGTTTCGATTTTGGCGGCAACGAACGTACCCTCGACGTTCACATCAACCGCTTACGTGAGCGTTTCGGCCCCGGCTCCGGGTTTCAGATCGTGACGGTGCGGGGGCTCGGCTACCGTTTGGAGGAGACCTGACCATGTCCGATGCCGACCTCCCATCTCCCAGCCCCAACCCGGCCGCCCAGCCTGACAGCCCAGCGCCTCAGTCGGTCGGCCCTGCTGCCGAGCCGCCCGACAGCCAAACCGGTGACAGGGCGGAAGCTGGGGGGCGGCATCGTCCAAGACCTCACCACCCACCAGATGGGCCCAGCCGGTTCGGCATTATCTGGTTCCTGATCTGTTACTGGGCGGCACTGCTGCTGGGCTGGCTGGTGGCCGAACTAATTTTCAGCCTAACTGGGCGCCCCTCCCAACTGTTGGCCTACATCATTGGGATCAGCCTCGGCATGGCTTTGGCTGTCGTTGCGGCGCTGATCGCCGCCCGCACGGCGCGTCACGCCCGAGGTAGCCAATGGGGTTTGGGTGACCAGATTCTGCACGCCCTGGAAAGAATCGGCCAAGGTGATTTCGATGTCCGGATCGACGCCTCTGAACGGGGACCGTTATCTGATGTGGTGGCCTCGGTCAACAAGATGGCGCATGAACTTGGCACCCTTGAACAGCAACGTCAAGACTTCGTCTCTAACGTGTCACACGAAATCCAGTCACCGTTGACCTCAATCATGGGTTTCGCCAGTCTGCTGCGCCAAGATGACCTTGACCCAGCGACCAGACGGCACTATCTGGGCATCATTACGGCTGAATGCCAGCGGCTATCCGCCCTGGGTTCTAATTTGTTGCGCCTGTCGGCCCTTGATGACGCCACCTTGAACCGCCAAGACATCCGGCTTGACGATCAACTACGGGACGTCATTGTTGCCCTTGAACCGCAATGGTCACCCAAAGGCTTAGATGTTTCGCTTGAGGCGCGGCCGATCTTGGCTCAGGCGGACGCCGAGCTGCTACGTCAAGTTTGGGTCAACCTGGTTCAGAACGCGATCAAGTTCACACCCGCCGGTGGACGCATCCTGGTGCGTGTCAGCCCTTCAGGCGGTCTCAGCGGCAAAGCCAACCCGGCGGGCCGGGCTGCTGACCCAGGCCGGGCTGACCCAGGCCGGGCCGACCCAGGCCACCCCAACCCAACTGAACCACCCGGCCAAGCCGGGCCGAGCGGCCAAACCGTGGCGACGGCATCGTCCACCTACCAAGTTGAAGTCATTGACACGGGCGAAGGGATCGCCCCGACCGACTTACCGCACGTCTTTGAACGCTTCTACCGGGCTGACAAAGCCCGCTCAGCTGGCGGCAGCGGGCTTGGGCTGGCCCTTGCAAAAAGGATCGTTGACCTGCACGGTGGCCGCATTTCCGTGACCAGCGGGGCCGGTCAAGGCAGTGCCTTCACGGTCCGCCTACCGGCTCAGCCTGGGACCCATCCGGCCTGATCCGGCGCCGTTTGCATGGCGTTGAAGGACCGTTGATACGGCGTTAAGACAACTCTCCCAAGCTGGTTCTAGTCCGCGCGGAAACCGCCGCCGGATCCAACATCAGCTCTGTCCGCCACGTCATCCGCCGTCAGGTTAACACCTCAACGCGGCGCGGCGCGGCCAGACAAGCTAACCCGCCAGGCGAACAAGAACGCACAGCTAACCTGAAGGAGTCAAAATGGCCGTAATTGAGGTCGAGAACCTAGTCAAACAGTACAAGCGAACCAAACAACGATCAGTTGACAACGTCAGCTTCCAAGTCCAAGAAGGCGAGTTTTTCGCCTTCCTGGGGCCCAACGGAGCTGGCAAGACAACCACAATCTCGATCCTGACCACCACTTTGGCCAAGACAGCCGGCCAGGTGCGGATCGCCGGATACGACATTGACGCCCAGGACCGCCTGGTGCGGCAAGAAATCGGCATCATATTTCAACAACCCAACCTGGACCGGGCGTTGACCGCTGAACAGAACATCCGGATACACGCCTGCCTCTTCGGGATGTACGCCTATCGGCCGGCCTACCGCCTGATGCCCGCCTCCTACCGTCAGCGGGTCGAACATTTGGCGGACATCGTCGGTGTGAGCGAATCGCTGTTCACCAAGGTGAGCCGTCTATCTGGCGGCATGCAACGCAAGTTTGAAGTGGTTCGCAGTTTGGTTCACACACCACACGTCCTATTCCTTGACGAACCAACCCAGGGTCTCGACGCGGTCTCCCGTCATGACCTGTGGGACTATCTCAACCGGGTGCGCCGCGAATGGGGCACAACGATTTTCCTGACAACCCACTACATTGACGAGGCTGAGGCGGCCAGCACAGTTTGCCTGATCAACCAAGGTCAGATTGTTCTGTGCTGCCCGCCTCAGGAAATGAAACAACGCCTCGGTGCGGCCACCCTGGAGGAAGCCTATGTCGACTTCTTGCGTAGCCAAGACGATGACCCGGTGGCGGCGGCTTCCAGTGGTGGTCGGTCGGCAGGCAGCCGGTCGGCTAGTGGCCGGTCGGCTGGTGGCCGGAGGGGGCGTTGAAGATGAGCCAAACAACCAATCCGGCCGGTGCCGCCTTCGCCACTGGGCCAACCATGACGAATCGCCGCCCCAGCCAGTCCGCCAAGCGCCCACTCAGTCGGCTAGCGCGTGAAGCCAACGCGGTCATCGCGGTTGCCGCCCGCGACATTACGATCACTCTCAAATCGCCCGGAATGCTAGCGATGGGCCTGATCATGCCACTAATCATGATGGGACTGATCGGCGGTAACCTGATGCAAAACATGGCCGGTGGGCTCGGTTTTGGGCTCGGCCAGTTCATGCTTGTGGGGATGCTGGTGACGATGCTCTTCATGCTCACCACCATGGGAATGGTCACCTTAGTTGATGACTCTGATGGCAATTATTCGGCTGAACTGCTGGTTTCGCCGGTGTCACGCTATGCCATTGTGACTGGGAAGATCGCCGGTTCGGCTTTCACCGGATTGGTTTCCTGTCTTGGTGTGCTGGCTGTCGGTCTGGTGATGGGTATCACCCTTGCCCCATGGCAGCTACTAGTGCTGCTCATCCTGGCGCCCTTGTTCTGTCTATCTGGCGGCGCTTTGGCGATGATCGTGATGGGCCTGATCAAGAACAACAAGACCGCCAATATGGCTGTCATGTTGCTAACCATGCCGCAGATGTTCCTGGCTGGGGCGATCATCCCAGTCAACCAGTCAACTGGCATCCTCTGGCTAGCGAGCCGCCTGATGCCAATGACCTACTGCGTTGATTTGGGCCGGGCGGTGGTTTACGCCGGTTCACCGGAATACGACTCTGTTGTGATGTTCAACCCGGCGGTCAATTTAGCCTGCCTGATTGGGTTGACGCTAGTCTGCCTGGTGGTCGGCACAGTGCTTTACGCCCGCTCAGAGAAGAACCGCTAAGCCCGCCTTGACCCGGCAGATACCTCGACGTCAAAGCAACTAATTCCTCCGGGGAATTAGTTGACGGATGACTTGACGTCAAGATATCTCAATGTCATGTCTCAGCGGTTGTGGGTCATTTCCCGGACGGCGCCATATTGTTGGCGTACAACCGGGTCATGGGCCGCCTCAAAGACTTCAGTGCCAGGCCGCTCCCAATGCGGCAGGTCACCCAACACAAGGCGGGCGGCTTGCCGGGCGGCGCCATCGGCCACGTATTCTCCTGGCGGAGGTACCACCACCGGCATGCCCAACACGGCCGGAAGAATCTGGCGGAAGGCCTGCGACTGGGCTCCGCCGCCAATCAGCAAGACCCGCCGCAGCGGGATTCCGAGCTTGACAATCCCGTCCAAGCCATCCGCCAACAGGCAAGCCAAACCCTCAACGGCTGCCCGGGCCAGATCGGCCCGAGTCGCGTTGGCCAGCCGCAAACCGTGAAAAGCCCCAGTTGAACGCGGCCTATTAGGTGTCCGCTCACCTTCCAGATAAGGCACCATGACCAGGCCATCGGCCCCGCTTGGAGCCGACAGGGCCAACTGGTCTAATCCGGCGTAGTCCACGCCGAGGATTTGGCGAGCCGCATCAAGGACCCGCGACCCGTTCAAAGTGCAGGCCAACGGCAGGTAGGCGCCATTGGCGTCAGCGAACCCGGTGACTATGCCGCTGGGATCAGCCGTCGGCTTTGAGCTGATGGCCGAAACCACACCAGAAGTTCCAAGTGAGATCGCCACATCCCCGGGCGCCAGTTCCAGTCCGAGTGCGGCAGCGGCGTTGTCACCCGCTCCTGGGCCGATCGGCGCACCCCACGGTGTTTCAGCCAGAGACACCGCCGGGCCAGCCACCCGCGGCAAGACCGGGCAACGCCCGAACGCCAGTTCCAGCAGATCAGACCGGTAAGCCTCACTGAATGGCGACCAGTAGCCGGTGCCGGAAGCATCTGACCGGTCGGTCACCAACTGGTCCAGCGCACCATCACCATCGCCTGGGCCGTGACCGGCCAGACGCCAGCTAAGCCAGTCATGAGGTAACGCCACCGCCGCCACGCGGGCCGCGTCGGCTGGTTCGTTTCGCGCCAGCCAACGCAATTTGGTGATCGTCAACGAAGCGACCGGCACCGATCCGATCGCCTCAGCCCAGGCCTTGGCACCGGCCTGAGCCGAACCCTCACCCAGTTCAGCGATCAGATCGTCAGCCGCACCAGCCGACCGGGTGTCATTCCAAAGCAAAGCCGGGCGAACCACCTGGCCGGCTTCATCTAGCACCACCATGCCGTGCTGCTGGCCGCCAACCGCCACGGCCGCTACGTCAGACAATCCGCCAGCGGCCTCAGCCGCCCGCTGGTAGGCCTGCCACCAGTGTTCAGGATCAACTTCCGTCCCGTCAGGGTGCGAAGCCCGCCCCGAGCGCACCAAACGCCCGGTCTCAGCCTCGCGGACTACTACCTTGCAGGACTGGGTGGATGTGTCCACCCCCGCTACCAGAGACACGGCCGGTCCTTAGCGGGCGTCCAGTAGATGGTTGATGGCTAACTGGTTCAACCGCACAAATCCGCAGCTCCGGCGGCCCAGTTCAGCTGGGTCAGCTTCTTCGTAGGCTGACTGATCGGCCACAAAATCGGCCAGCGTTTCGCCGGGTGCCAGAGTCGGCTGGGCCAGTTCTGTCACCTTGGCGGCCTCAAGAGCGGCCTGGACTTCCGGATCAGCCCGGAAAGCTTTGGCCCGTTCCGCCAGGATGAGGTACATCCGCATATTGGCGGCGGCTGAATCCCAAACGCCGTCCAGATATTCGGTGCGTGATGGTTTGTAGTCGAAGTGTTTCGGCCCCTGGTAGCGCGGTCCACCCGATGGGAAACCGTTTTCTAGCAGGTCAACTGTGCCGAAGGCGGACAACAAGTCGCCGTGACCAAAGACAAGGTCCTGGTCATATTTGACTGACTTTTGGCCGTTCAGGTCAATGTGGAACAGCTTGCCTGACCACAACGCTTGGGCGATCCCAGTGGTGTAGTTCAGTACCGCCATCTGCTCATGGCCGACTTCTGGGTTGAGGCCAACAATGTCGCTGTGTTCTAGCCGGTCAATGAAGGCCAGGGCGTGGCCGACTGTTGGCAGCAGGATGTCGCCACGTGGTTCGTTCGGTTTCGGTTCAAGGGCGATTTTGAGGTCATAGCCTTGGGCTTTGATATAGGCCGCGACTGTGTCGATGCCTTCGCGGTAGCGTTCCAGGGCGGCGAAGATGTCTTTGGCTGAGTCGTATTCCTGGCCTTCACGTCCACCCCACATGACGAATGTGGCGGCTCCCAATTCGGCCGCCAAGTCGACGTTGCGCAGTACTTTACGCAAACCGAAGCGCCTCACCCGGCGGTCGTTGGCGGTGAATGATCCGTCCTTGAACACAGGCGGCGAGAAGGTGTTGGTGGTCACCATCTCAACTACGATCCCGCTGTCGGCTAGCGCCCGCTTGAAGCGTTTCAAGATGCTGTCCCTGGTGGCGGCGTCGGAGCCGAACGGGATTAGGTCATCATCATGGAAGGTGATTCCCCAGGCACCGATTTCATCTAGTTTGTGAACCACCTCGACAGGGTCGATTGGCGGCCGGGTGGCGGCCCCGAACTGGTCCTGGCCGGACCAATCGACGGTCCACAGGCCGAACGAGAAGTGGTCGGAGCGGGTTGGCTGATAGCTCATTGGGGTCTCCTCGTCGAGCTCTCGCTGGAATTAGTTGACCGGCTAAACATATCGCTGGCCAGGGTCGACCGCAAGGGACCGGCCACGGTTTTGTTCACCCGCTAAACTAAGAAATTACCGCCGTACGCCCGTCCACCAGAAGAGCCATTGTCCGATGCCGTCCACACCAGCCACGCTGTCGCGGCGTCTTAGGTTCGCCCGTCCAAGGAGCCATTGCCCGGTGCGGTTCACCCCAGCAGGGGAAGGGCCCCAATCTTGCTGAAATCTGATCCCACGGCCGGTTTAGCTACAGCACCTGGCAGCGCTGGCCAAGCCTCGCTGCGCAGCCACAACCTGCGGCTGGCTTACCAAACGATCGCCCAAGCCGCCGCCCCGGTCTCGCGGGCGGACATAGCCGGGGCCGCTGGGCTAACCCGGGCGACGGCATCGTCCCTGGTAGATGCCCTGGTGCAAGGAAGCCTGGTGGAGGAACTGGACGTCCGCGCGTCAGGACGGGCTGGACGGCCCGCCACCCCAGTCCGTTTAGCTCGCGGCACTGTGGCCGGGCTGGGCCTCGAAATCAACGTTGACTACCTGGCTGTCAAGGCACTCGACCTGGCCGGGCAGGTCCTAGACGAACGCGTCCAATGGACCGATCTGGCCGGATCTGATCCAACCCAGGCGGTCCTTGACCTAGCCAACTTGGCCCGTCCGGTGCGCCGCCGTCTGACTGCTCAAAAGGTCCGTTTGGCTGGCGCTACGCTGGCCGTAGCGGGACCAGTTGACCGAGCGACCGGGCGTTTGCGGTCGGCCCCCAACCTCGGCTGGCAGGATCTTGACCTGCTCGGCCTGGTGCGGCGGCGGCTACGCCTGCCGGAGTTGAAGGTTGGCAATGAGGCCACCCTGGCGGCCCGGGCCGAACTGGCCAGCCTGGGTGATCATCAAGCCAGCTTTGTCTACGTGTCAGGCGGGGTTGGGATCGGGGCTGGCATTGTCCAGCACGGCGCGCTCTATTCCGGTAGCCACGGTTGGGCTGGTGAACTGGGTCATGTCACAGTTGACGCGGCCGGGCCGCCCTGTGCTTGCGGCTCCAACGGCTGCCTTGAGCAGTATGCCGGACGCAGTGCGATTCTGACCGCCGCCGGTCTGGCTACTCTCCCAGCCGCGCCGCGGGCCACTGCGGCTGGCGGCACGGGCGACGCCGGAGCTGGCGGACTCGAAGGCGATCCCACCGCACAGGCTCTTCACGCCGCCATGAGCCAAGCCGGACGGGCCCTCGGCATAGCTTTGTCTGGCGCGATCAACCTGATGGACCTGAACACAGTTGTGCTGGGCGGCGATTTCGCCCACCTGATTCGGCTACTTCTGCCCGCCCTCCGCCAAGAATTAGAGTTGCGCGTTGTTAGCTGGGGCTGGGCGCCAGATGACCAGTTTGTTCGTCCGGCCGCCGGGCCCGCCCTGCCCGCTGTGGCTGGCGCGGCTCTGGCCGCGATCGACCGCGTGGCGGCTAATCCGGCCGCTTACCTTGCCCAATAGCGCCTTCTCCCCAAGGTTGGCGGCCCCTCCGGCCGCCTACCTTACCCAATAGCGCCTCCTCCCCAAGGTTGGCGGCCACTCCGGCCGCCTACCTTGCCCAGTGGTGCCTCCTCACCCGAACTGACCAGCCCCCACTTCTCCAGGATGCCTCTGTTGACGCACCAGACGCGAGCACAACGCTTGTCTTGATCGACTCGCCAAACCAATTCAGCCAAATCAGTCCCACCACAGCCCGCCGGGCCCACAGAAACTGACCCCAGTGGGTGGTCTTGCCCCCACTGGGGTCAATTCCGGTGTTGAAGTCAACCGACCCGGTCACTGGCCCTGACTAGTCGATTAGCAAACCCCCAGGTCACGCCTCCGGCGCCGTTGACTGGGCGAAGACGGTGCGTAGTTCCTCCAACACAACGTGCTGGCGTCCGGATTCTTGTTCCAGTTTGGCCAGGAATGAGGCGATGGTCCGCCGGATCATCGCCTTATCGGTTGGATCGCTGGCGTAGCCAAGCCGCTCAGCCAACGCCAAGTAATACTCCTGAGCCAACTGACGGATCAGATAAGTGTCGTGTGGGTAGGCGTTCTTGTAGTCCAGATAGAAAGCTTCTTTGGCCCGTGTCGCGGCCAGATTAGCCTCAGCCGCTTCCTCGATCCGCCCCAGGCGGGAGAACATTTGGCTGCGTGTTCGTAACAGGTAACCGCGGTACAAGTTGGTGTAAGCCGCTTGTTGTGGATAGCGCTCAACAATTTGATCCAGCACAGTGATCGCTTGGGACGTCAGGACCAACGTCCGCCCAGCGAACTCGCGCTGTTCAGCGTCATCAAACTCCTGGCTGAGGGAAACAGTCTGGTAAAGCAGGCCTTGACGCCGCACCGCGAAATAGGAGAACCACAGGTTCAGTTCCTCATCTTGGAAGGACAGGTCAAACTGGCGTTCAAAAACGGCCCGCAGCTCGGCGAAGGAGTCAAGCTGTAAGGCTCGCTGCAGACCACCAGTTTCACGGAACAGCCGGATGTTGGCTTTGACGATCTGCACGGCGAACTCTAAGACACTTGAGACCGGGTGCATCTTGTCAAGCAGTGCCTCGTAAAGGTCTTCCTCCATGTGGTAGTAGCAACTCTCAATGCTGTGCAGCAAGTAGTGGGCTAGTTCCAGATCGGAGCAGGGCGGGCCGTCATCGTAGACGTCGGCGTAGCGCTTGACGGAGTCCCACATGTGCATGATTTTCATCTTGTCTAGCTCAATGTTGTGGGTCGCGTCCTTGAAGAAAGCTTCGGTGATGCGTTGCGCTACGTCCTCAAGCTCCCGCCCTTGGCTTTCGATTTCAACCGCCCATGAACCAGCCAGGTCAGAAGGCAAATCCCGGGTCGAAACGTTGATCAGGAAAACATGGACTTTGTTCGGCTGGAAGGTACCAGTGATGAAACCCCATTCGAACATCAGGTTGTCGCTAAAGTTCAAGCCTGCCGCGGTCTGGGCCGCGCCAGTGTCTTCAACCAGCAGGATCGCCCGGGTGCAACTATGAATCTGGCTTAAGACTTGCGTCCCAACAAACCGGTCAGTTGGTGTACCACCCCCAACTACGGCCGCGAAGTGGCTTTCAGCTAGGCGGGCGGCGACAGCGCCGGCCAGGCGCTGGTTGCCACCCCAGGCGATGAAGACTCTCTCATAGGCGTCCTTCACGGCCTACCGCCTTCGATTCCAGGATCATCTTCCGGCCCGGTCAACTGTCCGCGAGCCGTCAGATCAGCCAGGATTTGGGCGTGGAAGCGTTCATCAATGCGGTACTTGGCGCGGTAGATGATGTAACCGGCGGCGATTAGAACCAGCGGCAGCACCAGCATGACTAGTTTCAAACCGAGGCGTCCACCTGATGTCACATCGGCCGGGCTGTCAGCCGAGTTGATCCCGGTGAAGATCAACGTGACGGCCGCGATTTGGGTGGCTAACGCGGCACCAACTTTGTTGATGAACGGTTGCAAAGCGAAAGTGATGGCGGTGCGCCGTTGACCTAGTTTCCAATGCCCGTAATCAACTGTGTCGGTGACGAACACCAACATCAGCAGAATGATGAAAGAAGTGCCACTGAACAGCAATAAGGCGGCCGCACCGACAGCCCAAATGTTGACCGGCGCGAAGAAGAATCCGATATACCCCACACCCACCAGGGCGGTCGCCGCACTGTACAGTGCCCGGCGGCTGAAACGCCGCCGCAGCAACGGAAACACTAAGAACCCAGCGATTTGGGCAACACCTAGGACAGCGCCGAACGGCGCGTACATTCCTTCGTCACCGAAAATGTATTTGAAATAGTAAGTTCCGAAGGTTGTGGTTGTGACATAGCCGGTCATGAACAGGATCATGGCGATGGCGGTCCACATTAGCTGGTCGTTGCGGAACACTGTCCGGGCGATGTCTTTCAGGGTCACCTTGTCTTGTTCAATCACCAAGCTGGGTTCTTTGGTGCCCACCAGGGTGACGCACTGCCCGGCGATCATCACCGCGACCACCGCTCCAGCGAACACTGTCCAGGCACCGGCCGCGCCGTAGACAGGCGTCAAGGCTGTGGTTACTGGAATGATCGCCACCACCACAGTGAATAGGCCAATCGTGGCGAAGACTTTGGCCAGCGCACCGATCCGTTCGCGTTGACGCTGGTCTAGTGTCAAGGCGGGCAGCATTGACCAGTAGGGGATGTCGTTGGCGGTCCAACTTAATCCCCAGAACAGGTACAGCACTGAAAACAGCACAATGAAGCCTGTGCCAGTCAACCCAAGATCACTGAACAGCAGCACTGTGAACAGGCCGGAGGCGATCATTCCGGCAAGAATCCATGGTTTGAAATGCCCCCAGCGGGACCGGGTGTTGTCAACGATTGACCCCATCACGATGTCCATCACGGCATCGAACAATCGTGCCGCCAGGACCAGGGTCGCCACCCAAGCTAGTGTCGCGTCTGGTAGGTCAAGCGCCTCAGTCAGGTAATAGACCAGGTACATCGAAACCAGGGCGTAGACCATGTCCCGCCCGACGGTCCCGACCGCGAATGTCCAACGGTTGCGCCGTTCAAGTGAGGCTACCTGGTGGTCATTGGTGGCGGGTTGTCCACCCGCCGCAGCACGTCGTGGCATGATTCCAGCGTATCGGGCAGGTCGAGTTAAACTGACCACAAGTCACCCCTAAGGAAAGGATCCTAATGCTGCCTGCCGGACTGACAGCTGTCGGCGCGATCGTGGCCGGCTTGTACGTCGCGCTGGCGGTGCGCGGCCCATCCCGCGCCGCGCTGGGCGCTAAGGCGGCCGCTGGTTTGATGTTCGTGGCGGTTGGTGCCGCCACTGCTTGGCGGGTAGCGGCCGCCCCCGACCCGGCGCTCACCAACCACCCACAACTGACGGGCTTCGCCTTGCTGGTACTGGTCGGTCTGGTGTGTGGCCTGTTGGGCGACATCGGCCTTGACCTGCAGGGTTTGACCGCCCACCCCGGCCCGCTGCCTGTTTTCACGTTGGCCGGCTGTGGCTGTTTCGCTTTCGGTCACCTGCTGTACATTTCCGCCGTCTATCTGGTGTGGCGTCC
Organism: Bifidobacteriaceae bacterium; assembly: GCA_031267825.1. Lineage (GTDB taxonomy): Bacteria > Actinomycetota > Actinomycetes > Actinomycetales > WQXJ01 > JAIRTF01. Next base: position 49,042 of record JAIRYJ010000002.1, read on the forward strand.
GGCTTGGCTGGTCATCGCCGGGGCGGCGGCAGCGGCGCTGGTGATCAGTTTTGGCGTGATTTGGGTGGGGCAACGTTGGTTCGGTTTCACTCTTGGCCCACTGCGGATTCCGATCGGTGTTTATGCTTTCCTTTTGGCGCTGATGGCTTGCCTAAGCTGGGCTTGTTTCTTGACCGGCGGAGGGCCGGGCGCTTTGGTTATGAGTTTGGGTGGGACGCTGTTTCTGGCTTCTGACATTGTCTTGTCGGGCCAATTGTTCGCCCCGGGCAAGGCCCGGCCGGCCTCGATCGCGGCTTGTTTGGTGACGTATTATGGGGCTCAGTTCACCATCGCGTTGGCTGGTGGGGCGCTGCTTTGAGTTCCACCGGTTCTTGTCCGATGCCGCCGGGTCGGTTCAGCGGTTCGGTCTAGTTCCGTTGGCCGCCAAGTAGTACCGGTTTTTGTCCGATGCCGCCGGACCCGTTCAGCGGCACCGTGTGACGCTAACTGAAACTATTGCCGAAAGGAGCCCCCATGTTGATCGCTGGACTGCTGGCTAACTTCCGTTTGAGCAACGTTGAACGCCGCCTCGGCGTTTATGGCGTTCATGTTTACCAGGCTGGCCAGGGCGAGGTTGAACACCGGTTCCGGGCCGATGACAGGGTTCAAGTCTGGTCGGTTTCGAAGACTTTCACGGCTTTGGCGGTTGGTATGGCGATCGGTGAGGGACGGGTCAGTTTGGATGATCATCTGCTCGACTATTTCCCTGAGGCGGTCGGTTTAGCCGCACCCGGTTCTGAAGCGATCACTCCGCGGCATCTGCTGCGAATGTCTTCCGGCAAGGACTATCCGTGGTTTGAGGAGACCGATCCGAAGCTGAAAGCCACGACTGATTGGGCTGAGTTGTTTTTCCGTGGCACGGTCAAATCGACCCCGGGCACTAAGTTTTTCTACGCCAACGCCAACACTTACATGCTGGGCCGTCTAGTGGAACAGGTCAGCGGACTGAACCTGCGGGACTATTTGATGCCGCGCCTGTTTGACCGGCTCGAAATCCTCAATCCTTGGTGGAACACTTGCCCCCGAGGCCACACCATTGGTGCTTACGGCCTGCAGCTAACCACCTCTGAGATCGCCAAGATGGGTCGCTTGTTATTGCAGGATGGCCTGTGGCAGGATCAGCCGCTTGTGCCAGCCACCTACGTTGAGGCGATGCGGACAGACGTCGTGTCCCCGAATCAGCACTTCGAGGACCCGGAAACTAACGTCGGCTACGGTTATCAGATTTGGCTCAACACTGTTCCGGGGACGTTCCGGGCCGATGGCCTCTACGGCCAGTACTCGATTGTTGTGCCACAGCGATCGGCGGTCATAACTGTCACCGCCCACAATGAGGGACCGGCTTACAACATTGTCCGGGCGGTCTTCGCTGATATTGTGCCCCGGCTTTGAGTTGGGCGAACCGCACCTAACCGCCGCCAACCCAGAACCAGATCAGACGTCAACTCGATCGAACCAAGGAAGGCTTCATCATGGCTGGCGACGATCAAAGCTCCACCGTAAGCCAGCAACGCGTCACGCAAGAAGGCCCGCGAATCTAGGTCCAAATTGTTGGTCGGCTCATCCAGGATGAGCAGTTGCGGTGCCTCGCCGCGCAGCAGCAGGGCCGCCAGGGTCGCGCGCCAGCGTTCCCCGCCGGATAGTGTGCCAGCTAACTGGTTGACCCGGCCACCCCGAAAACCAAGACGCGCCAGGCTGGAACGCAGCTCGGCTGGACTGAGATCAGTTGGCGCCATGTTCGCCTGAACTGTTAGTGAATCGTCCAGTAGACCCAAGTCTTGCGGCAAGACGCGGGCCGGCAGATAGAGCTTGACCTGGCCTGATTCTGGTGCCGCCAGGCCGGCCGCGCAGCGCAGCAAACTGGTTTTACCTACACCGTTTGGCCCCCTGACACCGATCCGTTCTGGCCCTTTGACCAGCAAAGACACGTCCAGATCGGTGTGCGCTGGACGGACTTGGTCAAGTTCTAGGACCATCCGCCCGCCCGGCACCACAGTTTCAGGCAACTCGAGGCGGAAGCGGACGGGCGCCTCCAACGAGTCCCGCGCCTCAGTTAGTTCCTGACGAGCCTCAGCTAGCCGGTCGCGGTGAATCGCCCGCGACTTGGCGGCCGTCCGTTCGGCTGATCCTTCGAAGTAGTGGGCCACGGCTTTCGGCATTGAGCTGGCCTGCGCCCTTCCTTGAGCGTCACGCCGGGCCTGCTTGGTTTGAGCTTCAGCTAAGTCCCGCTGCTGGGCTTTGACCTGCGCTTTAGCTTGGCCAAGGCGCCGGGTGGCGGCCTCCCGCGCCAGCCGTTTGGATTCCTCGAAGGCCGCGAAGGGCGCCGGATACCAGGCCAGTTGGCCGCCGCGCAGTTCACCGATTTGCCCCATCTGGTCAAGTAGGGCGGTGTCATGGGTGACTACCAGCAGCACACCTTTGAATTGCCCGATGCCGTCCATCAAGCGCCGGACCGACCTTGTGTCCAGGTTGTTGGTTGGCTCATCAAGCAGCATGATCCCCGGGCGGCGCAACAGCAAGGAGGCGAAAGCGATGGTCACGGCTTCCCCACCGGAAAGACTGCTAGCTGGCCGATCAAGGCTGATCTGGTCTAGGCCAAGGCGGCCCAATTGGGCCGCCACCCGGTCTTCGATGTCCCAGTCGGTGCCAACGGTGGTGAAATCGTCGGCCGCGGTCGAACCCGCCTCAATCCGTCGCAAAGCGGCTATCACCGGAGCCACCCCGAGCAGTTCAGCGACTGGCGCGACCGGGTCTACAGCCAGGAGGCCACTCGAAGGCGGCCTCCCGTCGGTTCGCACGCGGTCAGGCGATCGCGTTGCCAGCCAAGACGCGGCAGGCAAGCCTGGCGTTGTGCCTCGGTCCGTGGTTTTTCGCCACGGACCTAGCCGTTGCGGCAGGTAGCGGACTTCCCCTTGGACCGTGACCGTGCCTGAGTTTGGTTCTAGCAGCCCGGCGATCAACCGCAACAGGGTGGTCTTCCCGCCACCGTTCGGCCCGGTCAACCCAAACCGTCCCGGGCCTAAAGCCAAGTTGATGCTGGTAAGAACGGGGACGGCATCGGGCAACTGAAAATTGACGTTAGAGAAAGAAACGGAAGGCACAACACGCTCCAATAGCTGGGTCTGGCAGGGTCTGGGGGCAGACTCAGATCCACATTGAAACGGTGTCCTTCCGTCAGGTGATTGGCTCCTAGAAGGCTAGCACGCCGCCAGCCGGTCCCCCACTCAATCGTTGATTGGCAGCAATTGGTCGCTGGCGGGCTGGCACATCGCGAGCCCCATTCAGTTTCATGTCCGCCGCTAAAGTAGGACGAGTGTCCAGACCGCAGCCAGCCACACCACCGAATCAACCAGTTTTGCCACCCGGTCAGGCGACGGGCCAAACTGGCCAGTTGGTCAGCCCGTCTGGCCAACCGGTCGGGCCGTGGAAACGTTATGTGGCGTTGGGTGATTCTTTCACTGAAGGCTTGTGGGACGGCGATGGTCCGGTGCGCGGTTGGGCTGACCGTTTGGCGGCGGCTTTGTCTGCCCGGCGGGCTGAGGTGGGTCTTGAACCAGTCGAATACGCCAACTTGGCGATCCGCGGCAAACTGGCTGGGCCGATCATCCGCCAACAGCTCCGCCCGGCTTTGGCCCTCAAACCGGACTTGGTTTCACTGGTGGCGGGCGGCAATGACGCTTTACGTCTGAACGCTGACATTGATTCAATCGTCGCTTTGCTTGACCGGGCCGTGGCCACTATTCGCGCCACTGGGGCCGATGTTCTGCTAGCTAATTCGGCTGACCCAGTGGCTTCACCACTGATCAAGCTGACCCGTGGCCGGGTCGCCCGGCTTTACGCTTCGATCTGGTCAATCGCCCGGCGCCACGGTGCCTATGTGACCGACTTGTGGGGTATGGCTTCGCTGCGCGACTGGGACATGTGGTCTCATGACCGGATTCACTTGACCCCGGAAGGTCACCGGCGGGTGGCCAATGCGGCTTTGATTGGCCTTGGTTTGGGCCCTGACGATCCTGGTTTTGATGATCTGCCGACGGCCGGGCCGCCCCGTACAGCCAGCCAATGGATCCGCTGGCAAGCCGAATGGGTCCAAGGTGATCTGATCCCTTGGGCGCTGCGTCACGTCAAAGGCCGTTCCAGTGGCGATGGCCGTTCGCCGAAGCGTCCTCAGCTTCTGCCAATGCCGCCCCAGACCGCCACCACCTGATTGGCCAATCCGCTCCGTCATCAGGTCCTGACAACGCCACCCGAGGCCGCCACCACCACCTGATTGATCAATCCGCTCCGCCTGTCGCTGCCAGGTCCGATTGGCCGGTGGGCCTTAGGCTTGTTTTCAGTGTCTAGTTCTATTGATGCCGCCACCACTCCGACCAGCCCCGCCGACTCGCCGGACCGGCCGCTGCGGCTACTGATCTACGGATCGTGCGTCTCGCGCGACGCCTACGAACTGTTTGAACCAGCCGACAGAGTTGAACTAGTTGACTATGTAGCCCGGTCATCAGTCATTTCCGCCATGTCAAAGCGTCCATTCAGCGGTGTCAGCACCGACGCCATCGCCTCGCAATTCCGCCGCCGAGTGGTCGGCTGGGACCTCGCCTCAACTCACCTGAAGGACCTCATCGCGCAAGCCAACTTCGACATCTTGCTGCTTGACCTGGTCGATGAAAGGCTGCCTGTCCTGCGGCGCGACCGGCAAACCTTCGCCACCCAATCCCCTGAGTTCATCGAAACGGGTTTCCAACTCGGATCAGAAGAACGCATCCTCGGATTCACCGAAGCTCGCTTCCGTCTTTGGCGACAAGCCTGGAGAAGGCTGGTGCGCCAGCTAAACAAGGCGGGCAAGCTCCAAGCCGTCCGCCTGAACCAGGTCTACTGGGCAACCAAGCTGCCTGACGGCAGCGACACACCGGCCTACGCCGCCGATCCAGCCCGCCACCAGCAAGTCAATGGCGCCCTGGACCAGATGTACAGCGAGATCGGGCGCTATTTGAACCCCAGCCAGGTTTACCAATTCCTGCCATCTGATCTCACTTCTGACCCGGGTCATCGCTGGGGTTTGGCGGCCTACCATTACCCGGCCAGCTACAACCAGCGGCTCAAAGCCAAGCTTCTAGCCGAACCCCGCCCTGGCACCAGTTAGCGCCCGCCCGCTGGCGGTCGGCGGCCTGCCATTACCCGGCCAGTCAAGACCAGCAGCCAGAACGGTCGGCCCCAACACAGGAAAGTGACCCCGACAAGCAGCGCCTCAACACAGCCAGTTGGTTGACCTGCGGGTTTATGGTGCGGTTGGTTCGGGGGAAATGGCCGAGTTAGGTGCCAGCCGTCGGTAATCGGTCAAAGTTGCCCAAAATGGGTGACTTTGACCGGTTTCCGTAGTGGAAAGTGGGTTGACTGCCCCCGGTTGGATCAGCGACAGTTAGCTGGCCTCCTAGCCCAGGTTCGCCGGGATCGATTCGCGATCCAGCAACACACCCTGGTCAGCGGCGAACCAGCCCGCCGCCAGAGCCGCCCGCAAGGCTGGTTCCGAGACGACGGCATCGTCCGATGCCGACCCTGCGTCCTCCAGCACCACCCGGTTGCCGTCCACCCAAGACCGTGCCTGGCCACAAACCCAATAGGCGCCTTCCCGGACCGGCGCCTGGTGCGGCTGACTCAACGCCCGCAAATCACGGGCGATCAAGCTGGGCCGTTCAGCCGGACCCGCCATCAGGGCGTCAACCGCTTTCGACACGCCAGTCAGGACCAGCAAACCGGGGTAGCCGGCGTTATTGGCGCCACGGATGTCGGTGTCCAGACGGTCACCGATCACCACCGGCCGTTCGGCTTTGCCGCGCTCAGCGGCCAAATGAAAGATCAGGGCGTGAGGCTTGCCGGAGGCTTTCGGCACAACCCCGGTCGTTACAACGAGAGCCTGAACCATGGCGCCGTTACCTGGTGCGAAGCCAAACTCGGTCGGAAGGTTCTTGTCTAGGTTGGTGGCGAAATAGGCGGCCCCCGCCTCGATCGCGTAAGCCGCTTCCTCCAGGTCGCGCCATTGCAGAGCTGGGCTGAGGCCTTGGATGACGGCGGCCGGCCGTTCGATCGCCGCTGTCACCAGTTTGAAGCCGGCCTTTGTGACGGCCTCGGTCAGGCCGTTGCCGCCCACAGCCATGACACCTGATCCTGCGGGAATGTGTTCGGCCATCAGCGAGACGCCTGATTGGGCTGAGGTGATGACATCGTCACGGTCAGCTGGAATGCGCATTGACCCGAGTTTGGCCGCTGCCAGGCGCGGCGGCCGGGAGGCGTTGTTGGTCACAAAGATGAACTTCATGCCCCGTTGGCGAGCCCGTCCTACCTGGTCAGCGGCGTGGACCATTGGTTCATTACCGCGAAACAGGACCCCATCCATGTCCGTCAACGCGACATCGAAGTGGTGACTGAGCGGCTCGGGTACGTCAATCAGTCCTGTACCGGGTCGATTCATGTCAGCTCCGGTTGGTCGGGCTGGTCTTGTTGTTCTAGCTGGTCTTGTTGTTCCGCTGACTCCGGTTGGTCTTGCTGGTCTTGGTGTTCTAGCTGGTCTTGCTGGTGCTGCTGGTCTTGCTGGTCTTGTTGTTCCGCTGACTCCGGTTGGTCTTGCTGGTCTTGATGGAAGGCGGCCTCGACCAGGTCAGCCAACTCGTCATCTAGTTCTGCCTCGTCCTCGAACTCCTGGCTGGCTGGCGAGGCGCCCCCAGCCAGCGCGTCAATCCGCTGTTTGGCGTGCTCCAGTCGGCGGCTCATCTCAAAGTCCAACTGTCCCCGTCCCAGCCTTTCGAGGGCGACCCGGGCCGCGCCGAACTCTCCCAGGTCAGCCCGCGCCCCGGCCACCACAATGCCAAGTTCGAAGGCCTCATCTGGATCCAGCTCAGCGGTCGGGATCTCGGCCGCAAGTTCCAGCGCATCAGCCGGTTTCCCGATGCCGCGCAGCGAGTCAGCCAGCAAGGCGGCATGGTGGCGTTGCCCAGATAGACGCTGAAAGGTTCTCAGTTCACGCACCGCTTCAGCCCAGCGTTGCGTGTAATAGCTTGTCAGGCCCGCGTATTCGCGCACCACGGCGATCCGGCCGGCCCGGTCAGCGGCCGCCCGGGCATGTCTGTAGGCCAGTTCTGGTATGTCCTCGAGATACTCGAATACCATCACCAAATGGCGGGCCACCATCTCGGAGTTTTGGTCGCCGAGGCCCCTAAGCTGCGCTCTAACATCGGGCGGCAAGAGAGCCGATGTGACGTGACCTGGTACTACCGGTACGTCATCTTCTTCCAGCCGGTTATGTCCCCGCATCCGTTCTGACTCGCGCTGCCGGTTCGATTGGCGCAGCGCCGCCCGCTGGTCCGCGCCTGGATGGCGGCCAACAGTCGACTGCTCGCCGGGCCTTCCTTGGCTGCGGTCCCGGCTGCCATACCGGTCGTCTCTGTCACGGCCATATGACCGCCGGTCATCGCCGCTCCCATACGACCGCCGGTCATCGCCACGGCCACCTAAGGTCCGTGATCTGTCGGCTTGTTCGGACCGCTCCCGGCGGTCAGGCCTTCCCTCGCGGTCTGCCGCTACACCACCCCCGGCCGCTGGCTCACCACCACCTTCGGTTACAGGTTCACCACCACCGGTTCCTTGCCCGCCACCAATGGGATCGACCGCGTCTGATCCGTCACCTCTACCCATAGCTCCCCAATACTAGTCGGCCGGTGGCATACGCTCCCGGCGCCGGTCTGTCCCTATCTACCTCGACGGCCCGGCCCCAGGCCCGCCGGTCGAGTTATTAGCACCGTGACGTCAACTGAGTTGTGCTCGCAGATCTTGCAGGCGGATCATGATGAAGAGCACCTCATGCAGCATCGCCTCTTCGTAATCCCCGGGGGCGAGTTCGGCGACATCCTCGGCCAATGTCGCCAGCTGCTCCTCGATCAGATCAGCGAAATCCGGCGTCTCGGCCTGTGGCAGCACTCCACTGGTGAACAAGCCAACCACCCGTTCAGCAGCGGCTAGGGCGGCCTTGGCGCTGCCGCCTAAGGAGAACCCGGACTTGAGGGCAGCGGCCAGCAGGATGATCTCAACACCCAGGCGCGGTTCTCCGCTTGCCCACTCAGGTGGACACTGCTGGTCAATGATTCCCGTCGCCGCGGCGATGACATCTTCGGCCGATTCAGATCCAGTGGTTTGGAGATACTCATAAAGTGCCGCCAACAGCAAGCCGAGGTGTTCGCCCGCACCCGCCAGTTGGCTTGCGACCTGGCTGATAACCGCCCAGCGGGCCACAGCCCAAGCCTCAGGATGCATTCGGGCTTGCGCCAGGACCGTCACCGCCAACAGGCCCATCGAAGCCTTCACCTCGTTCACGATGGCGGAATCAGGGGTCAGCGCCAATTGAGAGTCAAGCCGCCAGAGTGCGGCCCGCACCGCGTCGATGGCCTCCGCGACGCCACGGGCGTCAGCCTCATCCCAGTCATCTGGATCATCCGGTAGGCCGACGCAGCTGGTGATGGCTGTTAGCCGATAGGCCGTCACCACCACAACCAGCGCGTCAATCTCACCCGGCCTGTCCCGCACCAGCGCTTCCGCGTCATCTACCAGTGTTGTCGTGGAGGCGAAACCCAGTCCCGGCCAGACGGCAGCGCAACAAGATTCGGCGACGCGGGCAAGCATCTGAAACGTCGGGGAAAATTCTTCGGCGATGCTTCCCATCTGGCCAAGCGCGTGCGCGGCGTCAAGCAACTCCCGTGCCTCCTGGGCACCATTGCCGTCGCCAGTCACGCTAATCGTTTCAACAACGATCGCTCTGAGCGACGCGTCGATCAACAGGATGAGTGACTGCCACAGGCGCAACGCTTGCGGGGTCTCGCCGAGTTGATCCATGACCGCTTGTGCCGAACGGAGTAGCGTGGCCATATCGGTTGCGCTGTTTATGGCACTGGCGATGGCGGCAACCAAGGGCGCCCCGGTCACCAGCCGTCCGCCGACGCCGACTCGCGCGGTCGGCAGAGCCAGTAGCAGATCGTTGGCTGACACGCCGAAACGCGACTTCGTCCGCCGGTCTATCTGCCTGATCAGCCGTTCAATCTGGTCGTATAGCCGCGTTGCGGCGGCTGGCGCGCAGTACTGACCAACACTGAAGAGGGCTGTTGCTACGGCGAGTCGGGTTTCTTCTTCTTTGGCCGCGTCGAGGAGCTTCAACGCGGTGTCAACCGAGCAACACAGCATGACACCAAGCAGGTTGGTGATCGCCCTTGGAGTCGCGAAGTCGACCGAGGCTATCCCGCGCGCCAGTGGTCCGTACTCCCCTTCCCAAAGCAGCAACAGCAAGAGTTCTTGTTCACGGACTGGATCGTCAATCGGTAAACCGTTCAGGTGTCGGGCAAGTGCACGGCGGTAGGCCCTGGCGGTGTCGAGGCCTAACTCTTGGCTCACCGTGGCGATCAGGTCTTCGACGGCCGTGCTGACCGTACTATGGGCGAACGTCCACCGGTCACCCACCACGTCAACCATCTCCGTCAACAGGCTCCGCGCCAGCGCCAAATCCGCTTGACCAATCGGCCGCATCAAGCTGATCGCGCCTATCAGGTCACTGTCACGCAGGCCGAACGTCGCTACCCCCAGCATCCACAGAATGATGGCCGTCACGTCAAAGCGTTCACCCAGCCGTTCAATAACGTCCTCGTAGAGTTCGTCAAGTGACGGGCTGAGGTCAGAGACAATTTCTTCCAGCATCAAGTGGAGAGCCTGCTCCGGGTCAAGGTTTGTCATGTCCGATGCCGTCCGTGACAGGTAGTCGTGTCGGCTCAGGGTCACCAGGAGTTGGGTCGCGACGACCAGCCAACGTGGGTTCTGCGAGCGACTGGCGAGCTGGCGGATGAGACCGTCCGGCGCCGCCTTGTGGGCGCGACTGAGACGCGAACGGACCAGGTTGGTGGCGTCCTCGGCTGTCAAGTCGCCGAGCCTAAAGACGCAGCTGTCGGCTCGCCGGTCGAGCGGAGGCAGCTCGACGCCATCGTCCCTAACTGATAGAAGCATCTCCAGTCCAGGGGGTAGGCGTGGCGGCAACCAATCCGACGTTCTGGCGAGGGTTCCTTGGTTGACCAACCCGTCGATTCCGTCAATCACGATCCGGCAATGCCTCACGCGCGAATCCGGCTCCAGCAGGCTCAGCCAAGCGGGCAGCACGTCATCCAGGGTTATGGTCGCCGGGGCTGTTCGGGAGGCGATCTCTGTGGCCTTAGCCGCGTCGAGTTGGGCGATCAAGATGAGCAGACTGACGTGTCATGGTTTTGGTGGACAGCGAATCGAAGGAGGATTGTTCAGTGTCTACCAACCGTCACGGGCCTTACTCGGACCAGTTCAGGGCCGAAGCGGCAGCCATGGTGCTCGAG
>JAIRYJ010000003.1 GCA_031267825.1 Bifidobacteriaceae bacterium
GGGATTCCTGGTTCAACTAATGTTGGGTCGTGGAATCCTTCACACCAGCCCCCAAAACTATTTAAACGACACAACTATTCACGTTACACACAAAAAGTTGACCTACACGGCTCAAGACCCTGACCGGTAGACCCTGTGGAGGTAAAGGTACCTGTGTCTCATAGGAGAGATGGAGGTGGCCGGTGATGGCCAGCGCGATAGCGGTCGGCGGGGCGGCAGGCGGATTCCAAGGCCAGATGAGCCAAACAGGAAGCATCAACAATCTCGTTCATGTAGGCTGTTGCCTATCTGGAAGCAACGACCGGGTAAAGCCAAAGAAGGCCCCAGCCCGATCGGCGGCACAAGAGAGCGGGGGGTGGGATGAATGTCTGGCAAGGCTTTGGTCCTGGCAGGAGTGGACGGTTCCGCTTCGTCCTTCAACGCTGTCACCTGGGCAGCCAAGATGGCACGGCGCCGGGGCCAGTCCTTGCGGGTGGTGTGCGCCTACGCGGCGCCCCGCTTCGGCGCTACATCAAGTGACGCGGCCTTCCTTGATGTTGGTGGAGCGGCCCTCGCGGAAGGCGCCCGAGCTGTGGTGGACAGCGCGATCAGCCAGGTCAAGGCAATCCATTTAGATGTTGAAGGACACGCCGCACCGGGTGATGCGGCTGGTGTCCTGGTAGAAGCATCGAAGAACGCCAGTCTGGTGGTGGTAGGGACACGCGGTAAAGGCGGCTTCGCTGAACGTCTGCTCGGCACCGTCAGCACGGCTTTACCAGTTCATGCCCACTGCCCAACGGTGGTCGTACCAAACTCATGGCAACTCGCACCTAACGACGCGGCGGAAGGTAGCCAGCCTCTAGTGCGGCGCCTGGCAGTCGGAGTTGACGGCTCGGAAGCCTCCCGGGTGGCGTTGAAACATGCCATCGACGCGGCCATCGACTGGCAAGCTGAACTAGTCGCCGTATCGTCCATGCCGATCGCCTCTGGAACTTCCTTGTTCGCCTGGGCCCCAGGACAAGTTGATCACGCAGCGGTGTTGGCTGAACTCGATGATGAGATTGAACGCCTGATCGCCGAAGAACTAAGCGGCCGTAACCTGCCCGACGGCTTCACCGTACGGCACCACGCGCTTGACGGGACGGCGTCGTCCTTGCTTGTGGAACTGTCCGAAAACGTTGACCTGGTGGTTGTCGGCAGCCGCGGTAGAGGCGGCTTCACTGGGCTGTTACTCGGCTCAACCAGCCAAGCCGTGCTGCACCACGCCCGTTGCCCGGTTATGGTGGTACCCATGCGCTTGAAGCAACCCCTGGCCGTCGCGGGAAACCCCAGGTGATCGCGGCAGACCAACCAGATCCGGCCGACTCAGAACTGGCCAGACAAATTCAGGACAGGCTGACGCGGGCACGCCAAAGGATAGACCAGGCCACGGCCGCTGCGGACCGCCCGGCCGGATCGGTCAAGCTGCTGCTGGCGACCAAGAACCAGTCGGCCGACGCGATCAGATGCGCGCTCTTGGCTGGGGCTGGTCTAATCGGCGAAAACCGCGTCCAAGAACTGGCCGCCAAAGGGCCCGCCTTGGCGGACCTGCCACACCAGACGCATTTCATTGGCCAGCTCCAATCGAACAAAGTCAACTCGGCTCTAAGTTGGGCGACCTGCCTCGAAACAATCGACTCGTTACGCCTAGCTCAACGCGTCAGGCTGCGATGCGTCGCGCGGCCTGTCCCGTTGGAAGTCATGGTGCAGGTCAACACCTCAGGCGAAGCGGCCAAGAACGGCGTCGACCCGGCACAAGCCGAAGACTTAGCCTGTCAGGTGGCTGAGTTGCCGGGGTTGCGTCTGACTGGGTTCATGACCGTTGGTCCCTTGACCGACGATGCCGCCCAGATAGCCCGTGCCTACGCCGACTTACGCCAAATCAGGGACCGGGTGGTGGCGGCCGGCGGTTCACTAGCTGACGCGACTGAATTGTCGATGGGTATGAGTGGCGATCTAGAGATCGCCATCGCAGAAGGCGCGAGCATCGTGCGGCTCGGCACGGCCGTCTTTGGGCCGCGCCAATAAAGCTAATGCGTCAGGCATTTGACACCACTTGGACGTAGTCTGGGCGCAGTCTGAAAAGTTCATGTCAGAGGTTTCCAAGGCCAGATAGCTGTTCCTGCCAGAACTCTAGACCAGCCGGCAACGAAGCGATCGTCATGGCCCAAGTGTGCCCCAAGCCTTTCTGGACGTGAACCTCGGCGACCAGGCCACGGCGGTGCAAAGCGGCCACTATGGCCTCGGTTTCCTGTCCCATCCGGCCGTCGGCCTCAGCTTGGTTGACGGCGAACCAAGTCGCCACAGGGCTGCGTTCAAGACCTTCAAGAGTTGAGGCATAGAGCAGCGGAGTGACAGCGTCGATTTCCGCCTGCGATGACTTCATCGCCTCTCCGGCCGCTCCAGGAGCCCCATAAGGCAGAATCGACAAGATTGTGGCGAAGTCCTCGAAGTGGCGTAAACCCTGATCAAGGGCGCAGTATCCGCCCATCGACATGCCGCCGATGGCTGTCCGGGCACGGCTGATGCTGACCGGTAAGTGGTTCTCAACCCAAGGACGGACAACCCCATGAAGATATGACTCGACCTGGGAGCCACCTGGTTCGCTGGCGTCAAGACAGCCTGAATCTGACCCGGTGCTAGCCCGCAAACTCGGCGCTACCAGGATGATTGGAGTGATCTTGTGGTTGGCGATCATCGCGTCAACCACCGCCGGGGCACCAGTGGCGAACCAATCAGCCGCTGAGCCGGGTGAGCCGTGCATCAAGTAGAGCACCGGGTAGGCCAGCTCACCTGACGGATCAAACCCGGGAGGTGTGTAAACCAGCAGATCATGGCCCGGGAGGTGATACGACTCGGCGACTGGCAAGGTGTACTGGCCAACCGCGCCGCGGTCCGCCAGCCGCCTGCTCGGGTCAAGGCCGTCAGGGATCGAACTGATGGCCGCCTGTTTAGTCCCCTGGTCAGTCACCGGCTTGTCGCCGATGATCTCCGGACTGGGCGCATTGGCCGCCAAAGTGGCCGACGGCCGGAAGGTATCCGGCAACCCAGCCCGGATTTGGGCGGCCTCAAGATTCGGCGCCCAGCCAACGTAGGCATTTGTCGCCACACCGAGCCCCAAGACAAGCGCCAGACCGCCCGCCGTGTAACAGGCGGCCCGCCAAGCCCTTCTTCGCCGGACACGGTGCGGCCGCCGTAAGACGAACACCGCCACGGCCAGCGCCGCCAGACCGGCTGAGGCGATGATCAGACCGGCTGGCAAAGATGCGAACAGGTCGCGTTCCGGCCTGGCCGGGTAGGCCAGGCCAGCCGGGTTGGCCAGGCCAGCCGGGTTGAGCATTAGGCCGCTGCTGAGGCCACCGAACATGAGGTAAGCCTGACATGTCCCGTGCCCGCCCGCCGCTGGCGGAAGGTGTTTCCCGGGTGGCGGAATCAAGAGCCGGGAGTTGGCGAGGATTGTGAAGGTTGGGCCTGAGTTTGGGAAGCCTGCGGCTATTGTTACGAACATGATGGCGGATTGGCGGGGCTGGTTGGGCCGCCAGAAGTGGTACCGCCCGATTCCCCTGGCGGTGGGCTCAGCCACGGCCGTCGCTTTGATGATTTATCTCATAATCGCACTATCCCGTTGGTTCAACCTGTCTTCGCCAAGCTGGGACCTGGCGATCTTTGAACAAGCTGTCCGTGGATACGCCGAGGGCACCGGACCAATCATTGACGTCAAAGGGCCTGGAACTAACCAACTCGGCGACCACTTTTCACCGGCACTAGCTTTACTGGCGTTGCCATACCGGGTGTTTCCTTCAGCCGTCACCCTGCTAGTGATCCAATGTGGCCTGGTGGCCTGGTCGGTTGGGATCGTGGCAATTGCGGCCGGCCGTGTCTGGGGTGGCCGCGGCGCCTTATGCCTGGGCCTGGCTTACGGTCTGAGCTGGGGCTTGGCGACCGGGATCAACGCCGAGTTTCACGAATACGCACTGGCCGTACCGTTCATCGCTTTGAGCCTGTCAGCCTACTTGGGGCGGCGCTGGCTGAGATGTTTCGCCTTCGGCCTGGTGTGGCTGTTCATCAAGGAAGACTTGGCTTTCAACCTGGCCGCCCTGGGTCTGGTCATGGCCCTGTCAGGACTCGCTGCCCGGCGGCGGGCGATCCGTCAATCAGACGACTCCCCTAGCGGCGCTCTAGCGGACGCGACAGTCAGAATCAGGCTTGGGTTCACCATGACAGGGCTCAGTTTGGTCCTGGCAGCGGTGGTCTTTGGGCTGGTCATACCCTATTTCCGGGGAGGTGAACAGTGGGAATACTGGAATAAGGTTCCCGCCGGGTCAATCCTGGACGTGCTGGCCGGATTATGGAACGGACAAAAGATCCTCTTGGTTGCCTTGCTGTTGGGCGTGACGTTAGGTGTAGCGGTGGCCTCGCCGTTGTTCCTTGTCGCCTTGCCGACCCTGGCCTGGCGGCTGGTGTCAGATAATCCACACTATTGGGGCACAGCCTGGCACTATTCAATGATCCTGATGCCAATCGTGTTCTTGGCCGCGATCGACGCCGCCAGGCGGTTGAAACGTTCACCAGGCCGGTTGTGGCGGGCGCTTGGGCGCCACTTGCCGCTGCTGAGTCTTTGCTTCGCCTTAGCGGCGGTACCGTTCTTCCCTGGCCGGGCGGCGTTCATGCCGTCGTCTTACCACGCCTCACCAGATCTGCCTGCCGCTGAGACGATTTTAAGAGCCATCCCAGACGACACGCTGGTCGTGACTGACACTGGTTTGATGTCCAGGCTAAGCGGGCGCTGCCGGGTTGTGTGGCTCGGAGGCGGCGCCGATCAGGTAGTGCCGGACTACATTTTGTTTGACAAAGCCGCCTGGGCCTCAGATCCGGGCGAACCGGCCGCTTACGGCGAGTCAGTTTATCCGGGTACAACCTTCGTGACAGTCGAACCGGATGGCACCGGCGGCGAAAACCGGCGGTTCCGGCTGGCCATGCGGATCCGCCCGTAGGTGGCTGGCCTGGTCCGCGTCAGCAAGTTGGTTGGTGCCGCAGCTAAGTGGAGCCGTCAAGTTGAGCCCGTCACCAAGTTGGACGATGCCGCCCAAACAGCCGGTATCGCGGGGTCGGGAAGTGGACACAGTCGGGTCAATAGAGTCACTGTGACCACACTTCCTGACCTCACGCCCGGGATGGTGTTAGCGAGACAAGAATTCTGATCCACTGGTGGATCAAGACTCCGGGTTTGCTCACGTTTGAGACCCGATCTGGACGGTTTCAAGACCAAGACCAGACTAAACCGGTCAGATCAGCCCGGATCAAACCGACAAACGAATCAGGAATCGTGTCTTGCTCGCACCGGGCACACCAACCCAGCCAGCCACGGCACCGACCTGGGTAACCCTTACAGGAAGATCAACCGCCCGCGAGGCGGTAGAGTTTACCCCTGCGGGCCTCTAGCTCAGTTGGCAGAGCAACGGACTTTTAATCCGTGGGTCGTGGGTTCGAGCCCCACGGGGCCCACCCACGTGTCTTACGGGAACACCGACATCGGAAGATGTGTGGGGGTGTTCTCGTTTGGCTTCCTTGCCTCCGTCACGGCCCGCTCGGGCAGTTCTTGGGGATATCTTCTCGGGGTTGGCATGGTAATAATCCTTTCCAGAGATCAAACCCTCCACTAAACCCAGGGCGTATCAGACTGTGGTGAAGCGCTATCGGGTGCGTCGTCCGGGGATGAGGCGTGCGGAGTTTAGGATGAACGCGGTCTCTGAGCCGACGTGGATGAGTGCGGCGCTGACAGGGCTGAGAAGCCCGAACGCGGCTAGGCCGATGCCGACGAGGTCAACGGCGATGGTGCCTGCGAAATTGAACATCACGATCCGCCGTGCGCGCTTGGCGATCCGTACCGTACGGGCGAGGTCGTTCAGGTCGGAGCTGATGAGCACCACGTCCGCGCACTCGCGGGCGATCTCAGTGCCCGATCCAACCGCAATGCCGACGTCGGCGCGGGCGAGTGCGGGAGCGTCGTTCACGCCGTCTCCGACCATCGCAAGCTTGTGCCCGGCCTCTCGTTCGGCGTCGATGGTGGTGAGCTTCCGCACTGGGAGCAGTCCCGCGCGCACGTCGTCAATCCCGAGTTCAGCGGCCACCGCCCGCGCGGTTGCTTCCTGATCGCCGGTGATGACGAGCGTGCGCAGCCCGCGTTGGCGGAGTTCGGCAACCGCTTGTTTAGCCGAGTCACGGATCGTGTCAGCCAGCAGGATCGTACCCGCATAGGTGCTGTCTATGGCGACATGCGCAGCGGTCGCAATGCCTTGCCCCTCGACCTTGTCGGGGGCATCGGCGACAAGACCTCGGCTGCCTGCCGCAATCATCCTGCCCGTGACTCTGGCTGTAACGCCAAGACCGGGCCGGTAGGTGAAGTCTTCGGCCGGGCCGACGGGCAACCCCAGTCCACGCGCGTGCCTGACGATCGCCTGTCCCAGCGGATGCTCTGAGTAGGCCTCGGCAGCGGCCGCGAAGATCAACAGTTCCTCTTCGGTGATGCCTGGGGCGGTGCGTATCTGAGTGACGGCGGGCGAGCCGATGGTGAGGGTGCCGGTCTTGTCGAACACCACGGTATCGACGGTCGAGAGTGCTTCGAGGTGTGCGCCGTCCTTGATGAACGCGCCGGAACGGGCGATGCGGGCGATAGCCGCGAGCACCGCGAGCGGCGTGCCCGCGACGACACCGCACGCACCCGCGACGACGACAACCGCAATCGTTGAGGTGATGTCTCGTGTGACCAGATAGGTGATGACCGCGCCGCCGAGGGCGAGATAGATCAGCCAGGAGGCGAGTCGGTCGGCCAACCGTTGTACAGGAGGCTCGGATTCCTGCGCCTGCCGCACCGCCTCGACGATGTGCCCATAGGACGACTCCGCACCGATACGTTCGGCGCGCAACTCGACCGCTCCGATCTGGTTGACCGAACCAGCGAACACTTCACTCCCAACCGCAATATCGACGGGCAACGACTCGCCTGTGATGCGCGACTGATCCGCCGTTGACTCGCCTGCGACCACGATCCCATCAACGGGAATACGACCGCCGGGAGCGACGACAACGATCTGCCCCGGCTCCACTTCACCCAGCGGCACCGTTACGGTGTCGCCGCCCTGCCGCACCCGCACAGCGTCAGGCAGGAACGCCATGAGGTCGGTGAGGGCATCGCGGCCGCGATCCATCGCCAGGTCTTCGAGGATCTCCGCCGCGAGCACGAACGTGGCGATGAGCAGCGCGGTCACCCACTCTCCGATCGTGGCGGCCGCGACGATAGCGATCAGCATGGACAGTTCCATGCTCATGCGCCGCTCGCGGGCATCCCCGAGTGCTTCCTTGAGGATCGGCCAACAGCCCACCGCCAGCCCTACGACCGCGACCACAGGCACCTGCGGCCAGGGCCAGGCCAGACCAAGGGCTACCGCGAGAGCGCAGGCCGCAACGAACAGGACACGCGCCAAGTCACCTCGGTCGATCTTCCGCCACAGGCTCACCGCACCGGTCGATGCGATGGCACCGGCCTGGTGCGTCTCCGTCGTGCTCACTCGGTGGCACCAGTCGTGCCGATCGACCCATCAGGGCCACGGTGATGCTGGGGGACACCGTCCACGACGTGTTCGGCCTGGAATACCGCGTGCGTCACCAGTTCGCGGGCGTGCTCGTCGATCAGGCTGTAGAACACACGTGTGCCTTCCTGGCGTGTAGCGACGATCTTTCCCCAGCGTAGTTTCGCGAGGTGCTGCGATACCGCAGTCGATGACTTCCCGACCCGCTCGGCCAGTTCCCCGACCGACAGTTCGCCACCGCGCAGAGCGAGGATGATCCTGATCCGTGTCGCATCCGACAGCAGCGAGAACACCTCCGCCGCCAGCTCGACGTACTGGCTCCCAACCCCGAAACCATAAGTCTTCATATCTTCACACATACGAAGACAATAAGGCTCAGTTCCACTCGCTGCAAAGAGACGGACGCTGTCAACGCGTCTTTACCCAAACGGTGCCTCGGCGGACACCGAACCGCTTTGCGAGCGCGTTCACACTGACGCCGCGCTCACGGGCTGTTCGCATAGCGTCCAATTCGCTGTCCGTGAGCCGTGTTCGAGGTCGTTTCTATGGTTACGCAGCGGCCCCGATCAGACTGTCGTCAGGCTCGCCTTCGGAGTCAGCATCGGCGCGAATCCCTTGATTCCATGCGCAGACAAGCCTCTCGGCCCGCGGTCGCCTGTTCCTGCGGTGCTTAATTGGCTCTCATCGTAGGAAAAAGGATGTCTGTCGTGGAAACCACGAGGGGCGGCATCGGGCAATACAAGGCTGGAAACCTGACTGGTGGCAGGCAAACCGTGACGGACGGCATCGGGCAAAACAAGGCTGGAAACCTGACTGGTGGCAGCCAAACCGTGACGGACGGCATCGGGCAAAACAAACCGGGAAACAGCCAAGGCTACCCAGGTCCGCTGGACGGCGCCCAGACGTGTGGCACCCTGGAATGATGAGCGAAACGCCTTTGCCACGGTTCAAGCGGCCAGTCATGATGGACCCGTTCGCGGCCGGTCAACTGCCCGGTGGGGTTGACCCGGCGGTCCAAGCCGAGCTGGCGCATTCCAGCGCTCAAGCCCTTGTCACGCGGGCGCGGCGGCAGGCGCCATCCGACCCAGCCATGGTGCGGCGTCTGCTTGATTTGGTGCAAGCTGAAGGCGTCGAGATCATCGCTGGTTTGTGGGCGCAATCGCCCGCTGACTCGTTGCCGGGAGCGTTGTGGCGTGTCTACATGCTGCGCGAATGGGTCAGACGCGATCCGTCAACTGTCGCTGAACGGTACAAGGCGGGCGTTTCCCGCCAAGCCGTAGCCCAAGTCGTGGCGGGTGCCGAAGACCCGCCCGGGCCGGACGAGATGATAAAACTGGCGGACGCCGTACTCTCAGGAGTTTTCACAGGTGATCTAGATGTTGCCCTGAGCCGGGCGGGAGCCTTCGCCCGCATTGTGGCGACCGGTTCAGCGATGGAGGCTGACTGGATGCATGAGACGCGGTCAGATGAAGCCAGCGTCCTGACCGGGCGGGCGGCCGCACTGCTGGACAACGCTGAAGCGCTCGACCGGGCGGCCCGCCGCTGGCGCCGGGGCGACCTCGACTAGATACCTGACCGGCTCCGCGTTACAGCCGCGACCAGAAAGACCGCCAAGGAGGTAGGTGATGACAACTCCAACCGAAGAACCCCTCGCCCGGGTGGTGGGGGAGGTCAGTCCTGCGACACAACGCCAGGTGGTGGCGTTAGCTGAACGGGTCAAAGAATACGACGGGGTGGAAGCCATCAGCGAGGCGCCGCTACTGGCTTTGGCGGCCGCCGATCCGGCCGTAACCCACTTCCTGGGCTGGCGAAACAACCAGCTAGCGGGCTACGCCCAACGCAGTGGTGATGGAGCGGCCGCTGAACTGGCGGTTGATCCAGCGCACCGGCGCCGCGGGATCGCCCGGGCGGTCATCCGTCTGCTGGCCCAAGATAACCCGCGGACCCGCCTTTGGGCCCACGGCGACATGGGCGCCTCGCGCCAAGTGGCGGCCGCGCTTTGCTTGGTACCAGCCCGGGAGTTGTGGCAGATGACGGTTGATTGCCGGGCAGGCCGGGCTGATTCAAGTTGGACGATGCCGCCCCCCGGGTCTTTGCCTACCACATCGGTTATCGCTTCGCGCCAGTTTGAGCCGGACCGCGACCCCGCGATCTGGGTTGAGTTGAACGCTTTGGCTTTCGCTGGGCACCCGGAACAAGGTTCCTTGACGCTGGAGGATTTTGAGCAGCGGATGGCGCAGCCCTGGTTTGACCCGGCCGGTTTGATATTCGCCGGCTGGCCGGGCGATGACCGACAGAGCGGCCAGGCGGCTGTTCCCGGGGTGGCTGGGTCGGGGGCGGCCGTTCCGGCGGGCTACGTCTGGACCAAAATCGAAGCTGGGATCGGTGAAATCTATGCCCTGGCGGTTCATCCAGCGGCGCGCGGCCAGCGTCTCGGAACACATCTGCTGGATGTCGCGATGCGTCACCTTGAGGCGCAAGGCGTCAGCGAGGTCAGGTTATTCGTTGAAGCGGACAACAAACCAGCTATCGCCGCCTACCACCGCCAAGGCTTCCGCACTACCCGGCGCGACATTCAATACGCCTTCCGTTACTGAAGGGCGTTTAGCTGGTCACGGTGTCAGAAGGAACCAGGTCTTGTCTGAGGCGACCTCGGCTATCGTCACGCTGGCGTTGTAGGTGGCGTCCTTCGAACGGAACGGCAGCTCTTTGATCTCGCGGCAGCTTTGCTGCGACCGGGTAGCGTCCCAGCTAATCGGGATCTGGCCAACAGCGCCAGCTTTGATGGTGATAGCCACGCCCGATTCGGCGGAGACCGCAGCAGCGCAGTCAGCCGAATTGAAGATCCGGTCGTTACCGGATTCGACCGCTAGTACCACGTTATGGGCGTTGTTCAGGATTGAGCAGTCCTGGCCGCTGGTGTTCTTGACTGTGGCGGTGAAGGTGACTGGTTCACCGGTGGTGAAGGCTTCTTTGTCTTTCACCAGTGAAATGTCGGCGTCTGGCGCTTGGGCGCCGCCAGTCAGTTGCTGAGCTGTGCAAGCTGGAGGAGTTTCAGGCTCGGTTGGGTTCGGTTGTACCGCCGCTGGGGGCGGTGAGGTTGTTGGACCTGAACTGGCGTCGCCGTTGCCACCAAGTGCTTTGATAATCATCACCACAAGCACCACTACGATCACCAGCCCGGCTAGCACTATGGCGCGGTTCCGCCAATAGACCGCGGGTGGTTCTGGTCCGGCCGGGCGGAACAATACGTCCAGTTTTGGATGCATCTTTGGAGTCTATTGACTTCTAAACTGTGGCGCTGTCATGCCACGCCGGCGGGCCCAGGCTGACCGGTCAGGGCGGGGGTGGTCAAGGCGGGCGTCAGGGCACCCAGGCAGACGCGACCCCGGCGGGGATGGCGCCATCAGTTCCGGCCAGAGGTGCTATTCATTCGCCGGTGGGGTTGTTCGTCACCTCGGGGTGATATCCGTCACCCTTCAAGGTGCAGCAGCATCCGGGTGTTGCCGAGCGTGTTTGGTTTGACCCGAGCCAGGTCGAGGAACTCAGCCACACCGTCATCATGTGAGCGCAGTAACTGTTCGTAGACCTTGGTGCTGACCGGTATGCCTTCAAGTGGTTCGAAGCCATGGACGGAGAAGAAACCAACCTCAAAGGTGAGACAAAACAAGCGGTCAAGCCCGAGGCGCCGGGCTCGGGCGATCAGCCCGTCAACAATGCTGTGACCGACGCCTTGGCCTTGCCAGGTAGGTTCGGTCGCCAAGGTGCGGATTTCGCCGAGCCCCTTCCACAAGACATGGACCGCGCCGCAACCGATCAGCCGTCCAGCGGGCGTGACGGCTACTAGGAAATCCGGCAACGACTCGTAATAGGCCACGGGCGGCTTGGTCACCAGGCGACCTTCGGTGACATAGTGCGCTGTCAGCCCACGGATCGCTTTGACATCTTGGCTGACAGCGGGTCTGATCTGGTATTCGGCGGACACGCGCTTCATTATCACATTGAGCCGCCGGTTTGCCCGATGCCGTCCCCGCGGCGTGGTGCACCGGGTTGGCCCCAGGTGGTGGTCACTCGGAGAAAGCTCGTGGCTGTGACTGGGAGTCTTCGCTGTAACCCCAGTATTCCTGTGGCAGGTCAACCCGTGACATGGCGATGGCGGATTCCATCACGATAGCTAGCGCGTCACACGGGTGGAGGACTTCTTTGGCCTGGTTCATGGCTGTGCGCACCGCGATGGTCATAAGTTCGGGCTGTTTGTCTGGGGAAGGGGCGAAGAGCCGCAAATCTGGCGCCCATTGCGGCCAGAAGTGGCGTAACGCTTCCTCTGGGGAAGGTGTGGCGCCGTGGCCTGGTGGGAAGCGGACATAACCGAACTGCCCCATGGCGACAGTCCAGGCGACATATTGGGCGATCTCAGTCACGTTGGGCAGTTCGTGGTCGGCTGCCCCGAGTGCTTTAGCCATGCTGGAAATGCCGCGCCAAACGGAACGAGGCCCTTGGAAAAGGAAGAAGTTGAGATGGTCGCCAGACATGTAGCGTCTGCCATCGCCGCCAGTAGTGATGGTGAAGATTAGTTGGGCTGGGCGCTGCTGAGCGGCCGCTATCTGACGGACCGCCTGCTGGCAGGCGTAGCCGGTAAGGCTGCCAAGGATCATCATGAGCTGATCAGCGTTGATGCCGGATTCAGTTTGCAGCGCATACGTCAGGCGCTGGACAAGACTCTTAGCGCCAAGTCCGAGACCCGCGTTCGGGTCGGTTTGGCGAGCTTCCTTTAGTGACTCAAGCAGAGCCTGAGTGTCTGGGTCCACTGGCGACTCCCGGCTTAGGATTTTTTTGGGGCGGCCAAAGGAATTGTCCTCAGATTGAGGCCCCAAGGGAAGAGCACCTGAGTAGCGCTACCCAAGTGGCGGCACTTTGGCGGCACCGTCACTTGGGTAGTTCGGAGCGGACCGGCCTATTCGGCGGTTGGAAGATCGCCTTCGCTTAGAGTCTCACCAGCCATCACCGGGACCGGTTCGGCTGAATGCGGCAAGAAAACGAACTTAGCTTCGGGGCCTTCACCAGTGGCGTCAACCTCGACTCGCTCGCCGCGCCGGATTTCACCGAACAGGATCTTCTCAGACAGGACGTCTTCGATCTCACGTTGGATGGCGCGGCGTAAAGGCCGTGCCCCAAGGACTGGGTCGTAGCCGCGTTCAGCCAGCAGGTGGCGGGCGGCTTCCGTCAAGCTGATCGACATGCCCTGGTCATTCAAACGCTCATCAAGACGGGCCATCATCAAATCGACGATCTGTTCGATCTGATCCTGAGTCAACTGCGGGAAGACAATGGTGTCATCGACACGGTTCAAGAACTCTGGCCTGAAATGCTGTTTCAGCTCATCTTGGACTTTGTCTTTCATCCGCTCGTAGCTGGTTGAAAGCGTGCCGCCAGCCTGGAAACCAGTCATGACACCTTTGGCGATGTCTTTGGTGCCAAGGTTGGTTGTCATGATGATGACAGTGTTCTTGAAGTCGACCGTGCGGCCTTGGGCGTCAGTTAGTTTGCCTTCTTCAAGGATCTGAAGCAACGAGTTGAAGATGTCGGCGTGAGCTTTTTCAACCTCATCGAACAGAACAACTGAGAAAGGCTTACGCCGGACTTTCTCAGTCAACTGGCCGCCTTCTTCATAACCGACATAACCAGGCGGTGAACCGAACAAACGGGACACAGTGTGATGCTCTGAGAACTCAGACATGTCGAGTTGAATCAAGGCGTCCTCATCACCGAACAGGAATTCGGCCAGTGCCTTGGCCAGCTCAGTCTTGCCGACACCGGTCGGCCCGGCGAAGATGAACGAACCGCCAGGCCGCTTCGGGTCCTTCAAACCAGCCCGGGTCCGCCGGATGGCTTGCGATAGGGCTTTGATCGCCTCATCTTGGCCAATCACACGCTTGTGCAGTTCGGCTTCCATGCGCAGCAGTCTGCCGGACTCTTCCTCCGTCAGTTTGATAACTGGGATACCAGTTGACATGGCGAGCACTTCGGCGATCAGTTCTTCATCAACTTCAGCCACAGTGTCAAGGTCACCGGCGCGCCAGGCTTTCTCCCGCTCGGCCCGAGCCTCAGTTAGCTTGCGTTCGTCATCACGTAAGGCCGCGGCCCGCTCAAAGTCCTGATTGTCGATGGCGGCTTCTTTCTCTTTGCGTGTCTTGGCGATCTGTTCATCCATTTCACGCAGTTCAGGCGGGGCTGTCATCCGGCGGATACGTAGCCGGGCCCCAGCTTCATCAATCAGGTCGATCGCCTTGTCCGGCAGGAACCGGTCATTGATGTAACGGTCAGCTAACTGAGCGGCCGCCACCAGCGCGGCGTCAGTGATTGAGACGCGGTGGTGTGATTCGTAGCGGTCCCGTAGGCCGCGCAGGATGTCAATGGTGTGCTTGACGGACGGTTCTTGAACCTGGATCGGCTGGAAACGCCGCTCCAAAGCGGGGTCCTTCTCGACATACTTGCGGTATTCGTCCAGGGTGGTCGCGCCAACTGTTTGCAGCTCGCCGCGGGCCAGCATCGGCTTGAGGATGGAAGCCGCGTCGATCGCGCCTTCAGCTGCTCCAGCACCAACCAGGGTATGGATTTCATCTATGAACAAGATGATGTCGCCGCGGGTTCTGATCTCTTTCAGAACCTTCTTCAAACGCTCCTCAAAATCACCCCGGTAGCGTGAACCAGCCACCAAAGAACCAAGGTCAAGCGTATAAAGCTGCTTGTCTTTGAGTGTTTCTGGGACATCGCCGCGGACGATATCTTGGGCCAAGCCTTCGACTATGGCCGTCTTGCCGACGCCAGGTTCACCGATCAGCACCGGGTTGTTCTTGGTGCGGCGGGACAAGACCTGCATGACTCGTTCAATTTCTTTGGCCCGGCCGATAACTGGATCAAGTTTGCCTTCGCGGGCGGCCTGGGTCAGGTTGATACCGAACTGGTCAAGGATGGCTGAACCGGCTGGCGCCGAGTCACTTGGGGCGGTCCCCGCCATCTGCTCTTTGCCTTGGTAGACCTGCAGCATCTCGATCACCTGCTGGCGCAAACGGCCCAAGTCGGCGCCCAATTTAGTTAGGACCCGGGCGGCTACGCCTTCGCCTTCGCGGATCAGGCCAAGCAGGATGTGTTCGGTGCCGATGTAGTTGTGACCCAATTGGAGGGCCTCACGCAATGTCAACTCAAGGACACGCTTGGCGCGTGGCGTGAACGGAATGTGGCTACCCGGCGATGCGGCTTGACCCTCGCCAATGATTTCTTGAACTTGGGCGCGGACCCCGTCCAGAGTCATTCCGATGGCTTCCAGTGCCTTAGCGGCGACACCCTCACCCTCGTGGATCAGGCCAAGCAGAATGTGCTCGGTGCCCAGATAGTTGTGGTTCAGCAGCCTGGCCTCCTCCTGGGCCAGGACTATTACCCGCCGGGCGCGGTCCGTAAAGCGCTCAAACATACTGCTCCTTGCTTCGGGCCGGGCCAGGCAGCGGCCGCTCCGCTGCGTAGACTAAGCCCACTCAAACGACTGTATCTAACAAAAGTGCTTGTCGGGGCCATGTTCGCCAACGGCGCAGAGCCAGTTAGCGCCCAGGGCGACGGTCCGCCGCTGGCACTAGTGTTTGCCAAGACCAACGCTCGGCTGACCCGGCCGATTCCCGCCTTCGCCGGCAGCGCAGACCCGTTAGGTTTCAGGTTTCGACGATCAGTGTCACCGGGCCGTCATTGGTCAAGCTAACCCGCATGTCGGCTCCGAATTGGCCGCGCCCAACCACCAGGCCACGTCCTTCAAGCTCAAGTGCGACTCGTTCAACCAGTGGCTCAGCCTCAGCGCCGGGTGCGGCCTTGGACCAGCTTGGTTTACGGCCTTTCCTAGTATCGCCATACAGCGTGAACTGGCTGATCAACAACACTGGGGCGGCGGCCTCCTGAACTGAGCGGTCGCCGCGCAGCAATTTCAATTCAGCGATCTTGCGGGCCAAAGTCTCGGCCTGGCTGGGTGTATCGCCGCGCCCGGCAGCGACCAGCACAACCAACCCCTCGCCGGTCAAACTAGCTAACTCGCGTCCGTCGGTGGTGCATTGCGCCTGAGTGACGCGTTGAATCACGGCGCGCATGTCACCAGCCCGCGCTTTGTCCAGGTTGATTCCGGGGTGGTCGGCGCCGTCCAGTGACACTGGGACGCACCGACACAAGATAGACCAGGGCGGCGACCAAGGCCGCTAGCCACAAGATGGAAGCGAAAGACAACATTTGGAAAGGTGTCGGCAGTGCGATCAGGCCGATCAACGCGGCGGCGGTGTTGATTCCTAGCCAGGCCCCCTTCTTTAGTCTGCCGTTCAAGGTGAAGGCCGCGGCAGGCGCTTTGACGACAGATATTAGAGCCCAAAGCTCAGCCACAAAGGCGCCGGCTGAAAGCAGCAGGACCACTAGAAACTGGGTGGTGCCAACAAAAGAAGCCATCCGACTAGATTAACCGCCTCAGGCAAACCGCTGGTTGGTTAGCCTCGTCGGTGTCGTGGCGCGCGGCGATTATCCCTTCCGGCCCGCTGAACCGCCTTCGTGGTCTACCTACCTGTCCCGGCCGACCGATCGGCGCTCGTGTTTCACTTACCGGTCCTGGCTGGTCCAGCAGCGCTCGTGGTTTACCACGAACCCATGGTGCGGGTTAGCACCCTCCGGCCGTGTTGAGGCAGGTCGCCGCATCGTGTTTACCAGCGTAAACGCGGAAGACCGGCACAGTTTGGTGTCCTAAGAACCTGTTGTACGACAGACGATATGGGGGTTGGGGGGCTTGGGTTGGTGGGTGTGGTCTGGGTGAGGGTCCCTCCGTCAAAATCGTGGGTTGTCGGCGGATAGGCCGCCGACCTGGTAACACATTGACGGGGAGGGACCTTCATGGAGGATTTTACAGCGGTTGGTTTGGACGTGCACAAGAACAGCGTGGTGGCCTGCGCTATCAATACCCGGACCGGGGAGATGTGGACCCGCCGGTTCGGTCATGACCCGGCGGGTTTACCGCCTTGCCGCTAGGGGCGACATTTCAAGGCTTGAGTGGGGCGGACCGGCGCAGTTGCAACGCCATGTAGGAGCCGAGCGGTTCGCCGAAACCAGCGATGTCCCAGGCCCAGAACAGTTCGCCGTTGACAAGGCCGTACATTCTGGTGGCGGCGTTGACCTCGGGAGCTGAAGCGGAGCGGACCATGGCATCAGTGCCGAGGTCGATCCTCGGTCCATCGACCTGTCCCAAATAGAGGGAAAGATAGCCGGCCGCGTCAGTTATGACGGCTTCGATTTGGAAAGGTGGGTCAAGCTGGTCTTGGCCGGGTGAGACCCGCCAGAAACCGGACTCCTCGTGCCAAAGCTGCCAGTCGCTGGGAGCTGTTGGGACGGGATCGGACGGGTTGGTCGACTTGGCGCTGGGAGCTGCTGGGGCGGGATCGGACAGGTTGGTCGACTTGGTGCTGGGAGCTGTTGGGACGGCATCGGACGATGCCGTCTGCCCGTCTGGCGCTGCTGGGCCAGGAGGCGAGGGCGGACCAGGAGGCGGCGGCGGGCCAGGCATCAGCCAAGTGCGGGCCGAATAAGTCAAGTAGGGGCCATCGCCGGGAGTGAAGCGCAGTTCCTGAGTGAGATGGCCTGGTTTGATCGGCCCGTAACCGATCGACCCCTGGCCGCGCCACAAGCCAACCAGCCAAGCCAGCGGATAAACCTCGTGAGCTAGTTCAGTCGCATCAGGCAGAATCATCGGAACCACGCACCAAGCCAGCGCCAAGCCGCCACAGCCGCCCAAATCCCCAAGGTGAGCGTGCCCGCCAGCAGCACAATCCAGCCAGCCAACTCCATGCCAGCGATCATAGCCCGGACACCCGCCGGATAGGGCCGCGACTTGGCTCATCAAAGTGGTTCGCGAACGGGGAGGCCTACCTCATTTCGGGATGATCGCGAAACGTGGTGTGGCGTTTTGATGGCCCGCCCGAGGCGGCCGGAACTACGAACTACGCGGCCGGAACTACGAACTACGTGGCCGGAGCTACGGCGTCGCGACCGATCAGCGCATCAACTGCGCGGCCCAAACCGGGACCGCCGCGACAGCTAAAGGCAAAGCCAGCAGGGCGGCATCGCGCAACCGGAGACGTCCGGCGAAAACCGAATGAGTCTGACCGACAAGCCAAATCGCGCCCGGCGCCACAGCGCAAGCCGCTGCCACCGCCAACCCAGCCCACCACGATGTGCCTACAACCACCGACAGACCAGCTCCGGCCAACCCAGCCAAAACCACCCCAACGACAGCGCTGATCTCAGGCCTGGAAGCCAACTGACGGATCATGCCCAAGCCAAGAGCGACGCAGGCCGCACAAACGCCAGCCCCAGCGATGATCGCCAGATCGCGGAAATACGGTAGCTGAGCCGCTGAAACCCACAACCCGCAAACCGCCGCCGCCATGACACCACAAGACGTCGCCGCCACTGAGCGCACCAAGTCTGGCCGGGGCGCGGGCCGGGCCAACTCACGGACAAACACGGCCGGGAAACCCAACCCCAAAGCAACCAGCACAGCCACATTGGTGCCCTGCCAGGCAGCCGCCAAAACAATCGTGATTAGGCTGGTCAAAGCCAATACAAGGCGAGCCGTGGCCGGTTCTGGAACACCAGTCAAGGCAGGCCAACCAACTGACAAAGCTAAAGCGGTCAGAGCCATAAACGCCACCATGACGGCGTTTTGGTGACCCCAGACGGACCCCAAGTAGAGGCCAGCGGCGGGCGCGAAGCCCGCTAGGGCAATGCCCGACAGGCGGACGATTCTGGGCACAAAGCCTCCCACATAGTTAAATAGAACCCGCTGCGACCATCAGGTCTCAACACAAGACTACAAAGGAGCTTGGGTATGGCGGAGATCTTGCTGTTAGCGCCAGACCCGTCAACGGCTGGTGCTGCCCTGCCGGCACTGGAATTTCTGCCACATCACGTCCGGCAGGCCCCATTGGCGCCGTCCTCGTTGGTTGACTTGCCGAACACCGATCTGATCATGCTTGACGCCCGACGTGACCTTCAATCAGCCCGCGCTACGGCCCGGTTGCTGCGGGTCACAGGGGTTGTTGTGCCAGTTTTGCTGATCGTTACCGAAGGCGGTTTGACAGCTCTGAACGCCGACTGGGGAGTGCGTGACTTCCTTTTGTCGGGGGCTTCGCCAGGAGAAATTGAGGCTCGCCTGCGATTAGCTTTAGCTAACCCGGTCACAATGGGTGCTGATCCGCCCGATGAAGCCATCGCCCAAGGTAACTTGGTGATCAATCCGGTGGCGTACACCGCGAAGCTGCATGGCCGCACCCTTGACTTGACCTATAAAGAATTCGAGTTGCTGCGCTATCTGGCCTCACACCCGGGCCGAGTTTTCACCCGCACCCAGCTATTACAAGAGGTTTGGGGCTACGACTATTACGGTGGCACGCGGACAGTTGATGTCCATGTGCGCCGTCTGCGAGCCAAGCTAGGCCCCGAAAACGATCAGCTCATCGGCACGGTGCGTAACGTTGGCTACCGCTTCGATTCGCCTAAGGAACGGCACCGGTCGCGTGGTTCTGGGTCTGATGGCCGGTCTAGTGAAGGGGGCGCCGCGGAGGAGGCATCGGACGATGCCGCCCACCGGGCTCCGGCCTGAAACGTCGAGTTTCCGCCGGGTTGGCTGGGTTGCCGCTCCGCTGGCCGGGGTTCTGCTGGGTTGATTGAGTTCCCGGAGGGCTGGTTAGGTTCCCGCTGGTATGGTCAGATTTCCGAAGGGCTGGCTGGCGGTGCCGGAGCTAGGCGTACCAGCCAGTGAGCCTGAGCCTTAGGGAGCGCCTTCGGCTGGTTCAGTCCGCTAGTCTGGGTGGCGACTGGGCGGCGGATGCCCCGGGCTCCAACATTTGCCGCTACGAGCGGCCTTCGCGCCGACTGGCGCTCCGCCGCCCAGCCAACCCAATCAGCCCGGTCAACCGGGGCCGTCCGGCGGCCTTGGGTTTTGGCCTAGTCTTATGGATATCTGATTCCATGATCTACGTCCAGGAGCGCTTGTGCGGTTTAGGTTGACACCTACAGATGCCTCATTTTTCGACATGTTGGCTGCTCAGGCGCGGTTCCTGGTTGACGGCGCCGACCTTCTAGAACAGATGGTGGGAGCTGATTTTGATGAACGGGTTGATCTGGCGGCCCAGCTACGTGAGATCGAACACAACGCTGACGCGGCCGCCCACGCCATCATCAAGCGGCTCAACTCAACTTTCGTCACACCGTTTGACCGGGACGACATCTATGACCTGTCATCCGCCCTCGATGACTGCATGGACTATATGGAAGAAGCCGCTGACCTGATAGTGCTTTACCGCATCAACCGGTTACCAAAGAAGACCGGTAAACAGATCAGCATCCTGCGCCGGGCGGCCAATGAGACAGCCGAAGCGATGCCACGGTTACGTTCGCTTGACGGCCTGTCAGACTACTGGGTTGAAATCAACCGCCTAGAAAACCAAGCCGACCGGGCCTACCGCGCGCTGCTAGCTGACCTGTTCGAATCTGAAACAGATGCCATCTTGGTGATGAAACTCAAAGAACTGATCGAAGCTCTGGAACACGCCGCTGACGCCTTCGAAAAAGTCGCAAACACGGTTGAAACCATCGCCCTGAAGGAATCTTGACGTCCGATGGGCTCGGAGATCATCTTGGCCGTGACAGTCATGGCCATAGCGTTGGCGTTTGACTTTACGAACGGTTTCCATGACGCCGCTAACGCCATCGCCACAGCGGTTTCAACCCGGGCTTTACGGCCAAGAGCCGCCCTGACAATGGCGGCATTCATGAACCTGGTTGGTGCCCTTCTGGGAACCGCTGTAGCTGAGACGATAGCGACCCAAATAGTCAACCTTGATGGCCTAGAACAACACGAACAACTCTCGATTGTGCTGGCGGCGCTACTCGGCGCCATCACCTGGAACCTGATCACCTGGTGGTTCGGCTTGCCATCATCTTCATCACACGCCCTGATTGGTGGGCTGGCCGGAGCTGGCCTTGGCGCCGTGCTGATCAACTGGGAGGACGTTGAAGTCCAATGGGGGAAGATCGTCGAAAAGGTCGTTATCCCGATGGTTGCCTCGCCAGCGATCGGGTTTACGTTGGCCTTCTTCGCCATGGTTGGGGTGCTTTGGCTGTTCCGTAACTCCGCGCCACACCGGACATTGCGCCGCTTCCGCATTGGGCAGATTGGTTCTTCAGCTGCCTTAGCTTTAGGTCACGGCCTGCAAGACGCCCAAAAAACGATGGGCGTCATCTTCATGGCTTCGATCGCTGTTGGCTGGAACAAACCAGATGAAGGCATCCCGTTCTGGATTAAAGCCCTGGCGGCTTGCGCTATCTCCGCTGGGACCTATTCCGGCGGTTGGAGGATCATGCGGACATTGGGTCGGCGGGTCATCCAAGTTGACCCGGCCCGTGGTTTTGTGGCCGAATCAGTTGGTGCGATAGTGCTCTATTTGGCGGCCTTCACACCGATTCACGCACCAATTTCCACAACCCACACCATCACCAGCGCGATCATGGGAGTCGGGGCGACACGATCCTTCTCAGCCGTGCGCTGGGGTGTAGCCAAGAACATTGTGGTGGCTTGGGTAATGACCATGCCGATGGCGGCCGCCACCGCAATCGTCTGCTTCTTGGCGATCCAAGGGATCGGGGCGCTAGTTTGATGCGCTCAGCTGCCGCCAGGCTTGGCTGGTCAGCCAAACTAGCTGTCCCACTAGTGGCGGCCCTGGGCCTGATAGCTGGGTTGACGGGCTGCGCCGACTCGAAAGAGTTCGACTCGGAAGCCTATTGCGAGGCGATCACCAATCCGGCTTTGACCTTCGATGCCAAAGCCCTAATCGACGGTGATGAGGAAACCCTGACCAAAGCGACCGACTTTTATATTGAAATTGGTTCACAAGCACCAGAACACCTCAAACCAAACTGGGATGTTCTGGTGACAAATCTGGGATCAATGCTGCAAGTGGCGCGCGGTGAACTGGACGTCTCCGACGTTGACTATGAGGCTTTCAGCGACGCCTTCGACACGATTGAACAGGACAAACACCAACGCTGCCAAGATTAGGGTGGTGGTCAAAACTAGCGGCCTAGGTGGGTGTTGAACAACACCTTTCGCGGCCCAAGTTGACGCGCTGGGAGCGAAGCTCTCACCAGCGGAAACGCGGTGATAAGGGGCTGTGGGACCGCCTAGGAGCCTGTTGTCCGACAGGTCCCTAGGGATCCTTTTCGGAGTATCCGACGGGCTTCTAGAGGTCAAACTCAGGTAGTGGCCGGGCGAATCCGGTCAAGGGCAACAACTTTGACCTTGCCGCTCGCCGTGTGCGCGGTGTGAGCGATGGCGGCTTCGCCAGCCGCCAACGGCCCGGCCGCCAAAGAACGGTGAACCTGGCTGGTGGCACGCTGGCCTACGACATCAAACAGCAACGGCAAAACCGGCCGGTGCGAACAGATCACAACAGGTGGACCACCCTTCAGGACACGGCTCATCAGGCCTCGGGCCCGTTCCGGGCGTTCAGCCGCGTCCGTCTCAGTCAGCCAGCGTGAAGTCGTTACCGCCAGACGGGCCCGGTTAGCGAAAAGCCGTACCGTGGCGCGGCAACGCAGCCACGGCGAGGAAATCACCTGACGGACACCGAGCGCCGCCAACAGTGGAACCTCACAACGGGCGGTGGTTCCGCCACCATCGGTCAACGGGCGTTGGCTGTCCGGTTTGGCCCAGCCACCGCGCGGCACCGCCTGAGCGTGGCGCAAAACCACCACCGGTCTGGTCTCAAGACGGCCGCGTTCAAAATGCTGGCGCAATTTGAGCAACGGAACACGGTCAGTTGGACGAGTCAAGCGACGCAAAGCCTGACCGACCGGCAACCACCTGGTCCGGTCAACTTCGCGCTGTGACGCCACCGCCACAGCCGGACGGGCGCAGATAGCCGGGTTGTCGGCATCGTCCGCTAAACGGGCAGCCCAGTAGTAGACAGTCTTGATACGCCCGGAAGCCAGCGGGTAAGCGACTTTAGGCAGCGGCCGCCCGATGACGACCTGTCGGCCAGTCTCCTCAAGCACTTCACGCCAAGCACAAGTTATGAGATCCTCGCCGGCCTTGAGTTTGCCTTTAGGCCAACTCCAATCGTCATAGCGTGGGCGGTGAACCAAGAGAACCTCGAGACGGCCATCGTTGACCCGCCAAACCAGGCCGCCAGCGGCGTCAAGACCAGCCGTGGCGGAACGGGGCCGGGCCAGCTGCTTGGATTCACCCATGGTGTTGGGATCTCACCGGACCCGTGCACCAGAGCGGCGCTGACGGTTCATGAAGGCGGTCTGAATATCCTCCAACGGGTGGCCTTGGCCATCGCAGCGGTTAGCTTTCCACGAACCATCTGGTTGCAGATCCCAGGCCGCGGTGGTCGGCTGCATCGACAAAGCCAACATGTCGAGCAGCTCGGTGACGTGCTCCTGACTGGTCAGATTAACCAGTGCCTCAACCCGGCGGTCAAGGTTGCGGTGCATCAAGTCAGCTGAGCCGATCAGAACATCCGGATCACCAGCGTTAGCGAAAGCGTAAACCCGGGCGTGCTCCAGAAAACGGCCCAAAATGGAACGGACACGTAAGTTCTCAGACAAGCCTGGAACGCCAGACCGAACAGCGCAGATACCCCGCACCACCAAGTCGACTGGTACACCGGCGCCTGAGGCGCGATACAAAGCGTCAATCGTGGCCTCATCAACGACCGAGTTGACTTTAATCCGGACCCAAGCTTCCAGGCCGGCCTCATGGTTGGTGATCTCTTGGTTGATCCGTTCAATCAGACCAGAACGGATCGAGGAAGGCGCCACCAGTAGACGCTGGAAAGTGGACGCCGGGGCGTAGCCAGACAATTGGTTGAACAGCCGGGTAACATCCTGGCCAACATCAGGATCACAGGTCAGCAAGCCTAAGTCTTCGTAAAGGCGGGCGGTTTTCGGGTTGTAGTTGCCGGTTCCAACATGAACGTAGCGGCGCAGACCGCCGGTTTCTGAACGGACCACCAGCATCAGCTTGCAGTGAGTTTTTAAACCAACCACACCGTAAACCACATGCACCCCGGCTTCTTCCAGTTTGCGTGCCCAGGTGATGTTGGCTTCCTCATCAAACCGGGCCTTGAGTTCAACCAACGCCAGAACCTGCTTACCCGCCTGGGCGGCATCGATCAACGAATCAATGATCGGAGAATCACCTGACGTGCGGTAAAGCGTCTGTTTGATGGTCAGCACATTCGGGTCGGCCGCCGCTTGGGCCAGCAAGGTCTGAACTGAAGTTGAGAACGAGTCATAAGGATGATGTAACAGCATGTCGCCGCGTCGCATGGCGGCGAAAATGTCTGACGGCTCGGCGCTCTCAACCTCAGCCAAACTGGGATGGGTGTTCGGCACGAACGGCGGATAAGTCAGATCTGGCCGGGCCAAGTCAGCGATCACGTTCAAGCCGCAGTAATCCAACGGGGCCGGCAGTTCGAAGACTTCCTTCTCAGTTATGCGCAAACCGCGGGTCAGCAATTTCATGGCTTGTTCAGAGATCCCAGTAGCGACCTCAAGACGGATCGGCGGCCCAAAACGGCGCCGCAACAGTTCGCGTTCCATGGCTTTGAGGAGGTTTTCGGCATCGTCCTCTTCGACTTCGACATCCTCATTGCGGGTGACACGGAAAGTGTGGACACCAGCGATCTCCATGCCGGGGAACAACTCAGCTAGATGGTTAGACACCACATCTTCGATCGGCACAAAAGAAGTTGGTCCTTTGTCCAGGTCAGCCACACCTGGCTGGCGCGGTTTGCCTTTGGCGTCAACAGCGATGAAACGCGGTAAAGTCTCGGGGATTTTGACCCGGGCGAAGTGTGTTTTGCCTTTCTCGTCTTTCAAAATGACAGCCAGGTTGAGTGACAAGCCTCTGATATATGGGAACGGGTGGGCCGGATCGACCGCTAGCGGCGTCAGCACAGGGTAAATCTGTTTGCGGAAAAACTTGCCGAGCCGGTCCTGTTCGTGTTCTTCAAGCTGATCCCAGTGGACCAAGGTGATGCCTTCACCGGCCAGGGCCGGGCGGATCATAGTTTCAAAACAGGTGACTTGGCGGTCGACTAGTTCATGGGTGCGGACCTGAATAGCGTCCATCAACTGGCGCGGGCTGAGACCAGAGGCCGCGGTGACAGCCATTCCGGCATCCATCCGGCGTTGCAACCCAGCGACCCGCACCATGAAAAACTCGTCCAGATTTGAACTGAAAATAGACAGGAAGCGGACCCGTTCCAGCAGCGGCTGATCGGCGTCTTCAGCCAACTCCAGGACACGCTGATTGAAGGCCAGCCAACTCAATTCCCTGTCGCCGTAGCGATCTGATGCAAGTTCGCCGTTCATGGCACTGATACTGCCACAACGTCTGGGAAAATGCCTGGGCTCAAGCTCAAGGTTCTGCCAGGCTGGCGCCTAACTGGTGCCAGATGGGTGCTTTTCTGGCTCCGCCAGCTAAGCGGATCACCAGCTAATCAGCTATCGACCTGGGAGGTCCCCCTAGACGAAGCGTTCCAAGGTGACAGTTTCAGCGATGCGTGACAGTCCTTCGCGGACAGCCCGGGCACGGTCACGGCGGAAACCCTCAACTCGCATCAGTTCCTCCAGCGGTGCCCCCAAAATAGCTTGCAGCGTGCCGAAATGCCGGACTGTCCGGCAAGCTTGCTCCTCACTTAGGCCAGGTACCCGTGACAGCAGCCTAAAACCGCGCGGCGAGACACCAGCGTCAGCCTCAAGGCCGGGGCTGATCAGCCCTAGAGCTCCGGCCACAGCCTCAGGCTCAATCAGAGCCGCCGAATCAACCGCCGCCAAACGGTTAAGTTCTTCTTGCGGATCACCACCTGGTGCGCCACCGGCCGTGTAATCGCGCACCAGAAGTAACCGGCCAGCTCCAATACCGCTGATCAGTTCCTCAAACTGGAGCCGCAGCAGCCGTCCCTGGGTGCCCAATTCGGCCAGGATGTCCGCCACCTCATGGCCGATCCGCCAAACCATTTCCTGGCGTCCGGCCACAGCCGCCACATCACGGGCGGTCACCAGGTCTTCGACTTCAAGGGCGGATAGTGAGGCTTCAACCTCATCTAATTTGGCGCGGTAGCTTTCCAAAGTGTCGAGGGCTTGCTTGGCCCGTCCAGCTAACTCTTCTGGGTCAAGCAGAACATGGCGTAGGCCGTGAACATACAGTGCGGCCATGTTCATTGACTGGCTGACTGAAATGACCGGGAAACCAGTCTGTCGGGCGACCCGTTCAGCCGTCCGGTGGCGAGTACCAGACTCGGTAGTTGGGATTGATGGATCAGGCAGCATCTGGATGGCTGCCCGGACAATCCGCCCAGCGGCGAAGTCCAGCACTACGGCGCCATCCATTTTGGCAAGTTCGCGTAGCCGCGTAGCGGAGAACGGCACATCCAATTCGAACCCGCCAGAACATAAGGCATCGACTGTTTCATCAAAGCCGAGCACAATCAGCGCCCCGGTGCGTCCAGCTAAAATCCGTTCCAAGCCGTCGCGTAATTCTGTGCCCGGAGCGACCGCTTCTAAGGTGGAACGCAGCAATTCGTCGCCCTGAACTGGTTGAACGGGGGCTCGGTTGAGGGGCGAAACGGACACGCTGGCACTCCGGTGACTAGGTAACAGTACCTACAATCATAACGCGCAGCGGCTTACAGCAGGCTCCGGTAAGACCAGTGACAGAGCCTGATGAATTGTCGCGACTGGCACCACCTGGAGGCCTGGACGGACAGCTAGTTGAACGGCTTGGCTGTTATGTGGCACCAGGACACGCCGCAAACCAAGACGTTCCGCCTCAGCCAGACGCCGCGACAACCCGCGCACGCCTCTGATCTGGCCGCCCAAGGCGATCTCACCGAGAGCGGCGGTCTGCCCGGGGATGACCTGTTCGAACCTGGCCGCCGCGCAAGCCAACGCCAAAGGTAAGTCAAGCGCCGGATCGTGACATCTGATACCGCCACCAGTGGCGGTATAAACATCTTTAGCCCGTAAACCAATATTGGCGTGGGCTTGCAACACCGCTAAGACGGCCGCCAGCCGTCTAGGATCAAGCCCGTTAGTGGCCCGGACAGGTTTTGAGTTCTTAGTCACACTTGTCACCAAAGCTTGGACCGCGACCGCCAACGGCCGCCGTCCATCCAGCATGATGCCCGCGCAAACCCCCGGAGCTGGGCTCTCAGTATCCTCCAAGAACATCCCACCCGGATCGGTCA
This sequence comes from Bifidobacteriaceae bacterium, assembly GCA_031267825.1. Taxonomy (GTDB): domain Bacteria; phylum Actinomycetota; class Actinomycetes; order Actinomycetales; family WQXJ01; genus JAIRTF01. The sequence goes on from JAIRYJ010000003.1 coordinate 26,939, forward strand.
CCGGTTTGATGCCGTCCTCCTCCATTTGGAAGCAGCCCACCTCATCGGAGGAGCCGAAACGGTTCTTAGTTGAACGCAACCAGCGCAGCGCCGACTGCTGATCACCTTCGAAAACCAGAACAGCGTCCACCAAGTGTTCGATTGTCCGGGGGCCCGCCACCGTGCCGTCTTTAGTGACATGACCGACCAGCAGGCAAGCCATTCGCCCTGTCTTAGCCGCCGCCACCAGTTCGGCCGTCACCGCCCGCACCACGGCGACACCACCGGCAGCCCCGTTGACCGGATCACACCCTAGAGTCTGGATCGAATCAACAACCAGCAAATCTGGCCGCTCCTGGGCGGCCATCGCCAGAAGCTGGCCGAGGTCATTGGCTTGGCACAGCTTCAGTGCCGGATGATCAGCTCCGATCCGTTCCGCCCGGCGCGCCACCTGGCTGAGAGACTCCTCACCGGAGGCGTACACCACTTTGCGGCCGCGGCCCGCTGCCCGTGAAGCCACATCTAACAGCAAAGTGGACTTACCGACACCTGGTTCACCGCCAACCAGCACAGCCGAACCAGGCACAATCCCGCCACCCAAGACCCGATCCAGTTCGCTAACACCGGTCGGCCAAGCTTGGGCGTCTTGTGGCGGAACCTGACACAGCGGCACCACCGGTGCGGCCTCAGCCCGCCTGGCCAAATCGCCCCACGGCGAGCGTGCCTGACTGGGCCTGGTTAGCGCCACCTCTTGGAGGCGGTCCCACTGGCCGCAACCGCCGCAACGCCCAGCCCACTTGACGGTTTTCCAGCCACAACTGGAACATTCGAATTGACTTCCCTTAGCCACGTCCTCAAACTTAGCGACCACCTCTCTGGCCGTTCCGACCTGCTTGTTTGACGGCATCGGACAGCCTGCGCGGCGTCTGGCGGGAGGCGCGATAGGTTGGCTGTATGCAGGCGGCGACTCTCCCGATTGGTACTGAGGTGGGAGGTTATGTGCTGTCTGGAGTTCTCGGATCAGGCGCTTCCGGTACCGTCTACCGCGCCCAAGACGCCGAAGGCGTACCAGTCGCTCTCAAACTGTTGCATCCGGCTGTCGCCTCAGACCCGGCGGCCCGTCAGCGTTTAGCCCGTGAAGTCCAAGCCCAGCGCGCCATCCGGTCGCCTTTTGTGGCTCAAGTGGTGGATGTGGAACTGGATGGCACCGAAGTGTTCATTGTGACTGAACTGATCGAAGGCACCACCTTGGCGCGGGACATCGCCCAGCATGGTCCCTGGCAAGCCTCCGATCTGGCGGCCTTGGCGCGTGACCTGGAGCAGGCCTTGGCCGCGGTTAGTGCGGCAGGTGTGGTACACCGCGACATTAAACCGTCGAATGTGGTCCTCAACCAGCACGGACGGCCAGTTCTGATTGACTTTGGCATAGCCCAAGGGCAGGCCCAGGACCGTCTGACAGGAACTGGCTTGGTGGCTGGAACTCCCGGGTTTGTGGCTCCCGAACTGCTCCGGTCGGGTGATCCGGCACCGCTAACAGACATTTGGGCGGCGATCGCTCTGCTGTTGAACGCTGCTACCGGCCGTCAACCGTTCGGTACTGGGCCGGTTGAAACAGTCCTAGCCCGAGTGTTGGACGGTTTACCGGATGTTGATGGTTTGGCGCCAGCTATGGCTGAGGCGTTCGAGTTGGGTTTGGCGCCGGAGCCGGATCAGCGCCTCACTTTGGGTGAGCTGGCTGAGGTGCTTGAACGCGCCGTCTTGGCACCGGTTGAGACACCGACCGGCCAGACCCGGGTTGCCCCAGTTGTGTCGGGTGAGGCGGCTGGTGGCTTAACGGATCTGCTTGAACCGGTCTCACGGCCGCCGGATTATCCGTCATGGGCTGATGGACCGGGCCCGGTCAGGCCGCTTGGGCCGGTAGGGGGGCCAGCAGCTGGTCCGGTAGCTGCGCCGGGTTGGGGCCAGCCGGATGGCTGGGAGATGGCTGGGCCAGGTAGGTTTGGGCCTGGTTGGGAGCGGCCGGACGGTGGTTGGGTGGCCAATCCAGTGGACGATGCCGTCGCCTCGCCTTATCCGCCCCGCCCAGGTCCCGTGCCCGGTTTGACCTTAGCTTTGTGGGTGCTGCTCAGCGCCACGGCCTTAATGTGGGCTTGGGTTCCGGCTTTGGTGGCGGCCATTGGGCTGATCGCTGGCCGGACAGTCTGGGTGGCGGCCGAGGCCATGGCGATGCGCCGCTTCCGGCGCGGGCAACGCCCATCCGATGGCGCCCGGATGGTGGTCGGTTTGCCGTGGTATCTGCTGCGTGGCTTGTTCGGTGTTACGCCGGCCCTGACCTTGGCCTTGGCTTTGAGCTGGGGTGGTTTCTGGCTGGCGGTTCAGTTTGGCGACGGGACCTTTACGCGGGCCGAATTGGGTGCCGCGGCGGTCGCCGTCGGCTTGGTGCTGGCCTGGTGGGGTCCATCGGCCAGCCCGTCAAGGGATGGCTGCCGGTTGATGTTGCGTTGGTTGACTCGCTCCACCCCGTGGCGGGCGCTACTGGCGCTGGTCATGGTTGGTGGAGCGGCTTTGATCATTGGCTTGTGGCCCTGGGGCGGCTAACGGCGGCGTCTTGGCTTTCCCGGCTGGGCCCGGCCTAAGGCATCAGCGGTGGGGTGATCCAAACAGCCTCGGAGGGCGTCAGCGGGCAGGCTCCCGGGGCCGCCTAAGGCCTCTTGGGTCGGTGTTGTCCAGCAGTCACCCTAACGGTGCCTGCGGGCGGACTCCCGGGGCTGGTCAGACAAGGACAAGTGGGGCGCACTATCCTGGCCTAGTGAACCAATCCCTGGGCAGCCGGACACGTCTGGCTGAAGCTTGGCAACGGTCGCAGTGTTGGCTGTCACTGTTGGTCAGACTCGGTTTAGCCGCGGTCGCGGGGTTCGCCGCTGTACCTAAGCTAATGGACTTGACTGGCAGTCAGAACGCGGTGGCGGCCTACCAGTTGTTTCCTGTGGCCTTGAGTGACCTGATCGGGACAGTCCTGCCAATCGTTGAACTGGTTTTGGCGCTACTGTTCCTCAGTGGCTTACTGACGCGGCCCGCCGCGTTCTTGTTTGGTCTGATGCTGATAGCTTTCATCGCTGGTATAGCTTCAGCTTGGGCGCGTGGACTGAACATCGCTTGTGGCTGCTTTGGTGTTGGCGGTGAACTCACTGGGGGCGAGCAAGCCCAATATGGATTAGAAATACTGCGTGACATCGGATTTATAGCTTTGACCGCGTTCTTAGTGATTTGGCCGCGTTCGGTCTTGTCACTGGACCGGGTGTTCGGGCTGGATCCGCTGCCACGAGAAAAGGAGATCGGTGGCTAAGAATGGCTCAAGCGAAAGATAAACCAGCCAAAGCGGCGGCCCAGCAGCGGGCTCGAGAAGCGGCCCGGGCGGAGGCCGCCCGGCTCAAATCTGAAGCCGCCGCCAGAGAACGGCGGCTCCGCCTGATTTACATCGGCGCTGGTGTCGCCTTACTGGTGGCAGTGGCCGTAATTGTGGTGCTAGTGCTACAAAGCACAACCGCTAAGAATTACGATGAAGTGGACCGCCCGGCTGGGGCGAACGAATACGGCGCCATCGCCCTGGGGCAAGACATGGTGCCTGGCGGAGCCCTAACCACCGCTGAAGACGCCGTTGTGGTGCGGATTTACGCTGACTACATGTGCCCTGGCTGCGCCACACTGGAGGGTCGGCTCGGTTCCAAGCTGACCAGCTTGGCCGAAGCGGGCGAAATCAAACTTGAAATCCTTGTGGTGTCCTATCTTGACCGGATGGCGCTCGGTACGCAGTACTCAACCCGGGCGGCTAACGCGGCCGCCACGGTGGCGCACTACGCGCCTGAACAGTATTGGGCGTTTCACGCCAAACTATTCGAGTCTGATATCCAGCCAGGCGAAAACACTGAAGGCCTAAGTGATGAGCGTCTGGCGGAGATAGCTCAGCAACTTGGGGTGCCAGCCGACGTGACTGACCGGTTCGCGGCGCGCGAGTTCGATTCTTGGGTGACCTTCGCGACTGACCAAGCCAAGGCTCAAGGGGTTGGTGGAACGCCAGGCCTGGCGATCGGCAAGTCGGGATCTGACCTGACCTTGGCGAAGCTTCCCGGTTCGATCGATCTGGACGCCGCGATTGCTAGGGTTAGGGCAGGCCAAAGCCCTGACTAGGTCTACTTGAAGGTCGAGGCGGCGGCAAATGAACCGAATCTCAGTTTCGCGGCGGTGTTTTGTCGGGTTGTCCGCAAGAGATTCGAACCAGCCCAGCCAGGACGGAGATCTTGTGGGGTGGCAACTAGAAGAGAGGCTGTCTGACGGTGAAACAAGACAACGATCCGGGCTATACGCCTGGTAGTAACGCCAGCGGCGGCAGCACCGCTGGCGAGCGCCGTGATCTGGTGGGGCAAGGCGGTCCGGGCGGTAACAAAGTTGAGCAGCTGGCGGAGCGTTTACGCCTAGCCGAACGCCGCGCCCGCCTAGCTTTGGTGGTCGCGACCGTGCTGGCGGTTGCCCTATTGGGGTCGGTGGTGATGATGATACTAAGCGGCCAAGAGCGCGAACCGACGGTCAGCCCGGTGAGTTCTGGGACGGCGTCGGACAACCCACTGGCACCGGCTGGGGCACAAGACGACGGCGGCATACTGCTCGGCTCCGACCTGACTCCGGGAGGTGAAGCGCCGACCGCCGACCAAGCCGTGACGGTGCGGATCTTCACTGACTTCCTCTGCCCGTATTGCAACTTGATCGAACAGGCGCAAGGTGCGGCCCTGGCTGAGGCCGCCCAGGCCGGCCAAATCAGGTTAGTGATACACCCAGTCAACTATCTGACCGGGTTCAACGCCGACTACTCGAAGCGGGCCTTGCTAGCCGCCGAGACAGTAGCGGCACTTGAACCAGCCCGGTTCTGGGCCTTCTATGAGGCCCTTTGGGCCAACCAACCGGCTGAGTCGCAGACCTCAAGCGATCTGACAGATGAAGCGATCGCCCAGTTGGCGCTGGGCGCCCAGGTCAGCCAATCAACTGTTGACTTGTTTAGCGACCCGCCGGTGGCGCAGTGGGCTAGCTGGTCGGAGGCGGAAGGCCGCAAACTGATCCGTGGCACACCAACTGTTCTACTGTCATTCGCCGGTTCCGAACCGGTCGCCTGGAACGAATGGGTGATGTCAGGGGTTGACGCCGATGGCCAGTCAGTCTGGATTCCAGGTGACCTGAGCCAGGCGTTGGCTAAAGTCAGGAACGGTGAGGACCCCAACGCCTCACCACCGGCTGACGGCTGACCCCAGCCGGGTTTAGGAAGCTGGTTCGTCCGCCGCCTGATGGTGTTCAGCCCGGTCGGTGGTGTCCGCCCCAGCCGGATTATTCGGCCGCCGGTGGTGTGGACGGTAAGATGCCAGGCTGCGGGTAACCTTATTGAGCGCTGGCTTTCGCGCGGTGGGAACTCTTCGGGGACTGTTACCGGCAGGCTCCTGAATGGTTCAGTGGCTCACCGCCAAGGCCAGCCGCGCCACCTTAGCTCAGTTGGTAGAGCTTCCGCCTTGTAAGCGGACGGTCATCGGTTCGAGTCCGATAGGTGGCTCCAACGCGATCCAGGTCATTGGCGTTCGCGCCTGAAGAGCCCACTCGGCGCCCGTCCGCGCTGGCTGACGACACCATCAGTCTTGCCGCCCTGCGCCAAGCCGCGATCCGGGGACGCTTGAACGCTTCCGTTGACGCCCACGGACGGTGGCGTTCCAACCGCCACGCCGCCCGCCAATACATGGGAAACAAGTACCGGCGCGCCTGACTTAGGACGACGGGCGCGCGGTACCGGGCGGATTTCATGAGGTGCCGGGAGCCAAGGCTTGCAACGCGGCTAGGCGGGCGGCATCGTACATGCGGGAGTCATAGGTCACCACGGCTGTCAGTTCCGGAACCAAAGCCAAGGCGCTCGCGACGTGCATCGCGTCAAGGCCGCGCCCGATAGCCGGGTCGAGGCCCGCGGCCGCCTCGGCCGTGGAACTGACCAGCGGCGGCGGCCCGGTCGGCTAAGTGGCCGCCCAAGTGGCTGGCGCGGCGGAGGCTAGACTCAAACGAACCACCACCTAAGGAGTCACCATGACCTGCGAAAAGTGTCACAAGCCGTTACAACAGTGCCAGAAGTGCCGTGGGACAGGCGGTAAAGGACAAGGCTTTTTCGGAGACCTGACCTGCTCAAACTGTCGGAACACAGGCCTGGTTTGCTTCGAACACGGCGGATACTGGAAGCGTTAGTTAGATAGCGCCTGCCGGGAACGGCCGCCAAGGCGCATCCGCCATGGGACAATTGGGCGGTGGTTCCGGCAACACCCAGCTTGATAGATGGGCCATCTGGGCTCACGGCCGAGGCGTCAGACGATGCCGTCCTGGCCGCCATCAAACTAATCCGCCAAGCTGAAGGCACCGTCTACGCCTATGACCTGATCCCGGTTCTGTGGGGGTCAACACCAGATGATGCCCCCGGCATAACCCGGTACGAGACCCAGATTCTGGCGACAATCAACCGCTGGGGAGCGGAACTGATATTGCCGGACACCACCCGCGTAACTCACCGGCCCGGGATGAGCGAATACGTCACCAATATCGCTCTACGGCCAGTGATTGACGCCCTGGTGTTTGAGGACGCCTCCGAGTTCCGAATCCACCCGACCGCGATTAGCGCTGCTGATCAGGCCGATGGCCAGGTTCAACTTTGGCGCAAGATGGATCCCGCCAGGCTGGCTGAACTACGCGAACTTGGCCCCGGCCAGGCCGAGGAACGGCTGCTAGCGGCCAAGGACCGCTTCCTGACGGTGGCCGGAGAGCCCCTCAACCTGAACAAACCAACCGATCAGCGGATCGCGGATTCAGTCATCTGGCCGGAACCCGGCAGCCCACTGGTCCTCAACTTGTCTGACTGCTACTTCGAGGATTTCGATCTGGCTAGAGTGCTCGGTCTGCTCGGCTCGCGGGCGGTGTCTTGCTATGAGGGAGGTGGTTTGGCGATTGACGCCTGCCGGGCGGTTTTCTCCGGTCAGCGCACATCCTTCAGCCCCCCGCCAGGAAGCAAAGTGACGATGCCGAGGGCAGAGCTTGAGGGAGCGGTCTTTGATTCGCCTGAAGTGTGTTTTGACCATCTGGAGTTCGCGGCGGGAGCGGCCGACCGCCGCCGGACGCAAACCAGTCTTCTGAACTTGAGGGATTCCACCTTTACGGCCAGGGTGGGCCGGGCCAGCTTCGAGCAGTGCAAGTTCACTGGTGGTGGGCTGTCTTTGGAAGACGCCTCGGTTGTGGGCTGCCAGATTAGTTTCGACAACACCCAGTTCGTTGCCTGTCATCTGTTTTTCTACCAGCTAATCGCCGGTGAACAATCCAAGTTCACTTTTGTGGGCAGCCGCTTCGAAGAGTCGGTGGTGGACTTTTCTGATTCGTCCGTGCCGAGCTTGCTGTTCTACGACGTCCGCGACATGCCGCAGTGTGATTTCACATTCCGCCGGTGTGGCGCCCTGGCCATGGAGAACTGTTCTTTAGGTAATCCGATCAAACTGGCCTCGGTGCGGCGGCTTTCTTTGGCCGGCAGTCATTTGAGTGGTGTTTTGTTGCACATCCGGGACGGCTCCGGTGGCAGTCGACGGTCCAACCGGAGGGCGCGCAAGAACTGGTTCTTGGACGCATTGGAAGATGGCGAACGGTCCTCCTTAGCTGACGAACTGGCAGCGGTCAAAGAAGTTTTCCACGGCATGGGTGAATATGAACTGGAAGATGAAGCATTCATCCGCCACATGCGGCGGGTCCCCCGCTCCAAAGCCATGTGGCTGGTGGTCCGGTTACTTGACGCCTTGGGTCGCTTCGGAACATCTCCTTCCCGGGTGGCGGTCTGTTTGGCTTTGACGGTGGTGTTGTTTTTCTTTGTCAACGCCGGCCTGCTGGCACTGGTGCCGGATGGTTTCGTGGGTCTTCTGGGCGGTTCGGTCTGGGCCGATTCAGCCCTTTTGACCTGGGCTTCTTTTGTTCAGGCAGGGACGATAGTTGAACCCATTTCGGCTTGGACGATTGGCGTCAGCTTGTTCCAAACCACGGCGGGCTGGTTCTTCTTGGGATACTTCTTTGTTGCCTTTACCCGCAAGACCTTGAGATAAGGATCCGATGTGAGGCCGATCCCGTCCACCTTCAGCTACCAGGTCCGTCAGTTACGCCAAGGAGAGTCAGCGTTGATGCGCCGCCTGGCGCATGACTGCCCGCCACTGGATCTGCATACGCCTTACACCTACTGGGTGATCAGCCAGTTCTTCGCTGATTCTTGCTTTGTCTTGGAGGCCGACGGCCAACCGGCCGGGTTCATTTCCAGTGTTGGCCGTGCCAAGACTTGGTTCATTTGGCAGGTTGGGATTCTGTCGCAGCACCGTGGCCGTGGCAATTCCGGGCTGTTGTATGACGCGTTAATGAGTTGGGCGGTCGCCGCTGGTTTGGAGCGTGTTGGCTTGACCATCGCGCCAGACAACGTAGCTTCGCGCGCCTCAATTGAGGCTTACTGCACCAGGCATGGCTTCGATTTGAGCCGTTCAGGCGAGATCAGTCTGACTGACCTGGTTGATCCTTCCTTCCATGAGCAGGAAGTCCGCTACACCATCAGTTTGTAAACTGGCTTGTCCGCCGGGTGTGGCGGCTCCTGACGGCACCACGACTTAGTTTGACGTCGAAGTAAGCGAAAACTAATTCCCCGGAGGAATTAGTTGACAGATAGTTTGACGTCGAAGTAAGCGAAAACTAATTCCCCGGAGGAATTAGTTGACAGATAGTTTGACGTCGAAGGAGTTGGTGGTGGGGGTAGATTGGGCTGACACGGCCAAGATACGGCCTAAACGTAAGGGAGGCAAGTGTTGGAGCCCGAATCAGGTACTGAGTTGCGGCAGGCGGCGGTGCGAGCGGCCGCCGAACTGATGGGGGTCACGCCGGAACGAATCGAAGGACTGACCCGCATGCCAGGCGGCATGAGCAACACATCATTCAGCTTTCTGCTGGAAGGCTGGGCCTATGTGGTGCGCCTGCCGGGGCCTGGCGCCGAACACCTGATTGACCGTGACAACGAGTGGGCGGCCTACCGGGCCTTGGCCGGATCAGGCCTGACAGATGAGATCGTGGCGATTGACCAGCATGGTCGGCGTGTGACGGTGTTCTATGAAGGTGCCCGGACGGCTGATCCCGCCAGCCAGGCTGACCTGGCCGTGGCGATGGGTTTGGCTCGCCGGTTGCATGAATCGCGTGTTCCATTACGCCACCGGTTCGATTTTGAACGCCAGGTCAGACGATACGAAAGGATCTGCCGGGCGACAGGCCCGGCGCCTTATCCTGACCTGGAACGCCAGCGCTTGCGCACAGTTGAACTACTTGACTTGCGCCGCCGCCTCGGCGTTGAGGAGGTCTTTAGCCATTGTGATCTGGCCTGTGACAATGTGCTGATTCTGGCGGACGGTTCGGCCAGGTTGATTGATTGGGAGTATTCGGCTTTGGCTGACCCGATCATGGACGTGGCGATGTACTGCATCTATTCCTTCATGGAGCGTGACCAGATCGATTCGGCTTTAGGTCAATACCTTGGTCGCCAACCTCGGGCCGGTGAACTGGCCAGGCTTTACCTTTACGTCGCCTTGGAGGGTTACCTCTGGGCGCTGTGGGCCCATCACAAGGCGCGGTGCGGTCAGAGTCTTGGTGACTATGGCCGACGGACGTACCAATACGCGCCAGAGTATTACGGCATTCTGATGCGGAGCGGCCTAGTCGCCGAAGCTCTCGAACAGGTCCGGTCAGGCGGCGGAGGCGGCCGCTAGGGCCAAGCGGGGCAAACTCGGGGAGCTGACAGGCGGCGGCAGACTCAGGTTGGCCGCTGAAATGACCCGGCGGCATCGGGCAATAACAACCCGGCCGCGACAGCCCCAACCACTAGCCGCGTCCCCAAGAAACGGCCAGCCTAAACGGGCGGTAACGGCCCGCCTGCGGCAGCCATAACGGCCGGGAACTAATTGGTGGTGACGGCCGAGGGCCAACCAGCTATGCTCTTCCCGAGAAATGTTCACTAATCGGCGACGAGGACGTAATATGAACAACCGGATGGAACGTCCAACGCCAACCAATCAGACGGAGGCCCAAGCATGAGCAGTGTCGCAGTACCAGTCATGGACCTAGCCCGGCTCCAATCCAGGCGCTTCTTCGCCAAAGGCATCACAATAGCCATAGTCTCCGGACTGCTTTACGCCCTGTACAGCGCCTTCATCATCGGTGCGGAAGGCACCGGAATCTGGGCCGACTGGTTCGGCGAACAATCCGGCCTGGCCGTCTTTGTTCAGGTTTACGTCCTCGGCATGCTGGCCTGCGGCCTGAACGATTCACTATCAGCCATCTGGGCGCTAGGACTGGTCGGCCTGAGGGGCAAACTAGTTGACCTGTGGCGCTCAATCCGATCCAAGCCTGGCATGGTGATGGTCATCTGCGCCATCATCGGCGGCCCAGTAGCCAACGGAGCCTACCTGATCGCCCTCAAACTAGCTGGCCCGTCCGCCGCGCCAATCACCGCGCTATGCCCGGTGGTAGGCGCTGTGATCGGCCGGGTGGTGTTCAAACAAGCCATCAACGGGCGGATGGCGGCCGGCATCGCGATCTGCTTGACGGCATCGCTCATGATCGGCTCAACCTCCCTCGAAGCCGACGCCCCACCAACCATGCTGGCTGGACTGCTAATCGCCCTGGTCGCGGCCGTTGGCTGGGGCATTGAAGGAGCCGTCGCGGGCTACGGCACTGTGCTGATCGACTACCAGATCGGTATCACAATCCGTCAGCTAACCTCCGGCCTGCTCAGCCTGGGCCTGTTCGTCCCAGTGTTGTGCCTGATGGCGGGCGGTGACGGGCTGTATGGTCAGGTCCTCGGCGGAGCCTTGAGCGATCCGCGCTCACTTGGTCTATTCGCGATCTCGGCGCTGTTCTGCTTCTTGTCATTCGGCCTGTGGTATCGCGGCAACTCGATGTGCGGCACCGCACTGGGCATGGCTTGCAACGGTTCCTACAGTTTCTGGACGCCACTGTTCTGCTGGCTGGTCCTGGGGATCGGCTTCGGCTGGGCCGATCAAGCCGTGGCGCCGATCGTTTGGTTGGCCGCACCAGTCATGTTTGTTGGCTTGGTGCTGGTGGCGGTCAACCCGCTTGAGTTGTTTGGCCGGCCCGCCAGCCTGTTCCGGGACGTTGAAATAGTGCCGCAGCCGTCGGGGCAGGACATCCAAGAAGAGCCACAACCCCTGACGGGCAGGATTCTGCCGCTCAACTACGCGGTTTTGCGGCGGGTCGCGGAGCAGGGTACGGCCGATGCCGACGGGTTGATGAACGCTCTGGCGGCAAGTTACGGTGAACGCCGTGTCTTCCGCCGGGAACTGATCGGCGAGGCTTTAGCCGCGGCTGAGAAGAACGGTGTTTTGGAAGTGTCCGGCATTGGTTTGAACAGTGATGGCCAGGTGGCGATCCACTACAAGACAACGCCAACTGGGCAGACCATGATTGAACGGTTCATTGGCCTTAGCGCCAGCCTGGCTGCTTGGCCGGGGGCTGGCGCCTGAGGTTCGCCGCTGTTTTGGCCCAGCCGACGGGCTGGTTGGCCAGAGCTTGGTGGGCCTGGTTGGCCGGGGGCCGGGGCGGATGACCCTGGGGCTGGGAAGATGGCCGGTCGGCAGGCGTTCTTGGTCCCTTAGCTGACGCCTAACCGGCGAACAACACTGGGGTGACCGCGATCAGGTGCCAGTTCTCGAAATCGCGGGCATCGCCAATCACCTCATAATGCTCAATGTTTTCGCCTTCAGCGGGCTGGCCGCGGCGGAAATAGTATTGCCGTGGCGTCTGGTCATCATCAGGAACCTGGAACACAGTCCGGACGTGTGCCGGATCCTTGGCGTGGGCATCAGCCAGGAAAGTCGCCCGGACGTTGGCAACGTCAATCGGCGCCAACGAGTGCCGCATCGGTGTGCCCTCAGCTCCGGCTGGTTTGACAAACAACGCTGTCAGGCGCGGAACGTTCAGACCATCCCGGTCAGCGTTCGATGTCCACTGACCGTGATCGGCCGATATGACAATAGTGGCGTCCCTATATAGGCCGAGGCGCTTGAGTTCAGCGATGTATTCGAACACCATGCGGAAAGCGCCGCGGGCTTGTTCTACCAGTGGCTGCGAATCTGGTTCGATCGGTTTGACATTGCGGTCAATTGTTGCGGGGTTGTGGGCGCCATCAAGATGAACATAGCTGAAGCGTGGCTTGTCACCTCTGATGTGTAAGCCTTGAGTTTTCAGCTTGTTATAGAAAGCGACGTTCCTGGTAACGAACGGTTCACCGCCGCCTTGCAAGGCGATCGCCCCTTCACGGAATAGTGAATTCGCCCGCCAGAAGGTTGGTTTAGCGATATGGGGAGCGTATCTGAAAGCGCTTAGCAGGGTCATGCCTTTTAGCACGTTGCGGTCTGTTGTTACCATTTTGGTTCGCAGAACGTTATCGGCCAGACCGGCGATATCGTCAATTGAGCCGTAAGAATACCGGGTAGTCGCGTAGATGTTAGTTGAATAGCCGGCTTCCCGCAGCTCAGGTAAGAATGTGCCATCACGGTAGGCCTGGGTGTAATACTCCGATAACGGGTGATCAAACATGAACAGCTCACCGGTTACCATGTCAACCGCGCTTGGTAGTGTCCGGCTGTGATTGGAGATGTAATTGTCGAACTCGGTGAAACCGTCTAGTTGAGAAGCGAAGAAATCTGGTTCCTCAGTGGTGATCTGGTTAACGAATTTCTGATCCATCATGTCCAGAATGAACATGAATTGGTTAGGCCCGGCGGACGGTTCGTATAAGCCATCGTAGGTCGGGTAGAGCTGGACGGTGTCCTGTGGCGGTAATCCTCCGGGTGGGAGCGCCGCGACCAGGCCGATTGAACCTGAAGCGATCAGGGCGGTTGGAAGAACCCAGGCCATCGCGGTCCAAATCTTCCGCGAGATGATCCTGATTAGCAGGGGCAATAGCCCAACAGCAAGCCAGATGGCTGAGTTGGTGACAGCTAGGCGGGCGAAGCGTCCCCACTGGATGGCTTGGCCGTTGAGGGTACCCAAGTAGCCGTCCAAGAAGCTGCCTTGAACCCAGGCGGCCAAGGTCAGACCCAAAACCAGTGATACAGCGACGTCGAAAACCCGTCCCCGTAGCAGGTAGAGGACCAGTGTCAGGATCGCTCCGGTGACGCCCCAGACGGCCAGTGCGATGATCAGCAACTGGCGGGCGCCGAAGGGGAACTCGGCGATGTTTTGGAGAAACAAGTCGAGGAACCCGAAGAAGAAGAATAGGAAACCGGGAGCGAATCCGGCGGTGCCAGCTATGGCGAAGCGGAGCGGTCGGCCGCGCTTGTCAGACCACAGGAAGGCGGTCTTGGAAACCGCTAGGTCAGGATGTTCCAGATTGACTGGCGCTGACTGTTCAGTTGTTTGGCCGCGCCGTTCCCGGGCGGCCGCGAGAGCGGCCTCCAGCTTGTCTGGGCTGGGCCCGTCACTCGTCGCCAATGTGGTAACGCTCTGACTGGTCACGGCGCTAGCCGCCAGGTTAGCTGGGCTACCAGAAGCCGGACTCATGCCAGCGCCCACACCAAGACCCGCCACAGCGGCGCTGGCCGCGTCCGTTGTGGCGGTAGCGGCCGTGCCCGCACCAGCGCTCACCCCGGCGGCCGCACCCAGATCCGCACCAGCGCTCACCCTGGCGCCAGATTCTGGGCCGACCGTCTCCGTCCGGCGCGTCCGGCGCGTCCTGGGTCGCCGGAATGCCCAGTGTCGGGGTGAGGTGGCCACCACAAACCAAGCCATCAGCCGTGCCCTGATAGTCATCAAAGCCAGCAAGATGCGTCGGAAGAAGACACCAACCGCAACTGACAGGGTTATCACCAGACCAGCCACAATCTGAATCAAGTAGCTGGTGGTAGCTGGATCGATATATGCCTGGGCTGGTTCGGGTGCGGCCAGCACCGCCACCGCGGCCACAAAAGCACCAGCTCCGAGCAGCTCGACTGGGCGGTTCTGGCGTGAGCGGCCAGGTCCGGGATCATCTTGACGGGCGTCGCGTTGGCGGGTTGTGGCCTCAAGTAGGTAAGCCGCCATGGTGACCTCAGAATGACCAATGTTGTAGATGTTGTCTTGTAGGACCTGTTCGATCCGTTCGCGCCAAACGCTGGTCTGGCGCATCAGATCTAGAGCCACGTCCCCAATTCCTGCCAACGCGTCAACGTCAATCGAAACGCCAATCATGTCACGCAATGTGATGTCAAGTGGCGGCGAACAAAGCCATTCCCAATTCGGGTTCATTACCTTCATCGGTGTGTTGATGAAGATTGATGGCTTCTTGGTGGCATAGGAGAATTCTTGAGCGATCGACGACCAATCAGTTATTACTAAGTCAGCCGAATAGACGGTGCTATTGGAGGAGAAATCGGTCTGTAATTCAAGACGCCCGGCCTCGATTTCTGGAGCCAATAGTTTAGCCAGTGAAGCGATCTTAGCGCCGAAGCGTTTAACGAACTCTGGGTGCGGCCGGACTATTACATGGAAACCGGCTTCAAGCAGAGGGGTGACAGTCTCTGGTAGGCACAGTTCGATTAGGTTATCGACCTGCCAGCTTGGCGCGACCAATGCGATTGGTGGATCGTTAACTTGGCTGGTATCCAGTCCGGCGACTGATTCAAGCAGATCATCAAGTAGTCCGTAACCAGTCTTGACTAGCCGTTTGGGTGGTAGTTCATAGACCGCTTCGGCCAGACGGATCTCGTCAATGTGGTTCGGGCCGTAGCAGAAAATAGTGTCGAAGTGGTCCAAGGCGTTTTCGCGCAGCATCAGATGGAAGCTGGTCATGCCGTGGTCCAGGTAAATGTATTCGGCGTCTTTACGCACCAAGGACCGTTTGATGTGGAAGGTTTCTAAGTCTGGTGTTGTCATCGCCACCACGTCCACGTCCAGTTTCATCATGAATGAAATGAGGCCGCGCTGCCCAATGTAGTAGGTCTTGAGGCGTTCGTGTTCCCGGCTGAAGATCTTGTCTTGCGGGTCAGATGTGACGTAGTGGATCGTCAGGCTGGTGTGGGCTAGGAGGTATTCGACCAGCCGCCGGTAGTACTTCCAGTAGCCGGAGCTTTCGGCGTAGATCATCAGGGCTTTGTCTGGTGTGGCGAAGAATCGTCTGGAATCGCGCCGTTGGCGCCGCTGGTTGGTTCGCTTGGTCTGGCGTCGTTGGCGGCGTTGCTCAGCGGTCAGCCGGACGGGTTTGGGCATGGCGGAGAAGTTGATGAACTTCTCCGGGCGGTAGAACACGTTGCAAAGCCAAACCGTGGCGATCGATAGCAAGTTACCGGCGGTCCAGTAAAGGCCCAGCCCACAAGGCAAAACCAAAGCGAAGTAACCGGAGAAGGCGACCATGAAGACGGTCATGGAGTTGTTCGCCAGGTGACTTTGGAAACGGTTCAGGACGTAGTAGCGGTTCTGGTAGACGCACAACGCCAAGGCGCTGATAGCTGACAGAATCGGCCAAATGATGGTCAGTGAATCCCAGGCAGGCACTTCAGCTAGGTTCATACCCCACAAACTGAGGTCAACTGTTTGGATCTGGGCGACCGCCGCTTCGCTGGACAACCCGGGTGACCCAGCGAAGGCTTCGGGCGAAGCTTGGACTTGTTCCATGACGCGTAGCTGAGCCCCGTAGCCGAGTTCCTGCGGTGTGGTGTCCAACAGTTCAGCGGTGCGCATGATTAACCCGTTGATGGTGGCCGCTGGCAGGCGCAGAAGATGCTGCAATGGTTTGTAGATGACGTTGATCAGACCCAGGATCAGCGGGATTTGGATCAGTAACGGCAGCATGCCCTTGAGTGCCGAATAGTGTTCCCGTTTGTTCAGGGCGCGCTGTTCGGCCATGACTTTGGCACTGTCGCCATCGTGGCGACGCCGGATGTCTTCAGCTAAAGGCTTGATCCGGGCCATTGTGACGGCGTTCTTTTGGGCCAGCATAGACAGTGGGAAGAGGATCACCTTGGTGGCCAAGGTGAACAGGATGATCGCCGGACCGTAGTAGGGGGCCAGGGCGTAGCACCAGTCGAGCAGGTAGCCCAATGGCACGCCAAATAAGGTATTAAAGACTTCCATTTACACCACTGTCAGTTGGCTGTTGTGAATTTGGCGCCCTGTCCGCCAGCGGGGTCACGCCGGGTTGGGCGGGTGCCGCGCACCCTGAGAACCTCCCGGAGTTTACCTGCGTGTAACCCGTGCCTGCAACGTCACGCGTTGACTCGTTGAAAACCTCGGCGTAGGGATATTACGTTGCCTCATTGATCGGCCTCCGCTTCGGCCTGTCGCGGCTGCGAGGATGCCTCGTGACGCGGAACGGTCGGCTTCAACACGGGTTTTGACCCCAGTGGGGTCAAGACCGGCCACTGGGGTCATTTCCCGTGGGCTTGTCTGACCTCTTCAAGCAACGTCACGACACCACCAGTCCGTTTACCTGTGGGTTTACCAAACGGCCGCTAGGAGCGGCGCTTCAACGCAAGAGCCGGGATGGCAGTAATCGGTCATAGTTGGCTAGAACAGGCGACTGTGACCGGTTTCTGTAATGGAAAGTGGGTCGACCAGTGCCGGGCGTATCGGAGACAGTTCGATCCGTAGGGCGGGTTGGTTGGTGCCGGGTTAATCAGGGACAGTTGGCTGACTGGTGCGGGGTGAATCGGGAACAGTTGGGTGACCTGCGGGTTTGCGAGCGGACTGGCCAAGGCAGGCGGGACTGGAGGTCTGGTGGTGAGGTGGGCGGCAGATTCGAAGTCGGCCGACCTGAGGCGAGACGTTTGACAGGTGGTGGGCCGTCCACTGGACCTGAGTTGGGTTTGTCGGCTCGGGTGATGCCGCCTGGTTGATGCGGAACTCGGAAGATGGCGGCGATCTTGGTTACGGATTGGGTAACGAGGGATAAACGGGGGTGGGCGGTTTTTGTGTCTAACTTGCTAGGATTTCTGTCCATGTTCAGACTGACAGATTGGAAGTGAAGAATGAACAGCGGACCGGTTGGTGCTCCAACGATGACAGACAGTGCGGCCAGCCCAGCGCCAAGTGATACGGCGGGCACCAGCGACAGCCCGGTGGCACTAGACATAACGGGCAGTAAAGACAGGTCCGCGGCAGCGGGCGGCCCGGTGACACTAGACACAACCTGTGGTGAGGTTAGGTCCGCGGCAGCGGACAGCCAGGCGGCAGGCACCAGCGACAGCCTGGCGTTGGACTACAGTGCGCCAATCCGGGCGATTGACGAACTGCTCGGGATTAGCCAGTCCGAAGTCCGTCAACTCAGGCCTCTGACCGCTGGGATGACCAACACGTCCTTCACCTTCCAAGCCGGGCAGCAAGTCTATGTGGTGCGGTTACCTGGTGTTGGCACGGAACAGCTAATCGACCGCGAAGCCGAACGCCAGATCTACCTGGCGTTAGCTGACACCGGTATCACCGACGAGCTCTTGGCGATGGATAACACCGGACGCCGTGTGGCGGTGTTCTACTCCGACGCCAGACAAGCCGACCCGCTGGACGATTCCGACCTGGCGGCCTCGATGCGGATCGTCCGGAACGTCCACCAGATGGAACTGCCACTAGAACGGCGATTCAACATTGACGGGATGATCACACAGTATGAAGAACTGTGTTCAACAGTCGCCCCGATTTCCTACCCGGGTATCGCCGAATCGCGCCAGCGGGTGGCTGAACTACAGCGTTTCCGTGACGTGCTGGCAGTACCGGAGGTCTACTGCCACGGCGATTCGGCGCCAACCAACGTGCTGATCTTAGGTAACGGTGACGTCAAACTGATCGATTGGGAGTATTCCGGGCGGTCTGACCCGATCATGGACGTGGCGATGTACGGCATTTTCTCCTACTTTGACCAAGTCCGCCTTGACTTGTCACTACAGCTATACCTCGATCGTGAACCAACCGCCAATGAGACCGCCCGGCTCTACCTCTATGCCGCTCTGAGTGGATTCCTCTGGTCATTGTGGGCCCACTACAAAGAACAAATGGGTCAAGATTTCGGGTCTTACGGGTTGGATCAGTACAGCTACCTGCCGCGGTATTACTCCCAGCTAGCATCAGGTGACCTGATGGCACGGGCGGCCCAGACCGCTGGCAACGCGGGAGCGGCCAACTAGCCGGACTCACCTAAACCAGTGGGTCGGCATCGTCCTGACGAGACGTGGGGCGGGATCGTCCGGACAATAAGGGGTGTCCAACTAACCTGACCCGCCCGAAAACGCTCGGGGCGGCATCGCCCGGCTACAAACCCAGGGCGGCCCTGGCGTGCTGCTTCGCCCGCCGGTAAGTCAACAAAGGATACTCACCTAACTGTTCACCCAAAGCCTGGCGGTATTCGGCCCACAAAGTGTTAGCCAACGCCACCAGCGCCGCTTGAGTGTGGAAACGGACCCACTCGTCGCGGGCCGGGAGCCGCCCGGTGTAAAGCGTCAAGGCGGCGGCCGCCGCGTCACTGTCAAGACCAGCCGCCAAAACAAACGACGCCACGTCCGTCAACGGGTCGCGCTGGCCCGCTAATTCCCAATCGATCAGGCGGATGGAGCCGTCCGGTAAGACCAAGACGTTCGATGCCGTGTAGTCGCCATGCGTTGGAACAGTCGGCGCCCCAGCGTTAGCTGGTAAAGCAGCAGCCCGCCTGACCAGCGCGTCAACCTCAGGGTAGTCGGCGAACTGGATGGCTTGACGTGACTGCGCCAGGCGCCGCAAGCGGTCCAAATCGGCCGTCAACGGCGGCTCAGCCGAAAACACCAAACCACTGTGATGGACCTGGGCTATGGTTTCCAAAGCGGCCCGCAGCTCGTCCGGGTTGGACGGATCAAGCGGCCGGGCGCCAGTCAAGAAGCGCGTAATACGGTGACCATCGGCCGGATCAATCCAAACCAGTTCATCGGTTAGGCCAAGCGGCGCCAACGTGGCGTAAGCCGACCGCTCAGCGGCGTAATCAACCCATTCGGCGGCACCGGGTTGTGGCCGGCGGAAAACAAACCGATCAACTTCCGTCCGCCCGGTGCGGAACTGGAAAGAGGCGTTCATCAGGCCGTTCTTGAGCGGTTCAATACCACTGATACGGCTTTGCGGGATGTCCAAGACTTGGGCGATCTGCCGCATGATGGCGCTGTGAGCGTCAGCCTGATAAGAAGTGTCAAACTGGCGTAGCTCAGCTAAGTTCTCAAACTCGTGAAGATTGAACTGGTCCAATAGCCGCAGGTAAATCGGTAACCGTTTAAGGTTGTGCCATAGCACATGTTCGAAGTACCAGTCCTCGGTTCCGGGTGTGGCATAAGCCCGCTCCAGCAGCGGAACAAATTCGGCGGCGAAGTCAGCACTGAAAAAAGACGGCCCCAACAGCACTGGCGTGTCCGCCCCACCAATTGTGATGCCTTTGATCCGGCCCTTAGGCCCAAGCTGGGTGGTCCACTCTGAGGTTGGTCCCGCGGCGTAAAGCCCACCCATCCAAGAGTCAGGTTCGTAACGGTTGAACGGGTTGGTTTCGAGCCAGTTGTCCGCCACTAGGACATAGGACTGGGCTAGCCGGTCACGCACACAGTAAAGCGAAGTGAGGTTGTTCTTGGTGGCGAACTCCGGGTTGAAGACCAGTTCAACGCCGTACTTGTCGGTCAGATATTCGAACCGTTCTTTGAGATAACCGACAACCAAAGTGATCCGTGGCACGCCAGCGGCCTGGAGTTGGCGGATCAGCCGTTCAGTCATCGGCTCGCCGCGGACTAAAAGCAAGCCTTTAGGTGTTTCAAAAGTCAGTGGAACAGCCCGTGACCCGAAACCGGCCGCTAGGACAATCGCGCCAGCGACCTTGAACGGTTCCAGATAGTCACGCCCAGCTTGGGTCAGCTCTAGTTGTGGTGTGGTCAGGTAGCCGAGTACGGCGGCCTGTCTGATCAGTTGGTTGGCTTTGCCGAGCGAGACGCCCAACTCGGCGGCGATGGCTCGCTGGGTTAGGGTCACCGGTCCGGCTTGGGCTAGAGCACGGCAAGTCAACGCGACCAAGTTCACGCCCAGCACTCTAGCGGTCTTCTGCCTGATGCCGGTCCGGAAGATGGGAATATATCGGGCGTACGTGGTGTTCAAAAGGGTGACAACAACTCAGAGTCAACCACCACCGACCCCGCGAGGAGAATCAGGTTGCGTACCGTGACCAGGCGTAATGCAGGCAGGCTTGAGGCTCAAGACGGCACCCAAAATGGTGCGATTGAGCCAGCTTGGGCTGGCACGCCCGTCCGCCCGTCGGCTCATCGCCGTCTGGCTAGCCACCGCCTGGCGGCGATTGGCCGCAGCCGGTGGTTCGTGGTTGCCGCTGGGCTGGTCGCGGTTTTGTCCGGCACGGCACTGGTCTTGGCGATGTGGTCAAGTTCAGCTACCGAAGCTGGCGGTGTTATCACCACCGGCGAACTCAAAGCGATCGCTGGAACATTCGAATGGGCTGAAACAACGCCTGATGTCGCGTCGACCGCCCGCCAGTCCGGAACTGATACCGCTTCGCTTGCCCAGTTCCATGCCATGCCGGGTGACAGTCTTGAAATCCGCCAAGGCGTGGAGGTCAAAGGCTCTGGTGAGAACCTTCGGTTCGATGTTGAGGCAAGCTGGTCTGGTGGGTCTAACGCGGCGATCAGCCCGCTGGAAGCCGAATATGTTGTGACGAACAGCGCTGGCCAAATCTTGGCTGGTGGCCCGTCCGGAGTCAGTTTGGGAACACCGGTCCAGATTGAGGGTTTGACCGAAGGTCAACACGAACTGTTCGTGGTGGTGACTTTGACCTATCCGGCGAGTTCTGACCTGGTCTATCAGGCGAGCGCCGGTAGCAGTAGCCAAGTTGCCAGCTTGCCGGTTCTTAATTTTGCGGCGCAACAGGTCAGGGAGACATCATGAAGTCTTCAAAGATTGGCCGTTGGGTTGTGGCGGCCGGTTTAGCGTTGGTCACCTTGGCCGGTTCGGCCGGGGCCGCTTGGGCGCTGTGGCGTAGTGAGATATCTGTCTCGGGGGCGTCGGTTGGCGTGGGTCAGGTTTACGTCAGTTTGATACGTCTCACGCCGGTCGTTCGTGAAAGTGTGGCCGATGCCGTCACACCAGCTACGTTGTCGGTTACGTCTACCGATGCGGTGGCGGTTTCAACTTCCAGTGATGGCTTAGCGATACCGTTCCGCGTTGATGTTAAAGGCGATGGACATACTGGTGTCGATTATTCACTGGAATTACCGAACGCAGTGCCAGGAACAGTCGCGGAAGTGTCGCTTTTCTATCTTTTCCCGGATACCGGAACCTGTTCGGCTGTATCAGTTCCAGGGAACGCTTTCATAGCTAGACCCGGTCAAAAGATTGGGCCGTTCCTGGGGCAAGCCCCGGATACGTCAACTAACAGTGCCAGCGGCACCAAATGGTGTCTGGTGATGCGGCTAGATCCGGCTGCTTTAGGTGAATTCAGTAACACCGCTACAGCCACGGCGACTGGTCCTGGTGGCACTACTGTCACAGCTCAGGACCAGTGGTGGGCCAAGCTGCCGCCTTACAATCCGGCGGCTAACCCACCGTTTGACCTGGTTCTAGAACCATTGTTCACCAGGTCTTCCACGCCGGCCAGGCCGGCCCCTAGTGTCACCTGAGCGGGCCTGGGGCTAGTCCGCGAAAAATCTTGAACATTTTTCGCGGATAGGGAATGAAACCGGCTCCGGCCTTGTTCAAATATATGCAAGCCGATAAACCGGCTGAACCGGGACGGAATCCCGTCCGACGGTAACAAAGATGTCCCCTCGTTTTACGCGGTTATTTCGCCGCGCATTACGAAGGGAAGGAACGGCTAAAAGCCAGCCGATCCGCCCCAACTTCTGTATCAGAAGCAGAAGCTGGGAAACCCACACAAATGGAGGAATCAAAGGCAGATGAAAGAAAACACGAGCCGCGTTTCGCGGCGCACCAAGGGCGTAATCGCTGCGGTGACAGGTGTGGCGTTGCTAATGGGCGGATCGACCTTCGCCCTGTGGACAGCAGGCGACACGTTCGACAGCGCGGGGAACATCAGCACCGGTACCCTGGAAGTCGCGAAAGGCTCGGCAGACGTTGCGTTCTATGACGTTTCGGCGGACCGTGGGAACGCTGACGGGGGCGCCACCAATACGGCGATCGGTGTGGACGGTCATATCATGGACGCCGACGGCCTGATTGTCCCAGGTGACACCATCGCGGTGCTCTACCCGGCATTCGAAGTCACCATGAAAGGCGACAACTTGGTTGGTGAAATGAAGCTGAGCCTGGCTGGTGTGATGAACACCATCGAGATCTCGAAGGTTCAATACAAGGTCAAGATTGGCGGCGGAGCCTGGAGCAGCCTGACCGAGTGGAGCACCCTGACCGCCCCGGTCTCTCTCGGTTACGTGTCGAACGAGGAAGACTCCGGTGTTGACGAAGTGAAAGCCCTAGGCGGAGAGACGGGCGAGGTCACAGTGGCGCTGTTCGTCACCTTCAATGAGGCCGCCACCGGCGACATGCTCGAAGACCAGGCGTTGCAGAACCTGAGCCTGGCCGTGACCCAGGTCCGCACAGACCAGGTGGGCAACTACGCGGTCTGAGACCGGCTAGACGTCCGGTGGATGGGACCTCGGGGGGCCCGTCCACCGGACACCGGCGGGGACTAACCCGCTGGTAGGTGGTGGGCTGGAAGAACCTGACCGGTTCTTCCAGCCCACCAACCAGACCGGCCCGGGGTCAGGCGATCAGACCGCCTGATTCCGGGCCTCGAAATACCCCGCCAGGGTGAACGGTTACACCCGGCCCGCCGGCCGTAAGAGCAAGCGAGTGAACCAGGCCGTACCAAACTCTTAGAAGGAGACAGCAAATGCTGCGCCGCGCGCACAACTCAGGTGCCTTTATCAGTGGCTTCCTATCAACCATCGGAACTGTGATCGTGGTGCTCCTGGCAGCCTTAGCCATCGCTCTGGTAGCGGTCCCCAAGGCAGCTCACGGAGCGGCCCTGACGGTCCTGACAGGTTCGATGGAACCGACCTTCTCACCCGGTGATGTGGTGGTAGTCAAAGGTGTGACGGACCCGGTCAGCGAGGTAGCGGTCGGTGACGTGATCACCTACCTGCCCTACCCAGATGATCCGACCTTGATAACTCACAGAGTGGTTGGCAAATCAGTCAGCGCGCTTGGTGATGTCTCCTTCATCACCCAAGGTGATGCCAATAACACACCAGATGACCCGGTCATGCCTAAGCAGATTCGCGGGTCATATTTGTACGCCGTGCCGTACATTGGCTACGCCACTTCATGGTTTTCTGGCAATGTTTCCTGGCTGGTGACAGCCGTTGGCGTGGGGCTGATCATCTTTGGCATATATGCCACTGTGCGTGGCTCGAAGCGCCGCCAAAACCCCGCCCAGCCGGGTGAGACTCAGACCGCCGCTGATCAGGCCGTCGCAGCGGGCCAAACCGTGGTCGCGGGCCAAGGTGTCGCAGCGGGCCAGGGGTTCGGCTATGAACCGGCTTCAGCTAGTTTCAGTCCCGCTGCTGGATTGCCAGTCGCCCCGGTTGGCGCCATCTATCCTGAGCCGACCTCCAGCCTTCCCGCATATCAGTCTCCGGCCCCGGCCACTCAGGAAGCTGCCCCGGTGGCCGGGTCCGAGGGTCAATCCTTTGCGGCTGACGGTATCGCCTGGCGGCCAACCGCCGGTCTGGCTGGCGTGCCACAGTTCGGCTATGAAACTGAAACTTCGCCCGGCCAAGGCGGCGAACCGACCTACTTGTCTGGTTTTGTGGCTGAGCCGACCAGCCAGCCGCAATTTGACCTAACTTCCGCCCGTCCTTCCCCGGCGAGCTACCAGCGATCAGTTAGCCCGGCCGAACCTGTCTCAGATCAGTTCAGCCCAGCCGATTCAGCTCAGCTGGAGGCGGCTGGCGCGGTCCAATCCGGCCCCGCCGAACCGATCCAATACCGCCCAGTTGGGCCGGTCCAGGCCGCCCAGCCACGGCCAATCGAGTACACCCCGGCCCGGCCAGGCAGCAAGCCTTACTTTGACCAGATCGATTCAGCCAGCCCGAGCGCCGTTCAAGACAGCCATTCAGAGCTGGACCAGTCGGCGCGGACTGAGGCGGAGCCGGACCAGCCGGTGGAGGCGGAGATGGATTCGGCTGGCTTGCCGCGAATTCACCGGACCCGGCCAGTGCTAACACGTCAAGCGATCGCTGTGGAGGACTTGCCCGCGCCACCGCCCGGTTTTGACAACGCACCGCCGCCGTTGGCGGCCGCCCTGCCACGGACACCCTCTGCCACCCAGCGGCCGGTGGCAGCGCCTCCAGCTAGCTGGTCTGGCCGGACCCGTCCGGTCTCGACCCGGCAAGCTCCCAAGGTGGCCGATTTGCCGGCCCCTCCGCCCGGATTTGAGGGTGCCCCGCCGCCTTTGGCGGTGCCCGTCGCCCGCAGTGGGCAGGACGCCAGCCGGGTGGCCGCATCGCCGAATGGTTCCTTCGGAACCTTTAGCTAACCGTTTGGGCGGAGATAGGACTAACTGATGAGGCGGCTAAGCGTCCGGCTGGCAGTGGTTTTGGCTGTCGCTGGGATTATCACCAGTCTGGGCTTGACGGCTGCTGCCGCGCTCGGGCCGGGACAAGACCCACAGCCGCGGGCCGAATCCTCACAAAGCCCGGTCTACTTGGAACACGAATGGGATGGCGAAACCGTCCAACTTGACTGGACTGGCCGGGCCCGGCCCGTCCAGCGTGATGAGAACGAGTTCCTCGGCAGCGTTACCGCTATACCAGGCGACGTGGTGACACGGACCTTGACAGTGCATAACGCCGGACCGGGTGACGCCACTTTGACAATGGAACTAGTTGACGCGTTGACGGTTTCCCGTCCGCCATCCGATCCGTCCGCCACTGGACCAATTCAGATCGTCTGGCAGACTCCCTCCGCTTCCGGCACCACGCCGCTAGCTGATGTGTTGACCAAGGGCAGCGTCAAAGCCTTCGAACTGCCCCTGGCCCAAGACGGCGACCTGAAGTTGACCATCGGCTGGACCTTCCCAGCCGACGCCACCGGAAGCATGGGCATGGGCGCTGTCAGCTTCGGAATGCGTTTAGTTTTGCGTGGTGATCTTGGTGGATCCAGCCAGAATCCCAGTCGCACAGCCACTTCTCAAGATCCGTCCGGAACCACCTCACCGCCACCAGGTGATGACGAACTGCCAATCACCGGCACATCAGTCGGCTGGCTGTCACTGTTCGGCGTGACTCTGACAGTTATCGGCATACTGGCTCTGATCGGCCGCCGCCGGGCGGCCGAAGAAGACGAAGAGGACCAGGCCAAGGCCTAACTCAGGCAGGGTACCGCCCGCTGGTCTCCAGCGGTCCACCGGACCAGCACCAGCGCCAGGCCCGTGACCCGCTGTTTCGCTGGCGGACTGGCTAGGGACAGCAAGAATCCTTCAAGAGCATTTGTTGTCATCCGCTCCGTCGGTGCCATGCATGGCGGTGCCAGCGGTAATCCAATAGCCTCGTTCTTTGCCGCTCGGGTTGTAGGCCCAGAAACACCAATCTGTGCGGCTGGTGCCTTTGAAACTCCAGTCAGTTCCACTGGCTTGGGTTCGGGCGACGTTAGGGCTGACCGGGCTGATCATGGTTTCAGCGAAATTCGCCGTGGTTAGGGCTGAGACTCCGTTAGGCAGCAGATGCCAGCTACGGTCACCAGTATTCGGATAATCCTGCATTATCGCGATCGATGGCGGATCGGGATATTCAGCCCAATAGGCGGCGATTTCACGGGCGATTATGGCGACATCGTTCTTGGTAGCGGTGTCCTCAGCTTTACCGCGTTGCGTCAAATACAAAGGGAAGGCCACCGCCGAGATGATCCCCATGATGATGATCACAACCAGTAGTTCGACCAGCGAGAAGCCAGAGTCGGATGCGTCACAACACCACCGTGCCCGCTTAGCCATGACCGTACCTTCCGCTAAGGCCGCACCTCAGGTTGGTCAGCTAATTCAACCGGTCAAATCGACCGGTTAATTCAGTCGGCCAACTTGACCAACCAATTCGACCAGTCAAATCGACCAGTCAGCTAACTCCAGTTTCGGCGCGACTCGCCGTGCCCGGATCAGGCAGCGCCCGCAACTTCGCGATTCTTGCCGGGGACGTTAGTGGTGCCAATTTCCGGCGATTGAAGTTGATGGAGGTGCCCGCACCGGATGCCTTCCTGGAATACTAGGCCCGGCCGGAAGTAACAAACAAGCACAGCCCGTCTTAGGCGCAGGATTACCGGCAAGAGCCGCGAAATACCGGTTGACCTGCGGGATCACCCCAACAAATGGCTTTTGTCCGGTCATTGGCGATAGGACTATTGGGACCACAGTCCCGTTGTACATTTTGTTTATCGTATAAAAGCCTGGTAAACGGTCCTGATCTTGAACCTTGGCTGGTCAGACTGGCTTTGTGTTATCTGCCCCGGCGGGCGGTCGGCCCCGCCGGGGCAGTGGGCCAGGATTGGTCGGCGAACGGCCGGCCGCGGCCAGCGACTGTCTTAGCAGGAACTCAACCTGGGCGGTGACCGAACGCAAGTCGTCCCGCGCCCAACGAGCGACGGCATCGTACACCGGAACACTAAGACGCAACAGGACGGGCTTACGGGCCGAGCCATCGGGGGGCGGCCCAGCCACCGCCTGACCGCCTCCGTTGTCCGCCGGGCCGCCGCCACCATCCCCCCGGCGAACACCACCCGGCGGGCCCTTGTCCCCGTCAGCCAGGTCACTGTCTCCGTCAGCCGGGCCCCTACCCTCGTCAGCCGGTAGCACGATCAGGTGTATAGCGTCCCGCTGTTGATCACCGGGCTGACCGGCTGGTCACTGGTCAGCACCACCAGCAGGTTGGACACCATGGCGGCGCGGCGCTCGTCATCTAATTTGATTGTGCCTTCGGCTTCCAGCTGGGCCAGAGCCTGGGAGACAACGCTGACCGCACCTTCAACAATCCGTTCACGGGCCGCGATGATGGCTCCGGCCTGCTGACGGCGCAGCATGGATTCGGCGATCTCCGGGGCGTATGACAGTTTGGAGATCCGCACTTCGATGATCTCAACTCCGGCTACGGCGACACGTTGGACAACCTCGGCCGCCAGTTCAGTTGAAACCTCGGAGGTGGAACCGCGCAGCGTGATGGCGGTATCGGCGCCGTCATAGGGGTATTTCATTACGACGTGGCGCAGGGCCGCCTCAGATTGGACCTCAACAAAGTTCTTGTACTTATCGACCGCGAAACTGGCCTGAGCCGTTTCAGTGACCTGCCAGACGATGATCGCGGCGACCTGTACCGGATTACCGTCCGCGTCATTGACCTTGAGTTCTTTGGTCTCGAAGTTGCGCACCCGGAGCGAAACCGAATCCCGTGACACCAGTGGCAGCGACAGGCACAGGCCGGTACGGCGCACGGTGCCAATGTAGTTGCCGAAGAAGATCAGGACTTTGCTGGTGCCAGGCCGCACAATGACCAGGCCGCTCCAGACCACGATGAAGGCCAGCAGTGCGGCGGAGCCGCCGATTATAGCGATCGCCTGATCTTGGCCGGAGTAGCCGGCGGAGGCCACCAGCAGAACTACACTCCCAGCCAGCAGGGCGAACATCGCCAGGATCCCGATTACGCCGGGGGCGACCCGGGCCGGGCGTTCGTGGATTTTGACAGCCGGTTGGGCGTGGCCGGTTGGTTCGGGGTTGGACGATGCCGTCATTACAGTCTCCTTGGTACGTATAGCAAAGTGATATCACTTTAGTACACGGTGTCGCTGTTTGGCTAGTCCGTGCGGTGCTGATGCCTGGCGGGTCCGTCCGGTGTCGCTGTTTGGCTAGTCCGTGCGGGGAGCCAGGCCTGTTCGCAGCGAGTAGACCACATCAGGACGTCCATTCGATTCGGCGATCCTCGCGGCCTGTTCCCAATCGTAAGTAAGCGCTTTGAGATCGGCCCGCCCGCTTTGGCCGTCCCAGGTGGCGACGGCATACCGGGCGTGGGGCGTTCCGGACTCCATGACATGCGGGTACGGCAAGTCATCGGCGCAGGCGGGCCAGCCGACGCTACCAGGATTGACAATCAACGGGCCTTGCTGAATCTGAACCATCCGTTGAATGTGACTGTGCCAGCGGAGCCGCGGAGCCGCGGTCCTGTCTGGTCCTAGGCGTTCGGTGATCTCAGCGGCTGTGGCTTGCCGGGCACCTGTTGGGGTGACGGTTTCAAGGAAATACTCAAGGTCGCCGCGAGGCGAACCATGGACCGCTACGACGCCTTGAGTTGGCTCAAGGCGAGGCGGCAGAGACCGGAGCCAGTCCATGTCAGCACTTGTCAGTTCGGCCGCGGCCAACTGGTCCGACAAGCTCATCTGTCCGGCTGGCTGGTCAAGGGGCCTTTCTCGGAGTACCTGCTTTCAGCGGTCTGAGCCTCAGGGATTTGCCCTTCAAGAAGCCGCCGTTCATGATTACCTCTGATCACCAGAAGGTCCAGTCGCCGGATCCGCCCGGCGCCGAGGCTGCCTAACAGTTCCACTCATGTGCGTCAGCATCAGGCATATAACCCCTGGTCAAACTGACTAAATGCCTGTTTGACGTGGGGTTCTAAACCTATAACCGTGGAGCTGAGGAGACTCGAACTCCCAACCCCCTCGATGCGACCGAGGTGCGCTACCAATTGCGCTACAGCCCCTGATTATTCGCACGTCAGTGCGCGGCCAATGAGTCTATCATTCCGCTGCCGGCCAGCCGCAGGCCAGCCACCAACCATTAGAGAAGTGCAACACCCTTCCTAGGATGAGGACTGCTTCAAGTTCTCTACAAGGAAGGGTGTTGCTGTGGGTCAACGCTACCTGCGTCTGTCGGCCGACGAGCGGCTGGCCATCGAGAAGCTCGGCTCCGAGGGCCAATCCATCCGGGCGATCGCCCGCCACCTGGGACGCTGCCCGTCCACGATCAGCCGGGAGGTGAACCGGGGCCTGTTCTCGGCCGCAGCCGCGGGGACCGCGTACAAGCCATACCGGGACCCACGCCTACGCTCGGCATCCAGCATCCCGGACCCGGTCTACATCGGCTCGTGGGCCAACCACAAGGCCCAACAACGAGCCAAACGTTCCCACCAGCCGACCCGGATGCGTCAGGACCGGTTGGTGGCTTACTGCTGTGACAGGCTCAGACAGGGTTGGACCCCGCAACTGATCGCTGGACGGTTGGTCATCGACCACCCCGACGACCCAGCCATGCCGGTGTGCGCCGAGACCCTCTACAAATGGATCTACTCGGTGGACCAGAAACACTGCCATCTCATCGACTGCCTGCCTAGAGCCCACAAACAACGTCGCAAGAAGACCGGCCGGCGCGTCAACCGGTCCAAACCCCAAGGCCGCATCCCCATCGATCAACGCCCCGAAGAAGCTTCCAACAGGACAAGATTCGGGCATTGGGAAGGCGACTCGATCGTCGGCGCCACCAAGGACGCCGCGATCCGCACCGAAGTAGAACGCAAGACCCGGTACCCGCTGGCCGCCCTGGTGCCAGGCACAACCAGCCAAGGCGTCCTTGACGCCCAACTAGTGATGTTCAAACCCCTGCTCAAAGCTGCCCGTAAGTCCACCACCTGCGACAACGGCTCTGAACACGCCAAATGGGCGGAGTTGAAACGCAGGCTCGGCATGGTGACTTACTTCGCCCACCCCTACCACTCGTGGGAACGCGGCACCAACGAGAGGACCAACGGAATGATCCGCCGTTACTGGCCCAAGAAAACCAACTTCGAACCCATCACACCCGCCGAACTCCAAGACACCGTCAATGAGATCAACAACCGCCCCATGGCCATCCTCGGCTACCTAACCCCCGCCGAAGCATTCCCAACCGAACTCCAACGACTAAAATCAACACCACCAGCCCCCAACCAGGAATGTTGCACTCCAGGCTAGAAGATGGCCGCCTGGGTGCGGGTCAGGTTTGTTGGTGGGCGGTCTGGGACCTGGCGATTTGGTGATAGTTCCTATCCCAGATTTGGTTGTAACGCCGGTCGCCTTGGTCGCCAGACCGGTTCAGGGCTCTGAGCGTGATGACTGGGTCGGCCTCGTCGAGCGTCCACCGCATCCCGGACTGGGCGGCCTGGCCTCGACCAGATTGTTACGGGCCCCTTCGACGGCCCCGCTGCCAATCCAGAAGCCCTCCTTCTTGAACCGGGCGTACCTCATCCGGTGAGCGTCGCGCGTTTACGCCAATGTTGGGTCTATGTCAATAACGGTGGGTGGGGTTTGCATTGTTAGTTGTCCTCCGCCGGGTCTTGGTCCGGGCTCAGGCGCGGTTTGAGGAGTTCGGCCAGGTCGTGGGCGTGTTCGGCGGCGTGATAGAAATCAACAATCTGGACAGCAGCGGGCCATAACAGGTCGGCTAGTTTCCATATCCAGCGAGCCCCGTCGGCGACCACCGCCAGGCATGGCACGTGGGGGTAATCACGACGCGACGCCTCGGCCGCAACGGTGGCGGTGAAATCCCCGGACGATCCGAACGCGGCGACATAACTGGTCGAACCAGCTTGGAGGAGCGGACGGCCGCTGGGGCCGTATCCGGACTGGACCATCATGCGGGCGATCTTGTTCTCTATCGTCTTAGCCGACCCGTCGGGTTGCTTACCGGCCCGGCCTTTAGTTTCCCTGAGCACCATCGGAGCGCCAGTGCCGTCGATCATCACATACGCGGTTTCAGCGTTATCCCACGCCCGATGCGACCGGGCCGGGTCAGCGTACAACCAGGCGGTCTCTTGCTCAATCATCACCCTGGCGGTCCGCCCAGCCTGTTTCACTATCCGGTCACGAATTTTCGCCGACACCAACTCCATCCTCGCGACCTCGTCGATCAGGCCCGCCGCCCTGGCGAACGGCATCTCCCGCCCGGCCGGCGGCGTTGCCTTAGGCAACGCCGCCGAACAGGTCTCCCGCCCGGCGCCCAAAACCCGGTCCGCCGGGCTGAACCCAGTCCCGCAGGAACGGCAATAGAAATATCCGCGGCCTGCGGTCACCGGTCCCGTCATAGCCATGATCGTCTTGTCTCTGATCGAATGAGCAGACACTTGTCGTCCGCAACCGCACTCGGCGACAGCAGGCTGGGACCGAGCCACAAGGTTCGTCGGTCCCCTTGACCATCCGGCCGCCGATCCTGGCAGCGGCGGCCCTGGCCGCTTGCTCGACCAAGTCCAGCACTTGTCCGTCCCAGTCAGCCACGGCCCTGGCGGACTCGACGAAGGCGGCCACCTCGCTGGCCGCCAACTCCGCCGCCAACGCTTCTAACTCCCAGTCCGAGATCCCCCTTTTTCCACACCAACGGCCTGACCGACCGCTGCGTCCGGCGGCGACAGGCGTTTAGCGCGGGCGATTTGGCGTACGGACAGCTCCCAGTCGATGTCCGCGATCCTGGCGCAGGACCGGCCGAACTCCTCCCAACGGGCCCCCAGGCCAGCCACCAACCATTAGAGAAGTGCGACGGGTTGTGGTCTGGAGTAATGCTAGTTGTTGGTTGAAGACTTCGGCTGGTGTTGCCCAGCCGAGGTGGTTTCGGCCGGCCTTGTCGCAATATTCGGCCGGGTTGGCGCGCCCGATGCGCGCGGAAAACGATTCCTGATCCACTTTCCGCCCCGATCCGGCCGGATTTGGCTGGTTTGGTCCGGTTCTAGTCCTGAAACAGCTCAGATCAGGCCCCGAATGCGAGCAGAACGAAAGTCTTGTTCCACGGGTGGATCAAGACTCGCGCTTTGCTGACATTGGCACCCCGGATCCTGCCGTTGTCAGCACGTTATGTCCGAAAATCACCCTAGACAGGCCCGCTGAGGCACCCAAACCACTCTTCAGTGGATCAAGACTTGCATTCTGCTGACACTGACCCGGCCAAGACCGGCCAAGACCGGCCAAGACGGGCCAAGACCGGGCGACCAGGCCTGCGATTCGTGGTCAGTTGCCGGCCGCCCGGCGGCGGGCGGCAATCGCCCGGTCAACATCGAGCGCGCCGTCCTGGAAGATGATCCGGCCAGGCACTTGAATCGGTCCGGTGGCGGCGGTTTCGACGCCTTCGGCGCGAGCTTCAGCAGCGGCCCGCAGAGTCGCCCGGCTGGCGGCGTCTCTGGCCTCAGCGTAATCGGCTGCGGTCAGCGGTCGGGGTTCCCAGCGCGGCGCGGCCGCCATTTGGGTGTAGGCCGGTGCTGGCAGCGGGCTTGGTGTCCATGGTCTGGCCTGGACGGCGGCCGGTTGGCCAGCCTTGGCTGTAGCCGTCTGTTCGGTTCGACTGTCCGGACTTGACGCCGTGGTCTGGTGGCTGACGCCAACTGTTTCATCCGCTTGCGGGCTGGCCGTCAGCGGGCTGGTTGGCCGGGCGGTGGTGAAGCGGCGCGGCGCTGAGACCGCCGGAGCCGCGCCAGCCACGGTGGTGTATACGTCTGGCGCCAGCTCGGCCCGGCTGAGCGGTTCGGACAGGTGGGAGCCGACGGCAGCGCCTTGGCTGGTCATGTGTTCCGACAGTTGCCTAGTGGACGATGCCGTCCCTCCAGCGCTGGCACCCGTCAGGCTGCGTTTGGGTTGGGTTGTCTGATGGGATGGCGTCTTTGCCACGGGCGTCTGGCCCGCCCGGCTGGGGGCGCCGTGAGATGAGGCGGGCCGGGTTTGTTGGGCTCTAGTTTGGGCGCTGGCGGCGCGCAGTCCGGACAGGATGACCGCACCGGTAAGTCCAGCGCAGCAGGCGGCCGCCCACAGTGTCAGACCGGCGGTGAGATTGAGTATCAGGGCGCAGATGGTCAACAAGAGGAAGGCGATCAGCAAGGAAGCTCTGATCCGGGCCGCCCGGGCTTGGGCGGCGTAGCGGGCCTTGGCGGCTTGAGTCGCCTGAGATGCCGGGGTGGTCTGGGTCGCCTGAGCGGCTTGAGCCGCCGGGGTGGCGTGGACTGCCTGGGCAACCTGAGATGTCTGGGCGGCATGAGCCGACGCCGACCGCGGAAGCCCAGCCGACCGCGGAAGCCCAGTCGGCCGCGGAAGCCCAGTTGGCCGCGGGATCCCGGCCGACCGAGCTGGTCTGGCGGGATGCGCTCCGGCCGACCCGGCGGCATCGGGCAATGCCGAACTGGCTGGCTGGTGGCCGGACTGGCCGACTTGGCTGACCGAATCAGGTGTGATCGGACGCACGGCCTTGAGTGGGCGGCTGGCGGAGGGCCTTTGCATGAGTTCCGTCCTTTGCGTGCGGCTGGGACCGAGCAGGGCGATCGATGACTGCCCTGGCGGCTGACGTTTGCTGGGGACCTCGATTAGCCGGGCATGCTCTGACAGCTGTTGCTCCAAGGGCGACTGAGCGTTGTTGGCGCGCCGCCGGGCGGCTCGGGGCAACAAGCCCAAGAGGCACAAGGCAATGCCGGTGATTATCGCCAGTGCCGCCGGACCCGAGTTCTCCATTTCCTCAAACTTAGGCCGGTTGACGTGCGGCGGGCCGCAGGCCGGACGGAGTGTCGGCCACCCAAATTACAAGCTTGTTACTACTGTGACTGAAGTGATTACAGGGGGCGATGTGGGTCAATCTGGTGCCCGCTGACAGCCCTCCAACGCTCCAGCAAACCATCAGGCACCTCTTCACGCGTCAGAGCGAAAACCCGGTGATCACGCCAAGCGCCGGCCACATGCAAGAAACGCTGACGCAGGCCCTCATCCCTGAAACCGAGCTTGGCCACAACCCGCAACGAACGTTCATTCTCCGGACGGATCGCCACCTCCAGACGATGCAACCCGCCAGGGCCAGTGGCATGGTCAAAAGCCAGGGCCACAGCGGTCGGGGCAATCCCCCGCCCCGCCACATCCCGCGACACCCAATAGCCGATGTTCGCGCTCAAGACAGCCGCCCGGCTGATACCAGCCACAGTCAACTGCCCAACTAGACGCCCTTGATAAAGGACCACCCAGGGCCAGGTTTGACCCCGGCGGGCCTGACGCGACAGCTGCTGGACGTACTCAAAGAAACTCCCAGGGGAATCGCCCAGCACACCAGCCGGGGTGGTCGCATCCCACGGTGCCAGCCATTCCCGGTTGGCGTCACGCAGTTCGTGCCAGGCGCGGCGGTCGGTTTGGCGGATCGGCCGGAGGGTCACCGGTCCCTCAGTTAGTTTGGCAGGCCAGGACGATGCCGCCGGGCCGGTTGGGAGGTTCATCCGTCGTGGTCAAGGGTGAGTTGGGGGACAAACTCGAGCAGCCAACGGCTGAAATCCTTTCCCAAATCAGGGTGATCAGCCGCCAGTTGAACAACCGCCTTGAGGTAGCTCAGACGATTGCCCGTGTCATACCGCCGTCCAGTGAACAACACACCATGCAAGCCACCGCCTTGACTGGCCGGACGGGAAGCCAAATCACCCAATGCGTCAGTTAGTTGGATCTCACCGCCCCTTCCAGGTTCGGTGTGTTCCAAGGCATCAAAGATGACCGGATCTAGGATGTAGCGGCCAATGATCGCCAAGTCAGAAGGAGCGCTGCCCGGATCTGGTTTTTCAACCAGATCAGATAGTTGAAAGACGGCTCCACTCGATTCCGGGCCGGCCAGGCCGGCCAACAAGGCCGGGTCAACTAGCTGAGCTGAGGCTGAGCCATAAAGTGAGATTTCTTCCGGCGGTACACGGATCAAAGCCACCACCGAACCGCCCAGACGTTGGCGGACTTGGATCATGGTGGGCAGTACCGGGTCCCGGGGATCAATCAGATCATCACCCAGCAAGACAGCGAAAGGCTCGTCGCCAATGTGTTTCCGAGCTAACGAAACAGCATGGCCCAGGCCGCGTGGAGCGTGCTGACGGGTGGCGTGGATGGTGGCCAGCTTGGCTGAATCCTGGATCGCCTGGAGGCGTTTGATGTCGCCTTTCTGTTCCAGCACCGCTTCCAAATCCCACAACCGGTCAAAGTGGTCCAGCATGGCGCCTTTGGTTTTACCAGTAATCATCAACACGTCACGCAGGCCAGCCAGGCTGGCCTCGCGCACCACATACTCCAACGCTGGAGTGTCGACCAACGGCAGTAACTCCTTGGGCACCGCCTTGGTGGCAGGCAGGAAACGTGTGCCTAATCCAGCGGCCGGGATAACCGCCTTAGTGATTGCCATTGATCGAGTCTAACCGCTGGCCGGGAATAAGCTGAGTGCCGTGGAACGCCTGGCGCCAGACAAGGAAAGCTGGCGCAGGTTGGCCCGGGCCAAGCGGGCCGACTGTGCCAACTGGGCCGATGGGGCCGATGGGGCCGGCCAGGCCAATGGGACCGATGGGGCCGACCGGTGGCGCGATTTGGCGGCCGGTGGGCATGGCTTGGCGGCCGGTGGGCATGTCTTGCCTGCCCCGCCTGGGGTGACCCAATTCCCTGAACTGGCACCCGCCTTGAGACCGCCTGGCGGTTTGGTGGCGGCCTTCATCGCGACGCCCCTCGAACCTCCCACGGTAGGCCTGATAGCCGAGTTGGTCGAGGGCGGTTGGCGTGTTCTGGTACCAGCGCCGGGTCCTGGACGTGACCGGATCGCTTGGACTGACTACTTGGGCCTGGTCAGGCCTAACGCCAACCTGGAACGGGCCGCCATCCCGCCTGACGAGGCGTTGATCCCGCCTGACGGGCTTGACTCGTTCGGCGGGCTTGATCCGCCTGGCCCGCCTGACTCGCTTGGGCTGCTCGGCCCGGAGGCCTTGGCGGCTTGCCGCCTGGTGCTGGCTCCGGCCCTCGCGGTAGACCGCACCGGCACCCGTCTGGGTCAGGGCGGCGGCTGGTATGACCGTGCCCTGGCCTTCGCCGCGCCCGGCGCGCTGATTCTGGCGGTCTGCTTCGATTGGGAGGTTTGGCCAGCTGACGCGCTGCCGCGCGAACCACATGACCGCCCCGTCGACGGCGTGCTGTCTAGTCAAGGCGTCGAGTTGTTCAACCGGGCCTGAGAACCAGCCCGCCAAGACGTCGGCCATCTACGGCTGCCGTCTCCGGTTTGAGGGCGGACTTACCTGATCAATGTCCGATGCCGTTAGTGCGAGGGATGCCCTTTTGGATGCCCAGGGTGATGCGGGCTGGACGGGCTGGGGTTGGGTGGTCAGAAAGTGGACACAGTGGGGTTAAAACAGCGACTGTGACCACTTTCTGTCGCCTACGGCCGGGCAGTGTTAGCAAGGTTGAGGTCTTGATCCAATGAAGAGTTGTATGGGCCAGAGAATGAATCAGGGATCGCGTTCCGCTCGCATCAAGGACGTCAACCAAGTCAGCCACGCCACCAACGCGGATGGCCCCTGTTAGTGCGGGAATAGTTCCGAGCGTAGTACTGTTGGCACTCGCAGATCCAGAGTGCTAACCAGCGAGGAATGATGCCGACCTACACCTACTCTTGCAAGCAGTGCAATCACCGCTTTGACCAGCGCCAATCCTTTACGGATGAGGCTTTGACGGTCTGCCCCGTGTGTGCTGGCGATCTGCGTAAGGTGCTCAACTCGGTTGGTGTGGTGTTCAAGGGCTCTGGCTTCTACAGAACTGACTCACGGTCATCCGGGAGCGGCGGCAAGTCGCCCGCCGGTCCGGCCAAGACCCGCGAGAGTAGCAAGCCGACTGGTGAGACGTCCAAGCCGGTCAGCGATTCATCGAAGACCACCAGCGGTACGTCCAAGCCGACAGCGGGCAAGACGCCCGTTGGGGCGAACAACCAATAGCTGACCGACTGGGCAGCCATCAACGGCCCGGCTGTCTTTCTGGTTGCTGGGTAGTAATTTCTAGCCCTGACGTGTCATGGTTTTGGTGGACAGCGAATCGAAGGAGGATTGTTCAGTGTCTACCAACCGTCACGGGCCTTACTCGGACCAGTTCAGGGCCGAAGCGGCAGCCATGGTGCTCGAG
>JAIRYJ010000006.1 GCA_031267825.1 Bifidobacteriaceae bacterium
AGTTGGCCATTTTGGGTAACTATGACCGATTACCGACAGCCCGCACCTGACCCGGCCAGCTCCCCCAAACCAGCCTCGCCGTAAAACCGCGGGTCAACGGATCTCCTCCGGTTCATCCGGCACCAGCCGGCCCACTTTCCGCGACGGAAACCGGTCACAGTTGGCCATTTTGGGTAACTATGACCGATTACCGACAGCCCGCACCTGACCCGGCCAGCTCCCCCAAACCAGCCTCGCCGTAAAACCGCGGGTCAACGGACTGGCGGTGTTTTGGGGCTGCTTGGCGAGGTCAGCTAGGCCCACAGAAAACGACCCCAGTAGCTGGTTTTGACCTCACTGGGGTCAATTCCTGTGGGGTTGGCTGAGTGACTTGGATGTGCGGTGACAGGAAGTGGGCACAGTGGGTTCAAATAGGTGACTGTTGGCACTTTCTGTCAGGCGACTTGGGCTGGGTCCCAGCTGCTTCAGCGGACACACCCGACTGACCCGCGGGTTTACCCCGAACCTGGGCGGAGCGTCACAACACCCCTCACGCCAACCCATCAGGCGGCCGCTCCGGCGGCCGCCCCGGGGGCAGCAGTGTACCTGGCCGCAACGCGTCCGGACCGAAACGACGCCGGACGTCATCGCGCACCTGGTCAACTGCCTCAAGCCCGCTGCCTTCTTCACCAAAAGCTAGCTGCAAAGGCGCACCGGAGCGAGGCACCAAACTCCCCAGACGCACCCCCGCTAAACGCACCCCACCGTCCCCAGGAATGGAACCGATCAGGCCTTGAGCCACCTGGCTGATCAGCTTGGTGGAATCGGCGGGAACCTCCAAGGTGTGCGAACGGCCGTGGGTTTGAAAATCCGCCCGGCGCAACTTGACCCCGATGGTCCTGCACATCAGACCCGCCTCGCGTAAACGCCAGGCTGTCTTATCGGCCAGGGCGATCACAGCCCGGCGCAAAGCGGCGCTGCCAGCTGCCAAGTCCTGTTCAAAAGTAGTTTCAGCGCTGATCGATTTCTCCTGGCGCGGCGGGCTGACCGGACTGTCATCTTGTCCCCTGGCCAACGCCAGTAAATGAAGAGCGGCGGCCTGACCAATCGCCCGGGCGATCACTTCGTCCGGCGAATCCGCCAAATCGGCCACCGTCCGCAAGCCGAGTCTTTCCAGAACACTCGTCGTGGCCGGACCAATCCCCCACAGCGCGCCAACTGGTAACGGCCGCAGAAAATCGACTGTGGCTTCGGGCGGAACCTCAAGCAGGCCGTTCGGTTTAGCCCGGGTGGAGGCGATCTTGGCGACTGATTTGGATGCGGCCACACCAGCCGAAGCCGTGATCGAAAAGTTGTCCCAAATCCGCGCCCGAATCTCCTGAGCGATCTGAACAGCCGGCCCTAAACGCCGGGCGGCACCGGTCACATCAAGGAAAGCCTCATCAACTGAAACTTGTTCAACCATTGGTGTGACATCGCGCAGCAGCATCATCACACCGCGCGACACGGCCCGGTAGGCCTCATGATGCGGCGCGATGAAGACAGCGCCTGGCGCCCGGCGCCGCGCCTGACTAGTCGGTTGACCAGCCCGGATACCGTAGGCTCGGGCCTCATAGGTGGCCGCCACGACAACCCCTCGGGCCGAGGCTGAGGCCACCACAACAGGCAGCCCACGCAACTCCGGTCTGCTGGCTAGCTCAACCGAAGCGAAGAAGGCATCCATGTCAACATGGATGATGGACCGTGCCATAAGAGCATTATGTATGGTGTGATACCAACTCAGCCGTTCACTGTCGGCTCCGGCGAGGCCCGGTTCGACCGTCAGGGCGATTCGATAACGCTCTACATCAACGATGTGCCGTCTTCGCAGTGGTTTTTGAGCGACCCGGGAGAGCTTGAATTCGAATACATGCGCTGGATGATCGCCGCTATCGGGTCAGTTTTCCCGACGGATCAACGGTTGTCGGCCTTGCATTTGGGGGCCGCCGCTTGTTCCTTGCCACGCGCCATCGCCCATCTTTGGCCGCGCTCCCGCCACCTTGCCGTCGAGCTGGATCCCGTCCTGGCCGACATCGTGCGCCAACACGTCACTTTGCCGCGCGCGCCGGTCTTACGGATTAGGGTGGCCGATGCCGTCCCAACGCTTTTGGCGCGCCCGTCTAGTTCGCATGACCTCATCATTTGTGACGCGTTTGACGCGGACATGACAA
This sequence comes from Bifidobacteriaceae bacterium, assembly GCA_031267825.1. Taxonomy (GTDB): domain Bacteria; phylum Actinomycetota; class Actinomycetes; order Actinomycetales; family WQXJ01; genus JAIRTF01. The sequence continues at coordinate 2,190 of JAIRYJ010000006.1, forward strand.
CGCCGGTCGGCTTGCTGGATGACACCGCAGCAGCGGCAGCCGCCCGTGTTCTCAAACCTGGCGGACTCTATTTGGCGAACTTGGCGGACACGCCTGGTTTGCCTAACTCACATCGCCAGATTCGTACTCTTGCCCGACATTTCGCATATACCGGGTTCATCACCGAACCAGCCCAGTTGCGCGGACGGCGTCTAGGGAATGTGGTGGTGTTAGCCCGCCACATCGCCCTAGACGCGACCCAAGATCAGAACCTGAGCCGGAAGCTGGCAGCCGATGGCTTCCCCGCCCGCCTAGTAGCGGGCGGCGATGCTTTACTCTGGGCTGGACTCGGTCGGGGGCTTGACGCTGGACTCGGTCAGGGGCTTGACGTTACCGGCTTGTAGACCTTTAGGAGATTCGACTACATCGAATTCGACTTTCTGGTCCTTCGTCAAGGTCCGGTACCCGTCAACCTTGATGGCTGAATGGTGGACAAATAACTCGCGGCCGCCATCATCTGGCGCGATGAAACCGTAGCCTTTGTCAGGAGTGAAGAACTTCACTACTCCTGTAGCCATATTGATGCTGTTCCTTCCGGATTTTGGGCGGACCTGGTGCCGCGCCTCTCAATACGGCCGATCTGTGAGGGCTCAGATGACCCCACAGGGGATATCAGATGGCTCGCGTGAAACAACCGCAAGAAGAGTCTGACACGACTCGGCTCAACCGGTAAAGGCCGAATCCTCACCAGTTTCGTTTTGGGCCGCTAGATATCGCTCAAATTCGGCTGCGATCTCATCGCCTGTTGGTAGCGGCCGACTGGGCAGTTCACCACCTGGAGCGGCCAATGAACTGGCGTCTTGTCTGTCTTCCAGCTTGGCGATGGCGGCGGCCAATTCGGGCCGGGCGGCTATTTGTTGATCAAGTTCTTGACGTTGAACGTCGGCCGCTTCGGCGATGCTAGCTAAATCAAATTCCAGTCCGGTTGACTGGCTGACGGCTCGCATCAGTTCAAGTGTGCCCATCGGCGATGGTACTTGAACCAGGTAATGCGGTACATGGACTACTAGGGTCCTGGCGTCACGGCCGATTTCACGTAGTTTGACTTCTGTCCAGGCCATTACGCTGCTAGGGAACTGGATCCGGTCGGCTGAGGATCCGGCCGCTTTAGCTACCAGGGTCTTGCAATCGTCTGTCGCGGTAACGGGCCAGGTCCGGGTGTGTGGCGAGGCGGCTGGGATGCCGTGTATGCCGAGGGCTAACCGAACGTCGAAGGTTTCAACCAGGTCACTGACCGCATCGGTGAAAGCGTCCCAGCGCATGTCTGGTTCGGGGCCGTACATCAGTAAGAATGGTGATCCGGCGGCGTCATATACCAGGTCGATCCCAAGTGATGGTTCTTGGAAATCGCTCCAGCCGTCTTCACCTAGGGTCATCGGTGGGCGCCTTGAACGGTAGTCAACTAGTTCATCGGCGTTGAAGGAGACCAAGCGAATGGTTTGTGGGCGGTCAATCAGATCGCCGATCGCTAAGCCAGCCACGATACCTGAGTCGATAAATCCGTCGAAGGCGTACAACATGACTGGTGCCACGCCGCTGGCCTCTAGACGGGCCGCCGCCTCTTGGTTGACGGTGTAAAGCTGTGTCATTAATATTCCTCTTTTCTTATCACGCTCCCTATGCAACGCTCCTGGTGGACTGGCTATTCCCGGCGGCTCAGGAACTGTTTTAGGTTCTGCCTGGCTGGCTTTGAGCAGTTCAGCGGGCCTGGAGGCAGTACAATTGATGGCCCGTTTTCTATTGGGAGGACCGCCTCAAATGAGCTTGAAGCAGTCGCCGATCGCGGCCGAACAGAGCTACTTGGACCGCCTTTACCAGCGTCTCGATTTCCTGCGCGAGGAGACCCGCAAGCGCCTGGCGGAGGTCCGGGCTTCCCGGGCTGGCGGGTCACCGCAGAACCGGTCGGAACGTGATGCCTTCGCGGCGCTGCATTCGAGCCGTTTGGCGCAGCTTGAATCAGTTGAGGATCGGCTGGTTTTTGGGGCGTTGACGATGGATGATTCGGAACGGTTCCACATTGGCCGGATCGGTTTGCAAGACGAGTCGCACCAACCGATCTTGACTGATTGGCGGGCCCCGGCGGCTGAACCGTTCTATCAGGCGACGGCGGCGCACCGGCTGGGAGTGGCGCGGCGGCGCCATATCACGACGACTGGTCGGCGGGTCACGGCGATTGATGACGAGTTACTTGATCTTGAGGCGGCCCGTGGCGGCACCAACCCAGGGCTTGATTTGACTGGCGATGGTGCTTTGATGGCTGCCTTAGCGGCTGGGCGGACCGGGCGGATGGGAGATATTGTCGCCACTATCCAAGCTGAACAGGACCGCATTATTCGTTCTGATTTGGCTCAGCCGCTTGTGGTTCAGGGTGGTCCGGGGACTGGTAAGACGGCGGTAGCTCTGCACCGGGCGGCTTACTTGCTTTACGCCAAACGTGAACGTCTGGCTTCTTCGGGGGTGTTGATAGTTGGCCCGAGCAACATTTTTCTGCATTACATTGACCGCGTGTTGCCTTCTTTGGGTGAAACTAATGTGGTCGCGACGACTATGTCCTCGCTGCTGCCGGGTTTTGAGGCGGCAGGCGTTGAGGCACCGGAGGTGGCAGCGATCAAGGGACGCCTCATCATGGCGGAGGTGGTGCGCCGGGCGGTTGAGGAGCGTCAACGGTTGCCGCGCCGGGATCTGCGGTTGTCCGTCTTGGGCCGGGTTTTGGTTTTGTACCGGGACGATGCCGTCCGTGCGAGATCCGCCGCGAGGGCGACGGGGCTGCCATACAACCAGGCCAGGGTCATTTTCGCTGAGAATCTTTTGGACAGTCTGGCACGCCAATTGGCTGATCAGCTGGCCCAGCCGGATCTGTCTGATGGCCGAGGGTTGTTGGAGCCGCAGGATTTTGCTGAGATCCGCCAGGATCTGCGAGCTAGTTCAGATGTCAGGATCGCTATCAACTTGTGTTGGATGCCGATGACACCAGACCGGCTGCTTGAGGGGCTCTACACTCAGCCGCATATTTTGGAGTATTGCGCTCCGGAGTTGAGCCCGGCTGAGCGGGACGCCTTGGCCCGGCCCGCTGGGTCGGCTTGGACCAGCGCGGATGTTCCGCTGCTTGATGAGGCCGCTGAGCTTCTTGGTGAGGATGGTTCGGCGGCGCAGGCGGAGCGGCGGGCCGCCGCTTTGCGCCGCCAACAGGATCTGCATTATGCCCAACAGACGTTGGCTGAGGGGTTTGGCGGGGGCTTGATCACTGCTGAGCAACTGGCTGACCGGTTCTCGTCGGCTGGTTCGTCTTTGACCCCAGCGGAGCGGGCCGCGTCTGACCGGACTTGGACTTACGGTCACATTGTGGTCGATGAGGCGCAGGAACTCAGTCCGATGGACTGGCGTTGCCTGTTGCGGCGCTGCCCAACCCGGTCTTTGACGATTGTCGGAGATGCTGGTCAGACGCGGGCTCCGGGGGCTGTTGGTAGCTGGCGGGTGTCTTTGGATCAGGCTTTGGGGGTTGGTTCTTGGCGGCTGGAACAGTTGACTGTGAACTATCGCACACCGGAGACGATCATGCGCGCCGCCCAGTCGATGGCTCGCGCGGCCGGCTTGCCGGTCAGTAACGATTTGGCTGCCCGGGATGTGCCGAATGCTTTGGTTGAGCGTTGTGTGGCTGATCCGGTGGCTGAGGCTGTCGCTGTCGCTGCGGCCCACTTGCCGCGCGGTGAGACTGGACGGGTGGCGTTGATCGCTGTTGGCGATGACCTGGCCCGCCTTAGGGAGCTGCTGGCGGCTGGTCAGCTACGCACCATGGTGGCTCCGGCGCGGGAGAACCCGCTCGATTTTCCGTTGTCGGTGCTGGATCCGGCTAGTGTCAAGGGTCTCGAGTTTGATGAGGTGATCCTGGTTGATCCGGATGCGATTAGGGATGCCGCTGGCTCCGCGACGGACTTCGCCCGGCGTTCCGGTGCGGCTGATCTTTATGTCGCTATGACCCGTCCCACTAGGAGACTGTGGCTCTTGCGACGGAGTTGATCTTTATGTAGCTCTGGCCCGCCCACCGGCGGTCATTTAGGTTCGACTGGCGGCACTGGACCACTTGGGCCGGCACATCAACCGATCGGATGTGCAACGATAGAACGGCCGGATCGTCAGTTAGGAATAGTCAGCGTGGTCACACTCAGGGACGTTGCGAATAGAGCAGGTGTTTCGGTCCGCACCGTGTCAAATGTTGTCAACGGTTGGCCTCACGTCCGCCCGGCACTCCGCCAGCATGTTCAAACGGTCATTGATGAGTTGGGTTACCGGCCTAACCTCGCGGCGCGCTATTTGCGTGGTGGCCGCACCGGCATGATCGCTTTGGTCATTCCGGAAATCGACGCACCTTATTTCGCTGAGTTGGCTAGATGTTTCGGTAAGGAACTGTCGGTCAAGGGCTTGACGCTGGCGATCGAACAAACCGACGGCCTGATTGAGCGGGAGCGTGCTTTGGTTGACTCCGGGAGCGGTCCAACTATGTTCGACGGGATCATTTTTTCCCCCATATCAACCACTGCCGCTGATTTTGCCAGACGCCGGGCCGATGTGCCTGTGGTGTTGATCGGAGAACAGCTTGGTGCCGAATGTGACCATGTCCAGATCGATAACATCGCGGCGTCCCAAGTCGCCACGCAACATTTGATTGAACTTGGCCGTCAGAGAATCGCTTTGATCGGGCATCAGCCCGGAGCTGGCATCAACACCTCTGACCTTCGGGTGGAGGGATACAAGGCGGCTCTACGGGCGGCCTCGTTGCCGATTGATCCTCAGCTGCTGACACCGACTCCGCTGTTCACCAGGGATGGTGGAGTCAGTGCCGCGGAGGCTTTGCTGAGCTTGCCTGAGCCGCCGGACGCTATTTTCTGTTTGAGTGACCTGCTGGCGCTGGGCGCCATGAGCGCCATTATCCGCCGGGGTCTGACAGTGCCGGAAGATATCGCGATCGTCGGTTTCGATGACATCGAGGAGGGGCGGTTCGCCCGGCCGTCGCTGACATCTGTGTCGCCGGACAAGAAGGCCATCGCGGCGCAGACCGTACGTCTTTTGCTGTCACGAATCGATGGTGAAAAGCACAGCCCAACAACTGTGGATATTGACTTTGAACTGGTGATTCGAGAGTCAAGCCAGATGCGGCCCGAACTCCGCTAGGTGTCGGCCGGACAACAGATTCCTGGGAGTTTCCCCCAGCGCCCCTTCGCCGCGTCTTCGCTGGTGAGAGCCTCCCTCCCACCGCCCTGCCCGGCCGGAGAGCGTTATTCAACACCCTCGTGGCGAAGAGCCACCGGCCTAGGCGCCGGCCCCGCCATGGAACTCAAAACGCGTCAGGTCAACTGCCCAGTTGACAACGTTGCACAAGACGTGGCAAACTCGATCTTGTCAGGAAATGCAACGTTGCACGAAAGGAACACCATGAAGTTGTCCACCACTCCTAGAATCGCCGCTGCCATTTGTGTTGGCGCGTTGGCTCTCACAAGCGTGGCCGCATGCTCCGCCAGCCCCACTGAAGACCCCGGGCAGCAGACCGACGGTCCTGTAAAACTGGAATATATGAGTTTCTTCACGGGTTCGGATCAACCCGTGGTCGAAGCATTGGTCGCCGAATTCAACGCCAGTCAAGACGAAGTTGAGGTCGAATTCCTGCCCACCCCAGGTGACGTAATCGACCAGAAGATTATGCAAAGTATCGCTGGTGGTGACGCGCCCGACATCGTCTCAGTTGACTCGATGGACTTGGCCAAGTACGTCGAAGCCGGCGCTGTCCAGGCAATCGATGATTACTACAGCGACCCGGCGAATGAGACGGCCGCTCTGACCACGGCCGCCGTCGGCGGCGGCTCCTACGATGCCGTCCATTACGGTGCTCCCATCAGCTTCTTCACAGCTATGCTGCTGTGGAACAAGGGGCTATTCGAGGCCGCCGGACTTGACGCTCCGCCCACGACATGGGAAGAGTTCGATCAAATGGCACCCAAACTGACTGTCGACGAAAACGGTGACGGCGTGCCAGAGCAATACGCCATCGCCCTGGGTGCGAAAGAAACCCTGGCGATGTACCAGCCCTTACTGTGGAACGCTGGCGGCGGACTTGTCAGCCTAGATGGCAAGACCGCCACCCTAACTGATCCGGGCACCATCGATGCGATCACTTTCTGGGCCGACCAAGTGGTCAACAAGAAGGTCTCACCGGCTGGCATGACCGGCGCCGATGCCGACGCACTGTTCCTCAGTGGCAAGGCCGCCATGGAAATGATTGGCCCCTGGGCGGCACCGGCCGCGGTGGATGCCGGAATCGACCTTGGTGTGGCGGAACCGTTCACCGGACCATCCGAACGAGTCACCTTGGCCGGGGCTACACAGTTCTGCGTGCCGACTGGCGTGGAGGAATCCCACCGGCTCGCCGCGTACAAGTTCTTCGCCTGGTGGAACGCCCACGACACTCAAGCGAAATGGGCTGTCGGCGCCGGTTTCCCACCCAACAGGACCGATGTGGAGGCCTCAGAGATCTCTGACAATCCGTACCCCGCACTATTTGGCGCGCCGAGCGTCATGAGCACGGCTCGCGTCTACATGGCTGGCGTGCATAACGGAAGCCTCGTCACAGAGGAAGCCTGGGTGCCAGCCCTCGAACGAATCCTTAATCAAGACGGAGAAATTGAGGAAATCCTGGCAGAAGCGAACCAAACCGCGCAGTCCCTGCTCGACAACTAGGACGCCTGTGAAAGACAGCTTCCAGCCGCCCCGTACACGGTCACGCGATGGCGACCAGCCAAGGCGCTAAGGGCGAGCCGGTCTTGGTCCTAGGGTGGCAGCGCAAGCGTTGCCACCCTAGGCGCCTTTCGCCCAAGACCAGCCGTTTGAGAGCTTCCTTACTGTTCCTCAGTCCGGCGCTGTTGGCACTGGCGATCTTCTCAGTCTGGCCCATGATACGGGCGCTTTATCTGTCATTCACTGAGTACAACATCATCAGGCCGCCTCGCTGGACCGGGCTAGACAACTACCGCCAAATGATCGCCGACTCGCAGCTTCATAACGCCGTTGTTAACACACTGGTTTACGCGGCCGTCGGAACGGTTGGGGTGGTGGTCATGTCTATGGGGTTGGCCGCCATCTTGAACACGAAGTTCCCGCTCCGAAGCCTTGTCCGGACGGCGGTCTTCCTGCCTTACATAACATCTTTGTCGATCGTTGCGATCGCTTGGTCCTTCCTGCTCAATCCTGAGATTGGGTTGCTCTCGCATTGGCTCAACGAGGTCGGCTTTGGCACCGGGCAAGGTGTGCTCCGCAGCCCCCAGTTGGCGATGCCCGCCGTTATCGCGGTGGGTATCTGGAAGAACCTTGGCTTCTATACCGTCATCTATCTCGCCGGTTTGCAGTCGATTCCGCGCGAGCTTTACGAAGCGGCCTCCGTCGATGGAGCCGGACCAATTCGACGGTTCTTCAAGCTGACAGTGCCGCTGTTGAACAACCAGACACTGCTTGTCGCGGTGATGGCTACCATCACCAACGTTCAGGTCTTCGACCAGGTATACGTGATGACACAGGGTGGGCCTTTCTTCAAGACCGATACGATCGTCAATCTGATTTACCGATCTGGCTTCACGAAACTCGACTTCGGTTACGCATCAGCCATCTCTTGGCTGCTTGTCGCGATCCTTGGTGTTCTGGCGGCCGTTCAAATGATCTATTTCCGACGCCGGGCGGTGCGGTACTGATGCGGCGCTCCTTACGGCTCCTGGGCAAGACCGGCAACACTGTTCTCGGGTTGTCTTGCGCCTTAGCTGTTCTGTTGCCGATCCTGTGGATAGTGTCAGCGGCTGTCAGGCCGAACTCTGATATCACGGCCTTCCCTCCAACGCTGATTCCGAGAGAACTGACGTTCGAAAACTTCATCGAAGTCTTCGAACGGTTACCGTTCGCCAGGCTCTACGGCAATACTCTCGCCTTCGCTGGCATAGCCACGGCGGTTTCCTTAACCCTTGACACATTGGCCGGCTACGCCCTGGCCCGCCTACCGTTCCGTGGAAGCAACGTCATACTTGGGATGATCGTCGTACTGCTGATGCTCCCATTCCAGGTCACGCTTGTTCCGCTGTATGAACTGATGCAGAAACTGGACTTAGTCGGCACTTTACCTGGGTTGATTCTTCCCAGGATCACCAGCGCCTTCGGCATCTTCTTCATGCGTCAGTTTTTCCTGTCACTGCCGGCCGATTTGGAAGACGCCGGAAGGATTGACGGAGCATCAGAGTGGCGGATTTTCCGTTCCCTGATGCTGCCATTGTCGAGGCCAGCCCTCCTAACCTTAGGACTGTTTCACTTCCAGGCCTATTGGAACGACCTGATCTGGCCCCTAATCATGTCGAACCGGCTCGAGAACGCCACCTTACCCGCGGGCTTAGCGATGTTCGCCGGACAGGCGACAATCGAATACTCGCTCACCATGGCAGGATCACTCCTCGCTCTGACACCGCTGGTTGTTGTGTTTCTGCTGGTCCAAAGGACGTTTGTCCAGTCGATCGCCACAACCGGAGGGAAATAGGCGGCCGACATATGGCGGCCGGACCGGCCTTGACCAAGCCACGGCGCCGGATGGTTGACCCGGCGATTCGTCAAGTATCAGACAGCCGCCCCGGTAGCTGGCGCGTCCCACCCCAGGATCTCCTGAGCCATTCGCCTGTGTCCGTCGCCTGCTCCTTGGGGGCTTTAGGTGATGCCAGGCGCAAGTTTCATAATTCGTGCAGCGTGGCATAAACTGGTCGCGCAGATTCATGCAGCGTTGCACAAAAGAGAGAGTGCTAGTGCCAGAACTTCAGGGAGCCAATCATGGGTACCCCCGGCCCGACTTCGACCGTTCCGCGCGCTGGGTCAGCCTCGATGGCATTTGGGGATTCAGTTTCGAGGCGGCGGACGCCGCCGAGACAGGTCAAACCAGCGCCACGGTGCGGCACGAAACAATTCATGTTCCAGGACCGTGGCAGACCATGGCCAGCGGCGGACGCCATGACTGGCTGGAAGCGGCCCGCTACCAGCGCGCCTTCACAGTTCCGCAAGAATGGGCTGACCAGCGCATCATCCTGAAATTCGGTGCCGTCTTCTACGCCGCCGAAGTGCTTGTAAACGGGCAGGTTGTCGGTTCTCACGAAGGCGGCTACTCGCCCTTCGAATTCGATATCAGCGACGCGCTCGGCGCCAGCCGTGAGGGAACCCTCGAAGTGCGGGTTTCGGCGCCGAACGATAGACGTGACATACCGCACGGCAAGCAGCGCAGTTCACCGCGTGATGACTACGACGGCTGCTGTTTCACTCCGTGTTCAGGTATCTGGCAGTCGGTTTGGATTGAGCCGCGTCCCGAGACTTTCATTGATTCGGTGCGTCTGACTCCAAGACCACAGTCCGGCGAGATCGACGTTCGCGTAACCGTCAAAGGACCACTGGTGGGGCAGGCCGCGGTGGTGTGCGGACTGCTGGGCGAAGACCACAGGATAACCTGTGACGCGGAAACGCCGATCAGCCCGGCAGGTCTGTTCCGGGCGACCTTAGCGATAGACAATCCGATCCTCTGGACACCCGCCAATCCTCAGCTTTACGACGTGACGATCATCTGTCAGTCGGCCGATGGCACGGACGAGGTCATCAGCTATACCGGGTTACGGCGGATTGAAGCGCGCGATCGGCGACTGTATCTCAATGGCCAGGAACTCTACTTGCGGGGCGTCTTGGATCAGGGTTATTGGCCAGTTACAGGTCTTACTCCGCCAGACGTTACAGCCCTCGAAACCGACATCACTAAGGCCCGCCAAGCCGGATTCAACCTGGTCCGGAAGCACTTGAAACCAGAAGATCCGCGCTGGCTCTATCTGGCGGATCGGGCTGGCATGTTGGTCTGGGCGGAGCCCGCCAGCTTAGGGCGATACTCCACACAGGGAACACAGCGATTCCAACGCGATCTGGCGGATCTGATCGAACGTGACTTCAACCACCCATCGATCGTGATCTGGGGTGCCTACAACGAAGAGTGGGGACTGGATTGGGATCTCGAAGCCGACGCCGCCCGGGTGGCGGCGGCACGCGATGCCTACGGGCTGATCAAGCAGCTAGACCCGACCCGGCTGGCGGTTGATAACTCAGGCTGGAGCCACGTAGAGACGGACATCGTCGATTGGCACTACTACAACGAGGAACCTGACGCTTTCCACTTCGCCGCTCGCGGCCTGGTGACCGATCTTGAGGCAGAGTTTGATGTTTGGCACAGCCCGGATTACCCAGTCCCGAAACGCCTCTGGGCCGGTTCCGCCGCCAAAGCGCGCACCGGTCCACCATTGATCAACAGTGAATATGGCGGCGGAGCCAACAGCCTAGACAGGGCATGGCATTTGCGCTGGCAAACACAGTTCCTGCGATCACTACCCGCCAACCGTGGCTACGTCTACACCGAGTTGTATGACATAGAACACGAAACCGTGGGGATCTACGATGCCGACCGGCGTGCCAAGGACATGGCCGGGCTGGATCTTCGCTTCGTCCATTGCGACACGGTCATCGCCCCGATGATTGAACCCCGCATCCCGGGTCTTGACTTGATCGCGCCCGGTGGTCAAACCCTGCCAATCCCGTTGCGGATCTCCCACGAGGGAACGGATCCAGTGGACGGGATGCTGGTGTGGCACCTTTCGGGAAGCCAGGTTGGCGCTCTGCCAATGAAGCTCGCGCCCCATTCACTAAGTCCGCTGGAGATCATCCACCTGACCTTGCCTGCCGCCTACCACAGCGCCCGGATTGGCATTGAGTTCGTGGTTGACGATCAAGTCATCGCCCGCACGTTTGTTGACCTGGCCGAAGCGATGCCGGATTCTCATCTGCCGCAAGACTCAGGCTGGCGCCCGCCCAGACCGGCAACAGGATGGATAAGAGACAACAATGCCAACTAGTTCAGGGGCGATTCCGCGCCCCGAATACCCGCGTCCGCAGTTCGCCAGAGCACGCTGGCTAAACCTCAACGGCGAGTGGGAGTTTGAATTTGACCCAGGTGATTCAGGCCTTGAGCGGGGCCTGTTGAAGCGTGGTTTGACAGACAAGATCGTGGTGCCTTTCGCACCTGAATCGGAACTCTCCGGTATTGGCGCTCCAGACTTCCACGAGGCGGTGTGGTACCGCCGACGGGTCGACATACCCGAAGACTGGAGCCAGGACCGCCTGCTCCTCCACTTCCAGGCCGTCGACCACGACGCGACCGTTTGGGTCAACGGCACCGAAGTGGGACGGCATCGTGGTGGATTCACTTCCTTCACTTTCGATATCACCAACCAGATAACCGCATCACGCCAAGCGGAAATCGTTGTCCGGGCACGCGACTCACGCACCGCCGTGCAGGCGCGCGGCAAACAGGCGACCTGGTACGCCAACAGCCACTGCTACTACACCCGGACAACCGGCATCTGGCAGACGGTCTGGTTTGAGCCTGTGCCGACGACCTACCTACTGCGTCCAAGGGTGACGCCCGATGTCGCTAACAGTCTGTTTCACGTCGAAATCACCGTGCGCGGCCCAAGCCAAGGCTTCTCAATAGCGGCCGAACTGTTCGACGACGATGGACTCGTCAGCACGCAGCGGACCAACATATCAAGTCAGATGGATGGTCACCTGTTTCTGCCGGTTGACGAGGCACGCCGCCGCCTGTGGAGTTTGGAGGACCCGTTCCTCTACCGACTCAAGATTCGCTTGCGGGATTCCTCCGATAAGGATGTCGACCAATTGGACTGCTATTGCGGCTTGCGAGCCGTGTCAACGCGGGGCAGAAGCATTTTGCTGAACGGACAGCCGGTCTTTCTAAGGCTCGTACTCGACCAGGGCTACTGGCCAGACGGAATCATGACCGCGCCGAACGATCAAGCATTGATCGATGACATTATCCTTGCTAAGGCGGCTGGCTTCAATGGGGCACGCATCCACGAGAGAGTCCCCGAAGAGCGGCTCTTGTTCCATGCCGACCGGCTCGGTTACTTGGTGTGGGAAGAATTCGGTGACTGGGGCGCCGCCGGTCAAGGCCCGGCAGGCGAAAACCAACAACCGACGCCTAGCTTTATTGGACAGTGGATCGAGGCGGTCAACCGTGACTACTCGCACCCGGCAATCGTCGGATGGTGTCCCCTGAATGAAACCCATCAGGTCTTACATGACCGGATCACCACTCTTGACGACGTCACTGGAGCAATGTTCTGGGCGACTAAGTCAGTTGACCGCACCCGTCCCGTGATTGATGCTTCGGGATACTCTCACCGGGTGCGGGAGGCAGATGTGTGGGACTCGCATGATTACCAGCAAGACCCGGAAACGGTCAGGAAACGCCACCAGCGAAGCGGCCAGGATGAGCCATTGGCTAACACAGCACCCGATGGCACGCCCTATTCCGTTCCCTATGCCGGGCAGCCGATTCTGGTTAGCGAGTTCGGAGGAATCTGGTGGTCACCGCAAGACGCGTCCGGCGGAGCGAACGGTGATGACCAGTCCAATTCGTGGGGCTATGGCCTGCGAGTTGAGGCTGAGGAAGACTTCTACGCACGGTTCGAAGGATTGATTCGGGCTTTGGATCAAAACCCCGCGATCGCCGGGTATTGCTACACACAACTCACCGATGTGTTCCAAGAGAAGAACGGCTTATACGGCTTCGGCCGCGGCATGAAACTGGACATTGAACGCCTACACTCGATCCAAACCGGAACGCGGCGGCCTACTGAAGCTTCAGCCGATGACTTGCCACAGATCTGATCGAATCGACTAATCGGGCGGCCGACAGGCACCCGCATGGACAGAACTAGCGGAATATGTCCGGTCGATGCGATCCGCCGCTGAAGCATGCCACTGACTGGTTCTTTACACTGGTCATAGCCTCAAACGGAGATAATTCGGTCGGTTTAGTACCGATTTTTCGGCCCGCCTAACGGAGCTTTTCGCACTCAAACGATAGATTCGAAAGCGCTAGGAACTGGCCGACCTGCCTTTGCCTAGGCTGGTGGCCCCGAGCCGAAGAGTTGACTAGAGACGCTTGCTAGGCGGTCAGATCTTGGGTTTGTTCATCGTTCCCCGGGATCCGGGCATCCTTCAGCGTCTTGATCTCCTCAAGGAAATCCTCGATCGACTTGAAGGAGCGGTAAACCGAGGCGAACCGGAGATAAGCCACCTCATCAAGGGCACTCAGCGGACCAAGTAGCGCCAGGCCAATTTCATGTGAATCAACTTCCGCCACGCCCCGGGCGCGGATTTGATCCTCTACCTGATGAGCTAGGACGGCTAACTGATCGTCTGTGACTGGCCTGCCCTGGCAGGCCCGGCGGACACCCGATATGACCTTGTCGCGGCTGAATGGCTCAGTCGAACCACACCGTTTCAACACCACCAACGTGGCGGTCTCAGCTGTTGAAAAGCGCCGCTCGCACTGCGGGCAGAGGCGGCGGCGCCGAATCGAGGTACCATCCTCGCTCAAGCGCGAATCAACCACCCGCGTATCTGGGTTGCGGCAAAACGGGCAATGCACGCCGTTAACTCTATTTGGATGTCGCGGCAAACCAAAGACCTCGCTTACGCCGCAGCACAACCTGGTGGCCTCTCTATGTGTCTGAATCAGCTAGATAATTCGGGTTTGGAGGCTGCTGAAAAGCCACCTCCGGCCGGGCCGCGCGGTGGGAGCGGAACTCTCACCAGCGAGGACGCGGCGGGCGAGCATGGGGTTGTGCCTCGGTCCGTGGTTTTCGCCACAGATCTAGTCGACCTGAAGCGGAACCTCCAGCACCTCGCCTGGCAACAGCAAAGAAGATTCCAGATGGTTGGCTTGACGGATTAGCTGAACCATTTCGCGCACGTCGCCGCCCACCGCCGCCACCCTGGCCTCAGCGATCGACCAGAGTGTGTCACCGTATCTGACCTGAACCGATTCGGTCGGCACATAGACATATTCGGTGACCGCTGTGCCGATCCGGAAGCCGACCGCCGCTAGGCAAACACCCAGTGCGGCCAGCACCAGCCAACCGCGCGATTTCAACCGGAAAGTAGGTCGCGAACTGGTGGGAACAGGTGCCTGGCGCGGAACCGAGCCAGCCAGAGCGGGCCGGGTGCGCGTCCCACCAGAGCCTGTGGTCAAGGCCGACCTGGAACCGGCCAGAACAGGCGCCTGGCGCGGAACCGACCCAGCCAGAGCGGGCCGGGTGCGCGTCCCACCAGAGCCTGTGGTCAAGGCCGACCTGGAACCGGCCAGAACAGGTGCCTGGCGCGGAACCGGCCCGACCAGAGGCGGCCGGGCACTGCCCCAGCCGCCTTGACCCGCGCCGCGGCGGTGACGCCCTCCAACACCGGTTCCAAGCTCCGCTAGAGGTTCGGCATCGTAACGAGCTAGTTGTGTCTTCGTGTCACGGGGTTCCCGTGCCAGATCCGGACGAGCGCCGTAAGAGCGCGGAATCCGTGGGCTGTCACCTAAGACTGTTGTCATGATCGACTCCTACCTGATCGCGGCCCAACCTGGTCCGTTTGTTCACTAAGACCGTTGCCAACCAGCACAGACCCAAAAGGCTGAAAGGCAGCCTCCGGCCGTCCCGCGGGCGGTCATGCGACCGCGACCAGCGAAGACGCAACACACAAGCATTGCGTTCCGCCCAGGTCCGGGTGATCAACCACGGACCTAGCCCGCGACACGGCTAGTACATCTGTTCCAAGTTGGACCATTTCCTACTATGCTGATAGCTAACACCAACCCTCTTTGGCCATTCCCATCAGGGAAAACGCAAACGATCGGAGCGGAACATGGCAGGCAAGAGGCCCGCTACGGACGGACCCGAACAGGATCTAACGCCACGGCAACGCGAGATTTATCAAGTCATCGTCAACTCAGTCAAGAAGCGTGGCTATGCCCCATCAATGCGCGAAATCGGCAGATTGGTCAACCTGACCAGCCCATCTAGTGTCAAGCACCAACTTGAAGCGCTCGAGGTCAAAGGCTATCTGCGACGCGACCGGCGCCTGCCGCGCGCCATCGAAGTGGTTGAACTAACGGTGCCGGCTGTTCCGGTGGATTCGGCCGCCAACTCGGCCCAGCAGAGCGAACCACGCTATGTGCCTCTGGTTGGCCAGATCGCGGCCGGCTTACCAATTCTGGCTGAACAGTTAGTTGACGGCCTCTATCCGTTCCCACGCGAACTAGTTGGCGAGGGTGATGTTTTCATGCTCAAAGTCCAAGGCGACTCAATGACCGGTGCCGCCATCGAAGATGGCGACTACGTCTTGGTCCGTCGGCAACCAACAGCCGAAAATGGGCAAATCGTGGCAGCCCAACTGGGTGATGAGGCAACTGTCAAAACCCTCACAATCGACCGGGGTAAAGTCTGGCTGACCCCCCGAAACCCGGCTTACCAGCCGATCAGCGCCAAGTCAGCCAAGATTCTGGGACGGGTTGTCTGCGTAGTGCGTTCCCTTTGAACAGTCACCCACCAAGCTGGTACCGCAGCAAGAAGGCGCTAGGAGAGCCGTAGGGGCCTGTTGCGCAGCAACAGGCTAGGAGAAAACCGCCGGGGCCCCGAGGCTCGGGCCGGGCGTCCGGCTGAGTCTATGAGAACCGCTAGGAGAACCGCTAGGAGAACCGCGCGGCGGCCGCTGCACCACAGTCCCCTAAGGAGCCCGCTACCCGGCCGCCCGCTCCAGTTCAGCCGCCAACGCCGGACCAACCCTGGCACGCAGGCGAGTGCCAGCCGCCTCATATGACTCAGCCAAAATCTGCCCAGTCTGATGGGCTTTAGCGACCAAATCACCCCGCGAATAAGGCACCACCACATCAACCTCGACCGGCGGGCGCGGCAGCGCCCGCTCAATCACCGACCGCAAATCGTCCAGTCCCACCCCAGTCACAGCCGACACACCAATAGCCCCTGGGTAGGGCCGCAACAAGGCTTCCAACTCGGCTTGTGGGACGGCATCGGACTTAGTGAAAACCAGGCACTCCTGGCCGAGCCCCCTCCCCTGGGCGATCTCCGCTAAAATCTGGCGCACCGCCGCGATCTGCCCTGGCGGGTTAGGCGCCGAAGCATCCACCACATGCAACAACACGTCAGCCTGAACCGATTCCTCAAGAGTTGAAGAAAAAGCCTCAACTAGTTGATGAGGCAGACGGCGCACAAATCCGACCGTATCGGCCAGAGTAAAAGTCCGGCCGTCAGCTGTCGTCAACGCCCGCACCGCCGGATCAAGCGTCGCGAAAAGCTGGTCATCGACCAGAACGTTCGCCTGCGTCAAAGCGTTCAGCAGCGACGATTTACCAGCATTGGTGTACCCAACGATCGCCACTGAAGCGATCCCGTGGCGTTCCCGTTCAGCTCGCCGCGTGGCACGCTGAGGTTCCATCGCCTTGAGCTGGCGGCGCAGCTTCGCCATTCGTTGACGGATTCGGCGCCGATCCAACTCAATCTTGGTTTCGCCTGGCCCGCGTGAACCAATCCCAGCACCACCAGCCACCCGGCCACCAGCTTGGCGTGACATAGACTCGCCCCAGCCCCGCAGGCGCGGCAGCAAGTACTCCAGTTGCGCCAGTTCAACTTGCGCTTTGCCTTCCTTAGACTTCGCGTGAGCGGCGAAAATATCCAAGATCAGAGCGGTCCGGTCAACTACTTTGACACCAACAATGTCCTCCAAGGCGCGGCGTTGCGACGGCGCCAGCTCTGAATCCGCCACAACCGTGTCAGCCCCACTGTCAGCCGCCAGTTCAGCTAATTCAGCCGCCTTACCGGAACCCAAGTAGGTTGCCGGGTCAGGTTGGGCGCGGCGCTGCAACACCACTTCAAGAACCTCTGAACCGGCGGTTTCCGCCAAAGCCGCCAACTCGGTGAGTGAGTCTTCAGCCTCCTCCAAGTGGGCCCCAGCGCTATAAAGCCCAACCAGGATGACCCGTTCGAGGCGCAACTGACGGTATTCGACCTCAGTCACGTCAGTTAGTTCAGTCGCCAGCCCGGCGACCCGCTGGCGGGCCCGCCGTTCCTCGCGTTCTAGCTGTTCCCAAGCCTCATCCGAGCCGGAGGCCAGGCCTGGAGCCGGGTCCGGTAGGGAACCGGTCAATCCATCAGTCATTTCAGCCATCAGCCTTCACATTACCCTTGCTCTATGCCGCACTACTTTGATCAACCGGCCGCCGGGCCTGCCCCGAGGCGTCATCTGACAGTCGAGTTGGCCGGTGAACCAGCCGATGTGGTGACAGCGGCGGGCGTTTTTTCGGCCTCCCGGCTCGATTTGGGCAGCGCGGTGTTGTTACGTACCGAGATGCGTTTAGCTCGGGCCGCGTTGTCCGATGCCGCCCCCTTGGGTTCACCAGTCAACCACGGTGACCGTTCGGGTAGTGCCCCGTCCACCACCTTGTCCGATGCCGCCCCCTTGGGTTCACCAGTCAACCACGGTGACCGTTCGGGCACCACGCCATCATCTGATCGTGTCCCCACCCAACCCCCTGATACGGGCCGGCGGGCGGAGCGGGAATGGGGCGACGGCATCGGGCAACCTAAAACAAACCAACGCAACTTACTTGACCTGGGCTGCGGCTGGGGTCCGCTGGCACTAACACTGGCCCGTCTTGAACCGGTCGCCACAGTTTGGGCGGTCGACACAAACCCCCGAGCGCTGGAACTGACCACCCAAAACGCCACCCGGCTGGGGCTGACCAACATCAAAACGGCCCTACCGCCAGATCTTCCCCCAACCATCAAATTTGACCTGATCTGGTCAAACCCACCCATCCGGATCGGCAAACCAGCCCTCCATCAACTGTTACACCACTGGCTCAGCCGGATGACCCCCGCAGGCTGGGCTGACCTGGTAGTACAAAAGAACCTCGGAGCTGATTCGCTGGCCCGCTGGCTCCAAGACGAGGCCGGTTTCGACACCGTCAAACTAGCCAGCGCCAAAGGCTACCGCGTCTGGCGGATCAAGCGGGCAGAATGACGCCCTTGGCGACCAGTACCGCCGGACCAGCCAATTCAACCAAGTCATCCTGCATCCGGACACGCAAAGTTCCGCCCGGGACCCGGACCACCCAACTAGTCGGGCCAGCCGCACCAGCCCAGGCCCAAGCCGCCAAAGCGGCCGCCGCCGCGCCCGTACCACAAGACGGAGTCTCCCCCACACCCCGCTCATGAACCCGCATGCGGATTGTCGCCTCACCTTCATCCACCTGCACAAACTCAATGTTCGCGCCGTCAACTGGGGCCGGTTCAACCACCGGTGCTTGAGTCAAATCAAGGTCCGCTAACTCCTGGCGGCTGACCTTAACCACGACATGCGGATTACCAACATTAACTGACAGTCCACCAAGGGGCCGGTCAATGCCGCGCACAAAAACTTGACAGTCACAACCCCGCCGGACAGCTCCTTGGCCGCCGCAGAACTTCCAAGCCCCTAAGTCGACCGCGTAAATGTCATCTTCGCGGCGAACCAAGACATTACCCGCCCGGGTTGCGATCAGCACCAAATCAGTTTCAGCTGAGTCGATCAGGCCTTCGGCCTGCAAGAACTCCGCTAGAACGCGGACGCCGTTGCCGCACATTTCAGCTATCGAACCGTCAGCGTTGCGGTAATCCATAAACCATTGCGCGCCAGCCGCCGCGCCAGCCGCGCCGTCCGGTAAGGCGCTGGCCCGGACCGCCCGGATGACACCATCACCGCCAACTCCATAACGGCGGTCAGCTAAAGCCGCCGCCAAATCAGCGGTCAACGGGATTTCCGATAACGGATCCGCATAAATCACAAAATCGTTGCCGGTGGCTTGGCCTTTGGCAAAAGTCAGGCCTGGTGGCAATGTGGGTACGCCGGTAGACACCCGGTCAGCATAAGCCTTACGACCTCAAATTGGTTACCCCCGCCACGCCGTGGCCCATTTTGGCTTAGCTGGCGGTGGTGCTATTGGAGTTGCTCCAGCGCGCGTTCAACCAGGTCAGGTCCAGTCGCATCGATCCAAGTGAGGCGCCGGTCACGGCTGAACCATTTGATCTGACGGCGCGCCAACTGTCTAGTGGCCAGAGCGATCCGGTCCAGGGCCGCCTGCGGCGTCAACTCACCATCAAGCACCGCCAGGGCCTCACGGTAACCGATGGCACGCCGGGCGGTCTGTCCTTGGCGCAGCCCCTGGCCTTCAAGACGGCGGACCTCCTCAATCAGACCCGCTTCCATCATATGGTTGGCGCGTGCTTCGATCCTCTGATCTAGCTGATCAAACGGCATTGACAAGCCGATCATTTGGACCGGGCGCCATTGCTTTGGCGGCGGCAATTGGGCGGCGAACGGTTTACCTGTAACTTCGATTACTTCTAAGGCGCGGACCAGGCGGCGTAGGTTGCCTGGCAGAATGGCGGCCGCCGCAGCCGGGTCACGCCGGGCTAGTTCAGCGTGCAAGTAGCTGGCGCCATGATGATCCCCTAAAGCCTGCCAGCGGGCGCGCACAACGGCGTCATAAGGCGGGAACTCGATCACATCGGTGACCGCCCGGACATAAAGACCTGAACCTCCAACCAGCAGCGCGGTCCTGCCGCGCTGCCAGATGCTTTCAATGTCTGCCCGGGCGTGTCTCTGGTAGGCCGCGACCGAGGCTTCCTCGGTCACATCCAGCAGATCGATCTGGTGATGCGCGATCCCGCGCCGCAGTCCCGGCGGAGTCCGCGCCGTACCGATCTCCATGCCGCGGTACAAGGCCATCGAATCGGCGTTGACCAACTCGGCATCAAGTTGCCCGGCTAAATCAAGGGCCAAACCGGACTTACCTGTGGCTGTGGCACCAACCAAGGCGATGAAGCGTGGCCGTGGTTTCACCCATGAAGTCTCCCATGGCAGTCTCAGGCGGCGTGGCTCCACCGCTTCAGGCGGAAGACTGCTAATGTCGCGAACACCATTACCAAAGCCGAAATGAGGAGGACCGCCGTAATGACCACTCCCGCAGACCCGAACGATCCAGGCACGCCGATCCAGCCACCCGGCGACGGCTCGTATCAGGCGCCACCACCAGACCCAGCGGCCGGTTACGCGCCGCCACCGGCTGGCGGTTACGATCCGTCCTATCAGCCACCGGCTGGCGGCTACGATCCGTCCTATCAGCCACCGGCGGCTCCGGGCGGTTATCCGCCACCAGCGGCTCCGGGCGGTTATCCGCCACCGCCTTACCAGCAGCCTCCGGCAGCTGGTGGCTACGCACCACCGCCCTATCAGCAGCCCGGCTATGGCCCCTATCCCCCGCCTCTCCCGCCAAACCCGAACGCTAAGTCCAAGCTGGCGGCCGGTCTGCTCGGGATCTTCCTCGGTTCGCTGGGGGTTCATAACTTCTATTTGGGGTACATCGGCAAAGCTGTCGCTCAGCTACTGATCTCCGTGCTTAGCCTGGGTATCCTGGCGGCCGCATCGGCCATCTGGGGTTTGATCGAAGGCATTTTGATCCTGACATCCAAGCCAGGAACACAATGGGCGGTCGATGCCAAAGGTGTTCCTCTGGAGTAACTAGTCTCCTAGGTCCGTTTTGACAAACCACGGTCCTAGGAGACCGTCGGACAGCAGGCTCCTAGGCGGTCCCCCAGCGCCATATCGCCGCGTTTCCGCTGGTGAGAGTTCGCCCACACCGCCTCAACTTGGGCCTAGGAGGGTACTATTCAACACCCTCCTAGGCGCGCTGCATTGCTTCTCCGCTCTGTCTTCGCGGGTCAGCCACGCACTGACCTGCGTCAACACGGCGGAGAAGACTTTTTGGCTGGTTCCTTGGTGTTCGAAACCGCGACGAGTGAGTCAGGTTTTTGGCTTCCTCTTGTCCTCGTAAGAGATTCTGACAAACCTGACAAGGCCGGAAATTTCGCGGGGCGCATTACCCCAACCCAAGATCGATTTGCTCACTCCGCCGCTAGCGGTCGAATCGGGCGCCTTCCGCCGTGCTCGGCAGCAGGAGAAACACCAGCATCACAATCGGTCCGGCGATCGGCACAAAGTAGAGCAAGTACAAGAAGCCACTCAGGTTGGCATCATGTAAACGACGCCACAATAAGGCCAGACTCGGGACGAAAGTCACCAAACTGAACAGCACTAGCAGGCTGACAGCCAACTGACCGAGCCCTCCACCGGTCCGCAGGTCGGTGTGGAGTTGGCCAGAATAGTCCCGGTAAATTTCCACACCGGTCGCCATCACCAGGGCCAGCAGGAACAAGTTGATTAGCCCTATGGCAACAGCAAACCACCAGTACTCGCTGCGCGAGGCGCGGCCAGAGAAAGTTCCGTACTTCTTGAACGCCCGCTTGAAGGCCGCTGTCAGACCAATGCCAGGCCACGGCCAGCCGAGTCCAGGGTCTGCCGCCGATCCAGACCATGACTTGGGGCGTGGCGCTGTTTGCGGCGATCCGTAGGCGGTTGACGGGTACTGCGGCGGAATATAAGCCGACGGATTGTAGGACTGCTGTCCGTAAGACCCCTGACCAGGCAGCGGCCAACCAAATTGCGGATCACCTGGCCCTGCGGGCGGCTGACCCGGCGCCAGCGGCGGCGGGTACCGCGGCGGACCGTATTGGCCCTGATCAGCCTGCGGGCTGTAGAACCCTTCTCCGGATGGAGGCCAACCAGACTGCGGATCGTCTGGCGTCAGCGGCGGCGGGTTGATTGTCATTCGCGTGGTCCTCTCGGGGATCAGGGCTACCACCAGCGAGACGCAGTTTATCCGACTAAGCATCAGGACTTTGCCGAACATCCTTCCAGGCTGGTCACTTCTGGGCAGCAACGGGCCGCTCCACCCCGGCTAAGGCATCAAAACGCCAGTTGGTGAGCTATTCTCGTGGGATGACCTCACCCGAATCCAGCCACGAACAAGTTGTAGACATTTGGGGAATGGCGATAGTCAACGGCGACTATTCGATCGGCGACAAGTTAGCGCCAAACGATCAAGTAACGGCCGTAGATGCCTCGGCTAGCGCGGCACACGAAGCGATCATGGTGCTCAATGCCCTAGGCATGGTGAGTTCACGAACTCAAGCCGAGGCAGTAGTCAATGATGGAGGGCGTTGGAACTCGCTTGATCCCAGGATCATCGCCTGGCGCATGCGGTCAAGGCATGGGGCCGACCAGATCCGTTGGCTAGCCCAATTGCGCAGCGCGATTGAACCAATGGCCGCAGCGCTCGCGGCCCGCAACGCGACGCCAGATGAATGTGCCCATTTGTCCGGACTGGCCGGCGAGATGATCACATCCTGGCAAGTCGACCTCAACCCTGGGCTAGTCGCCGCCAACGCCGCCTTTCATCGGGCGATCCTGGAGGCCTCAGGAAACCCAATGTTCGCCTCACTTGGTCGGTCATTGGAATCTGCCCTTCTGGTGCGCCTGCCTGAGGGCCTGCTGCCGCGCCACGTCAACCAAAGAACCTTACGTCTGCACGATGATGTCGCGGCCGCTATCGCGGACCGCGACGCGGCCGGCGCTGAAATGATTCTGCGCATGGTGGTTGGCCAATCTGAAGCCGTGGCTCTGGCCGCACTGGCCGCCCAAGCCGAGGACAACTAGAACACAGCGCTGACCTGCGGGTTTACCGTCAACTAATTCCCCGGAGGAATTAGTTGACGCGTGGGCGGCGGCTGACCTGCGGGTTTACCGTCAACTAATTCCCCGGAGGAATTAGTTGACGCGTGGGCGGCGGCGGCCGACATCCGGCCGACGGCTGGCGTAAAACGTCACCTCGAACAAGCCGCCAGTCACGGCCGAATCAGCCATCAGATGATGGGGTGCGGCCGCTGTCACGACAGCCCTGACCAGGTCACCCGGCATGACCTGATGTAACGATCCCGGCTCGGCGGCACTGAGAAGGTTTGGTTGGTCAGGCAAACGACTGGGCGGATCAGACTCAGCCGCGAAAGGCCCAGCGACCCCTGCCTGCCGTGAACCCGCTGATGAATGCCTCATTCCAAGCATATCAACTTGGGTCTCGGAGGGTGCCAAGCGGCACCCTCCGAGGTGAACCAGGCGGCCATCGCGCGCCCGGCCAGAGACACGCCAACGAGCCTGATCCTTACGTCCCTGGCCATCGGCCACCAAGACTTCAACCTCTTGGCCGATCAACTTGGAGTTCTCCTCCCAGGCGATCTGATCTTGCAGAGCCACTAGGCGGCCAAAACGCTCAGCCACTAGCTCTGGTGGAACCTGATCCGGCATGGCGGCCGCGGGTGTGCCAGGGCGGGGCGAAAACTGGAAGGTGAAAGCACTAGCGAAACGGGCCGCCCGCACCAGATCAAGGGTCGCCTCAAAATCCGCTTCGGTCTCACCAGGGAAACCAACGATCAGGTCACTGCTGATGGCCGCTTCAGGCATTGCCTGGCGGACCCTTTCCAGCACAGCCAGGAACCGTTCCACCCGATAGGAGCGCCGCATGGCGCGCAGCACACGATCCGAACCGGCCTGAGCTGGCATGTGGAGTTGTGGCATAACCGCTGGTGTTTCAGCCATCGCGGCGATCACATCATCACTGAAAGCCGCCGGATGAGGTGACGTGAAACGCAGGCGCTCCAAACCGGGGATAGTCCCCGCTGAACGCAACAGCCTGGCAAAAGCACTACGGTCACCAAACTCCGCGCCGTAAGAATTGACGTTCTGGCCTAGCAGTGTGATCTCAACCGCACCATCCGCCACCACCGCTGAAACCTCGGTCAGGACATCCGCTGGCGGCCGGTCACGTTCACGGCCACGCAGTGACGGCACAATGCAAAAGGTGCAAGTGTTGTTGCAACCGACCGAGATCGAAACCCAAGCCGAAAGGCTAGAGGCGCGGTGGGCGGGCAGACTGGAAGGGAAAACGGTCAAGGCTTCAGCGAATTCGGCCTGACCTTGCTGGTTGTGTCTGGCCCGTTCCAGAAGCACTGGTAAAGCACCTAAGTTATGTGTCCCGAACACGACGTCAACCCAAGGGGCGCGCTCAATTATGGTGGTCCGGTCCTTTTGTGCCAGGCAGCCACCAACCGCTATCTGCATCCCGGGGTGGGCTAGTTTGACCGCCCGTAGCTGCCCTAAGTTCCCGAACAGCCGCTCAGCGGCGCTCTCACGGACAGCGCAAGTGTTGAACACGACCACATCAGCTTGCGGAATCCCTTGGGCGTGAATCGCACCACCAGGGGCGGCGGTGTAGCCCGCCGCCTCGAGAACACCAGCCATATGCTCCGAATCATGGAGGTTCATTTGGCAACCCAAAGTACGGATGGCGTAGGTGCGTGGCGCAGCGGTCATAGCGCCGTCCAGCCTAGCGGCCCAGGCCACCAGGTCAGGACAACAACGGCGACTTTACTGGTTCCAGGCCTGACATTGGGGACAGCTAGGCACTCCGACCAGACTTAGCCGGCAGGCGGAAACATGTACGTAAAGTTTCCGCGCGTAATATAGTCCAATGGTCATCGCCAATCCGGTTGAGGCGCCGCCCTGCGCCGCCCTGCTACGCAACGTTGAGAAGCACTTCGGCGCGCTGCATGTCCTAAAACACATCAACCTTGATGTCGCCCGAGGCGAGGTTGTAGTGGTGATTGGCCCGTCCGGATCCGGCAAGTCCACTCTGATTCGGGCAATCAACCGGCTCGAACCAATCGACTCCGGCGAAATCTTGATCGGCGGGCAGCCACTGCCACAAGAAGGCAAAGCTCTCGCCCGCTTGCGGGCCGATGTCGGTATGGTGTTCCAATCCTTCAACCTGTTCGCTCACAAGACGATCCTCCATAACGTGTCGCTGGGACCGCGCAAGGTCCGTGGCCTGCCGAAAGCTCAGGCGGAAGCCAAAGCGATGGCTCTGCTGCGGCGTGTCGGTGTCGAAGATCAAGCCGAGAAACTACCAGCTCAGCTATCTGGCGGGCAGCAACAGCGTGTCGCCATCGCCCGGGCGTTGGCCATGGAACCAAAAATCATGCTGTTTGATGAGCCGACCAGCGCGCTCGACCCAGAAATGATTAACGAAGTTCTAGACGTCATGGTTGACCTCGCCAAAGAGGGAATGACCATGGTGGTGGTGACCCACGAAATGGGATTCGCCCGCAAAGCCGCCGACCGTGTCATGTTCATGGCCGACGGAGAAATCCTCGAACAGGCAAGCCCTGAGGAGTTCTTTAACAACCCGCAAACTGATCGGGCCAAAGATTTCTTGGCCAAGATCCTGACCCACTAGCCCACGGCACGCCCCTGACGGGCCCCGGTGGCTCAATTGAGACTTCCCCATGACTAGCAGATCAAGGAGATAACAGATGAAGAAACTAGCTCTTGGCCTGGCGGCTGCCACGGCCTTCACCTTAGTCCTAAGCGGCTGCGGAACGGATGACGGATCCGGTTCTGACGACGGCTCAGACAAAGGCTCAATCACTATTGGGATCAAATACGACCAGCCCGGTTTGGGCATCATGCAAGGCAATGCGCCTAAAGGCTTCGACGTTTCGGTAGCCCAATATGTCGCCCAGCAGCTCGGCTACGAGGTGGGCGACATCCAGTGGAAAGAGTCGATCTCCGCCAACCGCGAGACCATGCTTGAAACCAAAGAAGTCGACCTGATCTTCGCCACCTATTCGATCACCGATGAACGCAAGCAGCGGGTCGCCTTCGCCGGACCATACCTGGTCGCGGGCCAAGACCTACTGGTGTTGAGTGACAACAATGACATCACCGGACCCGAATCGCTTGACGGCAAGAAGCTCTGTTCAGTTCAAGGTTCAACACCGGCCGCCCGCATTAAGGAGCAATACTCCGCCGGAGTTGACCTGGTTGAGTTCCAAACCTATTCCGAGTGCATGGACGCTTTGATCGGTGGACAAATTGATGCCCTGACAACAGATGATTCAATCCTGGCGGGCTTCGCCGCGCAGGAGGCTTATCAAGGCAAAGTCAAACTAGTTGGTCAGCCGTTCTCGCAGGAGTTTTACGGGGTTGGCCTACCAAAAGACAACCCTAAAGTGAGCTGCACTGATGTCAACAAGGCGCTGACAGAAATGTTCAACTCAGGCGAATGGAAGAAGGCTCTAGACGCCAACCTCGGCAGTTACGGCCCCAACCCGCAGTACAACGACCCGAGCCCCAAGCTCGACGCCTGCGCCTGACGCGACCGGTCAGGAGGGTGCCAATAACACCCTCCTGATAGGCCAACCCGGTGCGTGGTCTTGGTGGGCGGCATCGTCCAATGGCGATACCGGCCACCACCCACCCACCCAGGGGCAAAAGCCCAATAACCAACTACCAACCGACACCAGACAACAAACAAGGCGGCACTTGTGGGCGACTTCTTCGGGCAGTTTGGCGAACTGCTCGCCAAGTATGACGTGCTGCACGCCTTTTGGGTCAACATTGAACTGACCTTCTGGGCCGGGCTGATTTCGCTGATCCTGGGCACTTTGGTGTGTCTGATGCGGATCAGCCCGGTCTCATCGATGCGCCTGGCGGCGACCTGGTTCGTTAACATCTTCCGCGACACGCCACTGACAATCATCATGGTGGTGCTTGTCTTAGGCGTCTGGACACAACTCAAAATCCAGTTCTCGAACGACTTAGCGACCAACTTCTTCTGGCTGGCGGTGGCCGGCCTGGGCTTGTACCACGCCTCGTTCGTGGCTGAAGCGATCCGCTCCGGCGTCAACACTGTGCCAGTCGGTCAAGCTGAGGCGGCCCGCGCCATCGGGTTGTCGTTCCTGCCCGCCGCCCGGATGATCATCCTGCCTCAAGCTTTCCGCGGGGCGGTAGCTCCACTCGGCAACACGCTGATCGCGCTGATTAAGAACACCACTGTGGCGGCCGCCGCCGGTGTCGCCACAGAAACATCAAGCCTGATGAAAACAATGATCGAGTTCAACTCGTCGATGGTGTTCGCCATTTTTGGCACCTTCGCGATCGGGTTTGTGGTGATTGTTGTGCCCGTCGGGTTAGCCACAACCGCCCTGTCACGCAAACTGGCGGTGCCACGATGAGCGCCCCCGTCCACACCATTTTGTTCGATGCGCCTGGTCCGAAGGCCTTGCGCCGCATCGCTTTGTTCAACGCCGCTGGCACTGTGGCCGGCTTGGCCCTGATCGGTGTTGTCGCCTGGATTTTCGCCATCCGCGGGCAGTTCGCCCCCGGCAAATGGCTGACCTTGGTGCAATGGGATTCTTGGGCTTACTATTTCCTGCCTGGTTTGGCGTCGACACTTGAGGCGGCGGCCTTAGCTGTGATCGGATCGGTCGTGTTTGGCCTGGTCTTTGGTGTTGGGCGGCTCAGTCAGCAGCGCTGGATCCGGTGGCCTAGTTCGATCATTGTGGAGTTCTTCCGGGCTGTGCCGGTGCTGCTGATGATGGTGTTCGTCTACCTTTACCTGGGTTACGGCGGTTTTGACCAGATAACCGACAAGGGATTCGCCGCGGTGGTGGTTGGTTTGGTGTTGTACAACGGTTCAGTTGTGGCTGAACTGGTCCGTTCGGGGGTGCATTCGCTGCCCCGGGGCCAGGCTGAGGCCGCCGCCGCGACTGGTTTGACCAGGTTGCAGTCCCTCATCCACATTGAGGTTCCTCAGGCGCTGCTCGCCATGTTGCCCGCTCTGGTGGCGCAGCTAGTGGTGGTGCTGAAAGATTCGGCCCTTGGTTACATGGTCGGTTATCAGGAGTTGTTGTCCGGCGCTAAGCGCCTCGGCACCACATCCGGCCAGGGCAACACTATTCAAACCCTGCTGGCGGCCACGATTTTGTTCTTGGCGATCAACTATGGGTTGTCACGTTTGGCGGATTACTTGGGTAGACGCTTGCGCGGCCGGGGGGCGCGGTTCACGGTGGCTGAGGCGGAAGAGTTGCCGCCGTCGGTTTCGACCGTTTTGGAGTTAGCGGTGACCGATGCCGCCGCCGAGCCTCCCAGCACCGATCCGGCTTACTACACCAGGGATCCGTATCCCGAGCCGCCTGAGTCGGAGCCGCGAGATCCGGTACGTGAAATGTGGGTTTTGCCGCGCCGTGAGACGGAAGATGATCCGGACGTTTAGCCGCACGATGCCGTCCCAAAGGCCGGTTGGTCTTCTTTTGTTGGGTGGAAATCGGGTTGGGTGACAAGGATCTGGTTGGCTGATGCGGGCCGGACTGGCTGTTGAGCGAATCGAAACTTGAGATGAACGAGCACCTGACACGAGAACCAAACTGGCTGGGCGGCATCGTCCGAGAGCCACCGCACGGACGATGCCTGACGGCTAGAATCGCCTGCTGTGACTGAAGAGGAACGGCCCGAAGACGTTAGCCGACGCCACCTCCCCAAATTGCGCCAACTGGCTATTTCTGGGGCGCCGGCCGCGAACTGGCCCAACCTGATCACAATCATCCGGACCGCCGCGGCCATAGTTTTCGGCTCGGTCGCGTTGATTCAAGGCTCAGTCACCTGGGTGATCACGGCTTACGCCACCTACTGGGTGGGCGACATCTTAGATGGGCGGGTGGCGCGATGGGCGAAGCAAGAAACCAGGCTCGGCGCCGTCTTCGATATTTTGGCGGACCGCGCCAGCTCGTCTATTTGCATTTGTGCGTTTATCCTAATCAAACCCGCTTTTGTGGCTCCTTTGACGGTCTATTGGATCCAGTTCATGGTTGTTGACGCTTTGCTGAGTTGCGCCTTCCTGCACTGGCCGATTCTCAGCCCAAACTACTTCTACAAGGTGAACCGGACAGTTTGGCTTTGGAACTGGTCACCGCCGGCCAAGGCCGCCAACACCGGGTTGCTGCTTGTGGTGTTGCTGACTTTGCCGACAGTCGTGGCACTGGTTCTGGCCTGCCTTCAGATGGTCCTTAAGCTGACCTCGGCTTACGGTGTGTTGGTTTTGGCTACCCGGACGGCACCAGTGACAGATGGTTGAGTTCCTTGGCGTTGTTGCCGCTGCCCTTGGGACTGGTTTCGTCTCAGCGGTCTTTCCGCTGGTCAATGCCGAAGTCGCGGTCGGCGCGGCGGCTCTCGGGTTGTCCGCTCCACTGGCTTGGGCTGGTGTGGTGGCGATCGCTTTGGGGCAGACGGCGGGCAAGATCGTCATTTATGAGGTTTCTCGCGGCGGACGTAACCTGGGGAATTTTTGGCGGTCTCGCCGTCTAGCTAAGGCGGAAGCCAGCCGTGTCGACGCTGGCGGTGATGGTGCCGCGCGTGGTGATGGTGTCGGCCGTGGTGATGGTGTCGGCCGTGGTGATGGTTCCGGGACTGATGGTGGCGGGAAGGCCCGGCCGCCTCGGCCGCCTCGATCACCTCGGCCACCTGGGCGCTGGAAACGGGCCGGCACCAAGCTGCTCGATTCGATGCGGGGCCGCTGGCGGACCAACGCTGTTGTTCTGCTTTCGGCCAGTGTTGGCCTGCCGCCGCTGGCCGCCACCTCGGTGGCGGCTGGACTACTGCGCAGCCGCAGGATCGACTTCGCTGTTTGTGTCGCCATCGGACGGATCGGCCGGTTCGCTGTTATCGCCGCACCGATCATCGCGCTGACCTGATCTGACCTGACTTGCCATGGCTTGGCCGGGTCTCGCCAGAGGTTGAACCCGGACTTGACCTCACCCGCCCTGACTTGCCCCAGGCCGGACCATCTGGTCAGGCATCCTCCTGGTTGGTCCCATGACGCGGCGCGGCTAGACGCCTTCTTCTTCCAGGACGCGCCGCACCACGGCATAGGCCTGTCCGGCGGGATAGCCCTTCCGGGCCAGGACTCCAGCCAACCGCCGCAGCCTGGTTTCGCGGGCTAAACCGCTGGTCGCTGCCAGGCGTTTACGCGCTATACGGCTAGCGGCTTCAACCTGGTCGGCCGACGTGATCTGTTCCATGGCGGCGGCCGCGGTTTCCGGGTCGATCCCTTTGCGGGTCAACTCGGCCAGGAGCACCGGGCCAACCAGTCCGCGCTCGCTGTGGCGGGTGCGGACCAGCATCTCAGCTAAGGCCTGGTCATCGACCAGGCCAACGGCCTCAAACCGGTCAAGAACAGCGCGCGCCACATCAGGCTCGATGCCTTTGGCCTCAAGCAGGTCCTCAAGTTGCGCTCGCGACCTTGGTACACGGTCCAAGGCTTTCAGTGCGATCGCTCGGGCCGCCTCTTCAGATGGTTCAATCCTCATGGGTCATCACTAGCCGGTCGCGCCGCAGCTATTGCCGCACCTGGCGTCGTTCTTATTGTCGCGCCTGGCACGGGCTCGCCGTGGCCCTGACGGTCAGCCGCTATTTGCCTTTGCCGCCAGTCGATGTCCGATCCGCCGCCGTGTCGCCGCCGCTAGCCTCGGCCTGGCCAGTTGGGCCCGCTGGTCCAGATTGCCTGGCTGACCCAGTTTGCCCGGCTGACTCGGTTTGGCTTTCCTGGCCACCGCCAGTCCCAATGCCTAAGAGCTGACGGATCTTGGCTTCTAGTTCATCGGCCAGACCCGGGTTATCCCGCAGGAAAGCCCGAGCGTTCTCTTTGCCTTGCCCTAGCTGATCTTCCCCATAGGTGAACCAGGCGCCTGACTTGCGCACCAGGCCATGCTCCACACCCAGATCAATCAGGCCGCCTTCACGGGAAATGCCTTGCCCGTAAAGGATGTCAAACTCAGCTTGTTTGAACGGCGCGGCAACCTTGTTCTTGACCACTTTGACCCGGGTCCGGTTGCCGACCGGTGTGGTGCCTTCTTTGAGGGTTTCGATCCGGCGGACATCTAGACGCACCGAGGCGTAAAACTTGAGGGCTTTACCACCGGTGGTGGTTTCTGGTGAACCGAAGAACACACCAACTTTTTCACGTAGTTGGTTGATGAACACGGCGGTTGTCCCAGATACGGCCAGCGCACCGGTCATCTTGCGCATGGCTTGTGACATCAGGCGGGCTTGGAGGCCAACATGGCTGTCTCCCATTTCGCCTTCGATCTCCGCCTTAGGCACCAACGCCGCCACTGAGTCGATCACCACTATGTCGATCGCTCCTGAACGCACCAGCATGTCGGCGATTTCGAGGGCCTGTTCACCGGTGTCCGGCTGGGATACCAGCAGTTCGTCGGTGTCTACACCAAGCCGGGCAGCGTATTCCGGATCAAGTGCGTGTTCAGCGTCGATAAAGGCGGCAATGCCGCCGTTCTTCTGTGCGTTAGCCACGGCATGCAATGCCACTGTGGTCTTGCCTGAGCTTTCCGGTCCGTAGATCTCTACGATCCGTCCGCGCGGCAAGCCGCCAATCCCCAGGGCCAGGTCCAAAGCGATCGACCCGGTGGGGATCACTTCAACTGGTGCGTGCGCTTCATCCCCCAAGCGCATGATTGATCCTTTGCCGTACTGCCGGTCAATCTGAGCTAACGCACTCGCTAGTGCCTTGCCTTTGTCAACCTGAGCCATCTAACCGCTCCTTCATTGCCTTGCCCGTGGGGCTCAATAACTGATCGCCACCAAGGCTAGAGCAAGCCTCTCGGGCGTTAGCCCAGTGCGGTCCTGGCCTGTGGATGGCACTGTCCGGGGATTAGTTTAGCGAACGCCTGTTCGAGGTCGAGACGGTCACCGCGGCGTGTCGGGGTTACCTTGGCCGTCCAGTTGACGATCCTGTCACCTGGTCAACGCGCCAGGGGCCAGATCCGGCACGGGACGCCACGGGATACGGTGGACCGGGGTCCGGTTCGCAGTCGCGTGACTCGAACTGTTGAGAGTTGAGTTGGCTGGTTTGGCGGCCAGCGGGCAAGCGTTGGCATCCGCGACCGTGTTGGGCATGGCTGGCGCCGAGGCTGGCAAGGCGGTCAACTGAGCGGACTTGATTAAGGCCGGCCGTGTGTTGAGACGCTCACTCGCCATGATCTGAGAGTCTTTGGCGATGGCGGCGGCCTGTTCACGGTTTATCGCAGCGATTTCGATGGCTGACTGGACCTGATCCAAGATGACAGCGGCCTGTGTTGAACTGGCGCTAGCTTCCAGAGCCATCTGCCCGGCATGGCGGGCGGCGGCCGCTAGACGGCCAACTTCAGCTCCTAGTGTGGTCAGACGCGCGTTGGTCCGGGCCAGCCAGGCCGGTTCAACTGGCCAGCTTGGTGTGGCCGCCAATGACACCAGATCGTGTGCTTGGGATAACGCTTTAACGGCTTGGCCAGCCAATTCCTGCAGCGTCTCGGCGGCGGCCGAACTCGCGGCGGCTTCTTGGGCTGAGGATCGGGCGGCGGCGGCGATCAGCACTTCAAGCACAAACTGGGCTTCATCGGCTTTGTCTTGATTCAGCAAGCTGACCGCGCGGTCAGCTCCGGCCTGGGCTTCGGCGCAGCCTCTGGCGGCCTGGCGGGCGCCAACCTCGGCGCGCTTCGCCCTATCAGCCTGGCCAGCACTGTCTGTCCCTGCCACTGCGGCTACGTGCGCCTCGCCTAGGCGCCACATCACGGCTCGTTTGATTTCGTCAACTTGGTTGTGTCCTGAAGCGTTGGACACTGCGGTGGTCACTTTGGGGATCCTTCCTCGTTTTAGCTCACGGCTGATTTCATGTTCGTTGACTTCAACCAAGGCGACGCTGAACCTATTCCGCTTCAACCGTCCGTCTCACATTGTGACCATCGCTGAATCGTTCCGGCCGGTCAGTCGGCTGCGGCAGCACGTCCTGTGGCGGCAGCACGTCCTTGTGGCGGCAGCACGGCCACCCGCAGCGGCACGGCCACCGGCGACAGCGCGGATAACGGCTGATGCCGCTGTCCGGTCATTAGCCGACCCGGCTGGGTGTTCCAGGCCGTGACGAGTTAGCCAGGTAACGAATGAGCCGGGTTGGCGGGTCTCAGGGTTCCCGCAAGACATCCGGACGAACACCGCGATGTCGCAGACCTTGTGAGGCATTTGACAGCCCAATATCTGACGGGCTGCCCGGACCAGGTAAGATGCCTTCTGGTTTTCAACCGCTGCCGCACGTCCCAGGGGCTTTGCCTCTATCGGCCTGGGCAGCGGCGCTGTGAACCACGCGGGCGTAGCTCAATGGTAGAGCCCCAGCCTTCCAAGCTGGTCATGCGGGTTCGATTCCCGTCGCCCGCTCTCTGGTCCTTGTCGCTGTTGACATGCGTATACGCTGCTCACCCCGACCCTGCGGGGGCGGTTCCGGCGGGCTTGTGGGAATTGGAGGCTGAATCGAAGAATCCGGCCGCGGTGGCGTCATCGGCCGGGGGCAGCGGCTTGCCCACCCGTTCCTCAGGCGGCGCTGGCGGATCTAGGACCTCGCTACCAAGCGCGCCCGCGTCCTCGCCTTGCTCGTAGCTGGCGAGGGGAGCGGGGCCGGGCGATCAGGCGAATCTAACGGCCCGGGGCCCAACAGCCAATTGGGACGCCAACCGCTCCACTCCCCGGGCTGGGCGGCGAACCCCACAGCCGTGTCGGCGAACAGGCCGGCCGTCAGGGTTACCAGGCAGGCCGCCAACCGCAGCGGGCCCCTCCCCCAGCCGCGGTAATGGAGACGCCGCAGATGAGTGAAACCACCGATGCCGACCCCATGGCCCAGGGGGCGGCGACGGCCAGGATCAGAGCCTGGCTTGGTAGTCCTTTTTGTCGTAGACGCTTATCAAGCTCATCAGCGGACCCAAGGCCACTCCAATGCCCAGCCAGCGCGCGAAACCGGCGGTGGGCCAGTACCAACGCTAGGTGTGCGGCTTGGGCGTCTGGTCGGGCGCGTCCGCAGGACCGGAGGCCTGCTGCCGCCGACGTCAGCGCCAAGGCCGGGCCTCGCCATCTTCTAGCCAGACACCGACCATCGCCTCCTTTTAGAATGGCCGGATGACTCATCAGGCCAACCCCCGCCCCGCTCTAAAGGCCGTGGCCTTGGCCTTCGCCGTGTTGGCCGTCTTTGGAGCCGGGTGCGGTGAACCGGTGGCTGGGCCAACCGAGCCGGCTGGAACAACCGCCGCCTCCGCCGGGTCCGCCACGGCCCAGCGGTTCCCGCTCCGTTGGGCTTCACTGACCAGCCCAGAGCCAGCGGGCATGCCGTTGACACCGTATTTTGACGCCATCCGGCGCGAACAGGAGTTCCTCGATTCTGGTGAGGATCTCCGCGCGAAATGGGTTGATCAGGTCGAAGCGTATGTCGCGCAATGTATGGCGGAAGCCGGTTTCGAGTACTACCCAACCCCTCTGCTAACCAAAGACAACATGTCCGCAATCCAACTGGCTTGGAGAGAACAAGGTCTTCTGACTGATCCACGCCTGCCAGTGCCAGCCCTGCCGGATGATCGCCAAGATGTCGCCAGCGGCGGTTACGGCAGATGGCTTGGAGTGCACGTCAATGACATTATCGAAGCCGATCCGTCAGCTTACGCCAACCCGAATCTCGACTACCTGAGTTCACTGTCCGCCGAAGGCGAGGCCCAATACCTCGCCGCCCTGGGCGAGGGTTATCACCATTCGCGCGGTGACTTCCTGGTTCAGACCTGGACTTTGAATCATGGCGGATCAGGTTGCACGGTCGAAGCTATTCGCCAGATTCCGGAGCCTGGCGCCGATTACGTTCCGGCGATCGACGCTTTCGAGCACCTAGTATTCGGCGGCATGCTTGACGTTCAGTACAAGACTGACCAGGACCCCGCGACACTGTCACTCAACCGGGAGTGGCAGCAATGCATGAATGACGCTGGTGTTGACGTCCGGGAGGAAATCTTGACTGGCGATGGCGGTGGTACTTCGGTTGAGTCCGGCCCAGTTTCAGCTTTCCGGCTAGCTGTTCAGACCGGGGCTGATGGCCAAGCGGCTGATCGTTCACGCTATCTTGATGAGACCTTACCGAAGGATCAACGGTCGTTGATCGGCTCTGGACCTGAACTGGCCATCGCCCTGGCTGATTTTGACTGCCGTGGCCAGACCGGCTACATGTCACGTCTGATCGCCATCCATCGTGGCCTGGAGCAGGACTTTTTGGACCAGAATCGGTCCGCGCTCGATCAGATGGCCGCCGCCATCGACAGAAATCTGCAAGCCGCCGGTTGGTAGGGCCAGAACCCACCAGGTGGACGATGCCGCCGTCCCGGCCTGAGCGGACCATCCCGGCTAGGTCCGTGGTAAATATCCACCGGTCTAGAATTGGCGCTGGGTGTGCTGCGAGACAGCCATGTTTTCGACTGATGACAGGAGCGGCCAGATGACAAACGGGTGGTTCAGACAGATCGCGTCGCGACTGCCAGCCTTAATGGTTGTAGCCGTTTTGATGGTGGCTACGGCGGGCTGCGGCGGTGACGATGGTGTCGCCAGTTTGAACAACGACAACCCAGATTCTGGTCAAGGAACCCAGCTGGAACGGGCCACAGCCATGGCTGAATGCCTCCAGGCGGCGGGCGTAGAGGTTGAGGCCCGGATCGACCAGGATGGTAAACAAGCTGATCTTGACTTTGGGTCCAAGCGAAGCTGGTCGATCGCGCTAGGCACTGGTGGCTATGGGACTTCCTGGGGCATGGATCACGAAACGAACCAGCAGGCGACCGAAGACAACATGAACTCCATGACAGACGAATACAGCTCCGATTCGTCACCAGTCTTCTTGATAATCGGCGATCAGGACCACACCGCAGCGTTCCGCGAATGCCTGGCTAACACCGGCTATACCGAGCCGGACTGGTCCATGACCCCAGCACAAGAACTCCAAGAAAAGGAGCAACGCTTAGAGGCCATCACAAACTGGATCAAATGTGCCCGCGATAACGGCTACCCCGATTTGCAGGACCCGCCAACGCCGAAGGCTGACAACTGGGATACCCAACCGATGGCGTTATTGCCTCGCGTGACCACCGAAACAGAATTACGGGCACTGCTCAAGGCTTGCCCTAATTTCAACGAACAGGACACTAAAGCTGGGCTTGATGAACTCAACGCGGCCGGGTACAACGATCTGCCAACCGCGCAGGCCCGCGAACTCTGGGACGAGATGGTGGCGAAATATCCTGGGTTGGTTTCACCTTCCATCGGGTTTGACCGGGCCGAATTCGATGGTGGCCTGGCATTCTCGCGGGGAGAGGGAATTAGCCAAGATCAGGCCGAATATGAGCGGTTGACGAAGCTGGTTGACATCATTGGCCAAGCTGAGCAGGACTTTCTGACGAATTATTACAGCCAATAGAACCGTCACCTGTCCGTCATGTGGCGAAAACCAGGCTCCCGCTTCAGCTATGGGATCGCTGGTTAACCGCCGCTAATCCCGGTCATCACTGGTGGAACCACGTTGACGGTCAGGCCGCCACCGCTCCTGAAAGTGGTGTCGCCGCCCAGCAGCGTGGATCTGCTGGAGCCCCGGTTTGAGGAGGTTTCCCCGATCACATCCTTGGAAAGGTCTGCCAGGACAACTGTTTCTCCCAGGGAGATTCCGCTGGTGATTTCGGTCAGTTCAGGACCCATCGCCCCTAATGTGACGGGCACCTCAACCAGGCCGGTCTCCCCCACCATCTGGACTGACGCCCCAGTGGCCGAGACATGTACGGCCGAGGTTGGGACTGTGACCACATTGTCAGCGCTGGCGACGGTGATCACAACTTTGACGCTGGCACCGGAGTAGATCACGGCGCTGGTTTGATCGACCGCTAGCTCAACCGTGAATGACGGTATTGATGTGCTCGACTGGTTGGTAATACCGATCGCCACTATTTCGCCAGTCAGATCTTGGCTGGTTGACCCGGCGGTGAAGACCGCCGGGTTACCGCGGCTGAGTTCCTTGACGGTTTGGAGTCCCAGGGTTAACGACACGGTGAAACCTTGGCCGGCGTCGACTACTGCCACCACTTGCCCGGCGCTGACGGAGTCTCCGGCCGTCGCGTTGACGCCGACTACTGTACCGCTGGTCGAACTGGTTAGGGTGGCCGCCTGGCGGTTGTTCGCCGCGATGCCTAGTTCCGCTTCGAGCAGGGTTATCTGGGCTTGATCAGCCAGAATCCGTTCAGCTGTGATGGTGGTCGCTTGGGTTCCAGCGCCAGGTCCCGCGTTGCCCGATGCCGACCCACCAGGCTTGGGGTCCGGTTCGGTCGGTTCGGTTGGCGTGCCAGCGTTACCGCCGCCGGACCCGAGATCTAGGTCGTCGAGCGCGGCGCTTAGGTCAGCCACAGCGTTGTTCAAGGCGGCGGCCTTTTCGAGTAATGCCGCCTGGCCGGTTCCGAGTGCGTTTTGGGCTGCCTGGGTGCCGACCATGGCCGTCTGACATTCGATCAGTGATTGTTGGATCGTGGTCAGTGTGTCCGGGTCAGTAGCTGAGTCATCAGGGCCTGGGAAGACGGCCGCCATAAAGCTGGCGCAGGCCGCCTCCGATCCGGCCAGGCTACCTTCGGCTTCTTGTAGCAGGCCTTCGGCGACCTGGTAGGCCTCAAGCAACGCGGTCTGGGCGGTCTTGACCGCTTCGATGGCGGCGTTGACCTCATCCAAGCTGGCTTGGGCCGTGTTGCTGGCGGTGACGTTCGCGGTACTTACCTTGGCGGAGTAAAGCGCGTTGCTAGCGCTGACGGCGCTGGCTTCGGTCGCGCCTGAGCTGAGACTGTAAGCCACGTCACTGGCCGCGTTCATGGCCGTGGCGGCCGCTGCGCTGCCGGATGCTTGAGCCTCCAGATCAGCCGCCAACTGGTCCTTGGCGTCCGCCAAGGTCTGTTCGGCCTGGAGGACTGATTCATCCAGATCAGCCGTCTCAAGAGTCGCCAGGACTTGGCCCGGTTCGACGCTCTGCCCCACGGTAACGCCGACCGATTCGACCGTGCCATCGAGCCGGAAGGCGGCTTGCTGGAGGGAGATGGCACCAACAGTGCCCGTACCGGAAGCCTGTTGCACAACCGAGCCCTCCTGAGCCAGTGCCGTGCGGTACCGCGGGCCACCAGACTGAGTCAAGGCGTAGGCCGCCCCGCCACCACCACCAACCGCCACTACAAGAACCCCCACCACCAGGATCGCGCGACCCTTTTGCGACCCGTGCCGCCGCCGACCTTCGGCCGTGGTTGAGCCAGCGCCGGACCGGAACATCGCTAACTTCATGTCAACTCTCCCCGCCTTGAATCCCGCCTTGGTTCCCGCCGGTTCGGCCAGGCAAGCCGGTTTGACCACGCCCGGGGGCCGCGCCATCTGGCGTGGCCCCACCAGTTGGAGACCTGAAGCGAGTGGCACCAGCCGTTTGACAGCCGTACTCACCAGGCTCTGAGACCGCCAAAGTCTCAGCCGAAACTCTGCCAGAAGAATCAGTTTCTCCCCGGGCCGTGACACATTTACCAACCAACAAGGCTTCAGAGTCGGCCGGTTTGACCGTAGTTATGGCGACCGCATCAATCGTGAAACTCCGGCTAACCGTCTCAGGCGTGCCATCAGCCTCAGACAAATCACCCGCTTGATTGCCCGTCTGGCCGGCCCCGATCAACATCTGGTTGCTGGTCTGTTCAACTGTCACCAGATCACCCTCGATGGCTGTCACAATCCCGGACGCCATGTTCCGGATCGCGATACCGCCAGGTATCCGCCTGCCATCCTCGGACGGGAAGCCTCCGTCCGGCATATCGGTTGGCCCACCCTCAGGCAGCTCAGCGGAGCCTTCACCAGGTTCGCCGCTCCAGCCGTCACGCAACACCGGCCCACCAGACGGCATCCCCTCAGGCAAATCCCCGAAGCCTTCACCAGGTCCACCACCCAACGAACCGCCAGGAAAACCACCACCGAACCCGCCTGCACAAGAACCATCAGCCTGCGCTGGAGTCACCGTGATTAACTCAGCCGCGAAAGGCTCCTCCGCCGCATCAGAACCATCGCCCTGGGTGTCCGCCGCCTGGCCGATGGCGGTCACGCAAGACCCAACCATCACATCCGCCGCACTGCCGGGCACCTCATCAGTGATGACTGTGTCGGCGGAATACGCTACAGCCGTTTGTTTGCCAGAATCTTGCACCTGAAGCAAAGCCTCACTAACAGCGGCGATCGTGCCGGAAACTCCAGGCGTCACCTCCAACTGGCCGGTCCGCTCCTGGGTGGCGTCCGCTGATGGCGCATCAAACCCAGGGGCGGACGGCGATTCACCTTCAGTACAACCAGTCAGAATCAGGCTGGCGGCCGCCACGACGGCCGCCCAGGTTCTGGCTGACCGCGTTCTGGCGGATGGCGTCCTGGCTGACCACGTTCTGGCTGACCGTGACGTTGCTGACCGTTTCATGAAAGGCTCCTTTCGGGTAGTTGGGTATCGGGTGGTAGGGAATCAAGAAGCACGGCATAACAGAGCACGGCACCCGAAGACAGGGCTGTTCGCGGACGAATCAATTTCATTCCTCCCGTAACGCGTCAACCGGCGCCAACTTGGCCGCCCGGGTGGCCGGATAAACACCAAACACCAAACCAATGCCAATCGCCACAGCCAAAGCCAGAAAAACAGCCGACCAAGAAATCACAATCGACGATCCGAGCACACCCGGCAACGCCAACCCACCAGCTACACCCAGGCCCGCCCCGAGCACGCCCCCGACCAGCCCCAAGGTTGTCGCCTCAACCAAGAACTGGCGGCGGATAGCGTTAGGTTTAGCTCCAAGCGCTTTACGCAACCCAATCTCACGGGTCCGCTCAGTCACAGAAACCAGCATGATGTTCATCACCCCGATCCCCCCGACCAGCAAAGCGATCGCCGCGATCGCCACCAGCAAAACAGTCAAAGTGCGGTAAACAGCTGTGGCGGTAGAAACCAAAGCGTCCTGCGATGAGATCGAAAAATCAGCCGAACCAGCCTCAGTAATACCGTGAAGATTCAACAACAACGTCTCAGCCTCCTGATAAGCGGCCGAAAGAGTAGCTTGCGAAGTCGCCTGAAGGTAAATCGTTTGAACCGCGGCGGTGGTCGGCGAAATATTCGCGACATAGGTTTCCATTGGCACAACAGCCAAATCATCCAAGTTGGTGTTACCTGACGAGCCCTGCTCCGCCAGCACACCAATCACCTCATAGGTAACCGAATCGATAGTCAACGACCGGCCCACCGCCCAGGCGGTCCCAAACAACTCCTGAGCTGTTTCGGAACCCAACACAACAACGTTAGCCATGGCGGCGGCATCGGACTGAGAAAAGAACTCACCTTGAAGCAAGCCGCGCCAACGGACTAACGGCCAGGCCACCGTGGTGCCAGTAACAGTCGTAGTCCAGTTGGTTTCGCCGTTCTCCAACGAAACGCCAGTCGAAGCTTCCGGAGCCACCCCAGCGATATCCGGCGCCGCTGTGCTGGAACCCAAAGCGGCGGCATCGTCCATAGTTAAACTGGCCAACGAACCAAAACCACCCCGGACACCCTCCAACGACACAGCCGAACCAGGCCGAATAATCAACAAATTCGACCCGAGCGAAGAAATCGACTCCGAAACGTCCTTTTGCGTACCCAACCCCAAACCCACAGTCAAGATCACAGCGGCGATCCCAATCAAGATGCCAACAACCGTCAAAACAGACCGCGTAGCGTGCGAACGGATCGCCGCCAACCCGGTACGGATCGTCTCAGCCCAGCTCATGGCGCCACCACCAGCGAAGAACGGCTTCGATCCAGGATCAACCCATCACGAACCTCAATCATCCGGTCCGCCCGCCGCGCCACATCACGGTCATGAGTGATCAACACAACAGTCCGCCCTTCGTGATGCACCCGGTCAAAGATGCTGAGAATCTCCCGAGCGGAAGTCGAATCAAGGTTGCCGGTCGGTTCATCGGCTAACAGCAAAGCCGGCCCAGTAACCAGAGCCCGCGCGATCGTCACCCGCTGCTGCTGCCCGCCAGAAAGCTGACCCGGCC
Organism: Bifidobacteriaceae bacterium; assembly: GCA_031267825.1. GTDB lineage: Bacteria > Actinomycetota > Actinomycetes > Actinomycetales > WQXJ01 > JAIRTF01. The sequence continues at coordinate 42,936 of JAIRYJ010000006.1, forward strand.
GGTAATTCACCCTGTCGGCCAAGCCAACATCCGCTAAGGCCGCCAAGGCGCGGCGTTTACGTTCCGCGGGACCAACCCCGGCATAACAGAGCGGCAATTCGACATTCCGCCAAGCCGGCATTGAGGCGAGCAAATTGAACTGCTGGAAAACGAACCCAACCCAGCGGCACCGGATATCCGCCAGCTCTGGTTCGGCCATCCGTGAAACATCCTGACCGGCTATCTCATAACGGCCTGAAGTCGCCACATCAAGGCAGCCCAAAATGTTCATCAAAGTGGATTTACCTGATCCAGACGGCCCTGTTACAGCCACATATTCGCCTTGGTTGATTTCTAGGCTGACACCACGTAAAGCCTCAAATTGGATATCACCCGAAGAATAGGTCTTACGAACCTCCGTTAGGCGGATAACCCGCGTTTCAGCCATTACCGAAACCCCTTCCACCAGTTTGCGGAGGCAACTGTCCGCTACCAGTCCTTGGGAACTGTCCGCCGCCAAAATCTCCTGTGAAATCCCCGAACGGCATGCCACCGTCCGGCCCGAACTGTTCAATAGGCTGCTCAGTGTCGCCGCCGCTCGAATCGCCTGAACCGGTCGGCAGCGCGATGGCGATCTGGACTTGGTCGCCTTCGGCTAGTCCGGAGGTGATTTCGATCATCGAACCGGCCGTCTCGCCGACCGCGACTTGCGTTCTGGTGGCGACCGAGTCAACTAGTTTGTCGACATATGAGACGCCGTCAATGTTTTGGACGGCGCTCAGCGGCACCGTCAAGACATCGATGCGGCGCTCGTAGATTAGTTCCACTGTGGCGCTCAGGCCATCGAACAGGCCTTTGGGCTGTCCGGTGATGTCAACTCGGACCGGGAAGGCGGCGCTGCCGCCTGAGGTTGAAGCGACCCGCCCGAGCGACGAAATGACACCATAAACCGTGTCCGCTACTCCATCGACCGATAGTTCAGCTTGGTCTCCGACCTCAAGCAGGGCCAGGCCCGAGTCTGGCACAGTCAGGTCGATCGACCAGGATTGGCTGCCCACAATGGTGAACCCGCCCGCCGCTGAGGCTTGCTGCCCGGAATCGGCCCCTGGGTTCATCCCGCTGGCACCGGCTGATCCGGCTGATCCGGAGCCGGCGGCGGAGCCGGAACCGCTGGCGGTGACCATATCTCCGACCGCTAGACCAACCGCTGTGACCTGTCCTGCGACTGGGGCCACCAGCACCGCGTCATCCATGTTGGCTTCCGCTAGCGCCAGGTTCGCGGCCGCCACTTCGACTTGTTTTTCAGCGGCAGCGATTCGTGCGTCCGATGCCGTCCCGCCGTCCGCCGTTGTTTGGGCTTGGGCTAGTGACGCCTCGGCTTCAGCCAGGTTCGCTTCAGCTTGCAGCCGTGCGGCGTCAAGTCGCAAAGTATCGATCACCGCCAGGGTTTGGCCTGGTTCGACTGTCTCGCCTTCTTCGACTTCGACACTCAGGACAGTTCCGCTGGCCTGAAATGTGACGGTCTGTTTGACGGCCTGGGTGATGGAGCCGCTAGCTGAGACAGACTTATCAAGGGTTTGGAGACTGGCGCTGGCGGATTGGTAAACAACTTGGCTGGTCCCGGCCTCCGCCCCGGGAGGCCCCCACACCAGCCAACAGATGCCACCGGCCACCACTAGCACGGCCGCCCCGGCGGCCGGCCAAAGCCAGCGTCGGCCAGGCCGACGTCGGGTTTTCCGGCCAGGCTGGTCAGACTGAGCCCGGCCCGCCCGGTCTTGGCGGGGCTGGTCGTGGTCCGGCCGGTCGTGGTCCGGCTGGTCGTGGTCGGCTCGATGCTCGTCGGCTGGCGCTAGATCCACTCGGTCCTGGCCGGGCTGATCGTGGTCGGGCTGGTCTGTGGCCGAGGACTGGCTTGTACCAGTCGCGGGCTGGTGGCGGTTGCGGACGAACACGGGGGCTCCTTCTGTTGGGCTATCCGGGATGATTCTGACCGTGTGTCCTGAGATGCGCCCCGTAGTCGGCTGGGAATCTTCTGGGACTTGATCCGACCTGACCGGCGGGCCGTCCCGACAGTCCACGGCCCCCAGCCCGTACATCGGGCCGTGCCGCCCGCCCCCCAGCTAGGCCAGTGCTAGCGGAATCGAAGTCTTGTCGATATAAACAACCAAGCCAACCACGGCCACAAGGCCATCCGGAATCGCCTAGGAGGGTGTTGGATAACACCCTTAGCGGTCCAAGTTGACGCGACGTGAGCGAAGCTGTCACCAGCGGAAACGCGGCGATAGGGCGCTGGGGGACCGTCTGGGAGCCTGTTAAACGACAGGCTCCCAGACGGGTGTTAGACGGCAGTCTGTCGGACAGCAACCTCCCGTGTGGAACCTGCTGCCGGCGTCACAGGCGTGGTGTTACTTTGGACCGGCTCCGCCAACTTGGGCGACTAACTCGCCGGGCGGGACTAACCGGGTGGGGCGGCATCGTCCAACTGGAAGACAGAGCTGGGACCGGCCTTATCCGGGCACGGCTACAATGTGAACCTTGGCATTTGCCAGCCACGGGATGTGGCGCAGTTTGGTAGCGCACCTGCTTTGGGAGCAGGGGGCCCCGGGTTCAAATCCCGGCATCCCGACTGGTGGCCCGCGTGTTTGGCGAGGTCAGGCCTCGTTTCCGTGTTCCATTGAGGAGCTTGGAAAATGCAAAGTCCAGCAGAAACCCAGCATTTTGAGGTCCAGCGCGCCGCGCGGGGGCGGTCGGTGCCCCGGTTGTCACCGGTTGTTCCGGGCTTGTGGCGGCCGGAGCCAGGCGGCCCCGGCGGGCGGGGAGGCGGGGCGCACCTGCCCCGCATGAGCGAAACCCATCCCGGACAGCCCAGGCGCGGCCTGGACCCCATGATCGGCATCCGCGACCTGGCCAAGGTGATCGGCGTGCCTGTGGCGACCATCTACGACTGGCGCAGCCGCGGGCTCGGCCCGGTGGCCCACCGGTTCGGCAAACACGTCAAGTTCGCCGCCGTCGACGTCGAGGCGTGGATCGCCTCCCGGCGCGAACAGCCGACCGCCGCGCCCGGTCAACGCCGCGGAGAGGACGCCGCGAGACCCGAACTCAGGCGAATGGAGCCGAGTGCCAGACCTCCCCGCGGCCCGGACACCGAAGAGCGTGCGCTCCGGCAAGGGAAGCCGGGCTCCGCCTCGCCCCGCCAAGCGGGAGGTCTCCGGTGAGCCGGCCGCGCCTGAGCGTGGGCACGTTCGGCGAGATGCTGTTCCTGGCCAAACCCACCGGCCACATCGAGGCCAGAGCCCGCTACCGCGACTGGGACGGCAAACTCCGCGAGGTCCAAGCCACCGCGAAAACCCGCCGCGCCGCCGAGGCCGCCCTGAAAGAGAAACTCGCCGGCAGGGCGCTGTTCAAACCCGCCACCGGCGACCTGACGCCAGACTCGACGTTCGCCGAGTTGGCCGCCTACTGGTTGGAAGACCTCGACCTTGAGGGAAGGATCGCGCCGAGCACCAGGGCGCGCTACGAGTCCCTGCTGCGCGAATCGGTCCTGCCGACATTCGAGCACCTCACCCTCAGGGACATCGGCGTCGCCAGATGCGACGCGTTCGTCAAACAACTCGCCAGGAAGTCCTATAACCAGGCCCGCCAAGCGAAAAGCGTGATGCGGCTCGCGTTCTGCCTGGCGGTCCGCCACGAGGTCCTCCTGACGTGTCATGGTTTTGGTGGACAGCGAATCGAAGGAGGATTGTTCAGTGTCTACCAACCGTCACGGGCCTTACTCGGACCAGTTCAGGGCCGAAGCGGCAGCCATGGTGCTCGAG
>JAIRYJ010000009.1 GCA_031267825.1 Bifidobacteriaceae bacterium
CTCGAGCACCATGGCTGCCGCTTCGGCCCTGAACTGGTCCGAGTAAGGCCCGTGACGGTTGGTAGACACTGAACAATCCTCCTTCGATTCGCTGTCCACCAAAACCATGACACGTCAGACCTAACTAACGTGGGTCGGCCGCCTCTAAGTGGGCCCGCCACTTCAAAGCGACCCGGCCTATAACGACCCTCTACCAGTCAGCCTGCCGGGGGTCAGGCCCTTGTCCCGTATCATTGCGCATTGTGCCGAGCCTTGATCCCAAGCTGATCAGAAACTTCTGCATCATCGCGCACATTGACCACGGCAAATCGACCCTGGCGGACCGGATGCTGCAGAAGACCGGAGTGGTTGATCAGCGCGTCATGCGGGATCAATACCTCGACCGGATGGAAATCGAACGCGAACGCGGGATCACCATCAAGTCACAAGCTGTCTGCCTGCCTTGGACATCCAGAGGCACGCGGTACACCTTGAACCTGATCGACACGCCTGGTCACGTCGACTTTTCCTATGAGGTGTCGCGTTCGCTGGCGGCCTGTGAAGGAGCGGTTCTACTGGTCGATTCAGCTCAAGGGATTGAGGCCCAGACGTTGGCCAACCTGTATCTGGCGATGGAAAACGATCTGGACATCATCCCAGTGCTGAACAAGATTGACCTGCCAGCCGCCCAGCCGGACAAGTACGCCGAGGAGTTGGCCCATCTGATCGGCGGCAGCCCAGATGACTGCCTGCGGGTTTCAGGGAAAACGGGCGAAGGCGTTGAGGCTTTACTTGATGCGATTGTTGGTCGGATCACCCCACCCGGCGGGGACTCAAGCGCTCCGGCCCGGGCGCTCATCTTCGATTCGGTTTACGACACTTACCGTGGGGTGGTTACCTATGTCCGGGTGGTGGACGGCCACCTGGCGGCCCGCCAGCGCATCGCCATGATGTCGACTAAAGCCAGCCACGAACTGCTTGAAATCGGTGTTATCTCCCCGGAGCCGGTGGCGACAGCGGGCCTCGGAGTCGGCGAGGTTGGCTATCTGATCACCGGTGTCAAAGATGTCCGCCAGTCGCGTGTCGGTGACACGGTGACGGGCCAGGACCGCCCGGCGACTATTCCGCTGGCCGGGTACCGTGACCCTAAGCCGATGGTGTTCTCTGGGCTTTATCCGATGGATGGTTCGGACTATCCAGCGTTGCGGGACGCTTTAGACAAGTTGAAGTTGAACGATGCCGCCCTGTCATATGAGCCTGAAACTTCAGTCGCGCTTGGGTTTGGGTTCCGTTGCGGGTTCTTAGGACTGTTGCATTTGGAGATCATCCGGGAACGTTTGGAACGTGAATTCGGGTTAGATATTATCTCGACCGCTCCTAATGTGGTTTACACCGTGACCATGGAGGATGGCACGGAACATAATGTTACGAACCCCTCAGAGTTCCCGGAGGGTAAGGTTTCGGCGGTACGTGAACCGATAGTGCGGGCCACAATTTTGACGCCCGCTGAGTTCACTGGAGCGGTCATGGAATTGTGTCAGCAGCGGCGCGGCGTAATGCTCGGTATGGATTACTTGTCACCGGATCGTCTGGAAATGCGTTACACGTTGCCGTTAGCGGAGATTGTGTTCGATTTCTTTGACCAGCTTAAGTCTAAGACTCGAGGCTACGCTTCACTTGATTATGATCCGGCCGGTATTCAGGAAGCTGATCTGGTCAAAGTTGACATTCTGTTGCAAGGTGAACCAGTTGACGCATTTTCAGCTATTGTTCACAAAGAAAAGGCCTACAGTTACGGTGTGATGATGGTTGGCCGCTTGCGTAAACTCATTCCTCGCCAACAGTTTGAGGTCCCGATTCAGGCGGCCATCGGATCGCGTGTCATCGCCCGTGAAAACGTGCGTGCGTTGCGGAAGGATGTGTTGGCCAAATGCTATGGCGGTGATATCACGCGTAAACGTAAACTGCTTGAGAAGCAGAAGGAAGGCAAGAAGCGGATGAAGAGCATTGGCCGTGTCGAAATACCGCAGGAAGCTTTCATCGCAGCGTTGGTTTCGGAACCTGATCCGAAAAAGTGAATACTGTGCCGGTGGCGCGAGGTGATGCCGGAACTGGGGGGACGGCATCGGGCAACGAAATGGTCAATGCTGTGCCGGTGGCGCGAGGTGATGGCGGAACTGGGGGGACGGCATCGGGCGGGAGGCGCTTCCAGATCTATATTCACGTGCCGTACTGCTACCGGCGCTGCGGCTATTGCGACTTCAACACCTATGTCGCACCTGCCAGCCAGCGGAACGGTTTCGCTGATCTAGCGCTCCGCGAACTCGAATTGGTGGCCGACGAACTGGACCAACGTGGCGAACGGTTGGGGCCGACCGCCAGCGTCTATTTCGGCGGCGGTACACCCAGTCTGCTGCCGGCCGGAGACTTGGGCCGGATGCTGCGAACCGTTGGCCGGATTTTTGGGCTGGCAGCAGGCGCCGAGGTGACCACTGAAGCTAATCCGGACACTGTTGACGCCGCCTATTTAGCTCTTTTAGCGGATCAGGGTTTCACCCGGATATCTTTCGGTATGCAATCGGCTGTGCCTGATGTTCTGCGCGGGCTTGACAGGCAGCATGATCCGGAACGGGTCAGACAGGTTGTAGCGGCGGGCCGCCAAACCGGGCTGGACGGATCAGTTGACCTGATTTATGGCACACCAGGTGAAACGTTGGCGGACTGGGAAACATCGTTGCGGGCCGCCTTGGACTTGGGCGTGAACCACGTCAGTGCTTACGCTTTGACGTTGGAGCCGCACACACCTATGGCAAGGCGGATCCGGCGGGGCGAATTGGCGCCAATTGATGAAGATCAACAAGCCGAAAAATACGAGTTGGCGGATGAACTGCTGGGAGGCTCGGGCTTGAATTGGTATGAGATCTCGAATTGGGCGCGGGCCGGTCACGAATCACAACACAACTTGGGTTATTGGACTGGGGCGCAATGGTGGGGGATTGGCCCTGGGGCGCATTCAAGCATCGGGTCTGAACGGTTTTGGAACGCTAAAGCGCCAGCCACTTGGGCCGCCAAAGTCAAGTCGGGCGAATTGCCGCTGGCTGGCCGTGACCAGCCGAACGCTGAAGGACTGGAACTTGAACGCGTCATGTTGGCGCTGCGCACAGTCGGTGGCGTGGCATTGGCCAGTCTTCAACCCCAGGCCGCACAACGGGTGGATGCATTGGTGGCGGACGGATTGGTCCAGCTGGCGGATGGCCGGTTGAGCTTGACCAGACGTGGCCGTTTGCTGGCTGATACGGTGACCCGGCACTTAACTTTTATTTAGACCCAGACTCTTGCCATAGTAGGTCGCTACTATGGCCCGAATGGTTTTTCGAGCTGGTTGCAGGTGAGTGTTCTTAGTGAGTTTGTTTTCTCGCATATTCCGCGGTGAGGTGGGAGCGGCGGACGATGGGCGGGTGGCTGGTACTAGCCGTGAAGACGCTGTTGACGCTCTGCGGGTCGGCTGGGAACCAGGCCCGGTTGATTTGGATGATTTTCGGCCCGCTTGGCGCGCCGCGACTGCCTTGAACGCTGTTCGTTTACGTATCGGACCAGGTGAACCTGGGTTATTGGACTCGAAGCTGGGTGGTCAGCCTTATCTGCCGCCAGGCGCGGACTGGCCCAGGGCGGTGCCTTTTGGTGCGGCTCTGAGCCAGCCTGGTTCCGTTCCGTTGGCTTCTCCGGCTGCGGCCGGGGACCAGGTTGAGACACCTCGGTTGGGGGTTGAGACACCTCGGTTGGGGTTTGAAACACCCGGGCTGGAGGCTAGAACACCTGGGCGCGGGGTTGAAATACCTGGGCTGGAAGCTGAGCCGTTGTTCCTGTTAGCTCAGTTGAACTTGGCTCAACTGCCACCACTGGCCGGTTTCCCAACTAAAGGGATCATCCAGTTCTTTATCGCCGCAGGCGATACCCACGGCATGGATTTCGCTGATTTCACTCAAGGCGCGGGCCATGCGGTGCTTTATTGGCCGGACGCCCCAGCTGTCAACGACGGCCTTGATTATCATCCTGACACACCTGATCTGGCCGCACCGATCGCGGACTTGGCTGTGCCGTTTGTCACCCAGCGGGCCGTCAAACTAGTTGGCGAGGTGAGCCCAACAGCCTTGTCTCTGGCTGATTTCCGCTTCGCGTCTCAAGCTGACCGCCTAGTCATGACCGAACCGGGCCGCTGGCCGGTACTGGAAGCCTGGCGCCGGGCGCCCGCTAACGCCGCGTTGAGCCCGGCCGATCTGGAAGACGATTCCGCCCGCGGCCACCGTTTAGGTGGACATCCGTGGTTCACGGTCGACGATCCGCGTTCCAGGCCGGTTTACACCGGCTTCACCACACTGCTGTTACAACTCGACACCGATGATGAGGCCGGCCTGGCTTGGGGTGAGCGCGGCGTCTGCCATTTCTTCATCGAGCCGGAACGCCTGGCCGCCCTCGATTTCAGTTGCGTCCTTTACCACTGGGATTCGTGCTGACACCGGCCGGTTAGCGCAGCGACCCACCAGTCGCGAGCCACACCCGCCATTGTGAACAAGCGACTCTAGTCGTGAACCACGACCTTAGTGCCGACTGGTGCGAAATCGAACACAGTTCTGGCATCACGGGTTTTCATGTTGACACAGCCGTGTGAAACTCCCCGCTGCCAGTTGTTGGGTTCATTCCAAGGCGCTGAATGGAAGGCCACGCCACCGGTGAAATATGACACCCATTGGGTTGGCGACTCGTAAGGGTCAGATTCTGGCCCGCGCATAATTTGGTGTTCATATTTTAGGTAAACATAAAATACGCCGGTCGGTGTTGGTGTGGACCGTTTACCGATCGATATGACGTATGAGCCCACCGGCGTGGTGCCCTCATATAGTGTTGCCCAGAATGTTGAACGGTTTACGTCAATCCATTTAGCGCCGTGTGGTTCGTCATAATTTGATGGCGGTTCACGGGTTTCTGATTCATGTGGATCATCCACTAAAGGCACATCAATCGCCACGTCTTGACCGGCGACTAACGCATTAGTAACCTGTTGCACTATCGCTGGAGGATCGGATACTTTCAGTCCGTCTATACCCCATTGGCTAACGCCGATCTGTTGCGTGGTTCCGGGATACAATAAAGTGACTTGGTTCTGTGCCGGGATCGCCACTTCTTGATGTAACACGGCGGGTAATTCTTGGCTGATCAGAGCCTCATTGTAGGAGACTTCGAGTTCACCAGATTCGGTATTAGGTGTGAAAACGGTCCATTGGCCAATCAAGTCCGATGGAAGCTGAAAAGTACGGGCCCGGTTGCCGGTCAGTCCGTTAGAAAATGTGATAACCCGATCCAATGCCGCGGTGGCTTGGGTGACGGCCCGGCGTGCGGCGCTGTCGGAAATAGCTGGCGGATTCGATTCGGCGGTGACGTCGAGCTGGTTCGGAGCTGTTGTGTCCGCTAGATAGGCGGTGACGGCATCGGCCACTTGGGACGGGTCAATTTTGATGCCAGTAATTGAGGGGACAACATCAAAAGTGCCAGTCTCGGGGTTGAATTCGGCGCTGGCGTCTTTAGTTGCCTCATTTTCAGAGATGAAACTCTGCTCCAGGAACTGCCCGAGTTGCTCCTGATTAAGTTGTGTGGCCAACGGCACGGCTTTAGGCACCCACGGGTTGAGACGCCGCCAGAATGGTTGCCCGGCGGCGGCGTCGATGGCTTTGCGGGCCACCAGTTGCGGATCGGCGCTGACGCCTAGGTCCTGGGCGGTGGCGTGAACGCTTTGGCCGTCTTGGGTCAGTGTGAATCGCAGATCACGTAGCCTCGCGGCGGCCTGTTCGGCAATATCTTGGCTGGTCAGGCCACTAACATCGATTCCGCCCAGGGTAACTCCGGGGGCCGCTTTATCGCCCGAATAGGTGTTGGTGTAGACCGCTCCGGCGCCCGCCAGGCCGACCAGCACCAGGCAAGCGGCCACCAGCCAGGCGATCTGCCGCCGCCGGGGCCGGACGTCGCGTGAGTGGCGCTTGGCGCGGCTCTTGTTGGCCGGGCCGGTGGCTGGGACTGGAGCGACGGCATCGTCCCATTCGGGTAGTTTTTCGTCTGACCGGACGATGCCGGAAGCCACCGTTGCGGGCCAGGTTTGTTTGCCCGATGCCGACTCCTCGTCTTCCCTGTCCGGTCCGGCCGACGTTTCGGGCTGGGCGGGGGCGGTGTCGGTGGTGGCGGCTGGTTCCGTTGTCGCTGGCTTGGCCGGTGGGCTGGGTGATGCTGCCTCATCAGTTGGGTAGCACGGCTCAGGCTGGGTTGGCTGGTCAGCGACGGTTTCGGGTGAGACTGTGGCGACGTGGCGCGGCTTGTGCCGCGAAACCGGATAGATCGGGATTGGCCGGATGAACGGTTGAACTGTCTTGGCTGGTTCCGGTTTTGAAGGCTCGGGCTCTGGCTGGCTGGCCGCCTGATCCGCCTTTGGATCCCCGGTCTCAAGTCCTTCGGTTTCGGAGCCGTCCGGGCCGGACGGCTCCATCTGTTCCGTCTCGGACTCTGGTTGCTCCGCTGTGGCCAGCGGTTCTGTCTCGTCTGCTGCGGCTAGCGGCTCCGTTTCGGTCTCAGGCTGGCTTGCTGCTTCGGCCTTGAGTTCCTCCGGAACCTCAGTTAGTGGTTCTGGCCCGTCCGCCACCTCAGTTTCTGGCTCGTCCGCGGGCTTTGCCTGGGGTTCTGCTGGGGCTTCTAACCGCGGTTCTTCGGCGACCTCAGTTTCTGGTTCTAACGGCCCTTCTGGTTCGTCTGCCGTGGCCGGTGGCTTCGGTTCGTCTGCGGCCTCGGCTTCGGGTTCTTCTGGAGCCTCAGCTTCTGGTTCTAGCGACTCTTCGGGTTTGTCTGTTGGCTCAGCCTTGGGTTCGTCGTCGGCCCCAGCTTCGGGTTCTTCTGAAGCTTCGGCTTCTGGGGCTTCTACGTGCGGTTCTTCGGCGACCTCAGCTTCTGGCTCTTCTGGAACCTCAGCTTCTGGTTCTAGCGACTCTTCGGGTTTGTCTGTTGGCTCAGCCTTGGGTTCGTCGCCAGCCCCAGCTTCGGGTTCTTCTGGAGCCTCAGCCTCTGGCTCGACTGTGGCTTCGGCTTCTGGCTCTTCTGGAATCTCAGCTTCTGGTTGCTCTGCCGCGGCTAGCGGTTCCGTTTCGGTCTCAGGCTGGCTTGCTGCTTCGGCCTTGGGTTCCTCCGGAACCTCAGCTTGTGGTTCTAACGGCTCTTCGGCTTCGTCTGCCGTGGCCGGGGACCGTTGTTCGTTTGGCACTTCTACCTGCGGTTCTTCGGCGACCTCAGCTCCTGGTCCTAACGGCTCTTCGGCTTCGTCTGCCGTGGCCACAGGTTCCGCTTCGGCCTCATCAGGCTCTAGTGGGGTTTCGAGGTGGGCGGCCTCGAATTTCTCTGTCTCAAAATCGGCTCGATCATCGAAGCTGGCGGCGTCAAACCTCTCTGTTGTGGCGCCATCTTGATCGCTATCTTCGGGATCCACGGCCGGCGCGGGTGGTTCGGCGGCCTGTGGTGTTTCGGCTACTGGTTCGTCCGGGTTGGCGGCCGGTGCGGGGTCCACGGCAGGCCTGTCCAAAGCTGGCTCATCTAAGACCGGTTCATCTAGGACCGTCTCATCTAAGACCGGCTCGTCCAAGACCAACTCATCCGCGATTGGTTCAGTGACCTCCTGGCCGCTACATGGTGCTGGTACTTGGTGCGGGGCTGGAAGTGGGAGGACGGCATCGGACACTTGGTCTACTGGCTCGGCTGGCGTGGGCGCCGGGGCGGGAAGGGCTGACGGAGGCGGGCTTGGCCGCCGGGCGAAAGGATTCGAGCGCGACCAGCCTGATGGCTCCCAAGCCCAGGTCGCTGCCCGAGTCTCAGGCGTCAATCCGGTTGGCGTGGCGTCAGGCGACGGCGCTTCAGGCTGGTCCGGGCCCAGCGCGGCTGAATCGCCGTGGGCGGCCGGGGCTGCGGGATCGTGATCGTGATCGTGCGGCGACGGGCTGTCCAATTGCCTGAAACTCCCTGTTGTAGCTGGAACCGTGTCTGAGGACGGCCCGGAACCGCCTCAGCCGGGCTTGCGTCTATCTAGAGCGAATTGTACGAGGTAACTCGACGCCGTACGTGCCACTAGAGGTAGCCGACGCCGTGGGCTGGGACTGCTCACTGCCGGGTGGACCTTTCCTAATTTGAATTGAGTAGAATTACTGATCCACAGGAAGGCTTTTTTCGCCCCAGGGGCACGATCAGCCCGTCCTAGATTCAGCCCATGCCACCACGCACTGGTTCGTTGCCGCATCCGACTGGCGTGCGGCGTGACGAGGCGCTTGGGACGGCCGATGACGTCCTGGAACGTTTGCGCTTACGGGCCCGGCTAACCCGCAACGAGGGCAGCTTCCTTGGCTCAGGCGCGAGCCAGACAGGAGGCGCCCACCGCCGTCCCCGCCTGCGTCTGGGCGTCAACCAATGGGCGATAGTCGGCATTGGTATAGCACTGGCGGTGGCCGCGTTGTGCTTCATGGCACCAGCTTTGGCGGCCCAAGATCCGGTCGCGTCGGCCTCGCCGGGCGGCTCAATTCAGTGGGACCCGGCCGGCCAGGGTGGCCCGGATACGTCTGGTGGTACCAGGGCTGGCGCTGCCGGGGATGACGGCCCGGGGTCTGGTGGTACCGGGGCTGATGAAACGATGACTGGTGAGGCGGACCCAGGTGTGGTGGTTTACGTGACAGGAGCGGTCGTGGCACCAGGTGTGATTCACCTGCCAACCGGTGCGCGCTTGGTCGACGCGATTGAGGAGGCGGGCGGCGCCTTGCCTGAGGCCGATTTGACTGTCCTCAACCTGGCCGCCCGGCTGACTGACGGGGAACGCATTTATGTGCCACTACCAGGCGAAACACCTCCACCCGTGACTGGTCCGGGCAGCGGCCCGGGCGGTGGCGGTGGGATCTCCGGAGGGTCGAGCACAGCCGGTTCGGGACTGCTGAACGTCAACACCGCGACAGCCGATCAGTTGACAGCTCTGCCTGGCATTGGGCCGGTGCTGGCTCAACGGATCGTCGATTTCCGTTCGGCCCACGGATCGTTCGATGTGCTGGCTGACCTAGGTGAGGTCAGCGGGATTGGCCCCAAGGTGCTAGCCGGTCTGGCGGACATGGTGGCCTTCTGATGGGCCGGACGGTTGACCTGAGGTTGGCGGGTCCAGTCACACTGGCTTGGCTGGTGCTGGCTTGCCTGGTCGCGGCGCCCCGGCCGGTGGCGTTAACAACTGGCGTGGCCGCGTTGAGCTGCGGTATCGCCTTGACTTGTCGGCGTCCCGGCCAAACCCGGAGCGGACGTCGGCCACGCCCGGCCGCTACAGCCTCCTTGACAAGAACAGCCGGACTGACCCTGATCCTTGTGGGGCTGGTCTCCATCACCTGCGGTTGGCGCGGTCTGGCCTGGGAAAACACCCAGATCGGACAATTAGCCCAAACAGGAGGCCGGGCTGAGGTCATTTTTCGTTTATCTGAGCCCGCCAAGGCGCGGGCATCACCCTGGGGTGGGGAAGACTCCATAGTGGCCCACGGAGTCGTCTGGCTGGGACCAGCCGCCAAAGGCCCCGGAGTACCGGCTGTGGCCTACTTTGACGGCCTGGCCCCACCAGCTGGAACTGTGATGGCTTTTAGAGGACGGCTTGCCCTGCTAGGCCGGACCGAGCCGGAACGGGTCGCCATCCAAGCCTTGGAGGCACCAGAACTGTCACAGCCGCCCGGCTGGCGAGGAGCGGTCTACCGGCTGCGAGCCGGGCTGCTACAACGGGCCAGCCCGCTGCTTTGCGGCATAACACTGGGAGACACCAGCGCCTTACCGCCTGACCTGGATGCTGCCATGAAGGTGACGTCACTGACTCACATCACGGCCGTCAGCGGCGCGCATGTCGCGATTGTCCTAGGACTGGTCCTGGGTTTGGCTGCCCTGGTTGGCGCGCCGCGTTGGGTCGCGGCACTACTTGGTGGGTTGACCTTGATCGCCTTCCTGGCGCTGATCGGGCCGGCTCCGTCCGTCCTGCGGGCCGTCCTCATGGGTGGGGCAGCGGTCCTTGGCCTGGCGGCCGGCAAATCACGGCTCGCTTTGGGAGCCCTGGCTGGGGCGGTCATCCTGGTGTTATTGGCTGATCCCTGGCTGGCGCGGTCATATGGGTTGGTCTTATCAGCGCTGTCAACGGCGGCGCTGATCGTTGTGGCACCTGGCCTAGCTCTTTGGTTGCGTTCACGTTTACCGCACCTGCCGCGGCCGGTAGCGGAGGCGACCGCACTGACCTGTTCAGCTCAACTGGCTTGCGCGCCAGTTATCACCGCTTTCGCCGGGCAGATTTCTCTAACCGCTCTGCCAGCCAACCTGTTGGCCGCTCCAGCTATTCCGGTGGCGACCATCGCCGGGTTAGCTGGCCTTGGACTGGTGCCAGTCTGGCCAACTGGGGCTGGACTAGCGATAGCGGTTGGCGATGCGGCGTCCGGCTGGGTTGGCTGGGTTGGCCGCTGGGTGGCTAGCTGGCCGGGGGCGGCCATCGCCTGGCCGAATGGAGCCGGCGGCTTCGCTCTGGCGGTCGCGGCCACGGGAGGGTTGATCGGTCTGGTTTGGTATGCCCGGCGCTGGCCGGTCTGGGCTCGCCTGTGGCAGCGGGTGGTACGTCATCCTGGGGTGACGGCCGGTTTGGCCACATCCCTGGTCGCGGTTATCTGGGCCAGTCTGTCTGGACCACTTAGCGGGGTTTGGCGGTCGGCTTTGGGTGGCCGTCCGCCGACCGACTGGGTAGCGGCCGTTTGCGACGTTGGCCAGGGCACGGCTGTGGCTCTACGGACCGGCCCAGAAGCGGCCGTCCTAGTGGACGCCGGGCCGGACGGCGGCGGAATTGACCAATGCCTCGATGATCTGGCCATCAAGCGGTTAGACGCTGTCATCTTGACTCACTTTCACGCCGATCATGTGGGCGGTCTAGCCCAAGCCGTGGCCGGACGCCAATGGGGTGAACTAATCCACGGCACACCTTGCGGTGAACTGGCCCAGGCCAGGCGGGCCTGGGCCATCGGTGATCAGGCCGGTGCTTTACGCCGCCAGATTGGTTTAGGACCGGCCAGCGGTGGAGACAGCCGAACCACCGCTCCGGCCGACGAACCAGTCTCGGCTCAGATCGGCCAGGTTCGCTTAACCATCTACCCGTCAGACTTAGCACGGTTCTGTCCGGAACAATCGTCTGGTGGGGAGGAGCCAGCCGCCAACAACGCTGGCCTGACAGTCTGGGCACAGATCGGCGACGATTCGATCTGGGCTTTAGGGGACCTGGAACGCGAAGGACAAGATGCTCTCTTAGCTCACCTGGAGTCTCAGGTGGTCAATAGTCCTGGCGGACAGCTCGCGGCCGATCAAACCATCGCTGGGACAGGCGGTCTGGTAGTTGTCGCCCATCACGGATCAGCTAATCAATCGAACAGCCTGGCGCAGGCGTTGGCACCCCGACTGGCGGTCATGAGTGCGGGTGCGGGCAACCCATATGGGCATCCCACAAGCCACACAATTGACCTTTACCAGCGTTTCGGCCAGATTTGGCGAACTGATCAGGACGGCCGACTGGTGTTTCAAGCCGGTGACTTCGCCAACTAGTCACACCGCCCCTGCCCGCCCCTGCCCGCACCGAACCCGCGCCCACGCCGCATCGCGGCGCTCGCAGCCAGCGGTCAAGCCGACCGGCGGCTAACCTGGTGGGATGGCTGACGGCAAGCTCCAGATTGACCTGCTAACCCGCGAATACCCGCCTTTCGTTTACGGAGGCGCTGGCGTCCACGTCGCCGAACTAGCTAAAGTCCTGCGTGACCTGGTAGATGTCCGAGTTCTGGCGTTCGATGGGCCGCGCCAAGAACCAGGCGTCACCGGATTCTCCGCCCCACCGGCTGGAACCTACGGCGATCCGGTATTAGCGACCTTCGGCATCGACCTAGAAATGGCTGGAAGCACAGCCGGGGCTGACCTGGTCCACTCCCACACTTGGTACGCCAATCTGGCGGGCCACCTGGCCGGACTGTTGCGCGGTGTACCTCACGTGCTGTCAGCTCATTCGCTGGAACCGTTACGGCCGTGGAAAGCGGAACAACTTGGCGGCGGCTACGCCCTATCCTGCTGGGCGGAACGAACCGCCTATCAAGGTGCCGCCGCCATTGTGGCGGTCAGCGCTGGCATGCGGCGCGACATTTTGCGGGTCTATCCGTTCGTTGACCCGGACCTGGTGCGTGTCATACATAACGGGATTGACCTGGACAAATGGCATCCCTGGCAGGGACCTGAGGCGCTCCGGATTGTCCAAGCGCACGGCATCGACCCGGAAAAACGGAGTGTTGTGTTCGTTGGCCGGATCACCCGCCAGAAAGGGTTGGCCTATTTCCTGCGGGCGGCCAGCCAACTGCCACCCGAGGTTCAGCTTGTATTGGTGGCCGGTGCCCCAGACACCAGCGCGATAGCTGGCGAAGTGGAACGGTTAGTGGCCGAGCTGAAAGCTCAACGTCAAGGCGTCATCTGGATCGATCAGATGCTGCCCCAAGGCGACCTGGACGCCATCTTGTCGCAAGCTTCGCTGTTCGTTTGCCCATCAATCTATGAACCGCTCGGCATTGTCAACCTTGAGGCGATGGCTTGCGGCACACCAGTTGTCGCCACCGCCACCGGCGGCATCCCGGAGGTTGTGGAGGACGGTGTGACCGGCTGGCTGGTCCCAATTGAGCAAGTCGATGACGGCACAGGCAGGCCGCTTGACCCAGGTAAGTTCATCAGTGATCTGAGCCAAACCATCAACCAGGCGTTGAGCGACCCGGTCCGTTTGAAACTCTATGGTGCGGCCGGGCGGCGCCGGGCCGAGGATCATTTCTCGTGGCGTTCGATCGGCGCCCGGACTGTGGCCGTCTACCAGGAGGTGTTAGGCAAGTGATGTCACCGGCGCCCGCCCCCAGCCAGGTGCTGGATTTCGCTGACGTGACTGTCCGCCGGGCAGGTAAAACCATCCTGGATGGGGTGAACTGGCAGGTCAACGAAGGTGAACAG
This sequence comes from Bifidobacteriaceae bacterium, assembly GCA_031267825.1. Classification (GTDB taxonomy): domain Bacteria; phylum Actinomycetota; class Actinomycetes; order Actinomycetales; family WQXJ01; genus JAIRTF01. The sequence continues at coordinate 13,069 of JAIRYJ010000009.1, forward strand.
TGGGTCATGTTGGGCCCTAACGGGGCAGGCAAAACCACCGTCTTGCAGATCGCGGCGGCCCGGCTGCATCCGACTTGCGGGACGGCTTGGCTGCTCGGGGAGCGGCTTGGCCGGGTTGACGTATTTGGGTTGCGTCCCCGTATTGGGTTCGCGTCAGCCGCTTTGGCGGTCCGGATTCCAGCCACCGAGAAGGTGTCCGATGCCGTCGTCACAGGCGCCTACGGTGTGACAGGTCGGTGGCGGGAAAGCTATGAGACTGTCGATCGCCAGCGGGCCGGTGACCTGATGGCGGCGTTCGGTGTGGACGGCTTAGCGGATAGAACGTTCGGCACTTTGTCGGAGGGTGAACGTAAACGGGTTCAGATCGCCCGCTCGCTAATGGCCGATCCGGAGCTGTTGCTTTTGGATGAACCTTCGGCTGGGCTTGACTTGGGTGGCCGTGAAGAACTGATCGCGGCTCTGACCGAACTGGCCAGCGATCAGCGTTCCCCGGTGATGGTTTTGGTGACGCACCATTTGGAGGAGATTCCGCCTGGGTTCACGCATTGCGCTTTGATGCGGGCTGGGCGGGTCACAGCGGCCGGCCCGTTAGGCCAGGTTCTGACTGATCAGAACGTGTCTGAGGCTTTCGGTTTGAGTTTGATGGTGACCCGGACGGGGCAGCGCTGGGCGGCCATGGCCGCCAGTTAGAGGATGCCGCCCGCCGGCCGTGCCAACCTGTTTGGCTGGGGCCGTGGTCAAGAACCACGGCCCCAGGCATAGCGCCGTGTTTGTCTTCCGCGTCTTCGCTGGTGAGAGCTTCGCTTCCACTGTGCGGCCCGGCTGGAGGGTGTTGAACAGCACCCTCCTGGTGAGAACGCCACTGTGTAGTGCGTTTCTTGGCTTGCCTGGTCGCACACGTTGACCTCAAAACAAGCCGCCGACAAGGACGAATCCTGCCGGGCCAACGCTGCCTGTCCCAATGCCACCCAGGGGGAAAGAGATCTGTTCCGATTGCCTACCGCGGTACCGCATGATTCGATCTTTCAAAGTCGAGCCAGGTCCGCCGCCTAGATTTTCACGGACCGGGTCTGACATGGCCCCGGCCGACGCGTTTTGGCCGGTCAGGAGGCCGCCTTGGCGCCGGTTGTGACCGGAGTGCCTGATCAAGGCTGCCCGTGGTGGGTCCTGAGCACGGTTCTGGCGGTTTCCGCCTCAGTTACCAGGACATTGATCCAGCCGCCACGCGAGGCGGCCAGGATGGCCTCGGCTTTTCTGGGGCCACCGGCCACGCCGATGCGCCGGGGAACCGCCCGCAACTGGTTCAGTGGTATGCCGACCACCCGTGAATAGAGATCAGATTCGACTAGCTGCCCTGCGGCATCGAAATAGCGCAACAGCACGTCCCCAACAGCGCCCGCCGCCCGCAGCCGGTCCTCATCATTCTTGGAGATGGCGTTGCCGGATGCCCGGTATAAGGGGCTCGGTTCGGTCGCGCCGATCCCCGTCAGCAACACGGTCAGGTTCTCCCAGGCCGCCGCCACCGGGCGGAGTGAGCCGTCGGCCAGGACGGCGGCGGCGGCCTGCGGGGTGTCCATCAGGCCTGGTGCGGCCAGGTATTTCGCTTCCGCGCCGGTCATCGCGGCGAGCCGGTCAACCAGCCGGTTGGCCCGTCCTTGGACGGAACTGGCGCCCAGTCCGCCCAGCACTTGCACCACTTGGGCGACCCGTCGTGAGGGGAGCGCACCAATTGATTCGGCCACCGCTAAGGAAGCTGAAGACCAAGATGAGAACCCTAGGCGGTCACCTTCAGTCAGGACTGATTCCAAATAGGCCGCGCCGGCCGCGCCCAGGGCTGGGGTTAGCGGCGCCGAGCCAGACGGGGTATCGGTCACAACCGCCTCATCCAAACCGAAGCGTTGTTCTAGTTGGCTTTCGAGTTCAGTGTGAACGCCTGGCGGTGGGGTGACAGTGGTCCTGACCAGGCCCAGATCGTCAGCTTGATGAAGCAGACGTGAGACTGTGGCCTGGGAGAGTTTCAGTTCAGCGGCGATCCTGGTTTGGCTGAGCCGGGCCTCGTAGCGCAGTTTGGCGGCCTTGGTGATGAGCCGTAGTCGGCCTGGTGTCAAGAGTGATGCTTCCATCGCTGCGTAGGCCGCCTTCCGTCTCAAAACGCCGAGCGTTGGTGCACGTCAAAAGGTTGCTGCATAAACTATTCAGATTGTGGCAGAACTTCCGCCGGGCACTAGACCAATCAGGATAGTGCAAGCAAAATGGAAGGTATCCGCCAGTCCGTCGGCCCAAAGAAGGCCGCGTCCGGATCTACGTCCGGATCTAGGTCCGGACCAGCGTCCGGACCAGTGCCTGGACGGACAACGGCCAATTGAGGAGTTGAAGATGAGTCCCTATACCTTCCCGGCCGTACCGGCCCGGCCTGAGGCAGAACCCCAGACCGTTTACGTTGTCGCCAGCGGCGACCTGCGCCTAGCCGCCAACCAGAAAACCTGGCCCGTCCAGCAGCTAGTTGAAGCCCAGTTCGCGGCCGCCCTGAGCACCCTAGGCTGGCAAGTCAAACGGGCCCACGGAATAGACCCAGCCAAAGGCCACGGCTTCATCGACAATCAACGCCGCGGCATGGACGTGTTCCAAAACATCCCCAAAGACGCGCCGTTAGCGGTGGTTGAAGCGGTTTGGCAATACAGCCACCACGTCCTGGCGGGACTGCGGGACCATCAAGGACCAATCCTGCTGGCCGCCAACTTCGCTGGCGATTTCCCTGGCCTAGTTGGGATGCTGAACCTGCACGGCTCACTGACTAAGGTCGGCATAGCCCATTCAACTGTTTGGAGCCGCGATTTCACTGACCAGTGGGCCCATGACCGGATGGCCGAATGGCTTGACAGTGGACGGATCGTTCACGACACATCACATGTCCGCCCCTTCCCGGCCATCGCCGGCCTACCAGATTCTGAGGAGAAAGCCCTTGGCCTGGCGTTAGCGGCCGAACTGAAAGTCACCAAAGCGATCCTGGCGGTTTTCGATGAGGGTTGCATGGGCATGTACAACGCCCTAATTGATGATGAATACCTCAACCCGGCCGGGGTCTACAAGGAGCGGCTGTCACAAAGCGCCCTGGTAGCGGAAATGGAACGGGTGAGCGATCAGGAGGCGGCCGCGGTGCGCGCCTGGCTCGATCAACGTGGCATGAATTTCCATGTTGACAACTCTGGTGACACCCGCGAATGCCTCACCGATGAGCAGCTGACCAGCCAGTTCAAAATGTATATCGCTGCCCTGCGGATGGCGGATGATTTTGGGGCTGACGCCGTCGGCATCCAATACCAGCAAGGCCTGAAAGACACCGTGCCCGCCTCGGATCTGGCCGAAGGCCTGCTCAACAACGTTGAACGGCCACCAGTCTATGACCGCGCCGGGAGCCGCGAACTCTACGCCGGTAAGGCGCTGCCGCACTTCAACGAAGTCGATGAAGGTGTGGCGGTCGACTCGTTGGTAACTAACCGGGTCTGGACGGCGATGGGTCTAGACCCCGCCACCACCTTGCATGATGTCCGCTGGGGTGACGAATGGGATGGTCAGTTTGTTTGGGTGTTGCAGATCTCCGGCTCAGTTCCGGCCTCCCACCTCGGCGGTTACGCTAACGTCCATTCGTGGCGGCAGAGCTACTATTACTTCCCGCTGGGCGGGGGAACCTTGTCAGGCGTGTCCAAACCAGGTGAAATTGTCTGGTCCCGAGTTTTCATCGAAGACGGCAAACTACAAGCCGATTTGGGCCGTGGAACCTGTGTGCCACTACCTGAAGCGGAGGTTCAGCGCCGCCTTGAAGCGACCAATAAGGAATGGCCAATCATGAACGTGATCCTCCATGGCGTTTCCCGTGACCAGTTGATGGCCCGCCACCAGTCGAACCACATGAACGTCGCCTACGCGCCGGACGCCGCCACGGCTGACCGAGCCTTGATCGCTAAAGCTGTCATGTTCGCGGCCATGGGTATTGAGGTGCATCTGGCTGGTGACGTGCTGCGAGACTTGGCGTGACTGACGGTCTTGATGTGAGCGGCGGTCCCGGGGTGGCCGGTCGGTCGGCCCGCTTGGCGGCCGTCGATTTGGGGGCGTCATCTGGGCGGGTGATGGTCCTTGAGGTTGGCCGGGGGCTGCTCCAGTCCCGCGAAGTGTACCGCTTCAGTTGTTTTACCTCGTACGATGCCGCCCACTTGGTTTTGGACACAACCCGCCTGTTAGCGGACGTTGAGACAGGGCTGCGGCTGGCCGCTGGTGAGGGCCCGGTAGATGGGATCGGCGTTGACACTTGGGGGGCGGACTTCGCACTGCTCGGCGAGGACGGCGCGCTGCTAGGACCTGTTGTCTCCTACCGTGACGGACGGACTGAAGGCATAGAACCGGACGTTTGGGGCGGCATCGGACAACAAAATCTTTACCGCCGGACTGGTGCCGCCCACCAGCGGTACAACACGATTTTCCAACTGGCGGCCGAACAACGCGGCCTTAGCCCGCTGCCAGGCAGGCTGGAGCGGGCCGCCCACCTGCTGATGATGCCGGATTTTGTGGCCTACCACCTGACCGGTGTGGTGACGGCCGAAGTGACCGCCGCATCGACCACCGGGCTGATCGACCCAGCCACCCGGGACTGGGCTTGGGATGTGATTGAAGCTCTGGGGTTGCCGCGTCGCCTGTTCGGGCCGGTTGTCCAACCGGGTGCGATTGTGGGGCATTTGCTGGCGGATGTGGCAGGGCGGGTTGGGCTGCCTGAATCGGTGCCGGTGATCGCTGTTGGCGGCCATGACACCGCCAGTGCTGTGGCAGCCGTCCCAGCGATTGGGGCTGACTTCGCGTATGTGTCTTGCGGCACATGGTCACTAGTCGGGGCCGAACTGGCCGGGCCGTGTTTGACGGAGGCGGCCTGGCGGGCCAATTTCACGAACGAACTAGGGGCCGACGGCACGGTCCGATTCTTACGTAACGTTTCCGGCTTGTGGTTGTTGAACGAATGCCAGCGGGCTTGGCGGACGGAAGGTTTGACGGTTGACACGGCCGGACTGTTGGAGCAGGCCGCGTTGTTGCCGCCTGGGCCGCCATTCGATGCCGACGACCAGGCTTTTATCGCGCCCGGCAACATGCCGGCCAGGGTCGCGGCGGCGGCGGCCGACGTTGGACGTGATGTCAGCGGCCCGGCCGAGCTGACCCGGGCGATCATTGATTCTTTGGCTGACGCTTACGCCCGCGCCATCGCGGATGCGGCGCGGCTAACTGGCCAGGCGGTCAACCGGGTCCACTTGGTCGGCGGGGGTTCACGTGGTCAGCTACTCTGCCAGGCCGCGGCTGACGCCACCGGTTTGGAGGTCCAGGCCGGCCCAGCCGAAGCGACAGCCCTGGGTAACGCCCTGATCCAGGCTCGGACGGTTGGCGCGCTGAGCGGATCCTTGGACAGTTTGAGGGCGTTGGTGGCCACTTCCAAAACACCAATCAGCTATCTGCCGCAACTACCTTTCTAGAGGAGAAATGACACTATGATCAGCCAAATTACCATTCCAAGCCTGGATCAGGCGCTCGCCGAAATGGGTGCCGCCGGGTTGCGGCTTGATGCGATGGGTTCGTGTGAGGCTTCAGCTGGCAACATTTCAGTCGCGCTGGCTGGTGGGTCGGCTGATGGGCTGGATGGGGGGCTGGATGGTGGTTTGGCGGGTTGTTTGGCCGGTCAGGTGGAGCGGCTTTTCCCGAATTCGGAGCCTTACGAATTGCCGGTCGCGGCGGAGGCCTTGGCTGGCTGGACAGTGCTGGTGACTGGTTCAGGGTCGCGGCTGCGTGACATCGCCGCCAAACCGGGCGCGACTGTTGGTGCTGTGACAGTTGGACCTGATGGCTGCGGTGCGCTGCTGCGGACCGCGCCAGACCGCGGCTTCGCCACACCGACCAGCGAGTTCAACTCTCACTTGGCGGTTCACGTGGAACAGGTGGCGGCCCGGGGGCTGACCTGGCACGCGGTGGTCCACGCCCAGCCGCCGCATCTGGTCGCTTTGTCGCACCGCCCGGACCTGGCGGATTCGGCGGACCCGGCGGCTTTCTGGCGCCGGATAGTTCGCTGGGAACCGGAGACCATAGTTCAGCTGCCAGAGGGTGTTGCCTTGCTGCCGTTCATGGTGCCGGGCTCTGAGGCTCTTGGGCAGGCATCCGTGGAAGCGATGCGGACCTATCGGGTGGTGGTCTGGGCTAAGCATGGTTTGTTGGTCCGGAGCGAGGCTGGCCCGCTCAAGGCGGTTGACCTGATCGAATACGTTGAAACTGGCGCCATGTATGACCAGGTCAACACGGCCTGCGGCTCGCCTAGCCAAGGCCTGACCGACGCCGAAATCCGTCAAGTTGCTGATGCCTTTGGCGTCACAGCCGGGCTGTTCTGAGCCCTGGCCGTCTTCAACTAGCGCGGCCGCACGGATTAGATCTAGGGCTGTGTTTTGCTCCAACACCACTCCGAAGCCCGCGAGTACGTCGGAGTTCTCTTGGCCAGGGGCGTCGGCGCCCTTGCGCCGCGTCACGTAGACCGTTTCGGCCAGGGTCGGCCCAGGTAACACAAGGCGCACGTCTGGGTGTGAGATCAACCGGTTGATTACTTCCCAGCCGCGCTCCCGAGTCAGCAAAGCCACTACGGCGGAGGAGTCCAGGCGGACGCCAGTTGTGGACAGACTCATTCGAGTCCTAAAGCGCCAAAGAGTTCGGCCTGGGCCTGGGCGGTAGTTCGCTGGTCGGCTTGGCTGAACAGGCCAAGGTAGTAGTCCAGAGGCATCTCAGCGCGGTCAGTCCAACGTTTCGCCTGCGGCATCTCCCCGTAGACCTGAGAAGTCACTGTCGGTGAACCCGGCTCTGGATGATGTCGGCTTGAAGCGGGCAGTCGAACCCGGGACAAGTGTCAGCCCCATGGGTTGATGACGGGAACGCCCGCCGCTTCGAAATGCTTGGTGTTCCGGGTTGCTACAGTCAGCTTTCGCGAGGCGGCCAGGCCGGCTATGAAACTGGCCGTGTCCGGGATTGGTTTCCCGGCGGCCCTGGCCGCGGCGTGCAATTTGGCGCTGGCACGCGCGGCGGGCTGGTCGAACACTAAAACGCGGCCCGCAAAGGCGGGCAAGACTTCCTGCGTGACCCGGCGCTCAAGCTCATTTCGCACGCGTCCCGGGGACATTGCGGCAATGCCGTAGAACAACTCGGCGACCGCGAAAACGCTAAGGCACAGCGTCTCAATGGACTGGTTGTCGAGCCAAGCTCTCACCTTCGGGTCGCCGCCGCCCTTTCTGAGAGGCTCGGAGATCACATTGGTGTCGAGGAGTATCAATCGAAGCTCACAGGGTCGGAGGCCGCCGTGCCACGAACCGAATCCAGGTCAATGCGGCCGACTCCGTTTCCGATCTCGGCCAGCAGTGATCCGAGCCTGAGCCGTTCAGGTGGACGAACAGCTAACTCAAGGATGAGCCGCGCCTCAGCTTCCATGCTCCGGTGCGCGGCCTGGGCCCGTGCGATCAGCGCCTGACGGGTCTCTTCCGGAACGTTGCGCAGTGTTAAAGTCGCCATCACGATGTCCTCAAATGCAGTGCTAGCAGTATACCGCGTATGCTAGCGCTCAGTCATGCCGGGTCTCACGCCGACGGAGACAGGTGCCTCGGCACGTCAACTACGGCACGTCAACTACGGCGCATCAAGTAGTCAGCGGTAGTAGCCCGCGTCGATATCAGCGATCAAGCCGGGCCGCTCTGGATTCCAGCCGAGAAGCGCGCGGGTGCGCGTGGCGGTCGCGGGCTGATCTATCCCCGCGAGAATGCCCAAGAACCCCAGGGCTTGTGGTTCGACAGACCCGGAGGGCAGGCCGGTTGAACGTCCCACAGCGGCGGCGATCTCGCGGAAAGCGATCCCCTCGTCACCCACGGCGTGCAAGACCGATCCGGCTGACGCCTTTTCGAGTACCAGACGGTAGAGATGGGCGGCGTCATTGACGTGAACAGCGGGCCAGCGCTGCGCACCGTCGCCGACGTATCCCGACACTCCCTGTTCGCGGGCGGTGGCGGCGAGGCGGGCGATGAAACCGTGATCCCCCTTGCCGTGGACTGAACGCGGCAGGCGGATAACTGAAGCCCGGACAGCGCGATCGGCGTATGACAGAGCCAAGTCGGAGACACCCTCACGACCAGCCGAAGGCGAACCGGGAGAGGCCTTGGACGTTTCATCCGCCAAGACTCCGGGAATGGCCGGTGTGCCTCCGGTGATCACGAACGGCTTTCCGCTTCCGGCGAGGGCGTCCCCGATAGCGCCGACAACTCGGGCGTCGAGTTCGACGGCTCTCGCGAAATCGGCGAAGTCATGGCGGAACGCCAGGTGAATAACTCCGTCCGCCTCCGTCGCCCGTCCGGCGATCAGCTCGAGGTCTTCCATGTCGCCAGCGACTGCCGTCGCGCCCAGCCCGCGTAAGACCTCAGCGGACGCTCGGGAGCGGGCCAAGCCGGTCACCAGGTGACCGGCGGCCACCAGCTCGGGGACCACAGCCGAACCCACCCAGCCGGATCCGCCGGTAACGAATACTTTCATGTCAAACCTCCTGATAGCAGTGACAGCCATCACTCTATATGGGTGATGGCAGTTACTGCTATCGCCTAGGAGCCTGCCCAAGGGCGGGTTCCCAGACCACGCCCAAGGGTCGGCCCTTCGACCACGCCCAAGGGCCGGCCCCTAGCCGCCAAACGATCCTTGTTTGCCTAGACTGTCGGCATGGGACGCTGGCAGCCGGACGCGAAGGGGCGGCTCGCCGCAGCCGCATATGAGCTTTACGCGCGGAAGGGTTACGAAGCGGCGACCGGTGCGGAGATCGCCGCCCGCGCGGGCATGCATGAACGCTCCGTCTTCCGGCTCTTCGGCGACAAGAAGGAGATCCCATTCCACGGCATGGAGGATGTCGCGGCCGGGTTCGCTGAGACGATTCGCTCGGCTCCTGAGGGGCTGAGCGCCTTTGAACTGGCCCAACGCGCGGTTGAGGGCCAGTGCGCGCTAATCAACATCAACCCGGCGCACGCCAAGCTGCGCCACGATGTCATCATGGCGAGCCCTGACCTGCGCGAACGAGACCTCGCCAAACACGCGGAACTAGCCGAAGCGATCGCCGACGCGCTGCTGATCCGCAGGATTGACGGCATCGTCGCGCGCTTGGCCGCCGAAAGCTGCGTGCTCGCCCTGAGAATCGCGGTCGAAGAGTGGCTGCGGGACTCGACCGTCAGCGATCTCAATCGCGTTTTCAACGGCGTTGTGGACAGACTGCGCGCAACGGTTTCCAGCGTTGGCGATTCAACGCCATAAGCCGAGGACGTGATCCGGCTGGTACCGTCCGCATGGGTCAAGCTGGTCGTGAGGGCTGTCACTGAGCGACAGCCACCTGGTGTTGACGGCCGAGCCCTTCAACTTCAACTTCGATCACATCACCGGCCTTGATGAAGGGGAAACGGCCGGATAGGGCGACGCCTTCTGGTGTGCCTGTCAGGACAACATCGCCCGGCTCTAGGACGGTGAATTGGCTTAAGTCTTTGATGATCGTGGAGACATCGAAAATCAGGTCAGTGGTACGGCAATCTTGCCTGGCTTGACCGTTGACAAAGCTTGTTAGGCGCAGATCGTCCGGTTCGACTGAGCCAGCCGGGACCAGCCACGGCCCGAATGGCAGAAAACCGGGCATGCTTTTGCCTTTGGACCATTGCCCGCCGGATCGCTCTAGCTGCCATTCCCGTTCTGAAAGGTCATTGGCGGTGGCGTAGCCAGCTATGTAGTCCAGGCCGTCATCCGTGGCCGATAGTTGCCAGGCGGTCTGCCCGATTACGACCCCCAGTTCCACCTCCCAGTCCGTCTTGGCAGCCCCAACGGGTATCACCAGGGTGTCGTTTGGGCCGGTCATAGTGTGGGGAGGTTTGAGGAAGACGACAATCTGTTTGGGTGGTTCGGCCCCGCCTTCGCGGGCGTGGGCGGCGTAATTCCGGCCGATGCAATAGATCGCGCCAGGCCGTGCCACTGGAGGGCCGAACCGCAGGCCAGCGGCATCCGGTATGACTGGCAGGCTGGGCAGGGCCGCTGTGACACGGCCAACTGGATCATCCTCTAGGAAGTCGCCGTCAATGTCAGCTATCAATGGGCGCAGATCGTAGGTGGTTCCGGCGGTCTGAACGGCGGGGATTTCTGAGCCGACCGGCCCGAGTCTGGCGAAGCGCATTGTTGTTGTCCGGCTTTCGGTTGAGGCATCGGTCGGGAGGGTTGTTCCCCCAAAACGACGCGAATTGAGACGCTGTGCCACAGTAGCCTCTCTGGGGTTGACCCCTTAACCAGGACACCCCGGTTAGTTAGTTTCGGCTCTCTCAAGCAGCCGACGCTCATAGGTTAGCGGAGACACATACCCGATCTTCGAATGTCGGCGCCGCGCGTTGTAGAACGAGTCGATCCACACGTACACGCCCCGCCTGGCCTGCGCCACAGTCGCGAACACGTGCCGCTCGTAATACTCGGTCTTCAACGTCGACCAGAACGACTCGGCCTGCGCGTTATCCCAGCAAACACCTGTTTTACCCATAGACCTCAGAACACCGATGGCGCGCGACAACTCGGCCAGCTGCGCGGAAGTGAACTGCACCCCGCGGTCGGCGTGGAAAATGACCTTCTCCGGCAATTCCCCCCGCAGCGCGGCGGCCTGGCGCAACGCGTCCACGACCAGGTCGGCCCGCATGTGGTCCGCCACCGCCCGGCCCAACACCCGCCGGGTGTGCCCGTCGCGGACCACGCACAGATACGCCCACCCCTCCCCGGTCTCCAGATAGGTGATGTCGCTGAACCAGGCGAGGTCTTTCGCCCCCATGTCGAAACGGCGCCCCACCATGTCGGGGGCCGGATCCGGGTTCGGCCCCGCGGCCGTGGTCGGCGGGTGGAACGTCCTCGGCGAGATGCCCTCGACCCCGGCCCGCCGCATCGCCTTGGCGACCGTCTTGCGGGACACCGCCCACCCGGCCTCGCGCAAGTCCGCCAGGACGCGCGGAGCGCCATAGGTACCGTCCGAAGCCTCATGGGAGGCCTTCACGTCGGCGACCAGGCGGCCCATCCGCTCGTCTCCCGCGGACGGCTCCGAACGCCGCCGCAGCCACGCGTAGAAACGACTCCGCCCCACGCCCAGCAGCCGCACCATCCTCGTCACAGCGAACTCCGCCCTCTCCTCGGCCATCAGCTCGAACCGCTCTTGAACTGGGACCTCGCCGCGAAGAAGGCCGAGGCTTTTCCCAGAAAGGCAACGTCCAGGCGCAGCTCCGCGTTCTCCTTGCGGAGCTCGGCCAGCTCGGCCCTCTCATCCAGGTCCAGCGGCGCCCCGCCGCCCCCGCCGCCCCGGTCCCGCTCCTTTTGCACCCACCGGCCGAGCAGCGCCTCGCCGACCCCGATCTCCCTGGCGATGTGGGCCACGGGCCTGCCCGTGTCGATCACCAGCCGGGCCGCCTCCACCCGGTACTCAGGGGTGTAAACCCTCCTCTTCAACGAAGCCACAGAACACATCCTCTCCGGCCAGATCCTCCCAGGATCCAACCAAGTCAGTGTCCTGATTTAGGGGGCAACCCCACTCACCGCGGAACGCAGCCTGTTTAGGGGTTGTCCATGTCCCTGCTGTAGATGGGGACTGGTTGGGGTGTTCGCGGTGCGGCCGCCGGTTCGGCTTGATTTGTGGGTTTCGCTGAACTTTCGGATCGGGTCGGGTTGGTTGACTTGGTGCTGGATGGTCGGGAAGTGGACACAGTCGGGTCAAAA
>JAIRYJ010000008.1 GCA_031267825.1 Bifidobacteriaceae bacterium
ACTCACCCGTTCGCCACTGATCACCCCAAACCAAAGCCCGGAGATCACCGTTCGACTTGCATGTGTTAAGCACGCCGCCAGCGTTCGTCCTGAGCCAGGATCAAACTCTCCAAAAAAAAGAAAGAACCCAGCCAACAAAAAAATCAGCCAGTCCCAAAAAAAACTGGCACCAACAAAACATCCATGAACACACTGTTGAGATATCAAACCACGAACCCGTAGACCAAATCTAAGGCGCCAAACGCTACCTATAAATAGTCCGGGATTGGTGCACCGCCGGTCGGCGGGCTCGGACAACCTTACACAGCCTGACCCGGCCGGTCAAATCAACCGCGTTGATTCGTTGAAAGCCTCCGCGTAGGGCTATACGTTGCCTCATTGATCGGCCTCCGCTTCGGCGTGGCGTGACCTGTCGGGCGGGACGTTGGCGTTACGCCTGATCGCATGGAGCTGACGATGAGCCAACGCAAGGCCGTGACCGGGAAACTCGCCTTGAAGTACCGCCGGGCGTCGAAGAAGGAGAAGGGCGCGATCCTGGACGAGCTGGTCGGGCTGACCGGCTGGCACCGCGACTGGGCCAGGGTCCGCGAGCTGGTCGGATACCTGCGCTACGACACCGACGGGGAGGTCGACCTCCTCAACCAGATCTGGGAACTCGACCGGGTGTTCACGAACTACCTGCTACCCCAACACAAACTCGTCTCCAAACAGCGGGTCGGCGCGAGGGTCGTCAAACGCCACGACACCGCCCGCACCCCCCACCAGCGCGCCGCCCAGGCCATCGGGGAACGGAAAATGCCGACCATCCGGATGAACGCCCAGCTCAAGAAGATCCGCCCGGCCCAACTCCAACGCGAGATAACGCATTTGACCGGGCTGCTCCAAGCGGCCGCCGTCACGAAGCGGCCCGCGCTGGCGAAACCGCCCGTCAACCGGGCCTGGAACCAGCGGCCCGCGCCGGCCCGCGGGGCCGCCTGAGCGGTGGCGTCAAAAAGCCGCCGGGTCGTCGTACCCGCCGTCAAGCGGCGTCCGCCAGTCTGACGCGAGCTGCTCCAAGGCGCCGCGGACGGCGTCGAAGGTCTCGGGGCCGATCTCGGTTCCGCTCACCCGACCAGCATCCCACAACCCTGCGGGCACCCCACTGGGCGCCCCCACACCCGGACCCCGACACCCCACACGAAGCGTTTCCCCGCAGACCGCTCACGGAGGTTTTCAATGAGTCAACGAATCAACCCTTCGCGGAGGGTTGACAATGAGGCAACAGGGAGGTTCCCGCCAGGGTGTCAGATCTGTTTTGCCATGTGGTGCCCCAAACGCCCGCCCCACCACACAAGCGGTGAACGCGGGCCGCGGGGGCGGCATCGTCCATGCCTGAGGGCGACGCCCAAGCCGCTGGTCCCGCCCGGCAACTAGACGGCAGGGCTGTTAGCCGCAGGTGCGGGCCACCGTGTCAAGCACTGGCTGACCGGACAAGAGCTTCCACCTGGTCAGCCACCGACTCGGCTGACTCGTGCTCCCAGAACCGAACTACCGTCCACCCGGCGCCTGCCAAGCGTTCCGCTGTGTCTTTGTCTCTGCGCATAGTCTCACGGACCTTGGCTTCCCAGAAGGCCGCGTTCTTGTGTGACGGCCGGTAATGCTCGGCACAACCATGCCAGAAGCAGCCATCGATCAGGACCGCGATCTTCTTCTTTGGAAAGGCGATGTCAACTGTCCGTCTGGCGTCGGGTAACACCTTGGAAGCGACACGATAGCGGAGCCCGCGGCGGTGCAGTTCACGACGCACCGCCATCTCAGGTTTGGTGTCCCGGCCCCGATTTCCCTGCATGACTCGGCGCACTGAGTCGCTAACTGGATACCGGGAGGCGGTCTCCGCCGAAGACGAATCCGTCACAGTGACAACTCTACGAGCTCGCGGCAGGACACCATGCCGCCTAACTGGCTTTGTGGTTAGAGCCTCCCAGTAGGCTTTCGCCATGAGATCAGTCGAACTATTCGCCGGCGGCGGAGGGCTCACTTTGGGTACCCATCTGGCGGGTTTCAGCGCAGAGGTCGTCGCGGAATGGGACCAGTGGTGCTGCGACACCTTGTACCGGAACCAGACCGCCGGGCACCCCCTGGTTCAGGGCGCCGACATCAAGAACGGCGATGTCCGCGACATCGACTGGGCCGCCTACGAAGGAACGATAGATCTTGTCAGCGGCGGTCCTCCTTGCCAGCCTTTCAGCGGCGGCGGCAAAGGAATGGCGGCCTGCGATCCACGCGACATGTTCCCGGCAACGGCTGAGGTGATTCGCCAGATCAGGCCGAAGGCATTCATCGTCGAAAACGTCCGAGGACTGACACGCCCAAAGTTCGCCGACTACTTCTCATACATCCAGCTCCGGTTGGCTCATCCTGAACTCGCACCGCTGGACGGCGAATCGTGGACGGAACACTTCTCCCGGCTGCAAGCCGAGCACACCTCGGTACGTCAAGACCTGTCTTACAACGTTGTGACCACCGTCGTCAATGCCGCCGACTACGGCGTGCCACAGCAGCGCTGGCGAGTCTTTTTAGTTGGTTTCCGGTTCGATGTAGACGCCGAGTGGGCCTTCCCCGAACCGACTCATTCCGCTCAAATGCTGGCGCACAGCAAGGATGTGACCTCTGAGTACTGGGAACGCCACAAGATCGCCCTGAAGCAGCGCACAGAGCCCGTCGTCACCCCAAGGTTGTTTGAACTGCCTTCCGCCTCGCGCCCATGGCGAACTGTCCGGGACGCGATCTGTGACCTGCCGGAACCCACCTTGGATGGAAGCAAGACGGTCCTCAACCACGTTCTGCAAGAAGGAGCCCGGGCCTATCCAGGCCACACCGGCTCAAGCCTGGACCAGCCAGCCAAGGCACTCAAGGCGGGAGTTCACGGTGTCCCCGGTGGTGAGAACATGCTCCGCCGCAACGATGGCACTGTCCGTTACTTCACGGTCCGAGAGGCGGCCCGGCTCCAGACCTTCCCCGACCGGTACACCTTGCACGGGCCGTGGAGCGAAGCGATGCGTCAACTCGGCAACGCTGTGCCAGTGATGCTGGCCCAGATCGTGGCCTCATCGGTGCATGAACACCTCGCCCTGGCGAACCTGCGGGCTGAAGTCCTGGCCGCGCCCAGTCAATCGAAACGACTTGGAGCGCAAGCATGACAAGCGGGCCGTTTAGCCCACTGGCTATGGAAAGCCTCGGCCACAGCATCGTCACCCGCATGATGGAAATGAACGCCATACCATTGGACGACGTTCCTCGATTCGCTGGTGCGGGGCTGTACGCCATCTACTACCGTGGGCCGTTCCAGGCTTACTCGCTACTGGCGCAGGCAAACGGCGATCGGTCGGCTGTTCCTATCTACGTCGGCAAGGCAGCGCCGTCTGGGGCCAGAAAGGGCATTGATGTTGCTCAAACCTCCGCCTCTCACGCCCTCGCAGACCGTGTGCGACAGCACGCGGCGAGCATTCGCGCTGCTCAGAACCTAGACATCACGGACTTCGACGCAAGATGGCTTGTGGTCGAGGACATCTGGATACCGCTCGGCGAGTCGGCCTTGATTCGGCAGCACCGTCCGGTTTGGAACGCGATTGTGGATGGCTTTGGAAATCATGATCCCGGCAAAGGGAGAATCAACGGGACGCGTCCACGGTGGGACACTTTGCACCCTGGGCGTCCCTGGGCCGACAAGTACCCGCAGCGGGACGAGACATCCGCCGAAATCGAGCAGGAGATTGAGGAATATCTCCGGTCCCGGTTGGCTTAGCGGAGGTAGCTTTCGGCACCGCACGTGACCACCTAAGGCCATCCCTGTCAGCCCTCAACCAGCACATTGCGCCTCCAGACAGGCGGCGGTACGGCGCGCTCGGCGTTGAGTGCCAGTGGACGATGCCGCCGGGTCGGCTCGGGTGCCACCAGCCGGGCGAGGGCCGCTCGTCACAGGCATGCTCCGCTAAGGCCGTAATCGCGAGTTGAGTCGGTAGTGGGCCCTCGGGCTGGGAGACTAAACTGCGCCCAACCGAGCTGGCCGCAAAATTGTTTAGGAGCATGCCATGGCCGTATTGTGTCCCAATTGCCAGACCGCCCAAAATGGCGCGTTCTGCTCAGCTTGCGGAACGCGATTATCGCCAGCGCCGCCCACTGCGACCGGCAAGTCACCCAGCGCGTCACCCAGCACATCTCAAACTAGGCGCCCGGCGTGGTTGACCCCGGTGGGGATCGGCTTGATGGCGGCGGGCGTGATTTGGGTGATCATCTACTACCTGTCGTCAAGCCTGCTGTTGACACCTTCCTTGGGTACCTTCAACATTGGGGCGGCAATTCTGCTGTTCCTGGTAGGACTGACCGTCAGCCTTGTTCCACGAACTCCTCCGTCGGCTTACGGTGCGGGCAACCCAGCTTCCGCGGCGCCCACCGTTCCAGGCCCAACCGCTTCGGCGCATATCAACGGGTTCGCACTCGCCTCCTTTATCGTCGCCTTCACCGGAACTGGCGCCCTATTGGCCGTGATCTTCGGGCATATCGCTCGCGTTCAGGTTCACCGCACTGGCGAACGAGGCATCCTGTTCGCCACCGCCGGGCTGACCATCGGTTGGCTCACTCTAGGCCTGATATTCGTCTTCGCGTTCCTGATTCTTTTGACCTGATTGGCTTGTTTCTGTTGGCTGATGTGGGGAATCGTTTCTGTGGCCGGTGACCTTATCGGTTCATGAACACCTCACCCTGGCGAACCTTCGAGCCAAGGTCTCGGGCGCGGCCAGTCGATCGAAACGACTTGTGGGCCGCTCGTTATAGGCCTGATATCCGTGTACCTATTCAACCTTTAGCTTCCCTGAAGATCGATCCCGGGCCTCGCCGAAAACCCGACCAGCAGCACAAGGGACTCAGGTCAGCTAGAGCGAGGTTGAGGAATCAGGTGGGCGGCCGTTCGGTTAGCACCGGCACCAGGTGGCGGTCACCGTAGGCCGCATCCACCCGGCCAACTGGGGGCCAATACTTGCTGGCATTGAGCCCAGCCGGGTAGGCGCCCAACTGGCGCGAATAAGGCCTGGCCCAAGCGTCCCCAGTCACAGCCAAGGCGGTGTGAGGCGCCAAACGGGCCGGCGACTCAGCCAAAAGCCATTCACCAGCCACCACACGGTCAGCCTCGGCCACGATGGCGAGCATCGCATCGCAGAACCGGTCAAGTTCCGCCAGACTCTCCGACTCGGTTGGTTCAACCATCAAGCTGCCAGCCACTGGGAAAGACATAGTTGGGGCATGAAAACCGTAATCCATCAGTCGTTTCGCCACATCCTCAGCTGTCAGGCCGCTGCGGGCGGTCAAACCACGCAAATCAAGCAGGCATTCGTGAGCCACAAAGCCGCCCGGCCCACGGTAAACAACCGGTAAGGCGTGACGCAGCCGGTGCGCCACATAGTTAGCGGCCGTCACCGCCACATCACTCGCCTGACGCAAGCCCGCACCGCCCATCAGCTTGATGTAAGTCCAAGAGATCGCCAGCAACAAGGGCGATCCGTAAGGCGCGGCCGAAACCGCCCCACCTCGCGTCGCTAAACCACCCAACGGGTGGCCCGGCAGGAAAGGCGCCAAATGAGCCCGGACCGCCACCGGCCCGACCCCCGGACCACCACCACCATGCGGCATGGCGAAAGTCTTATGCAAGTTGAGATGCGAAACGTCACCACCAAATTGCCCGGCTTTGGCCCAGCCAGTCAACGCGTTGAAATTAGCTCCATCAATGTAAACCTGCGCTCCGGCCTGGTGCGCCAAGTCGCAAACCGTCTGGACAGACGCCTCATAGACGCCATGAGTTGACGGATAGGTGATCATCAGCGCACCAACCCGTCCGGCATGTTGCTCCAGTTTGGCCCGCAGATCCTCGAGCGACACATCGCCGTCCTGATCAACATCCACCCCAACAACCTGGTACCCGGCCAAAGCCGCCGACGCGGCATTAGTGCCGTGGGCGCTGACCGGAATCAGGCAGATGTCGCGGCCCGGTTCACCCGCCGCCTGGTGGTAGCGCCTGATCGCCAGCAGCCCAGCCAGTTCACCTTGCGAACCGGCGTTAGGCTGAACTGACAAAGCCTCATAACCGGTCAGTTCCAGCAGGTAATCACCCAATTGGCGGATCAATTCCAAAGTGCCACGGGCGCAATCCCGTGGCACGAAGGGATGCAAATCACCGAACCCCGGCCAGCTTAAAGCCGCCATCTCACTAGCCGCGTTCAACTTCATGGTGCACGAACCAAGCGGAATCATGCCCCGATCCATGGCGTAGTCACGGTCCGCCAAGGACTTCAAGTAGCGCATCATCGCCAACTCGGTGCGGTGCTGGCTGAACACGCCATGCGTCAAGAAAGGCGTCCGTCGGGGGGCCGGGCCGCCGACGCACGATTCGCCTAGTTCGCCCGCGTCACCGCCGGTTACGTCCGCCTGACCGGAAGGCTGGGATCCGGACGATGCCGCCGGGACAATTGGGTCGGCATCGGCCAGTTGAGTGGCACGCGTCTGAGCCGCCGCGTCACCGCCAAAAGCCGCCACCAAGTGGCGGATGTCCTCGCCGGTGGTGGCTTCATCGGTCGAAAAATAGACCGTGTCGCCGTCCTGCTGCCAAAGGTGCAGGCCACGGCCGCGTGCCGCCCGCACAATACTGGCCGCCTGGCCCGGGCAGTCAACCGCCACCGTGTCAAACAGAGGCCCCGGGCGCGGAGCCAAACCGTCAACGCCGTCCAAGACCTGACGCAACGCCAAGGCTTGCGAATGGATCCGTCCGGCTATCCGTGCCAAACCATCCGGCCCATGCCAGGCGGCATACATCGCTGCCATCACAGCCATCAAGACTTGAGCGGTGCAGATATTGGAGGTCGCCTTGTCGCGCCGGATGTGCTGTTCGCGCGTCACCAGGGCGAGCCTGAGGGCGGGTGCACCGGCCGAATCGACGCTTTGGCCGACCAGCCTGCCAGGCATCTGGCGGACGAAATCCTGGCGCACCGCCATGTAGGCGGCATGCGGCCCGCCGAAACCTAGCGGCTGGCCGAAACGCTGAGTTGAACCTACGCAAATGTCCGCGCCGACTTCACCAGGCGGTTGAAACAATGTCAGCATCAGCGGATCAGCCGCGACCGCCAATAAGGCTCCAGCCTGGTGGGCTAGCTGGGCTAGTGGAGCCAAGTTGACGGCCCGGCCACTAGCGCCCTGATATTGGACATAAAGTCCGGCCGCAGCGGTCATCTTTGAAGGGTCAGGCCGCAGCGGGTCAAACCAGACCAGTTCAATCCCGAGTGGTTCAGCCCGGGTCTCAAGAACCGCTTTGACCTGCGGAAAAACGTCAACATCAACCGCCAAGCGGGTCTTCTTGCCCCGCCCTACGCGGTGACACAAGGTCATCGCCTCAGCCGCTGCGGTGGCCTCATCAAGCAGCGAAGCGTTAGCCACAGGCAACCCAGTCAAATCAGCCACCATCGTTTGGAAGACAAGCAACGCTTCTAGCCGCCCCTGTGAGATTTCAGCCTGATACGGCGTGTAAGCGGTATACCAGGACGGGTTCTCCAAAACGCAGCGCTGGATGACCGCCGGAACCAAGCTGCGGTAATAACCCAAACCGATCATTGACCGGCCAGGCTGGTTCAGGGCGGCTAGCTGGCGCAACTGGTCTGATGCTTCAGCCTCAGTCAGGGCGGGCCCCAGTGGCGGTACCGGGGACTGTAAGGCCGGTGGTAAGGCTTGCTCCAGTAGGGGACGGTCAGGGTCAAGACCTAATTCTTGACGGACAGCGGCTAACGTGTCTGGTCCCAGGCCGATGTGGCGGGCGGCGAATTGGTTCATGATGCTGTTGGCCTGTTCTTGGTTTGAGATATGGTCCGGGTCAGCGCTGGCGCCAGTCAGCCTGGATGATCCTCGATCGCGATCAGCGCCGCGTAGGCTTCAGCATCAAGCAAGCCGCCATGCGTTGTTGGATTAACCTCGAACAACCAACCCTGGCCGAACGGATCTTGGTTGACGAGTTCCGGAACATCTAGGACGGCGTCGTTCACGGCTGAAACCGTCCCCGAAACTGGCGCGTACAACGGCGAAACTGACTTAGTTGACTCGATCTCACCGCACTGCGAGCCGGCCTCAACTCCGTCACCGACCGACGGCAAATCAAGGAACGTAACATCACCGAGCGCCAAGGTGGCGAACTCCGTCACGCCAACCCGGGCGACCGAACCTTCCGGCTGGCGGACCCATTCGTGATCCGCTGTGTAAAAGAGGTCTGCGGGGACATTAGTCATATCTTCTCCTTGCTGTAGAAAGGCAGTTTGGTGACAGTAAATTCGGCCATTTGGCCACGGATGGCGACTTGCAGAGCCGTTCCAGGGGCTGGTTCAGGGCCGGCCAGCGAGGCCAGAGCGATCAGGTAACCGAGTGTTGGTGAAAGCATGCCAGAAGTGATCTGGCCAACCTCCTGGCCGTCCAAAAACACCGGGTAACCCGCCCGGGCGGCCCGGCGGCCGACTCCCTTCAAGCCAACCAGATGCTTAGTGACTGGACGCCGTGCCAGGGCTGCCTTACCGACAAAATCAGCTTCCTTGGAACGCAGGAAAGCGCCTTGGCCGCCCTCGGCCGGGGTTGTGTCACGGTCAAGCTCATGGCCGTACAACGGCATGGCGGCCTCCAGGCGCAACGAATCACGTGCCGCCAAACCGGCCAGCACCAATCCGAACGGCTGACCCACCCGGATCAGCAAGTCCCACAGTTCAAGGGCCGCTGGGCGTTCACAAGACACCTCGAAACCAGTTTCACCGGTGTAACCGGTGCGGGCCAAAATCACCTTGTGGCCTGCCAAAGTAGCCTCAGCCGCGCGGTAATATCCCAGGTCAGCGGCCTCTGGTAGGCCAGCCGCCGCCATCACTTGGGGGGAAGCTGGGCCCTGGACGGCGATCAGCCCGCGGTCCAGTGTTTGATCGGTCATTTCGGCCGCGAAACCGGTCAGGCGCTGGCTCAGGTTCTCAACCACAGCCTGCCGGTTACCGGCGTTCGCAATGATGAAGAACCGGTCCTGCCCGAGGCGGTAGACGATCAGATCATCAATGATGCCGCCATCTGGTGCCAGGATCATCGAATAGGAGGCCCGCCCAATCGGCATAGCCGAATGATTACCCATCAAGGCGTAATTCAGTCCAGCGCCAGCCCCCGACCCGGTGATGGTTAGCTGCGCCATGTGCGACAAGTCAAACAGCCCGGCCGCCTGGCGCACGGCATGGTGTTCAGCTAGGTCAGAACCGAACCGTAAGGGCAGCAGCCAGCCACCAAAGTCAGTCAGGCCGGCGCCAGCGGCGCGGTGAGCTTGGTCAAGCGGCGAGAGCAATAGTTCGTTTAGCACGCCTACACGCTACCAACCACCACTCGGCGCTAAGGACGGCCCCGCCGGCTGCCATCACTGCCCGCCTACGATCGGTCCGCTACCTGGGCGTCAACCCGGCCCAACCAGGCCCGGCCCAACCCGGCCCAACCAGTCCCAGCCCCGACCCAGCCCGGCCCAACTAGGCCCGGCCCAACCGGCCGTTAGGTATCTAGCCGGACAGCGGCTAGAGTCTTGCGGCCACGCCGCAGCAAAGCGAAACGGCCATGCATGAAGTCCGCCGCGACCAGCTTGGCCTCCGGGTCAGTCACTTTAACGTTGTTCAAGTAGACCCCGCCTGAAGCTAAAGTCCGCCGGGCAGCCCCACGCGACCGTTCCAAACCAGAACTCACCAGCGCGCCCACAATGCTCCAGTCAGCCTCACCGGGGCCAATCGTGGCCGTTGGCAGGTCCGCCATGGCGGCCGCCAAAGTGGCGCTATCGAGCGACTCAAGCGAGCCGTTCCCGAAAAGCCCGGCGGCGGCATCGGACACCTGGCGGGCGGCCTGTTCACCATGTACCAGTGACGTAACATCCCAAGCTAAAGCCCTCTGCGCCGCCCTATCTTGCGGCCGGTCAAGCATCTGACGGTCGAGCTCAGCCAACTCATCAAGCGGCCGGAAAGTAAAGATTTTGAGGTAGCCCGGAGCGTCAAGGTCATCCTGATTAAGCCAAAACTGGTAAAACGCGTACGGTGTGGTCATATCAGGGTCGAGCCAGACAGTGCCAGATTCGGTTTTACCGAACTTAGTGCCATCGGCTTTAGTGACCAGCGGCGTGGTGAAAGCATGAGCCGTCCCGGCGCCAGCTTTCCGGATTAGTTCAACACCGCCCAGCAGATTCCCCCACTGGTCATTACCGCCAGTCTGCAAAGTGCAACCGTAACGCCGGTTCAGTTCTAAGAAATCCATTGCCTGAAGCACTTGATAAGAAAACTCTGTGAAGGAAATACCTTGTTCGGAGGCGAGCCGCCGGGCGACAGTTTCTTTGGCCAACATATTTGATAACCGGAAATGTTTCCCGACTCCGCGCAGCAGATCAATCGCACTCAATTGGCTGGTCCAATCCAAGTTGTTGACCATCCGGGCGGCGTAAGTGCCGCTGAAATCTAGTAAAGGTTCAATCTGCCGCCTGATCCGTTCAACCCAAGCGGCCACGACTGACGGGTCGTTCAGGGTTCGTTCGCCGGTCATTTTGGGATCACCAATCAGCCCGGTCGCCCCACCAACCAGAGCCAATGGGAGGTGTCCGGCCCGCTGCAGACGGCGCAAGGCCAGGATTTGGACCAGGTTGCCAATGTGCAGCGACGGCGCCGACGGATCAAAACCGCAATAGAACGTCACCGGGTCGGCCGCCAAATGTGCTTCCAGCGCACTCAGGCCAGTCGATTGGGCCACCAGGCCGCGTTGTTCAAGGGACCGCATGATCGGTTCAGTCGTTTTAGGCACGCGCTCTATTGTGGCCTACCGATGGACGATGCCGCCCCACTAGCTTGTCAGCCCGTCAGCTTCCGCTCGGTTTGGCCGGGTTTCGGCGGGCGGCCCGGAAAGCGAGTTGGCAAGCTGAAATCAGCAAGATTCCGGCGAACAGTGTGTTCCCCAGGCGCGGCGAAACTAAGAAAGCCAAAGACGTCCCACCGAACGATGTCACCGCCGCTGTCAGCCCAGTGGCTAAGCCCGCCTTCAGATTGACCAGACCGCCGCGCCAATTCACAACCGATCCGGTGATGGCTGACGGCACCATGACCAGCAGTGATGTGCCACGTGCGACCAGATCACCGAGCCCGAACAGTCCCATCAGCCCCGGCACAGCGATCACCCCACCGCCGATCCCGAACAGCCCAGCGGCCAGCCCCATGCACAGGCCCAACCCGGCCAGTTCCAACACGGTCAGCCAATCCAGTACCAAGACGCCGGCTGACCGGGATGGTTCGAACAACAACATGAAGACCGCTGTGGCGGCCAAGACAACAACAAACCCCCAGCTCAACACCGTGATTTTGATTCGTCGTAAGATCATCGCACCAACCATGACGCCGCCCCATGCCCCGCCCGCCACAATCGCGGCCACCCACAAGGCGACATGACCGCGTGAACCGTAGGTGACCGCCCCAACCAAGGCTGTCGGAAGGATCGCGAACAAGGAGACGGCCGCTGACCGGCGTTGATCCAGCCGCCCCAACCAGATCAATAACGGCACCATGATCACACCGCCACCAACACCAAACATGCCGCTCAGCAGACCACCCATGGCTCCGGCCAAGACAAACCGCCAAAGGCGGGCCGGAGGCTTGGCCGGTAGACCGGGGCCGACCGGGTTGGCCGGGCCGGGAGGCTCTGGTTCAGTTAACTCGGAGTTACCCATTGGCGCAGCCCTTTGGCGGCGGCCAGAGCAGCGGCCAGTTGTTCACGGACACGTTCTGGCGCCGTCCCGCCGACCCCGTTCCGCCCGGCGATGGCGCCCTCAACTGACAAAACCTCACGCACATCAGGCGTCAGGCGAGAATCAATACCAGCCAGATCATCAACCGTCAGTTCCCACAACTCCCGACCAGAGGCGTCAGCCACTTGGACCGCCCGGCCCGCCACCTGATGCGCCTCACGGAACGGCACACCCCGTTTGACCAGAGCCTCAGCCAAATCTGTCGCCAAAGCATGACCCCGCGGCGCCAAAGCCGCCAGCCGGTCAGTATCAAACTCAAGCGTCCCAACCAGCCCAGCCATCGCCGGCAGGAGTAAACCAAGGCTGTCAGCCGCGTCGAAAACCGGTTCTTTATCCTCCTGCAAGTCCCGGTTATAAGCCAACGGTAAGCCCTTTAGTGTGGTCAGCAAACCAGTCAAATCACCAATCAACCGACCCGCCTTGCCACGAGCTAACTCAGCGATGTCTGGGTTCTTTTTCTGCGGCATAATGCTGGAACCAGTCGAATAGGAATCATGCAGTTTGACGTAACCAAATTCGGCTGTCGCCCAAATGATGATCTCTTCAGCCAGGCGTGACAAATTCACGCCAATAAGAGCGGCGATAAAAGCGAACTCAGCCACCACATCGCGGGACGCGGTGGCATCAATGGAGTTCTCTAACGGATCATCTAAACCTAATTCACGCGCCACCAAAGCCGGGTCGAGACCTAAAGTTGAACCAGCCAAAGCACCCGCGCCATAAGGTGACCGGGCCGCCCGCCGGTCCCATTCTTGGAGCCGTTCAGCGTCCCGCAACAGTGGCCAAACGTGAGCCAACAGATGGTGGGCCAATAGCACCGGCTGGGCGTGTTGCATGTGAGTCCGTCCTGGCATGGCGGCATCCGGGTGGGCGGCCGCCTGGCCAACCAAGGCGTCAACCAAATCAAGCAGGCCGCCAACCAGACCGCGTGCCTGTTCCCGCAGCCAAAGCCGGACCAGTGTGGCGATCTGGTCATTACGTGACCGGCCAGCCCGCAGTTTACCGCCCAAAGCCGGTCCGGTGATCTCAATTAGGTGGCGTTCCAGGGCGCTATGAACATCCTCATCCAGAGCCGATGGTTCAAACCGCCCAGTCCTGATGTCTTCTTCTAGTTCATCCAAACCGACCAGCAGATCATGAAGTTCGCTCGCCGAGAGCAAACCAGCCTCCGCTAAAGCTTTAGCGTGGGCCCGCGAACCAGCTATATCAAGCCGCGCCAAACGCCAGTCGAATTGAACTGAACGGGACAAAGCCGCCAAGGCGGGGGCTGGACCAGACGAAAACCGTCCACCCCACAAACCTTCAGATTTTTCTTCAGCCACATCGTCACCCTACCTGCCGGGCGGCCATCGCCTGAGCCGAAGCTATAACCGGCCCAAGATCACCATCAAGCACTTGGTCCAAGTTGTAAGCCTTGAACCCGGTGCGGTGATCAGCTATCCGGTTCTCTGGGAAGTTATAGGTCCGGATGCGTTCAGACCGGTCAACGGTGCGGACTTGGGAGCGGCGGGCATCAGAAGCGGCCGCCGCGGCCGCCTCAGCCTGGGCGGCCAACAGACGGGCCCGCAGAATACGTAAAGCCTGTTCTTTGTTCTGCAACTGGGATTTCTCATTCTGGCAGCTAACTACCAAGCCAGTCGGCAAATGCGTAATCCGGACAGCCGAATCAGTTGTGTTAACCGATTGCCCGCCCGGTCCGGAAGACCGGAAAACATCAACCCGGATATCGGCTGGATCAATTTCAACTTCAGCTGGATCATCTGGTTCCGGCATAACTAGCACACCAGCCGCCGAAGTGTGGATCCGGCCCTGGGATTCTGTTACCGGCACGCGTTGAACCCGGTGAACACCGCCCTCAAACTTCAGATGCGCCCAGACACCATCACGCGGCTCCGGATTACCGCGTGCCTTAATCGCTAAAGACATGTCCTTAACTCCGCCCAGTTCAGTCTCATTCAAATCTAAGACCTCCACTGACCAGCCCATTCGCTCAGCGTAACGCTGATACATGCGGAACAAGTCACCAGCGAACAAAGCTGATTCTTCACCACCGGCACCGGCTTTGATCTCCATGATGACGTCACGCGGATCGTTCGGGTCGCTCGGCGTCAGCAATTCGCGCAGTTGTTCAGCGGCTGCCAAATCGGCCGCCCGCAAACTCGGCAATTCGTCGGCGAACGACGGGTCGGCATCGGCCATTTCTTCCGCCGCCGCTAAATCGTCCGCCGCCCGCTTGGCCGCCTCAAACGCTCCAACGATTTGTCTGACTTGCGCGTAACGCCGCCCAACGGACTTAGCCCGACCAGCGGAAGTATGTAATGACGGATCAGCCATCAGCCGCGTCAAGGAATCGTATTCCTCAAGCAGCCCCTCGATAGTTGACGGCAAATCGTTCACCAGGGTGGATCAGGCGGAAGCCGCCTTGCGCCTGCCGTAGCGCGCCTCGAAACGGGCGACCCGGCCGCCGGTGTCCAGAATCTTCTGCTTCCCGGTATAGAACGGATGGCAAGCCGAGCAAACATCAGCGTTAATCACGCCGGAACGTTTAGTCGAACGTGTCTCGAAGGTGTTTCCGCAAGTGCAGGTCACCGTGGTGGCCCGATATGGCGGATGAATGTCTTTCTTCATGATCTCTCCTTAGTTCTGGTTCCGGGTCGCCAGCTTGAGCCAACGTGAACCGGAACACCTCAGGTATTGTGCCAGAACACACCAGGGCGCCGCCTTATTCCCTGGCCAGAACTCCGGGTTAACTTTCGCCCGATGCCGTCCACATCAGTTTCGCTCAACCATTCGTCCCAGCTCAGCTCAGCCCGTCCAGTCGGTCCTAGCTCGGCTCGGCCCGACTCAGCCCGGCTCAGCGGTTAGGGGATGTCCGGCGTGGTTTTGTTGACTTGAAGCAGAAACTCCGCATTAGAACTGGTCTTACGCAGCCTCTCAAGCAGCAATTCGATGGCTTGTTGCTGATCCAAAGCGCTCAACACCCGGCGCAACTTCCAGTTGATCTTCAATTCGTCTGGCCGGATCAACCATTCTTCGCGCCGAGTGCCAGAAGCATCAACATCAACCGCCGGATAGATTCGCTTATCGGCCAGGCCACGCGACAACCGTAACTCCATGTTGCCGGTGCCTTTGAATTCCTCAAAGATCACCTCATCCATCTTCGAGCCGGTCTCTACCAGGGCGGTCGCCAAAATAGTCAACGAGCCGCCGCCTTCAATGTTGCGTGCCGCGCCAAAGAACTTCTTCGGCGGGTAGAGGGCGGACGAATCAACACCACCGGACAAAATCCGTCCTGAAGCCGGTGCGGCCAGGTTGTAAGCCCGGCCTAGGCGGGTGATCCCATCAAGCAGGATCACCACGTCGTGACCTAGTTCGACCAGTCGTTTGGCCCGCTCAATCGACAATTCGGCAACGATCGTGTGATCCGACGGCGGCCGGTCAAAGGTTGACGAAATAACCTCACCTTTGACTGAACGTTCAAAGTCGGTGACTTCCTCCGGGCGTTCCTCAACTAACACCACCATCAGGTGAACTTCAGGGTTGTTAGTTGTGATGGCGTTGGCGATGGCCTGCATGATCATTGTTTTGCCCGCTTTCGGTGGCGAAACGATCAAACCACGCTGACCTTTACCAATCGGGCTGACCAAGTCAATCACCCGGGTTGTGAGGTTCTCCGCGGTGGTCTCCAAACGTAGGCGTTCCTGCGGGTAGAGCGGCGTCAAACTAGCGAACTCTTTACGGCCACGGGCTTCTTCTGGGCTCATGCCGTTGACTGAATCAAGCCGAGCGAGAGCTTTGTATTTCTGCTGGCGGGGTTGATGTTCACCGTCGCGCGGCTGACGCACGGCGCCAACAATGGCGTCACCTTCACGCAGACCAGCTTTGCGGACCTGGCCAAGCGACACGTAAACATCGTTCGGACCAGGCAGATAGCCTGAAGTGCGGACAAAGGCGTAGTTTTCCATGACGTCAAGGATTCCGGCGACCGGTACAAGGACGTCATCTTCTTGGATTTCGATTTCTTCCATCGTTGAGACGTCACCGCCGCGCTGGCGGACTTTCCGGTCACGGTAACGTTCACGCCGGCCCCGGCGCCGTCCGGAACGGTCCTCTTCGTCAGACAAACTGGTTTGGCGTGTCTGGCTTTGAGTCTTACCGGGTGAACCGTTTGAGCCGCGATCAGACCCACCTGAGTCACTAGCTGAGCGTTCACCGCGCCGGTCATCGCCTGTCTCACCGCCCTGGCCGTCTGGTGGGCCAGCCGCCGCCCCAGCCCGCCGTGGACGCCGTTCGCCTCTGACCGACTCAAGGTCAAGCCTGATCAGGCTGGCCGCCTCAGCCGCCCGGGCGGCCCGTTCAGCCGGGTTAAGCTCATCTGACCGCCGCGGGCGGCGTGAAGTTTCTGGTTCGTCCTGCCATTGGCTGGATGAATCGTCGTCTGACCGGCCCGGCCCTGCTCCAGGTTGATCTTTGGCTGGCAAGTTGGAAGCGGTTTTAGTTTTCGCCCGGCCAGATTTCTTAGCTGGAGCGGCGCTCGGCGCGGCCGCCTCCGGGCTGACCGCTGGGCTTGTCCCGCCCGCCTGGTGGCCACCGCCAATAGCGCTGACCAACTCGGCTTTACGCATACGCGATACGCCTTTGATTCCCATCGATGTGGCAATGGCCTGCAGTTCGGCTAGACGCATGGCTGCCAGCGTGGACGGCTTAACGTTTGTGGTTGTCACGAATGAACCTTAATCTGTCGGTTGGCGGATCCGCTGTATGCGTCACAAAGCGTCAGCAACGGAGATCCAGGATTGAGCGGCGGCTCAGCGCATGTCCTTCAGGCCTGGCAGCCCGCTCAAGCCGAAATAGTAGCACCCCGGCCCCTAAACAGGCCAAGACACGGCCGACCGGCTGGTTAACCGGTTTCGCCTTGGCGCAACAGCTCCGGCAAACCGTTGACCACCAGACCCGCCCCGGCCCGGCGCAAAGCTTCCCGTCCAACACCCCGGTCAACCCCAACTACCAGGCCAAATCCTCCGGCCCGGCCCGCCTCGACACCAGAGATCGCATCCTCAATGACGACCGCCTGGCTTGGTTCGGTGCCTAAACGTCTAGCGGCGTAAAGATAAGTTTCAGGTGACGGTTTACCGGCCAGGCCCTCAGCCGCCGCCAGCCAGCCATCAACCACCAGCTCGAACCAGTCAAGCAGACCAGCCACCCGCAAAACAGCCACCGCGTTGTTCGATGATGACACCACCGCTAAGCCTTTACCGGCAGTTGTCAAAACCTCCAACAGATCAGCCGTGCCAGGATATGGTTCAAGCCGCCCTAAAGCCAGGAGACGCTCAAACTCGGCGTTTTTCAAGTTGCCGAGCGCCCCAACTGTGCCCTCACCTGGCGCGTCTTGAGGAGATCCGCTCGGTAGGTCAAGGTCGCGTGAAGCCAGCACGCTGGCGACACCTTCAAACCGTGGTTTGCCGTCGATATAGCGGAAGTAGTCGTCTTCGCTGTACGGCCGGGTCACGCCGCGTCGGGTAAAAAAGGCGCCGATGACGTCCGCCCAAGCTTGGCGGTGAATCGCGGCAGTCGGCGTCAACACGCCATCCAGGTCAAATAGCCAGGCTTCAAGTCCTGTCCATGGCAGTTTCAAAGTGGTCCTGTCTTTTTCTTGGGCGGCGGGGAGCTGTTCGTCAGCCTAAGCCGGTTCCGGCGGCGGGGCGTCAACCCGCGTCACCGTACCACCAGTTGCGGCTATGCCGACGGCGGTCCAGCGCCAACCGGCCGGTTCTGGGACTTCAGCCGGATCAGTTGTTAGCACCAGCACAGCCGGTCCAGCACCTGAGGTGACAGCGGCGAACCCAGATACGCGTAACCGGGCCACCAGTCCAGCGGTTTGTGGCATCACATCCGCCCGGTAAGGCTGATGTAGACGGTCCTCAGTCGCCTCCAACAGCAGCGACGGATCAGACCCCAAAGCATGAACCAGCAAAGCCGACCGGGCCAAATTGAAAGCCGCGTCACGGAACGGAACCCGTTGCGGCAAAGCCGCCCGCGCCACCGATGTGGCGACCGACGAATCAGGCACCAGCAGAACCAGGCGAATGTCCGGGTGCAAAGCTAACCGGGCCGCCCGGGGCGGCTCTGATCCTTCGCCAGTCCAAGCGATAGTCGCCCCACCCAACACAGCCGGGGCGGCGTTATCAGGGTGGCCTTCAAAATCCGCCGCCAAATGAAACACCCGGCCCGCGTTCATAACCGATGGCACCTGAATCAACCCGCGGGCGATCAAAGCGCCAGTCACCACAGCCGCGGCCGACGATCCCAAACCCTTACCTTGCGGGATGGCGTTCAAACAATCCAGTTCCAAGCCAACCGGTGGCGCCCCAGCGATCTCCAACGCCCGGTGAGCCGCCCGGATAACCAGATGCCGCTCATCGCGCGGCAAGGTGGCGGCCCCCTCCCCCCGGATACGGACCTCACTCGGACCAGGCACCGCCCTGGCGGTGACCTGATCCCACAAGTCCAACGCCAAACCGAGCGAATCGAAGCCGGGCCCCAGATTAGCGCTCGTCGCGGGCACCCTGACCAGCACCCGGTCGGCAGTGAACCTCACGGCACCTACTCCCCTTCAACCCGGATCACACCCGCCACGGCGACAACCGTGGCCTCATCTGACAGGTCAGCTACCACCCGGCCAAGAGCGGTCTCCGGCGCTTTATGTGTCACCACTGTTAAAGTCGCCAAATCAACCCCATTAGCTCCATCCCCAGCCGTTTGCCGGACCGTCTCAATTGAAACAGCATGACTGGCGAAAACCTTTGACACACCAGCCAGCACACCAGGTTGATCCCGCACCAGCAAACGGATCTGCAAACGTGTAACAGCCTGGCCAGCGGGCAGCACCGGTAAACCCAAATAAACCGATTCGCCCGGCCCTAATCCACCAGTCAGGCGGTGACGCGCGACCGTCACCAAGTCACCTACCACAGCCGACGAAGTCGGACGCCCCCCTGCGCCGCGGCCATAAAACATCAGCTCACCAGCCGCTTCAGCCTCAACATAAATCGCGTTGAAAACTCCCCGAACTGAAGCCAAAGGATGCTTCCGCGGCACCAAAGCCGGATGAACCCGAACAATCACCCCTTCACTGCCACGCCGTTCAGCGATCGCCAACAACTTCACAACATGCCCAGTAGCCCGCGCCGCGACTATGTCATCCAACGTCAGGTGACTGATCCCCTGACGTGAAACAGCGTCAACCGGCACCCTGGTATGAAAAGCCGAAGAAGCCAAAATGGCGGCCTTCGAAGCCGCGTCAAAGCCTTCAACATCGGCCGTCGGATCAGCCTCGGCATAACCAAGTTCCTGCGCTTGGCGCAACACCTCAGCGAAACCCAAGCCCTCAGTTGTCATCCGATCCAAGACATAGTTAGTCGTGCCGTTAACGATCCCCAATATGCGGGTGATCGTGTCACCAGCCAGCGATTCACGGATCGGGCGCAAGATTGGAATAGCGCCCCCAACCGCCGCCTCAAAATAGATTTCCACCCCGGCCGAACGGGCGGCATCGTACAACTCAGGGCCATGCGACCCAAGCAGCGCCTTATTGGCTGTAACGACCGACGCCCCAGCTTCAAAAGCCGCCAAAATCGCGCTACGGGCCGGTTCAATACCACCAATCAGTTCAACCACAATGTCCGCCTGACGGGCCAAACCGGTCGCGTCATCAGTCAAATAAGCCGGATCAAGCTCCTGCCACAGCCCAGTTTCAGCTGGATCCTTGACCGCCACGCCAACCAGTTCAAGCGGCGCCCCGGCCCTCCAAGCCAGATCAGAAGCTGATTCTTGCAGCAGGCGGATCACTTGGCGGCCAACGGTGCCACAACCAAGCACAGCGACACGGATTGGGGCCTGAGATGAACTCAATCGAACTCCTCAAAATCGGGTGGAAAATCTGGCAAACCGCCACGATGCCAAACCAACCGGCGCAGCGGCCAATCCAAGCCTACGCGCCCGTATCACGAGCCAGCAGATCGGTCATAGTTTCGCGGCGCACCAAAACCTCAACCCGCCCATCACGTACAGCCACCACCGGCGGGCGTGGCACCTGGTTGTAGTTTGAGGCCATGGCATGGCAGTAAGCGCCAGTCACCGGCACCGCCAGAATGTCACCGGACGTGATATCGGCCGGCAAATACTCATCCTGAACCACAATGTCACCTGATTCACAATGAACACCCACCACCCGGGCAAGGCGCGGAGCGGCCAGTGACCGGCGCGAAGCTAACGTAGCTGAATATTCGGCACCATAAAGAGCTGTCCGGATATTATCTGACATGCCGCCATCAACTGACACATAAAGCCGACTCAACCCGTTAGCTAAACTGACCGGTTTGACCACACCAACGGTGTACAAGGTCAAACCCGACGGCCCGGCGATCGCCCGGCCCGGTTCAACTGTGACATGCGGTGGTCTAATACCGGCGTCATTACACTCGCTTTCAACCGCGGCCGCCATTCGGCTAGCCAGTTCAGCGGCCGGCAACGGGTCATGACCGGTTGTGTAAGCCACCCCAAAACCGCCACCCAAACCAAGCTCAGTTAGCGGCTGACCAGTTCCCCGTTCAACTTGGGCGGTCAACCTGACCAGCCGTTGAACAGCTTGTTGAAAAGCCGCCGTGTCAAAAATCTGCGAACCAATATGTGAATGAACACCTTTCAGTTCAAGCCCAGGAGCGTTCAACGTCCGGTGAACCGCTTCCAAAGCTGAACCGTCAGCCACCGCCAAACCAAACTTTTGATCCTCATGTGAGGTCGCGATGAACTCGTGAGTGTGAGCTTCAATGCCGATCGAACACCGCAACATCACCGCCGGGCGGACGCCCACCTCCGCCGCTAAACGGGCGACCTGATCAATTTCTGGCAGTGAATCAATCACAATCAAACCAACACCGATCCGCAAAGCTTGACGCAAAGCGTTGTCCGATTTGTTTGAACCATGAAAAGTAATCCGCTCCGGGGCGATCCCTCCCCGCGACACCACTTCCAGTTCACCGCCTGAACAAACATCAACCGACAAGCCATCCTCAGCCAGCCATCTGGCGATCTTTACGCTGATCAGCGCTTTGGCGGCATAGTGGACAGTGGCTCCGCCCAACTGAGCGAAGGCCCGTTCAAACTCGGTCTTAAACTCGGCTGCCCGGGCCCGGAAATCAACCTCATCAACCACATAAGCCGGCGTCCCAACCTGGCGGACCACTTCACCAACCGGCAGGCCACCAACCTGAAGGACGGCATCGTCCAACTTATGGGCCGTCCTGGGCCAAAGTGGCCCCAGCAAAGCGTTGACATCTTGTGGCACCTCCAGCCAAGAAGGCGCCGGAATCTGGGCGTGAAGCGCGCCAGCCTCATGAGTTGGCATGGTTACATCCTTTCCGGAGCGTCAACACCAAGCAGGCCCAACCCATTCGCCAGAACCTGACCGGTCGCGTCATTCAACCAAAGGCGGGCCCGGTTAGCCTCAGTTATTGGCTCACCAAAACGCGGTATCACCCGGCACTGGTCATACCATTTGTGATACGCGCTGGCCAGGTCCTCCAAATAGCGCGCCACCCGGTGCGGTTCACGCAAGTCGCCGGCCCTTTCAATAGTCGCCGGGAAGCTCGCTATCAGGCCGAGCAACACCGCCTCCGACGGGTGAACCAATTCAGCGGGATCAAACCCACCATCCCGCTGTATACCAGCCTCAGCCGCGTTGCGGGCCACCGCCCGGGTCCGGGCATGGGCGTATTGCACGTAATAGACCGGATTATCATTTGATTGCGAAGCCCACAAACCAAGATCAATTTCTAGATTGGAGTCAATTGAGGAACGCACCAAAGCGTAACGGGCCGCATCCACTCCAATAGATTCCACCAGATCCTCTAATGTGACAACTGTTCCAGCCCGTTTCGACATTTTGACTTTCTGGCCATCACGAGCCAAGAAAACCATCTGACCGATCAGCACTTCAACCCGGTCAGGATTATCACCCAAAGCGGCGGCGGCCGCCTTCAACCGGGCAATATAACCGTGGTGATCAGCTCCAAGCAGATATATCGCAAGATCAGCTCCACGCGCCCGTTTATCCTCAAAATAGGCGATATCACCGGCGATATAGGCTGGCACACCATCTTGTTTGATCACCACCCTGTCACGGTCATCACCGTAAGCGCTTGACTTCAACCACCAGGCACCATCTTGAAGATACAGCTCACCGCTTTCCTTCAACCGTTCAACCACCCTGCTAACAGCACCTGACTGATGTAACGACTGTTCATGGAAATATACATCAAAATCAACCCTGAACTGGTGCAATGAACGTTTGATTTCAGTGAACATGACGGCCGTGCCGTGTTCGCGGAACAATTCAAGCTGGGCCGCCTGACTGAGCCCCGTAATATCAGGGTTTTCCTGGACAATTTGGTCCGCCAGGTCCTGAATATACCGGCCGCCGTAACCATCTGGCGGTGTATCCAAACCCTGCGCGGCGGCGTAAAGCGACGCCGCGAAGCGGTCAATCTGCGCGCCGTGGTCATTGAAGTAATACTCCCTGGTGATCCGCGCGCCTTGGCTTTCCAGAATCCGTGCCAAAGTGTCACCAACGGCCGCCCAGCGGGCGCCCGCCAGATGGACCGGGCCAGTCGGATTAGCCGAAACAAACTCAAGGTTAATCGCCTGGCCCAATTGCCCTGAAGTGCGCCCGTAAGCTGAGCCCGCCAGCACCACCTGGCGGGCTAACTCACCGGCGGCGGCCTTGGCCAAGGTCAAATTGATGAAGCCCGGCCCGGCGATCTGGACACTGGCGATAGCTGGGATGCGTTCAAAATACGGCACCAACACCTGAGCGAACTGTCGCGGGCTCAGAGCCGCCTGTTTAGCTGTCTTCAAGGCCACATTTGTTGACCAATCGCCATGTTCTGCCTGATGGGGCCGTTCCACCAGAACCGTAGTGGGCAGGTCAGCTAGTGCTAAAGGCAGTGCGCCGTCAGCCACGGCCTGGTTCAAGGCATCAGCTAGGGCTTGAGAAAGTTCCTCAGGAGTCACCGGGCCATGGTACTAGCGGCTCAGCTGAAACTCCTTCCCGACGGCTTTCGCGATCAAGCCGGAATGGGCCGGTTTGGGCCGAGATGTGCCGTCCCGGAATGATACGAACCCGGCCGGGCCGAAGTAAGCCGTCCCGCAACGAGAAGAGCCGAGCCGGGCCGAAGTGAGCCGTCCCGCAACGAGAAGAGCCGGGCCGGAACCGAGCCCTTGGGCGGTTAGCCACCACGGTCAGCCTCAGGCATGTGTTTGTATTAAGAGGTGGTAGCTGAGGCCGGTACCGAACGGCGACCGGGACTGATCGAACAGATCGCCGAGGACATGCGTGAACGCATCGTCTCTGGCGCCTGGCCAGTCGGCAGCCGGGTCCCAACCGAACCTGAACTAGCGGCCCTAGTTGGGGCCGGCCGCAACACAGTGCGTGAAGCCGTCCAAGCCCTAGTTCACGCCGGCCTGCTGGAACGCCGCCAAGGCTCCGGCACTTACGTGCTGGCCACATCCGAACTACCCAGTGCCATAGAGCGCCAGTTCGCTTGCGCCTCACAACGCGAAGTCTTAGAAGTGCGTCAAGCGCTAGAGATTGTTTCCGCCTCACTGGCGGCCCAGCGCCGGACACAGCCACAAGTTGAACACCTGCGCCACTTGCTGGCGCAACGCACCACAGCCGTTGACCAAGGCGATCTTGACTCCATGGTCAGCGCTGATTTGGCGCTCCACCGCTATATCGCTGAGATGACCGGTAACGCCGTTCTGGCCGAGTTGTACAGCACAGTGCTGTCGGCTGTGGTGGACAACATCCGGTTCAACTTTCTGCACGTCAACCAGGAAGGCAACTCTCACGAAGACCTCGTTGAGGCGATCGCTCAAGGCGATCCGGCGGCCGCCGCCCGCCAAATCGAACATTACCTTGGGCAGATGAGCCAATCACTGCGCGGCCAAAAGCCCGCCGAACAAAACGGTTTGACCCCAAACGCGACGTGTTGACCGTCGGCCGGCTCCGGCCATCAGAGCGGCGTCTTGCGCCGCAACAGGAAAGCCACGAACAAGCCGGTAATGACAAGCCGGACAAAGAAACCAGGCACCTCGAACCCTTGGGCACCTCCCTGACCTAAGTTGATACAGGCGGATAGCCAGTCAAGCGCGATGAAGAACCCGATCAGCGTCATGACCAGCAAATAGATCCATCGCTTCATTTACACCCTCAAGTACCTGGCGCGAATTGATGCCGGTTCCGTCCGGCTGCCCAAAGCGCCGCGCAACCCAGACAAAGCACACCCAAGACGATACCCAAAGTACCCAGATCGTGCACCGCCAAAGCCTCAGTAGAGACCTGAGTCAACTCCCCCATCAGCGCCGTCACGGCGAGTCCGGAACCGCAAGGCACCACCGGGCCGCGTTAGGCTTAGGTCGCGTGAACGCCCCAACTGTTTCTCCTTTAGCCGCGCGCCCGCCCGCGCCGACCTTCGGCGCCACATCCAGCGCGACCTCCAGCACGGCAAAGATTGCCGGTCGGGTTAGCGCGGTCCAGATCAAATCCGCTGCCGCATATCTGGCGTTACTCGCGGTGACCACAGTAATCGCCGCCCAAAGCGCCATGGCACCTTGGAGTGAGTTCACACCTAAGACAGCTGATCAAGGCATTTTTTTCTACGAAGGCCAACTGTTGTTGGAAGGCGATGCCCCTTATGTGGATTTCTTTGACCATAAAGGGCCGCTGATCTTCCTGGTCAACGCGTTGGGCGGAGTGCTAGGTGGACGGATCGGAGTATGGCCGATCGAGATACTCGCCTTGTTCTTCGCTGGCATGGCTTGTCTGCGTGCCTTGGCGCCGATATTCGGGCGCTGGCCTGGTTTCCTGGCCGCCGCTTCACTGCTGATCATTTGCGGGAAGTATCTCGAAGAAGGCAACATGACGGAGGAGTATTGCCTTCCGTTGGCCGTTATCGCGTTCGCTGTTCTGGCCCGCTTCGCCACCTCCCGGCGCATCAGCCGTTCATCGTCCCTAATCATGGGCCTGACAGGGACCGGCGCTTTCCTTTTCAGACCGACCGAACTGATATTGTGGGCGGTTTTCTGTCTGGCGATCCTGATAGTCCTACTAAGACAGAGACGTTCGCGTGAAGCTCTAGCCGCGACCGGCTGGTTCCTGATTGGCTCGCTCGTGGTGGCCTTGCCGACGGCGGTTTGGCTGGTTTCGAAGGGCGCCCTGGCGGCAGGCTTCGAGCAGATGATCTTGTTCAACGCTGGATACTCAGGTCGGCGGGGATTGGTTAATGCCATCGTGACCGCTGGCCAATTCCTCAACGGTTATGACATCTATCTGGCTGTCACGGCGACCGCCGGGCTGGCGTTATGGCTCCGTCTTGGACGAGGCTGCCCAAAGCTACCCCGCTCAGGCCTGATTTGGTTGGCCATCGTCAACTTGATAGCCATGCCCGTAATGTTCGCCATAATTGTCTGGCCTGGCCGGTTCTATCCGCACTACATGATGCAATTCTTACCCTTGTATGTCTTGCCGCTGGGGGCTGTCTGGTACGCCATCATCCGGTTGATCCGTCGGCGCACCTTGCTGACGGCAACCGCCTCCGGATTAGCGGTTCTCGGCTTGGTTTTAGCTGTCCTGTGGCCGGGTTTTCAGGCTTCCCGCACCTGGGCCGCCTCAGTCTCGGCCGGCAGCACGCCCCCAGCGTTCGACCAGTTGGTTGATGTTATCCGCCAGAACACGACACCTGACCAGCCGATACAGGTTGGCGGCAGTCAGTCCTGGATCTATCTAGAGGCGGACCGGCGCGCCCCGACGCGCTATCACTACATACCGTTCATTGGGCGTGGTTGGGAAGAACTCCGGGCTGAAGGGATGGGTGCCATCAGTGACGCCGAACCAAAAGTGGTTGTCGATGTGGGCGAGGTTTTGTTGTACGGCGGTTTCGACTTTTCGCCCTACGATATGGTTTTCTCCACCCAAGCGCAGTACCCCACAATGTTCATGTTCGAGGTTTATGTCCGTCATGAGCCGTAAAGGGGTCGGCGGCGGTGCCCGTTTGGTTCCGTTTCGCTCTAAGGTGCCCGATGCCGTCCCACATCGCCTACTCCAACAGTAAACCCGCGGGTCAGCCGCCTGTCGCTGTTTCGCCTGGCACTGGTCGGTCCACTTTCCACTACAGAAACCGGTCAAAGTCGGCTATTTTCGGCAACTTTGACCGATTACTGTCCCCATGGCTCTCACCTCGAAGCGCCGCTCCCAACGGCCAACTAGTAAACCCGCGGGTCACGGCATGGCGTTACCGCCAGTGGAAAAGTTGGCTGTCGGATTTGGGCACGCATTGGACCCACTGTGCCCTCGACAGGATTCGAACCTGCGACCTTCCGCTCCGGAGGCGGACGCTCTATCCCCTGAGCTACGAGGGCTTCGGAGGCCGCCGTAGGGCGGGCCCCGGCCGGGCCGCGCGGTCACGTGGTGGTGACCGCGAAGACGCGCTGGATAAGCCTGGCATTGGGCCGAGGTTCGTGGTTTTCACCACGCGCCACGGCCTTAATGACCGGCCATCCACTGTACCAGCGCTAACCCGTCAAGTCCGCCGCCAACCAGCTAACCAACAGACCGCACGGAGTTGGCCCCCAGTTACCGAGCCTCCTTGCGGGCCTGCTTGCGGGCCCGCTTGCCGGCCCGGACCATCTCTCCCCAGCTTGTTGGGTGGGCCGGCCAATCCTTCGGCAAAAGCGCTGCTTCTATCAGCGGGCCAACCCAGATCAATTGTCCTTTGGTCCGCAGTTCACGGACCAGTTCATCAATCGCCGCCTCAACAAATGGGGCCAGCGAGTTAGGGCCGCGTTCCAGTTGAATCCCCGGCATGGCGATGGCCAGTTCTGATTCGTGCGCGGTACGGCCCGTCCGGGCAACCGCCAGCACGTCATCGCGGACAGAACTGGCCGAATCACGCCTCGGGATGAGGTGGGACAGCAACAGCGCAGGAACGTCCGGGGCACCAGAATCAGCCAGGGAACGCCAATTGAAACCCAGTTTGAGCTTGCCACCGGACACCGCCCACAGAACAGTTCCGTGCGCTGCCACAGAGTCAGGCAGAGCGATTGGAAATCGAGGCGGGTTAGCTATGCCATGCCTGGCCAACACCGCCGCTGCGGTTTCAACCGCTTGGTTTGGTTTCAGCTGGACCAGCATCTGGATGGCCGGTTGCTTGGGTCCACCGCCCAGCATCTGTCACTTCTCCGATCGCTCCGCGGACTGATGGCCCGCTCTGAGGGTCTTACATCCGGCGCTCCGGCCGCCTTTTGGCGGCCGACGGTGAGCTAAGGCCGCACTAGCGGCGTTGACGGGCGTTGCGAAGTCCACGGTCCGCTCCTTCCGGAGGTTTGCCAAGGCAGGCCATGAATGGCTGTTCGGCGATTGGCTTGGCTCAGTGTATCGCCCAGCCAGATTCACTGACCTGAGCTGAGCTGTCCTGAACTGAGCTGTCCTGAGCTGAGCTGAGGCGAGCCCGGGTTTAGGTCAGATCCGCCGAACATCCAATACCAGCGCTTGAAGTGGCGCCAGCATTGGCAGAGCCAACCCGGAACGCACCAGTACGGAACCGGGCAGATCAAACCCGCCAGCCTCAGCCGCCGTCAACCACGGCGCGGACATCAACTCCTGGATCAATGGACGGCCAACCTCATAACGCGGCCTGATGCGGTAGTCCACGGTGGCGTCCAGCCCAGGGAAAACGATCTTCCCAGGCATAGAACCAGCCGAGGACGTCAGCCGCGTCCAAACGAAAAGCCCTTGGGCGGCATCGGGCAAGACAACCCCGTCCAACGCCACAGCCGCCTCCGGCCAATCGGCGTGAACCACCTGACCGGCCGAAATCAGCCCTCGGAACTCCTTATACAGCGCGGCCCAACGGCTAATCTGGTCCAACTCTTCAGGACTACAAGCCGTCAAATCCCATTCGATGCCGGCCTGGCCAATCAGAGCTGAAGCCAACCGGAAAGACAAATCTGTGACACGGCCGGTGGTGTGTGACCGGGCGGCGCCAACATGAACCCCAAGCATCTCCGGTGGCACCAGCAAACTTGATGCCCGGACGATCGGTTGGCGTTCGGCCGGGTCATTGCAGTCAGTCGTCCAGACCCGCTGCGTCCGGGCCAGTACACCAAGGTCAATCCGTCCACCGCCACCAGCGCATGATTCGATCTCAAGATGGCTGAACCGCTCACGCAAAGCGTCCAGCAAAGCGTAGAAGGCGACGGTCTGGGCGTGGACGGCTGGGCGTTCCAAGTTCCGGCCCGCACCCATTCCAGCATCCGGGTCCGCGGCCTGGCGGCCGACGGCTTCTAGCAGGTCACGGTTATGGTCCCATTTGATGTAATCCACCTGGTAGCGCCCAACCAGCGCGCTGATCGATTGCAAAATGTAAGCGAAAGCCTCCGGCCGGGCGATGTTCAGGACCCACTGGTGCCGCGAACGCGGCAAGTCACCGTCAGATGGCCCCAGAATCCAATCCGGATGCTCTTGCGCCAGGCGCGAGCCGGGGCTAACCATTTCCGGTTCGAACCATAGACCGAAACTCATGTTGTGCTGGCGCACCAGTTTGACCAGCGGATCTAGGCCATCAGGCCAAGTCTCGGGATCAACTTGCCAATCCCCCAGGGCGGCTTTGTCTGAGGTACGGCCACGGAACCAGCCGTCATCTAAGACCACCCGTTCCACCCCGACTTGGGCGGCCCGTTTGACTAGTTCGCTCAGGCGACCCATGTCATGGTCAAAATAGACCGCTTCCCAGGTGTTGAGTAGCAGCGGCCGGGGTCCCGTTGGGTAGGCGGCACCAGCCCGGACATGACTATGAAAGCGTTGCCCGATGCCGTCCATGCCAGTTCCGGAATAAGCGAACAAGACCGTTGGAGCGCGGTAGGTCTGGCCCGCTGCTAGCCTGACTTCGCCTGGCCGCAGTAG
Source organism: Bifidobacteriaceae bacterium (assembly GCA_031267825.1). GTDB lineage: Bacteria > Actinomycetota > Actinomycetes > Actinomycetales > WQXJ01 > JAIRTF01. The sequence goes on from JAIRYJ010000008.1 coordinate 28,866, forward strand.
CTCGCCACCGGCCAGCACGGCGCCCGCCCCGGCGGCTCCTTCTGGTAGGCGTTGGGCCAGCCAACGCTGGTCGCCACTCCAGGCGACATGCATCGCCCAGACTTGACCATGGCGGAAACCGAATCCGGCTTCGCCGGCCATCATCAGGTAGGGCGAATCGTGGCCTGGGCGGCCGCGACGGACCTCGCGATCGATCACTTCATGGCACAGTTCGCGGCCTTGGATTTGGCGTTCACGGGCCCATTTACCGGTGAAATCGGCCACTTCGGTGGCGATTGGCGGCACTGGCATGAAAGCCAGCAAGTGGCTCAGGTCGTAAACATCGCTTGGGCTAGATGTGGCGGATGCCGGGTCGGCCGGGGCCGCGGAGTCCGCCGGGGATGCCGGGTCTACCGTGGACGCGGGGTCAGCCGGGCGGGTCACCGCCCAGGTCACCAGGACCAAACCGGCGGCGGTTAGTTCGAACCGGCCGGTCAAATCAAGGCCAGTCACCGGGTCGGCCAAATCCATCTCAACCACACCACCGCCTAACTCCGTGACCAGCCGTTCGGCACGGCCAGCGGGTGTCATAACGCCCCGCCTGGAAACCACTGGTTCGATGTCTCGGCCGACCACCAAACCGGTCCCTGACGGGGAGACTTGTGGGTCGGCATCGGCCAGCGAATACTTGACCTGACGTAAGACCGGCCGGGGCGCCGACGCGCCACCCGCCAAGTGACCCGCCAAACCTGGCACACCCGCCCAGCCGTCCCGCTCCAACGGCAAAACAGTCAGCAGCCGCAGGCCATTGATCGACCCGTTGACCTGCGCTGGGACACTCGCCAAAGTCAGCGCCGCCAAACCGGCCAGGCTCAATTCCCCCAGGTCCGGGCCCCAATGAACCACCCGGGGAAGGCCCGGGCCGATCGCGAAAACTAGCGACACCCCAGCGGCCCGCAGATGGACAGCGGCAACGTCAGACGACATCGGACAACCTCCTGGACTGCTTTGACTTCAAAGCAACAGGCTAGCGCGGCCTAGACCGCCTCCGGCGCCCGGCGGACCTAACCCGATGTCAGATAGTTTGACGTCGAAACACTAGCGGGCGGAACGGATCGGTTTGATGCATATGGCGGAACCAATTGACAAGACAATCCCAACAATGAAGACCCACATATAGGAACCAGTAACAGTCAATATGGCACCCACCAGTCCAGGCGCAAGCACAGCGGCAACAGTGTTCGCCAGGTTCGCTATACCAAGGTCGCGCCCGCCTTCCTGCTTGTTAGGTAACACATCAACCACCAGCGCCTGATCAACCGAGATGAGCAGCCCGTAGGACAAACCAAGCAAAGCGGCCCAAATGTAATAAGAAGTGACTGTCGGGCTGAACAGGAACGGCACAAAACTCAGCGCCATCGTGCCAGAGGCAAGATAGACAAAAGGCTTACGCCGGCCAAGCTTGTCGGACAAGATGCCGGCCGCGACAGCACTGGCCGAACCCAGCACACCGAGGAACACACCAAACAACGCCATCGCGGTGCCGGCCGCCTCAGTGGTGGTGCCAACGTAATCTGTCAGCAGATATAGCTGGTAGAGGAACAGCGAATAGATCGCCAACATGATTAGGAACCTGCCAGCCAGCGCCAAGTAGAGGTCTTTGCTGCGCGGTGGGCGCAGTGAACGGAAGGCCTCGGCGATCCCGCCGCGCCGCTTTTCAGCCGAACTGACCGGTTTTTCCTTAGCCCCGAAGAACAGCACAACACCGGCGATAGCGATTGGCCAAGCTCCAATCAGCAGACCCCGTTGGGCGTTTGCCAGCAGAGCGGCCACAATAAAGCCGTTCGCCACCAAGGCCGCCATTTGCCCCATGCCCGCGATCATCGAGGCCCGAGCCATCGCGTTCTGGGCGATCCTGTCAGGCAGGATGGCCGCCATTGGAGCGGTGAAAGCGGAGATAGCGGTGGTGCCAACCAGCCAAAGGGCCAGCAAGGCGGGGAAAGAATTGGTCAAGGCGATGGCCGCGATGCAGCTGGCTGAAACCAGTCCCCCACCCAGAATCCAAGGGTTACGCCGCCCGAAACGCGAGGTGGTGCGGTCGCTCAAAGCGCCGAACACCACCGAGCCGATCATCTGGGTGAATGATCCAAGCAACGAAATCATTGAATAGTGCGCCACTTTCGTTACCGGATCCCATTCAGCCAAGATCTGCTGGATGAGGGTCTGGTTAACCGAAGCGGTAACCAGGAAACCCATACTGCCAAGGAACAGAATGGGGCCAATCTTGCGCAGTGGAACGGCCAGCGCTCCGCTGACGGTCAGGAGGTGGCTGGCCTTGGCCGCACCGGTTTGGTCCGCACCGGTTGGATTGGCTGCTGGCTCGATTGCGTTAGACACGGTTCTTCGTCTCCTTTTGCTGGCTGGTATCAGGCCTGGCCTGTCCCGGGCGGACCGGGTTGCCCGGACGGACCGGACGGTGCGTCGGCCCGGGCCGACCCACCGACTGAGACCGACCCACCCAATACGGCCTGATCGAACGGGTCAAGAACGTTTTCCGATACGGCGTCAAAACGCCGACAAACCGGGTCGCTGGTCTGGTAGGCGGGCCAAGGCGGGACGCCAGTCTTGGCGAAAGCCAACCAGGCCGAGCGCAACTCAGGACTCAGCCCGCCGGGCGGCGAATCACCCAAAACAACCCGAGCACCGGGCTGATCCTGGGCCCCGAAAACAAACGGCACCTCAAGCGCGTGGCAAGCACCGAGGCGCCCCTCATAGGCCGGCGAGTCCCAAGCGAACTGGTAAACATAACTTGGTCTGGCCCCAGCCTGGTTACGGGCCTCGACCAGCGCTAACGTTGGCCGACGGTACATCCAATCAGTCATCATGGCATTCCAGACCGCTCCCCAATTGGTCCCCTCAGGCCCCGCGCCGTAAGCCCCCAAGGCTTGCGGTTCCAGCCCGCGCAGGCCGGCCAAGCCTTCGACCAGAGACTGGTCAGCCAGGTCAGCTAGCCCGGACGGGATGGTGAACAGGTTGAACTCGTCAGTGTTGTAGCCGATCAGCAGCTCGATCCCGTTACCCAGCCCGGCAGCGGCGGCTTCGATTGGGCCAGCGGGCAGCAGGTCGCCGTCGATCAGCGGAGCGAACGGCAAGTAGTTCAGGGCCACAGAACCCCAGGCGGTCGGGTCTGGGTTGGCCAGGACAGAGGCGGCCATGGCGGCTTCGATGGCCATCAGTTCGCTGGACGATGCCGTCCCAAGATAACGCGCCAAAGTCAAGTCGTCGCCTTGGGGGGCTCCCAAGCCGAGCGCTAAACGCTGAGCCACAAGGGCGGCATCGTCCTGGGAGAGTAGCGCCTCCGGGTTGGACGATTGAACTATCGCGCGCTGGAACAACCCTTGAGCCTGCGGGGCCGCCAACATGATGCAAACCGCGACCGCCCCAGCCGATTGTCCCCACAACGTGACGCGGTCCGGGTCACCACCGAAGGCAGCGATGTTGTCACGCACCCATTCGAGGGCGGCGACAATATCCCTCAACCCAAGGTTGGGCACAACCCCAACGCTCGGCTGGTTCAGTGGGCTGAAACCGTAGACACCTAGGCGGTAGTTGACTGTCACCACAACAGCGCCGTCGGCCGCCAGAGGCGAACCCTCGTACCACGGGAAAGCGTTCGAGCCGGCGGTGAATGAGCCGCCGTGGATGTAGACCATGACAGGCCGGTGCCCGTCGAGGGAGCTGGTGAAAATGTTCAGGTTGAGGCAGCCGGCTGGGCCGGGCGGGACGATCACCTGCGGGATGATCGGGTCAGAATCGGGCGGCTGGGGTGCGCTTGGTCCGTAGCTTTGGGCTAAGAATGGCTCCGTCCAGGTGGGTGGTGGTGTTGGCGCGGCATAGGGATTGCCTTGCGGGTTGGCTTGGTAGGGGATGCCCAGGAAGGCGACTGTTTCGTTGGGTCTGACCAGGCCGCGGACCTCACCGGACCTGGTTCGGGTGATGGGGCTAGTTGCCATAACTGTTGACCTCCAGATCAGGTGCTCCGGCTCGTCCCGGAACATTTAGTTGCAGCCTAGTGCAATCTTGCAGCCTCATGCAACCTTTTTGTTGGGCGGGTGTTGGCGTGTCCCGGCTTACGGCCAACTCAGTCGTCAGACCCGAACTGGCGGGTAGAGTGACGGAATGGCCGAATCCTTGCGCGAACGCAATAAGTCGCGCACCAGACGGACCATCATCCGCGCTGGGCTGCGCCTAATCGCCGAGCGCGGCTTCGATGGCGCCACCATCCCCCTGATCGCTAAAACCGCTGCTGTCTCGCCCCGGACAGTCAGCTACTACTTCCCGGTCAAAGCTGACATCGCAATGGGGCCAATCAGCACAATCATCGACCGGCTCGAGGCATCATTGGCTTCCCGCGCCGCCGGAACTGGTGCATTAGAAGCGATCGCCACCTGGCTAGCCAACGAGGTCGCCATCGGCGATGAAACCGGTGACGACCTTGTACGCCGGGCGATCGCTCGTGAACCACTGCTCCAAGTGCGCCACCAAAACCACCTCGATCGCGCCAAGCGGTTGATGACTGAAGCCTTGGCGGCCGATTTTGGCCTGCCCGCAGCGGCCCTTGAACCGCGCATCGCTGGCGCCGCGGCCATCGCCGTGGTGCTTGAGTTGTGGACCGAGGAACACATCGCGGCAACAGCCGACTTCCTACCGCGCGCTCTGGCGGCGCTGGCCGCCGCTAACACCTCACTCAACGCCAGTCGGCCGCACCCCAAGCCGTGAGCGACGGGCGCACATCCCACCCATAACTGGTCGGCCCCGTCGCCTTCACCAACCCGGCGGTAAACCCGCAGGTCAACGGACTGACGGTGTTGAGACGTTGCCTGGCCGGCCGACCTGGGAACGTCCTGAGGTTAGGTGGCTAAGACGTGGGGCGGCATCGTCCAAACGATGCCCACCCAATTGCCGGACGCGCCAACCGTTACCGGACCAGGCTGCCAACAGGCGCGTGGTAGTTTGGGCCGATGACCATTGGAGGCACCGTTGGCGCCGGGGATTTTATCGCCGATGCCGTCCGCCAGGACAACGCTGAAGGCACATTTTCCGGACGAGTTCAGACCCGTTTCCCACCAGAACCGAACGGTTACCTGCACATCGGCCACGCCAAAGCCATCACAGCTGATTTTGGTATAGCTGAACGGTTCGGCGGCATCTGCAACCTGCGTTTCGATGACACCAACCCAGACACTGAAGATGACGAGTTTGCCCAGTCGATCCTGGATGACATCGCCTGGCTGGGATTCACCCCAGCGAACGTCTGCCACGCCTCTGACTATTTTGACCAGCTTTACCTCTGGGCTGAAGACCTGATCACAGCCGGTTTGGCTTACGTCGATGAGCAAGACGCCGCCACCATTTCAGTTCAGCGGGGCGCCTTTGGCCGTCCCGGAGTTGACAGCCCCTACCGCGACCGGCCCAAGGGCGAATCACTTGACCTGTTCCGACGCATGAAAGCGGGCGAGTTCCCGGATGGTGCCATGGTGTTGCGCGCCAAGATCGACATGCGGGCGGACAATATGCAGTTACGCGATCCGGTGATGTACCGCATCCGGCGCGGCCACCATTTCCGCACCAAAGACCAGTGGGTCATCTACCCGACTTACGATTGGGCTCACGGCCAGTCGGATGCAGTCGAAGGGGTGACTCATTCAATGTGCACCCTCGAATTTGAGGACCATCGGCCACTTTACGACTGGTATTTGAACCACCTCGAGTTGCCTTTCGACCAGCCACGGCAGTATGAGTTCGCTCGTCTGGAATTGACCCACACGATCACTTCGAAGCGCCGTTTGGCTCAGCTTGTGGCCGAGGGTCGGGTTGACGGCTGGGATGACCCACGGATGCCGACTCTGCGGGGTTTGCGTCGGCGCGGCTACCCGGCGGCGGCGATCAGGAACTTTTGCGCTTCGATCGGCGTGTCGAAAACCAACTCACGCCATGCCATCGAAGAACTAGAACACCACGTCAGGATCGAATTGAACCGGCTGGCGTTGCGCCGGATGGCGGTTTTGCGGCCGTTGCGGTTGGTGATCGACAACTGGCCGGTCAATCCTGATGGCACAGCGGTGGTTGATTGGGTTGAGGTGGCCAACAATCCAGAAAACCAGGACGATGGCGTCCGTCAGGTTCCGTTCTCCGGCGTGTTATTGATCGAACAAGACGACTTCCGTGAAGAAGCTCCCCCTAAGTACTATCGGCTGACCCCGGGACGTGAGGTGCGGTTGCGCGGCGCCTATTTGGTGACAGCGACTGATCAGATCATCAAAGATCAGGCTGGCCAGGTAGTGGAGGTTCACGCGGTTTACGATCCGGCGACCCGCTTCGGCCGGGCGCCAGATGGCCGCCGAATCAAATCGACCCTGCATTGGGTTTCGGCGGCTCACGCGCTAGACGCCACCGTCAACTTGTACAACCATCTGTTCGCCACTGAAGTGCCAGGTCAAGCGACCGGCGATCCGTTGGATGACCTGGACCCTAAGTCCCGCGAACAGCTAACGGGCTGCAAAGTGGAGCCAGCCTTGAAGGATGACCGTCCTGGTGCCGCCGTTCAGTTTGAACGCCTTGGATACTTCGCGCCTGATCCGGACAAACCGATGCTTTTCCACCGGACTGTTGGTTTGAGGGACGAGTGGGCCAAACTCCAGGCCCGGGCCAATCCTGGCGCCTGAGGGTTCTGGAGGTTCTGGAGGCCTAGGGGTATGGGGGTTCTAGCGGGAATGGACGCTTTGGGCGACCAGGGGACCATGCCCGGGGGCGACTGAGCCTTGCAGCACCAGCGCCGCCCCGCCAATGGCGACTGAGTCACGTGGGTTGTTGGACAAATCCACCCGCACGGCGTGGATTGACCGGGCGAAGGCGGATGCGGCCAGCCGACGGCGAATCTCTTGGACATAGAGTGAACCAGCGACAGCGAACCCCGGCCCGGCAAGCACCAGCGTGTCTATGTCCCACAAATTGACTAATGTCAACGCACTGTCCGCCAGGCCGACGGCTGAGACGTCTAGCAGGGCGCGCGCTTCCCGGTCCCCCAATATGGCGGCCCGCGCCAAGATGTCGAAGGTTCTTGCGGTGGTTTCATCTGGCCGCAGGCCCATGCGGGCGACCAGCTCACTGTCCCCCCAAGCCTGGTTCACGACAGCGGCCGGGGTGACGTAAAGGTTGACGCAGCCACGGTTGCCGCAAGGACATGGCGGGCCGTCAGGACTCATCGGCACATGGCCTATCTGACCGGCGTTGGAACTGGCGCCGCGGAACAACGCACCATCTAGCACCAACCCGGCGCTGAGTTCGGTCCCTAGGTAGAGGCAGCCGAAGGTCCGTTCACGGGAGACTTGGCGGACCCAGAACTCACCTACCGCCGCCGCGTCCGCATTGGCCGCGACCAGGACGGGAAGGCTCAGGCGTTGTTCTAATTCGGTTCTTAAACTGGCCGGGGATCCTGGTTGGCTGGCCTGGAGTGATGGTAGGAGGCCATGTTGGACGTCGGCCGGGCCACGGCCCGCTACTGTCACCCCGGCGATCGAACCGGCTGGCAGGCCGAGCATATCGATTGTCCTGTGGCACAGTTCAGCTAGCTGCGAGATCGGTGGTTCGCGGCTCGTCCCGCCTTCCAAACCGGCTAGTTGGCGCCCCACGATGCCGCCCCGCGTGTTGGTGACCGCGCAGGTAACAGCGTCCATCCCGACATGGAGTCCAACCCCATAAGCGACTGAGGAATTGATCGCCAGCAGGACTCTTGGTTTAGCTCCGGTGGCGACAGTCGCGCCGGTTTCACGAATCACACCGTCCGTGATCAACCCTCTGACAATGTTAGAGATGGCGGGCTGTGTCAGGCCGGTGGCTTCGACCAGTTCGACCCGGCTGATCGGACCGGACGAACGAACAATGTCCACCACCAGCGCCCGGCTTCCCGGCCCCGATTGCAAGGTTTCGCGCCGGGCCACGGCTAACTCCAATCGATCGCTGGGATAGTGTTGACGGACACCATCATAAGGAGGCGCGGCGGACGGATGGCACATTGATGAGCCCAAGCGGCGCGAATCTGACACGATCGCCGGAAAAACTGCCAGTTGGTTTGGCTTTAGTCCGTGATGCTGAGGTGTTGGGTGCGGAGCCGTTCTTCCCAGAGTTCATCGCCGGAATGGAACAAGTCTTGGTGCCGCTCGGCATCTCAGTGTTATTGCAGCTTGTGGCAACCATAGGCCAGGCCAGTGAACGGATCCAGGCTTGGGTCCGAGACGGTCAGGTCCAAGCTGTGATTCTGATTGACCTGCTGCCAGGCGATGAGCGGATCGCGTTGATCAAAGAACTCGCCATCCCCGCCATCGCGATCTCCGATCCGGAGACGGCTGACGGCCTGCCCGCGCTTTGGCTGCAAGATGAGGTCGCGATGCGTGATCTGGTCGGTGTTCTGGCCGCCACCGGCCACGCCTGCCTGGGACATGTCAGCGGACCACCTGAAATGGCCCACACCATCCTGCGCCGCCGCGAGTTCGCCGCCGCGGCGGCCGAATTGGGTTTACGAACCGCCGTCTTTGAGGGTGATTACTCGTGGGCGGCTGGCGTCCGGGCGATCGAGGATCTGGCAACGCTCGATGACCGGCCAACAGCCTTGGTGTTCGATAACGACGTCATGGCGCTGGGCGCCTTGCGGGCCGCTGGCCAGGCTGGAATCGCCGTACCGCAGGATCTTTCGCTAATCGCCTGGGACGATTCGGCTCAATGCCAACTGGCCTCGCCGCCACTTAGCGCCGTCAGCCACGATGTCCAAGCCGCCGGCGCCTTGGCGGCTGACACGCTACTGGGCGTCCTGGCAGGTCAAGATGCCACCGTGGTGCGGGCGCCACCGGCTCGGCTAGTGCCGCGCGGTTCAAGCAATACATAAATTACTAATGAACCTATTGACAAGCGGGCTTTGACCTGTCAGGCTCACTGATGGAGGACACCAATCACACCTCCTGAAACGAGCAAAGGAGCCCCCTGTGCACATCAAGTCCATCAGGCGAACCGCGCCCCTGGCGTCACTCGCCGCTCTCACACTCGCCCTTGGCGCCTGCTCCGGCGGAACCGGCGGTAATGACGGCTCCGGCGGCGGCCCAACGGAAGACAACACGCTCAGCGTTGTCACCCGGTGGGCCTCCGGCAGTCCCGAAGCGGAATCCCAACAACGCGTTTTCGATGCCTTCACCAAAGCGACTGGCATCGAACTCGAAATCACTGAAGGCCTGGAAACCATTGATGACCAGGTCGAAACCATGGTCGCCGGCGGCCAAGCCCCAGACCTAGTCATAGTCAACCTGTTCGATAAGACACTCGGCTGGTTAGAAGCCGGTGTCACCGTGGACGCGGACCAATACCTCCAGCAATGGGGCTTGGCGGACAAAATGAAGGCTGACGCACTGAATGAATGGCGTGTCGACGGTGAACCGAGTGGCGCGCTGCAAGGCTTGCCATACTCCGGTTTCTCCTGGCCGGTCTGGTACAACACTGACCTTCTTGAGAAGGCTGGCGTCAGTTCTGTTCCGGCCACGACCGATGAACTAATATCCGCCGCCCGAAAATTGCGCGCCGCCGGAACCGGACCGGTTGTGGTTGGCGGCAGCGACTGGACCGGGCAGAAACTCTTCTACCAAATCGCACAGTCATACGCCGATGCCGACACGATGAAAAACGTCATGCAAAACGGCGGCTACTGCGATTCCGAGCCCGTCATGCGCGGCATCAACTTGTTCACCGAACTGCGTGACGCTGGAGTCTTTGTTGACAATGTGGCCGGCCTGAACGCCGACGACATGTACGCCACCTACTATTCGGAGAAAGCCGCCATCATGTCAGCCGGTTCTTGGGCCTATGCCGGTGCTGTTGACGCCGGGACGGGCGTCGAAGACCGCACCGAACTCGGCGGTTTCGCAACCCCCAGCGGAGGTGTCTTCAATAAGCCGACCTCACTTCAAGGGTTCACTGGCGTTGGTTTCATGATCACCGCCCAAGGTGCCGCCTCCGGCCGGATTGACCTGGTACGCCAACTAGTCCAGGCGTTCTACGAGGATCAGAATGTTGGTGACTTCATCACGACCGCCTCGATCCTGCCGCCAGTCAACGGTGATTTCACCTCCTACGCCACCAACCCGCTGCTCGCCCAAGCCCTTGGTTTGGACAGTGTTGTCAGCTACGCCGTTATGCCAGACGTTTGGATTGGTTCGGCTTCCGACCCGATCATCGCTGTACTGACCGGAGCTTATGGTTCGGCCACGCCAGCCGAAATCTGCTCCGGCCTCGACACAGCGACCAAGAGCTAGCTTCCTTCTAAGTGTGGTGGGGCCGTTCCCCCGGCGGCCCCACCCAAACTCACACCAAGGCGCCATGAGTACTCAAGTCAGTCCCGGCAGCGCAGCAAGCGGCGCATCAAGCACCGCTCCGGGCAACCCGTCCGCCGGGCGAACCAGCATCAAGAATCCCGCTAACCCGGCAGCCAAGCCGAAGGCCAAGCCCGCACCCAAAGGCAAAGCCCATCTGCGCTCGCGCCGAATCCTTTGGCTGACGGCGCCATCGCTCATATGGTTCGCGGTTTTCTCCGTTGGCCCGCTATTGGCGATGTTCGGCATCGCCACCCTACGCTGGAAAGGGCTGATCTACCAGCCAGTCTTCGTCGGGTTTGAGAACGTTGGCCGAGTCTTCAGTGACCCGGTTTTCCACTCCGCCATCATCAACTCAGCGATTCAAGTCGGTGTCGCCGTCCCGCTGATGATCCCGTTGGCTTTCATGCTCGGCTACCACCTCAACTCCCGACCACGCGGGCACCGCCTCCTATCAATCTTGTATTTCTCGCCCGGCCTGATCTCAATATCTATCACCGGCATGATCTTCTACGGTGTGCTCTCCCCGAACGGCGGCGTCAACGGTTTCCTTGACCTGATTGGGCTCGATTCGCTGATCCGGCCCTGGCTGGCTGATCCAGCCACAGCCCTGGCCAGCTTGATCGCGATTGATTTGTGGCGCGGTGTTGGCTGGACCGCGGTCCTATTCGCCGCCCGGCTTTCAAGCCTGCCCGGAGAAGTCATCGAAGCGGCCCAATTGGACGGCGCCGGCAAACTGCGAACCATGTGGCAAGTGGCCTTCCCAATGATCAAGGATTACGCCAAAACCCTCACCACGCTGCAGTTCTTGTGGACCGCTTTCACGTCCGCCGCTTTGATCCTGCTCTTGACACGCGGCGGGCCCGGCACGGCCACAACCACCTTGTCCTACTTGGTTTACGCCAAGGCCTTCTCCCAACAAGACCTCGGCTATTCGCAGGTTGTTGGAGTTTTCCTGCTCATAATTGGGATAGCTGGCATGGCTCTAATCGGCTTCATCTTGCGTGACAAGGAGGACCGGCCATGAACGCCTCTAACCGCCGGGCCGCCCAATCCAAGCGGGCTCGCGGACCTAAAGTCCGGCGCGGTCCGCTGGCTTCAGTCTTGTCGTGGATCTACGCGGCCCTACTGGCCGCCCCGATCTACTATCTGCTGGTCTCCGCCCTGAAGACCAACATCGAGATTTTCACCCGCCCATTCGCCGCGCCAGCCCGTTGGCTGTGGCAAAACTTCGCCACCGCCTGGAACTCGGCCGGCTTGGGTCAAGCGTTACTCAACTCGGTGCTGATCTGCGCGGTCGGCATCGTCCTGACGCTTTTCTTGGCGGTGCCAGCTTCCTACGCGCTGGCTCGGAGCGATAGCCGCCCGGCACGGATCATCAGCCGGGCGTTCGCCGCTGGTTTCCTGATACCACCGTTCGCGGCCCTCATCCCAACTGTGATCCTGGCGATCCGGATGGGTTTGTTCTTCACCCGCGAGTTCCAAATGCTCTATTTGCCGGCCTCGGCGCTGCCCCTGTCAGTCCTGCTGCTGACCCAGTTCATGCGGACGGTACCAGGTGAACTGGTCGAATCGGCGGCGCTGGACGGGGCGGGCCATTGGCACACACTGACCAAAGTGTTCATCCCGATCGCCCGACCTGGGATTGTCAGCGTGATGATCCTGCAACTGTTGACCTTCTGGAACGAATATCTTTTCTCCTTGACGATCACCGGCACAGGCCGGGAAGTCCGGACTGTTCAAGTCGCGTTGCCCACCTTGGTGTCCGATTCAACCAACTATGGGGTGCTGGCGGCGGGCACTGTGCTGACATTGCTGCCGGTCTACATTGTTTATTCGGTGATGTCGAAGCGGATGCAAGAAGCACTGGTCGCCGGGGCGGTCAAAGGATGACGCGGCCCAAGACGGCCGCGGCGGCCGCGACGGCCAAGGCAGCCAAACCAGCCAAGACAGCCAAGACAGTTCTTGACTTAGCCGGCCAATGGGAGCTGATCTGGCTGGGCGGGCCGCCCTCAACGCCGGCCGCCGCCAAAACCGGCCCGATCCCCGCCACCGTGCCGGGCGAGATCCACAGTGCCTTGCTGGCCGCCGGAATCCTGCCAGAACTGGAAGTCGGCTGGGGCGAACAAGCCCAAGTCTGGGCCGGACGGTCACGCTGGATCTACCGACGCGAATTCGACTGGACCCCAGTGCCAGGCGCACGGACCGAGTTGGTAGCCGACGGCCTCGACACAGTAGCCCAAGTCACCATCAACGGTCAGGCAGTCGGCCAAGCCTGTGACCAGCATCTGGTTTACCGCTGGGATGTGGCAGGCGTCCTCAAAGCGGGCCGCAACAGCATCGAAATCCAGTTCGAATCGGCTTGGGATGCCGCCCTGCGGGCCGAACGCGAATTCGGGCCACTACCAAGCCCCTACAGCGAACCGTACGCTCACCTGCGTAAAAGCGCCGCCAACTTTGGTTGGGACTGGGGTCCGCACTTCGTCACAGCGGGAATCTGGCGCGGCATCCGGCTCGAAGCGCACTTCGGGCGGATCGAACAGGTTTGCCCTTTGATCGAACTAGACGCCGGTACCGGCCAAGCCCGCATCGAAGTCCGTGTCCGGATCGACGCGGCACCTGACGTCCGGCTGCGGGCCCACCTGTTCGGCCCGTCCGGCGAACCAGCCGGCCACGGTACCGCCGTACCCCGGGACTGTGAGGGCGGCATCGTACTTCTACTTGAGCAGCCCGAACTGTGGTGGCCGCACGGTTTGGGCGCCCAGCCGCTTTACACGCTGCGAACCGAACTGGCGGGCCAAACTGGTTCGCTGGACGTGTCGGTGGTCCGGCTTGGGATCCGCTCGGTGACGGTTACAGAACCGCCCGATGCCGCCGGTGCGAGTTGGCGCATCACCGTCAATGGCGCTCCGGTCAAGATCCGGGGTTACAACTGGATCCCGGACGATACGCTGCCAAGCCGTGAAACCCGCCAAGCTGAACGGGTAGCGCAAGCCAAACTCGGTGGCGCCAACCTGTTACGTATCTGGGGTGGCGGGCATTTCGCCTCTGAGGCTCTACTTGACGCCTGCGATGAGGCTGGTCTGCTGGTTTGGCATGATTTTCTGTTCGCCTGTTCGGCCTATTCGGAGGATCCTAAGACCGAAGCGTTGATCGTCGCTGAAGCTGAACAAGCTGTCGCCCGGATGTGTTCCCATCCGTCCCTAGCGTTGTGGTGCGGCGGCAACGAGACGGTTTTAGGGCTACATCACTGGGGTTGGGCGGACCAGATCGGACAGAACGGCTGGGGTGGGCGTTACTATTTTGACCTCCTGCCAAGGATTGTCGCCCGGCTTGATCCGACCCGGCCTTATCTGCCGAACGCACCTTGGTCTGGTTCAGTTGAATCCGATCCGGAATCGGATGCGCGCGGTCCGACTAGTTTGTGGGATGAGTGGAATCTGCTTGATTACGCCCACTACCGGGACCACGATCCGGCTTTCGTAGCCGAGATGGGCTGGTGTGCCCCACCGGCTTGGACTACTTTGCGGACCGCCTTAGATGGCGCTGAACCTGACCCGTACGCGCCACTGACCAGTCATTTCATGCGAGCGATTGACGGCATGCATAAGCTCAGCCGGGGCCTTCAACCACATTTTCCCGTTCCGTTGGATGGTTCCGCTTGGCATTTCGCCACCCAGTTAGTCCAGGCCCGGGCGGTCAGCGCCGGTGTGGAGTGGTTGCGTTCGCGTGAACGGTGCGGCGGTTTGCTGATTTGGCAGTTGAACGACTGCTGGCCTGCCATCAGCTGGTCGGCTGTTGACTACGCCGGTCTTGAGAAACCACTTTGGTACGCCCTGCGGGACGCCTTCGCTGATGTCTTAGTTACTATTCAGCCTTTAGTGCCGGGTGGTCCGGTGGACCCAGGTGGGGGTGGTGGACTCGAACTGGTTTTGGTGAATGACAGTTTGGTGTCGCGGCTTGAGTTGATCAGGTTGCGCCGGATCAGTTTTGATGGGTCGGTCTTGGCCGCCGCCGAGTTCCGCCTTGAGGCACCGGGCGGGCGGTTCGCCCGGTTGGTACTGCCCCACCAGTTCGCCGTCCCAGATGACCCGGCTGGGGAGTTCTTGCTGGCTGACTGGTCTGGTGGGCGCCAGGTTTGGTCTCACCGGCCGGACCGTTTGACGTCTCTAGGGGCGGCCAGGTTTGGGCTTGACGCCAGGCTCGATTCGGGGGGCCTGCTGGTTGAGGCCCGGGCTGAAACGGTGATCAAGGATCTTTGTTTGTTCCCTGACCGGTTAGCTGATGAGCTGGGCGTGCCAGCGGCGGTGCTGCGGGTGGACCGGATGCTTGCCACGGCGTTACCGGGTGAATTGGTCCAGTTCCGGGTCACCCGGCGTGATGGTGAACCGTTAGACAGTGTGCCTTCTGGTGTGTCGTTGCGGGCGGCCGGCTGGTGCGCCAACGATCTGCTTCAGCCAATGCCCTGACCCGTCACTAGCGGCGGCCGCTTTAGGGGTGACAACAGATCGGTTACGCCAAGATCTGAATACCGCAGGGTTCCTATTCGAAACGCTCTGTTTACGTGATCTGGCCGTATTCGCCGATTCGAGTGGCGCCTCCGTTTACCACTACCGGGACGAATCAGGCCTCGAAGCCGACGCGATCATCTCTCACCCGGACGGACGCTGGGCCGCCGTCGAAGTCAGACTTGGCTACGAACCAGGTGTACACGGCTCCGGCCAGGCTAACGCCTGAACCTCCGGCGCTCGTCAGTTTGATCGTCCTGGCCGAGGTGCTGTGTGAGGTGGGTAGCACGGTGCTGGTTCGGGCCCGTCACGCCACCAGGGTTCGGGCCAGTGCGGTCGTCTTGGGAGCTAGATTTTGTGTCCGATGCCATCCCTCGACTACCGCTGATAACGCGTTTCACCAGCACCTTTTGCTCCTTGTCCAGGACCGCCGGTCAGGCATCCGCCCGTGCCATTTTCCGCTCATCGGTGTCCCGCACTTCGTCAAGCAGTGCGGTGTTGGCAGCCCACATGGTCTCTCGGCGCTCATATCTGGCGAAGGCCTCCCCTGTGGAAAGCGCGTCGACCATCCGATCAACAAGCTTTGGCGTATAGACGAATTGACCAAAAGCCGGAGAGTAGACCGCGAATCCGTCCGAACCGGTCATCGCGCGCATATCTCCGCCCTTCTCTGGGCCGATCTGCCACATCTGCCTCAGTTTGGTGAAATTGTTGACGCCGAACCTGAAGGGGATTCTCGCCTCGACGGCGGCCGCAGCGGCCTTCGGCAGCATCAGGTTCTGCCACGCAAGATGAATATGAACAATGAAATCAGTGAAGCTCCGCCGGTCACCGGGCCGGTTGTAGAAGTCAACCGCTACAAGAGCTTGGCGGCGGGCTTCGTCCAGAGTGTGTCTCCACGCCGGGGGTCTGGGCACGATCGGCTGCCTATCCGTCGAGACTTAGTCGGTGGCGAAGCCGAGGCTGGATTGGTCGAACTTCAGCGTGCGGGCGTTTTCGCTGATGGTGCGGACTTCCGCCTCGGTGAAGCCTTTGGGTCGCCTAGCTTGAATGTCGATGATGATGTCCAGTTCAGTGTCGGCACCGGCCAGGCGGTCCAAGATTTCACGTTGAACGTTGCCCATGTCGCGGGCGTAGCGCGTCGGGTCAAGGCGGACCTGGCCGAAGAAGCGGACGCGTGGGAATTCAACCTCGGCCGCGACTTCGACTGGTACACCCGGCAGCACGATGTCGACCGGCAGGGTTGTGCCGCCAGCGCCTAGTTCACTGCCGTCGGTTCCAGGTGACGTGTCTGGCGGGTCGGCGCCAGGTATCGGTTCAGGTTCAGCGACGTGCTCAGCTTCGAACTGTGCCATGGCGACAGCCCAGTCCACCAGGAGTGTCTGGTCTGTCACATGGACGGCCGCGACGTTGGGGTTTGGCGGAATAATCAGGCCACGGTATCGCTGGCCGGCTTGGTCGTAGCCGCTGGCAATGGCGAAGCGTTCGTCGCCTACCAGCAGCGCGCCCGCCGCGTCACGGACAGCTTGGTCTAATACGGCCCGGCGGGTCAGGCGTGGCAGGTAGGGGTAACGGGTGAAGTAGCTCCAGACTTCTCCCACCGAAATATGGGCGCCCTGCCAGGCCGGCCTCAAAACGCCGTTGAGTTCGGCGCCAAGATAGGTTGGGCCGAGGTCGGGGAACAATTGGCGCAGACGGTTGACCAGGCGGTCAGACACCCGCTGGGCGAGCGACTTTCCTGTTGAGTCTGGGACACGTTCGGTAACCAACTCGAAAGGTCGGGTCGGATCTGGTTGGGACGGATACAAGCACCAGACGAACGTGTCGCGCAACCGATCGTTGGCGACTTGGTTGTTCCGTGCGACTGAATCGTCGGCTTGCCGTTTCTGCTGGGCTGTCAGGTTCATCTGCTCGCACTGAGATTGGACCAGCTTCCAACCCAGGTACGCGCGTACGCTGGATTCGAGTGACTCCAGAGCGTCCCGGTCAGCCACCAGGAAGATCAGGGAGTTGCGATGAGTTCTCTGGGCCGAGCCACGGGTCTCCAACGCCTGGCGGACCGACTGGTGCGTGCCTGATTCGGAGCCGTCACCCCTGAGCACCGAGTGACGGGGATGGACAATGACGAGCCGGGTCTCCTCAAGGTCCGGGATGTCACCTGATGATTCCGGCGCGATGTGAACCCGGTCAAATTCACCCCGGGAGCGCTCCTCTGACCGCAGCCGGGTGACTATCTCGTTCCAGACGGTGTCTGGGTCTTCGCGTAGCCGTTCAGCGTAATCGGAGGCGGTTTTCGTGACGGATGCTTGGGTGTCGAACCAGTAGTGACCCGAGTCGGCGTAGAAGTAGGTTGACTCCTGTTCCATCGCGTCCAACGCGGCGCCGAAGTTCCCTAGCGCGTCGCCGGGGACGGCGGTGCCAAGCCAGACGTACTGCTTGTCCAAACCTTTGCGGGCTGATCGCGACCGGGGCGCCGCACCCATGAAGACTGTCCGGGCTATCCGGCGCGTGACGTGCCGAGAGCCGAGGGAAGATTTGGTGTTGTCGATCCGGGCGGCGGTCGCCTGTGGGCCGTCAATATCGCCGTCGATGATTGGCCTCCACGAATCCTCTAAGTACTGCGTCAGGTCCGTGTTGACAGTGGTCGCCGCCAACGGCACATTACCCGGCAGGATCAGCGGCGATGTGTCTCCCTCAGCCCACAGTTCGTGGACGACGGATGAGATCAGCTTCAGCACGCCACGAGTCCGCTGGAAACGTTCCAGCGCCGACCAATCCTCATATAGCCGGTCGAGTAGTTCAGGATGCAGCGGATAGGAAGCCTTGATACGAGCCTCATAAGAGGTTCCCGGCTGAGAAACATGACGCGGGAATTGCGACTGGTTTTCCCGGTACATCGTCACGAACTTACGGGCCGTCGCCGCGATTGACGCCAGCCCATCAGCGCCTGGTGTCTGGAACAGACGGCGGCGAACAATCTCGAACGATTCGTCCTTGCTCGAAGGCCGCCACTGGTCGGCTTTGCGGCGAATCACATTCTGCAGTCGGCGCAGCGCCTCGTGGCCGTTGGTGCCGCCGATTTCGATGTCGTTGCCTTTTCTTTCACCCGAATCTGAGGCCGGGATAGACACCACCAGCATTGTGCCGGGCACCGATTCGACCGTCTCGGTCAAGGTTTGGGCGAAGGTGAACTGAGTGTCGAACGATCCGCCTGGTAGGCCGTCTTTACCCACCAGGTCACGGGCGTAAGCCACCCACTCGTCGATCAGGATCAGCGCCGGGCCGTATTTCTCCAGCAGGGTCTGAAGTGCGCTGCCAGGGTTCGTCCCGGCGGCATCATCGGCCGCCACCAGCGCGAAACCTTCCTTACCGCCAAGCTGCCAAGCCAATTCGCCCCACACGGTGCGCACCTCAGTGCCGTCGTCTTTTACTGACGCCGACCCGGCTTTCATCCGGTTACCAACTATGGCGACCCGGCGAACCGGCGTTCCCCTCAGGCCTGCGGCACCGGCTTTGACGATCAGTTCTTGGAGTTCCTGCGGGAAAGACGTCACCGGGGTGTCGCCGAACAGGTGGTACAGCGCCAGCATCGAGTGGGTCTTGCCGCCGCCAAAGTTTGTCTGGAGGTTGACTATTGGACTGGCTGATCCGTCGCCAACTATGCGGGTCAGCGCCCGATTCAGCAGGTCACGTAGACCTTCGGTCAGGAAGGTGCGGTTGAAGAACTCCACCGGATCGGCGTATTCCGGCGCGGTGGCCAGTCCCTGCGCCACTTGATGCAGGTCGGCGGCGAATTCCGCGGCCGTGAATTGACCCTGGGCCACATCATTGTGCGGTTGGATAACCTCACGCCATGGTTTCATGCCCAACGTGCCCGGCACCGAAATGGCTCCGATCGCTGGTCGGCGTGTCTGCTGCCGGGCCTGTTCCGAGACCACGGTGGCTTGTAGATCGAGGCGCAGTTTGCGGACATCTTCAGCTGAATCTGGGGCGTTGACGGCCAGCAACAGCCGTTCCATCGTGTCCAAGGCTCTAATCGTGTCATCCGAGGAAAACGGTTCGGAATGCGCCCACAGGTTCCTAGTTTCACGCAGTTCTGAGGCGTAAGCCTGTTGCGGACGCGACAGGATCGAAGCGAATTCCCGGCCGAACTCGGTGATGGCGCGCAGCAAGATCAGAGCGTCATTCTTGGAGTAGGTCTTGGGGGGTGTGCCGTGTCTTAGGGCGTCGCGTGCCGCCCACAACTCATTCCAGTCGGATTGGTTACCGAAGACCTGCCGCATTACATCGTCTACCGGGTCGGTCAGTCCTTCAACTAGAAGGTCGAATCCTTTGCCAACTCGGTCTCGGTTATTCATAGCCATCGGTGGCTCCCGCCGTTCACAAGACCAGCTTGCCGCATCAAGGTGACGTTCACAGGCTATTTGGTCCAAAGTCGAGTGTGAGTTGTTCAGAACGTGGCACGGCGGCCTGTTTGCGGGCTTGCGTGGTCAAATCACTCCAGGACGTGACCAAGCCGTTGAACAGCAACGCGTCACCAGCGTCGCCTTTCTTTTCGGCGTAGTGGAACAGCATCACGCCGAGTTCTTTCACGCCGTCAAGTGACACCTTGGATCCGACGGCAGGGAGCAGCGCCGCGACTTGATACGCGCCTTGTTTACCCATGACGGCCGCTAGGCGCACCAGCGCCTCCCACAAGCTGACCCGTTCGTCCTTCTCAACGTCCCATTCGCCGTTCAGTTCGCGGGGTGAAAGCAGGCGGGCTTTGCCTCCTTTAGCTTCGAAGATCCCGCCACGTTCCAGCGCCCCTACCGAAGTGTCACTCGAACGGGAGAGTTGATCCGCGATGCCCGATGCCGCCGTCCCCCACCCGTACTGCCGGTACCATTTGGCAGCGAAGCGAGTATCAGGGTCGAAGTCGGCTTCTTGCTCGTCGATCACCTCGTCGAGGGTTTGGTTGATCAGCAGCAAAGCGTCACGCACCGACATGTCTGAGCCGTCCGCCTCCCGTACCCGCGAATAGCGCGAGAAGATCGACATGCCAGGCCCAATCGCCGCCTGAGCCAAATCCACCGGTGCGATATCGCTGCGAACCATGGCCCGCAGCGCACCAGGCAACTCCAACCGCAACAAGTCAAGGAACCGTCGCGCCGTAATCGCGCAGGCCTCCTCGGGTCGCGGCCGACAAGCCAAGACAATCGACGACGCCAAAGCGTTAGATTTCAAGTCACGCATGCGTCCAGGACGTTCACTGCGCACCGGCCAAGTGGCGGTAATCTCCCAGCCCGCGCTGACCAGGCCGTCCAACAGCGTGTGCCAGCCGGTCGATGCCGTGCCATCAGTTCCAGCATCTTGTTGTTTATAGGCGTAGTAAACAGTCATGGGCACGTCCCAGGTGGCCGTCTCCCGGATCCGCGCGAACACTTGGTTGAATCCATCGACAAAGAACCTCTCGGCGCCGACCTTGTCTCCATGACGGTAAGGGTTCGCGACAAGTTCGGCGGCTTTGGGCACCAACATGGTCGAAAACAGCCTGGGTAACACGTCCTCAAGCGAACGCCGCAGCCACACATAGAAGAAGTCCGATAGATCTGAATACCCGATGTTGTCGTAGTACGGAGGGTCGGTCGACACCGCGATACCGGGGTAGGACTGGGCATCCGCATCGACTTGATAAGCCATCCCCTGCGAAGCGGCAGGCAGTCGCTCCAAAACGCGCGCTACCCAGTCGACCTGGCCGAGAATGTTTCCCCCCGCAACCGCGAGAGGGTTGGTTTCCACGTAATCCCAGATCATTGAGATTGCTTGGCGAGTGAACATGTGGGCAGCGAATTCCCCCTTCGGAACCCAAGAGCACATAGCGTTGCACAGGTCGGCAACTCGGTCGACGGCCATGCCCAGGTATGTGGCGACAGCGTCTGCGTAGGCGGCGGCGTCCGTGCCGCCGCCTACCAGTTGAGTGCCTTCCGGCGAGCCAGAGTCAAGGGCGTCTCGCAGAGCCTGCTGGCGGGCCTCAGGCACCAGGTCGCAGAATGTGGTCATCGCCACCAACTGCCGATTCGTGAACAAGTCAGCCCAATGGGTCATGCCATAATTCTGGACCCGGAATCCGAGCGCCGCCTCAGGCAGCTCCTGGTCAGGGACGTGATCTGGGCGGGGCACCGCTGCTGTCGTGGCCTGATCCGCTGTCGGGCTGAGGTACAGACGTTCGCGTTCGCCCTCAGCCACGACGGCGATCATATGCGCGCCCATGCGTCCCGCCCGGGCCTCCTGGCGGATGTACTCCAGGCTGATGGGGGTCCCATCGGCGATCGAAATGGCTCCCGTCCGGCTGACTGTACCGTCAGCAGCGCCAACCGGCCCGGCGGCATCGTACATCACCTGGTAGCGGACCTGGCCGTCAACGACTTCGGCGCTAACCCAGGCTTCCTTACCCTTCTTCTTGCCCAACCACCACGAACTGACCAACGGGACCTCGATCGGGTTGGCCGGGTTGGGCGACCGCACCGTCCGCGCCCAAATCCAGGCGATCACCCTGTGCTCCTTGCCGTCCGGCCCCTTGACCTTGGGATACAGGTGGCCGATGCGCCGATAAGCCTCGTCACGCATCCATTGGCCGTAGTAGCGCACATCCTCGGCCAGGCCCTCAGCTCGCTGCCAACCGCCCACGCGATCCTCCGCGCCAGGATGAACCGGTGGGCGGCCGGCGAACTTGGGCGGGATCTCAATCAGCGCCTTATTGATCAGCACAGCGACCGGATTCAAGTCAGAAGCGTGCGCCTCCAATCCCAGACGCTGGGCCTCCAGCGGAATGGTGCCACCACCGGCGAACGGGTCCAGCACGGCCGGTAGTTCGCCGCCGTTGGACTTCTTGATCTCCTCTTGGGCCATGGCAAATAACCGCTGACCGCTGACCGTGCGGCCCTGGCTCGGCAGAGCGATACCCTGAGCGCCAGGAGCGGTGTTCTCCCACTTCACCAGCGCCTCAATCAATTCGTGCAGCCGGGCACGCTCCGCGTCCTGGGCCTCCTGGGTTGGGAACTCCTCTGGACGCGCCGAAGGATCATCCACAAGCTGGGCGAAAAGAACGGCGCGGGCGGTGGCCAGCGGACGCCGCGCCCACCACAAGTGCAGGGTTGAAGGATGCCCATGGCGAATCGACTTCTCCCGGGCCGATTCGGCGTTGATCGTCTCCAGCGGCAACCCAACCTCGATCAGCTTCTTCTTGCGCTGCTCAGACATACGTCCTCCTACTCTTGACCGCCTGGGCCGATCCGCCGGACGGCCCGGCTATCCCCGCGTTAGTCTGGCTGCACACGTAAATCCCTCGTCGCAGGGGCTCCGCATGGTTCCCCAGAAAGGCGGCGAGGGTTGTGGACCTTCGCGAGACCCAGACGTCTGGGCTACACTGCTGGAACACGTAATTCCCCTGCCGGGAGGCTCCGTAGTGTTCCACAACAAGAATGGCAAGGGTTGTTGACACTGGCGTTAGCCCAGGCACTTGGGCTACACTGGTGGGACACGTAAATCCCTCGTCGCAGGGGCTCCGCATGGTTCCCCGGAAAGGCGGCGAGGGTCGTGTTCTTTCTAGGCGACATCGACCACCCTCAGATCCAAGGAACGGACCAGGCTGGAGAACGTGGCGTCGCCGTGTTCAAACTCGTGGAAGAAGCTCCACGACAAGAAGTCGGCCGCCTGGAGGCCCTTATCTGCGCTGGGCCGCAAAATGTCGACCTGCGGGTCCAGTCCTCTGGCGTCTGCTGCGGCCGCCACATCAGCGCGGAAGTGCTCGTTCAACAAGCGGTTTGTCTCCCTGCGGGAGGCGACTAGCCGAACTGCCCCAGCTTCTTCAGATGTAGCGACGTTTGTCAGTTCGGCCACGGCCAAGTTGGCCAAACGAATATAGATGGCGTGCTGGTCTGCCCCGCTCGCGGCAGCCTGCTGCTTGTTGAGACGCAACACAACGACTTGACCGTCCAGCCGGGCTAGACGGGTCAGGAGGCGGCGAACCGTCGCGGCATCCTCTCTCACCGCGTGCAAGACGCCGTGGCGAGCCTTTACCTGGGCCTTCGGCATGCTTCGGAAAACTGCCTTGACAGCTTTCTGGACTGCGCGAGGGTCAAGCGTGGCGAACCCCGTCATGAGGAAGTGCCGCGATGTCTTGGCCTTGGTGAAATCGAAGCCCAGGTCGCCTGATTCGTCCAGATACACGGTGGTGGTGGTCATCGGGGCGGACCACCCCGGGGCCAATGGGCGGCCCACTTCTCGCCAAACCTTGCCGTGGTTGCGTCCGCGGGCAGGTGATCCAGGCTGCCTGTGACGTAGCGCAACTCGTCCTTGGCGGGGTCATCAGGGTCAACCGCCACCAGTGCTAGTCGGTGGCGGTCACCCTGGTTTTGGGCGGTGGCGACCTCACGGTTCGTGATCTCGAATTCACGAGCGCCCTTCAGGTAACCCTTAACCTCAATGTAGAAAACCCGGCCATCCTGGTCAGTGGAACGGATATCGTAACCGGGATTGTAGTGGTCCATCTCCTCTGGGAAGCGCCCGAGCGCACGCTCAGCGGCCATCACCAGATCGACGGCACGGCGTTCCGATTCCTCGGTTTCGCGGATGTCCTCAAGCTTCGCGCCAGGAAGCGGAGATTGTTCGCCGGGCCCCAGAAGCGGCGCCGGTGTGAGCTGAGCCAGCAGGCGGCTTGGGATGACCAAAGCTTGGCCCCGGATGTGGGCCGGAAGTTCGACCAACTGGGTGGCCTGGTCTAGTTCAGCCAACCGACGCTCCAGGCGCAGTTCGCATTGCCGTGCTTTGGCCAGGGCCATCTCAGGGCTCCTCCTCAGCGGCTTGCCCTGACGTTGAAGCTCAACCAGCCGGTTATACTCGCCGTCCCAGTAATTAACCTCGGCGTTGAGCCGCTGAACCACTTGAGGGCGGACCCTCGCGGCGCCGGCCGTGATCCTCGTAACTAGTTCTTGTTTGCGTGGCTGGAGGCCGTGGCGGTAAGCCCAAAGCTTGATGACGGCATCGTTCTCCGCCCTAACCCAAGGCTCCTGAACCACCTTGGCGATGGCCGCCGACTCACCCACATCCGGGGCGTCATAGTCAAGGTATGGCGGAGCCAGCGTGACAGCGGCGTGGCCGTCCGGATCCAACTCCACGTAATCGAAGTGGCGCGACACCGTCAGGTGACCGGGCGTCTCAATCCGCTGCTCAAGCGCGAACAGCATCGACGGCCGGCTGGTTTGAGTCTCGCGGCGGTCAACGAATACCGTGCCCTGCGACAAGACATCCGCTAAGTCCTCAATGGTCAAATCAATCACAGCCCGCAACAGCGGGTGACCAGGAGCCAACAGGGCCGCGTCCGCCGGATACGCCCAACTATCGGTCTGAGAAGGACGGACATGCTTGGTCTCGAACGTGACGCGCTCATATTCTTCCGGCAGCGGTTTCCAACGGTTGACGCGGCGGGCCTGATCCCGGACGCGTTTAGGGACGCGGCTGATCTGATACCGGCCCGTCTCACGCTGACGGATCATCCCTCCAAGGCCACGAAAAGCCGGAATGAACAGACCCCTTATGTAGCCAGGTTGGAGCTTGCGTTCACGCGCCTTCTCCATCTGGCGACGCACCTCTTCCAGGTCCAACCCAGGGAACATCTCGGGATGCAAAGCCCGTTCCCGCAGAATTTCCTCCAGGCCGTCGGCATAGCTAGCGTCGATAGTCTGGTTGAGTCTGGCGCGAACCTCAGGCCGGTCCCCATACAGGATCGCCTCCATCACCAAGTCCTTGAGCGAGTGCCCCCGGAACGCGTCGCGATCTCCCAGCACATTGAATAGGTTGCCGTTGTAAGCCTTGCCCTGCTCGGTGATCTTGTCCAAGAGCCGCCTCAAGACCGCACCCTCGCGGGTGTCCTCCGCCACCAGGTTCCAAAGCTGGCAGACCTCGCGTTGACCAATACGGTGGATGCGCCCGAAACGCTGTTCAATGCGATTCGGGTTCCACGGCAGGTCGTAATTCACCATCAGATGTGCCCGCTGGAGGTTCAAGCCTTCTCCGGCGGCATCGGTGGCGAGTAACACGATCACGTTCGGGTTGTCCGTAAACCGCTCGCGCGCTAGTTTGCGGTCCTCCCGGCTGGTGCCGCCGTGGATAGTGACGATGGCGTGATCCCCGACCACCGCTCCGATCCTGTCAGACAGGTAGCCCAGCGTGTCGCGGTGCTCAGTGAAGATGATGATCTTATGCGGACTGCCGGTGGCGTCGCTGGTTAGAACCTCGTCTTGGAGGATCGCCCGGAGTTGCACCCATTTTTCGTCCGTGTCCTGGTTCCGGACCTGGCGGGCGGTGGCGACAAGGCCATCAAGCACACCAATCTCAACACGCAGTTCCTCGACCGTCCGCGCCGCCGTGGCCAAGTCGACGACCTGTTCGACCTGCTCCTCCAAGCGGGCCTGGTCGTCTTCGGTGATGTCGTCATAAAGGTCGTCGAAGTCATCCGGATCGAAGCTGGGCATGGTTGGGTTGTCCTGGGCGGCAAGGCTCCTCCCAGCTAACGCGGCCCGGTCGGTCCCGGAAAAGGCGGCCCGATCCGTCCCGGAAAAGGCGGCCCGGTCCGCGGCGCGAACCATGTCCCTGAGGCGGTCCTGGAGCCGGGCTTGGCGGCGCTCCAGTGAACGCAGGATCGCTTCCGGGCTGGATGCCAACCGGCGTTGCAGAACGGTCAGCGCGAAACCGATGTTGTTGCCGCGTTTCTTCTCGCCTGCGGCCGTGATCTGGTCAGCCTTCCCCATCTCGGTTCGGACATACGCGGTGACCTGCTCGTACAGCTCACGCTCAGCGCTGGACAAGTCGTACGCGACGGTATAAGCCCTGCGCTCCGGGAACAGTGGCTTACCGTCAAAGGTCAACATCTCTTCCTTGGTACGGCGAATCATCAGGCCCCCGGTGTCTGTTTGGTGGACACCTTGGCGGAATTGTCCCTCGAAGCGGTCTGGGTCCAACAGCGACATGAATACCTGGAAGTCCTCTTCCTTGCCCGCATGCGGTGTGGCCGTCATCAACAAGTAGTTCTGGGCCGTGTCAGACAGTATCCGGCCCAACTGGAAGCGCTTAGTCTCCTTCAGTTCTTGTCCCCAATAGTGGGCCGACATCCGGTGAGCTTCATCAACAACGGCAAGATCCCAGGTCACATCCCGAAGCTGCTCCTGGAGGTCCTCGTCACGGGACAATTGGTCCATCCTGGCGATCAGATAAGGATGCTCCAAGAACACATTGCGCCCAGCGGCGTCAACGACCATTTGGCGGGAGAAGACCTCAAACCAGAGGTCGAACTTCGAAGCTAGTTCCTCCCGCCACTGTTCCACCAGGCCGCCCGGGGCTACGATGATCGCCCGCTCGCAATCGGAACGCAAGATCAGTTCTTTCAGGTACAAACCCGCCATGATCGTCTTACCCGCACCCGGATCGTCCGCCAGGAGGTAACGCAGTGGAACCTTAGGCAGAAGCTCCGAATAGACCGCCTCTATCTGGTGTGGCAGAGGTTCCACATCCGAAGAGTTGACCGCGGCCATTGGGTCATACAGGGCGGCGTACTTGATCCGCAACGCCTCGGCCGCCAGCCGAAATTGACTAGCGTCTCCATCAAACCCTGGTCCCGTTACTGTCGCCAACCTCAAGGACTCCGCCTGTTCGGCGGACACATATCGCTGGTCGAGGCGGTCTTGCCCGTCGTAGAACACGACGTGCGTGACGTCCACATCCAAAGGCCTAGCCGAAACGATGGTTGCGACCTGGCCTGGGACCAGTCCCTGGACACGCGCGCCGGGTTTCAGCGCATCAAAATCGACCTCAGCCAACAGTTCATCCTTCCCGAATCAAGCGGATAGAGCAGCTTACAACCACGCCGTCCCAGCCTTGGCCCGTAGCTGGACCACGCCACCACCATCCCGGCGGTAGACAATCATTTCGCCACACTCTTCAGGCATCTTCCGCTGCATCTTTTGTCCGATCCGTTCGGTCAGGTCGGTCTTCCCCGTCACGGCTGGCAGCTTATCGGTAGCCTCTCGGCGGATAGCGCCCACTCGCTTGAGTGATCGCTCACATCCCCGCTGCGTCGACTAGAACCGCCCTGAAAACAGGGCAAGTCACCCCAGTATACGAGGTCCACCAGCAATAACGTCGGTGAGTCCAGGTCGCTCCCAGCCCTGGACTAGGACCGCCAAAACGCGACGCTGGGAGCCGGACGGACGGCATCGGGCAAACCAGCGACCTCCCGCGGAATAGACGGCGAAACAGCGAAACATACCCCCCGAAACGGCCAGACGGACCCCACGAAACGGCGAAACCTCGACGATGCCGGCTGTGTGATCAACGGGTTCGTGCGGCGTTTCCTGGCTCCATCGGTGATGGCTGGGCTGGGCTATGCCAGGGTTGTGGTCCTTGAGGGTGCACGGCAGGTTGGCAAATCGACCCCCACACCAAGCAACTCAGTCAACTCAAGGCACGCCCCACCAAGGTCGAAGCCTGTCGTGCCAGGTTCCACGTCGACCAACAGATCGACGTCACTACCGACGTTGTCCTCGCCACGCGCGACCGAGCCGAAAACACGCGGACCCGACAGATTCGAGCGACGCCACCGCCCCGATAGCCTGACTTGGTGTCCGATGCCGTCCGTTGACTACCGTTGGAAACCCGTGTTACCCCGCACTTTCGCCGTTTCCTGCCGTCAGCCAGTCCCGACCGTTCGCGATCTCCGCCTGTCATTACCTGGGTCATTGGGCGGCGAGTTATTGGATAGGCAACCAGGCCGTTGGATGAGCCGCCACATTGTTGGACAGCTGATCTGTATGTTGGATTTACCGATCCAACATAGGCCGTGACAAACCCCAAATGGTAGGCTTCTCGCCATGAATCCGGCCACGGAAAGACTCAGCTCGCCGCATCACCGGGTGCGGGTCTCGACCAACGGCCGGATTGTCTTACCCCAGCCGGTCAGACAGGCGCGGGGCTGGCGAGACGGCGATGAGCTGCTCCTTATCGAAACGGCCGAAGGGATGATGATCGGCAAGCCTGCGGAAGTGCTCCACGCCATCCAAGCCCGTTTCCGAGGGCCCACTTCGGTGACTGACGAATTGATCGCCGAACGCCGCGCCCAAGCCGCCCAGGACGCGGCCTAGTGACAGGCGAACACGCCTCCGTGCTGGACGCGTCAGCTGTCATAACCTTGATCTTCGCGGAGACCGGCCACGAAGCGGTGGCTGAAGTTGTCCTCGCGGGACACGCTGTCATTGGCGCCGCCAACTGGGCTGAGGTAGCCCAGAAGACCAGCCAGAAGGGCAAGGACTGGCCCGCCGCAAAGGGTTTCCTTCAGGCTCAGGTGCGGGTGGAGCCCGTGACGTTAGCGGACGCCGAGATGGCGGCCGCGTATTGGGCGGACCACAAGACACTGTCATTGGGCGACCGGCTTTGTCTGGCCCTCGCGGACCGCCTAGAACTTCCGGCTTTGACGGCGGATTCCGCCTGGGAGGGCATTGGGCGCGCCAAGCTGATTCGCTGACCGAATTCGAACCGGCGCCACCGCCCTGAGAGCCTGACTTGGTGTCCGATGCCGTCCGTTGACAAGCGCTTCCACAAAGTAGCTCCGACCGGATTCGAACCGGCGCTACCGCCTTGAGAGGGCGGCGTGCTAGGCCACTACACAACGGAGCCATAATCGCTGGTCAGCTAGGGTCTGACCGAGCTGGGGTACCAGGACTCGAACCTGGACTAAATGAACCAGAATCACTCGTGCTGCCAATTACACCATACCCCAAGGCGATTTTCCGACCCTGGACGGCCGCTGCCAGCGAAACGCCCACCAGCACCTAAACGTCCATGACCGGCCTGCTACGTTACCTGAGCTACCCCAGTTCAGGCAAAAGCCGTAGCCGTTCGATCCGCCGCAGGCAAGCCTGACCGCCAAGCAGTTCCATAGCCTCAAATAGCGGCGGCGAAGCCCGCCGCCCAGTCACCGCCACCCGCAGCGGCGTGAAAGCGTCACGCGGTTTCAGTCCTAAGCCGTCAATCAGCGCCGCGCGCAAAACCTCCGAGATACCCGGCGTGTCCCATCCGTCAAGGCCGCGCAGTGCCGCCGCTGAAGCGTCCAAGACGCCACCAGCATCAGAACCCAACTGTCCTAAAGCGGCCGGCTCAATCGCCACCGCGTCATCCGCCACGAACAAGAAACCGAGCATCGCCGGCGCCTCGCCTAACAGTGTCAAACGTTGGCGGACCAGTGGCACAGCGGCACTCAACCGGGTTTGTTCAGCCTCAGTCAGATCATCCCAGCTAGCGGCGCTCAACAGTTCAAAAGCGTACAAATAGGCCACCAAGCGACGAGCGTATTGATCAGTTGGCAAAGCCCGCAGGTGGGCTGCATTAATCGCTTCAGCTTTCTTCAGATCAAACCGGGCCGGATTCGGGTTGACATCACTAATCTCAAAAGCTTCAACCAATTCAGCCGCACTGAAAATATCCCGATCTGGGGCGATCGACCAGCCCAGCAACGCCAAATAGTTGACCATACCTTCGGCTAAGAAACCACGGTCACGGTGATGAAACAAACTCGATTGAGGGTCACGCTTCGATAGTTTCTTGTTGCCTTCCCCCATAACATAAGGCAGGTGACCGAACCGTGGGACGGCATCGGACAATCCAAGTGAAACCAAAGCCCGATGTAACACGACTTGACGCGGCGTCGAGGACAACAAATCCTCACCTCGTAAAACGTCTGTGATGCGCATGGTGGCGTCATCAAACGGGTTGGTCAAGGTGTACAACGGAGCCCCGTTGGCCCGCACAATAACGAAGTCCGGGACTGATCCGGCTTTGAAAGTGACACTGCCGCGCACCATGTCATCGAAGGTGATGTCCTCGTCCGGCATCCTAAAACGAAGCACCGGTCGGCGTCCTTCAGCCCGGTAGGTGGCTAGTTGAGCGGCCGATGTTTGGCGATCAAAACCGTCATATCCCTGCTGGGCGGGCATCCCTCCGGCTAGGTTGCGGGCTTCTATTTCAGCCGGTGTGCTGAAAGATTCGTAAGCTAAACCGGCCTCAACTAGCTGCCGGGCGGCCTGGGCGTAACGGTCCAGGCGCTCCGATTGACGGTATGGCCCATATGGGCCACCCACTTCGACACCTTCATCCCAGTCCAGGCCGAGCCAGTTCAAGGCGTCAAGTAGTTGCAGATAGGACTCTTCAGAGTCGCGCGCCGCGTCAGTGTCTTCGATCCGGAAAACGAACGTTCCGCCGGTGTGCCGGGCGTAAGCCCAGTTGAACAGCGCGGTTCGGATCATGCCAACATGCGGCGTACCAGTTGGTGAGGGACAGAATCGGACGCGGACAGCGGACTTCATGATCGGTCCAACCTAGCCGGCGGCGGGTTTGGGTGGTTGGCTGGTTCGCTTCGGCTCATCAGCGCATCACCACCGGGTTGGTGATTGCGCCAAGTCCGCTGACTTCGCAGGTCACACGTTGGCCTGGTTCAGCGGGTGCGGCTCCCGCTGGGGTTCCAGTCAGGATTATGTCCCCGGGTAGCAGAGTTGTAACGGACGATGCCGTCGCCACGAGTTCAGCTATTCCCAAGACCATGTCACGGGTTAGCCCGTCTTGGCATGGCTGACCGTCGATCCAGGACCGTACCGCTAGGCCGGTTGACTGGGCGGCTGACTGGTCAGTTAGCAGGTCGAAGCTAGTTTCTATCCATGGGCCGAGCGGTGTGAAAGTGTCGCGGCCTTTACCGAAGAAGCCGCGCGGGTCATGTGTCGGATCAGCGAACCGGTAGCCAACATCGTTCGCCACGGTGTAACCCAAGATCACTTTGTGGGCGTCACCGAGTGGCACATCTTTAGCTATCCGGCCAATCACTAAAGCCAGTTCGGCTTCAATATAGGCTGGCGCGCCAACTTCACGGTCCAGCACAATCGGGTCACCTGGGCCGGCCACTGAGGTGTTCGGTTTGAAGAACCAGATAACTTGTGGGTTCGGTTCGGCTGGTGCGCGGTAGTTGCCGGCCACACCGATCACTTTGGAGCGCGGTATGACTGGGGCTAGCAGCCGGACGTCATCTATTGGATATGTCAGGCCGGTTGGTGTGACTTCGCTGTAAAACGGGTCACCACCAACCGCATGGATCACTTCTTCGCCTTCTTCGCCTTGGACAACGCCGTAGCTGGGGGTTTCGTCAACTGTGAAACGCGCGATTCGCATGCCTTCTAGTCTGCCTCACAGCGCGACGCTTGGTGGGGACGCGGAAAACGACCCCAGTGGGGTCAGAACCAGCCACTGGGGTCATTTCCTGTGGGCCTGCCTGGCCCCTTCAAACAGGCCTACAACACTGTCAACACCCTGACCTGTGGTTTTACCAAACGGCCGCTGGGAGCGCCTCTTCAGGGTGAGGCCAGGATGACGGTAATCGGTCAAAGTTATCCAAAATGGCTGACTTTGACCGGTTTCCGTAGTGGAAAGTGGGCTGACCGGTGTCGGTGGAATCAGGGCCAGTCGCCTGACCTGTGGTTTTACCAAACGGCCGCTAGAGGTGGCGCTTCAAGGTGAGGCCAGGATGACGGTAATCGGTCAAAGTTACCCAAAATGGCTGACTTTGACCGGATTCCGTAGTGGAAAGTAGGCCGACCGGTGTCGGTGGAATCAGGGCCAGTCGCCTGACCTGTGGTTTTACCAAACGGCCGCTAGAGGCGGCGCTTCAAGGTGAGGCCAGGATGACGGTAATCGGTCAAAGTTACCCAAAATGGCTGACTTTGACCGGATTCCATAGTGCAAAGTGGGTGCAGTGGGGTCAAGACCAGCCACTGGGGTCATTTTCCGTGGCGATATTGAAGACATCTGGTGGGATCCGCCCAGATGTGGCCGGATCCAGTTGGTCGGCCTTAGCCAAAGGCGAGTCTTGGTTACCGAGTGAAGCCGCCTGGGAGCCTGCCGTACAACAGGCTCCCAGAGCCATATGCGATGCCCTATTCCCGCGTCTTCGCTGGTGAGAGCTTCGCACCCACTACCTGCGACTTGGGGAGCCGAGGGTGTTGTTCAACACCCGCCTAGCACTGGACTATCGCCTCAAGGTGCGGCATAACAAAAGTCGCGCCCGGCAGCCTGGACCATTCGATTAAACCTTGAGCGGTTGCTCTGAGGAGGGCTGGTTGAGCTACACCGACCTCCTCGGCCCGTTCCATGAATCGCTCATCTACCAGCCGTTCGGCCCAACTGGCGGCGATCTGGCTGACTGGCTCCAAACCTGGATAAGTCCAAAGCGAACCACTGATGATTGGTTCTGTTTGGCCTGAAACCCCCGGCCCACCAGAACTAGCCGAACCAGCCGAGCCAGCCGTGCGAGCCGGACCAGCCGAACCAGCCAAGCCAGCTAGATTCAACCAGGACAGCAGCCGACGTCCGCCGCACAAATCTGTCTGACCGGCCGCCGCCACCGTTAAGAGAGTGTCACGCCAGGTTTCCCAAGCCCGCGATGCCGGGTACCAGAAGGCCGCCCCAAAGTCTCCTTCCCGCAACGAGATCAGTCCGCCTGGCGCCACCACCCTGGCCGCTTGGCGTAAGGCCGCCACCGGGTCAGTCAGATGATGCAGCACTTGATGAATGTGTACCAAGTCAAAACTGCCCGCCGCGAACGGCAGATCGTAAATATCGGCCACCTGATAGCGCAGGTTAGTTGGGCGTGACGGATCATCTTGGGCGGCTTGGATAGCCTCAGCCGACAAGTCGATGCCCGTAACCTGGCCTGGAGCGACCCGCCGGGCCAGGTCTTTGGTCAGTGCTCCCCCAGCCGAACCAGCGTCAAGGACTCGTAAACCGGGCCGCAAATATGGCTCCAGATGGGCAGCCGAATTGACCACGTTACGCCCGGCATGGGCTTGAGAAACGGCCTGGCCGTGGCCGTGCAGGTAATAATCCATGGCCGTCAGCCTAATCTGGTTAACGTGCTGCCAGAATCGATTCTCGAACCGGACCTGACCGGTCCACCGGCGGCCGCCACCGAGGAGGCGCTTTACGCTTTCATTGAATGGGCTGGCGCCGCCGGGCTACCGCCCTACTGGTACCAGGAGGACGCTCTGGTGGCATTAGCGGCCGGCCAGCATGTCATTTTGGGTACGCCAACAGGTTCTGGCAAGTCTTTGGTGGCGGCTGGCGGGCTCGCCATGGGGCTTGCTCAAGGCCAGCGCACGGTTTACACCGCACCAGTCAAAGCCCTGGTGAGTGAGAAGTTCTTTGATCTGATGGAACTCTTCGGGCCTAGCCGGGTTGGTTTGATGACAGGTGATGCGGCGGTCAATCCGGCCGCCCCAGTGATTTGCTGCACAGCTGAGGTTCTAGCTAATCAGGCGCTCCGTCTGGGCCCTGAGACGCCTTACGGCACGGTGGTGATGGACGAGTTCCACTATTACTCCGATCCGGAGCGTGGCTGGGCTTGGCAAGTGCCGCTCCTGACAATGCCGTCAGCCCAGTTCTTGTTGATGAGCGCCACCTTGGGTGATGTCAGGTTCTTTCAGGATGACATTGAACGCCGCACCGGACGGCCAGTCGCCGCCATAGTGGATGCTCCACGGCCGGTGCCTTTGGATTACCGTTACGAGTTGTTACGCCTGCCAGAACTCATCACCGGGCTGGTTAAAGACGGCTTGACACCGGCTTATGTGGTGCGTTTCACCCAGCGTGAAGCGGTTGAACTAGCTGGGATTTTGGGGTCCCTGACGATCACCACCCCGGATCAGAGGGCGGCCTTGCGGGACAGTATTGGTGACTTCCGTTTCGGGGCTGGATTTGGCCCGGTCTTGAGTAAATTACTACGCCACGGTGTCGGCCTGCATCATGCCGGGATGCTGCCAAAATACCGTCGGCTGGTTGAGCGTTTAGCTGGTGAAGGTCTGCTTAGCGTTATCAGCGGTACAGACACCTTGGGAGTTGGCATCAACATGCCGATCAAAACGGTTGTTCTAACGTCGTTGGTTAAGTTTGATGGCAGGCGGTCGCGGCGGCTGAACGCTCGCGAGTTTCACCAAATAGCCGGGCGGGCGGGGCGGGCCGGTTTCGACGATGCCGGCCATGTAGTTGTTCAAGCCCCCGAGCATGCCATCGAACAAGCCCGCGCGGCCGCTAAGACAGCTGCCACCGGACGTAAACCCCGTCCGTCCGTCAGCCGGCCAAAAGGTCAAGTGTCCTGGTCGCAGGACACTTTCGACAAACTGGTTGGGTCGCCACCGGAGCCGTTAGTTTCCCGGATGCGGGTGACTCACGCCATGATGTTGCAGCTCTTCGCCCGCCCAGACGATCCAATCGGGGCGATCTTTGATTTGCTTGAAGACAACCACGAACCGCCACGGCCGCGTAATCAACTGATCCGTTCAGCTTGCCGGATTTATCATTCCTTGCGGGCCGGTGGTTTTGTTGAACACCAACCCGGCCGGGCCGCTTTAGCTATCGCCCTGCCAGACGATTTCTCTTTGAGTCAGCCGTTGACGCCTTTCGCTTTGGCGGCCTGTGAACTGTTAGATCCGGCTAGCCCGGATTACGCCTTCGACTTGGTTTCTGTTTTTGAGGCGACCTTGGAGCCGCCCAGGGCGATCCTGGCGGCTCAAGAGAAAACCGCCAAGACGGTCGCTTTGGCTGAAATGAAAGCCGACGGCTGGGAATACTTGGAACGAATGAACGCGCTTGATCAGGTGACTTACCCTAAACCACTGGAAGAGATGCTGACTGAGGCGCTGGCTGTTTACGCCCAAAAGCATCCTTGGGTGGCTCCTTACGAGTTGACCCCTAAATCGATTGTGCGTGAAATGTGCCAACAGGATCAGACTTTCAACCAGTTCATTTCACGTTACGGTTTGGCCCGTTCGGAAGGCAGCTTGTTGCGCTATCTGACTGACGCTTGGCACGCCTTGACGCGATCAGCGCCGGCCGAGGCTCGTCCCGCTTTGGCCGGTATAACGAACTGGTTGGGTGATGTGATTAGCGGTGTTGATTCATCGTTGATGGACGAATGGGAGGAGTTGAACTCGCTTGAGCAGGCGCCAAGTCAGCCGGCCGGGTAGCCCGAGCCGCAACCAACCAAGCGGCGGTGAACCAAACCCTGGGGACGGAAACGTCCACCCGAGTAACCCGAGCCGCAAACAGCCCGCCAGCCACAAACCGACCCGCCAAGCTGGGACCCCGGCTCTGCGGGTTCTAGCCGAATCTGACCTGCCTTACCAAATCATGACATTCGATCCAACCGGCCCCGCCGGGCGGACCGGAGGCTGGGGTCTAACCGCCGCCCGGGGACTAGATGTCCGCCTCGCGCCAGCTGCCCTGGTGCGGCTGACCAACGCTCGGCTATATCAACTGACACGGCCTGAAGCCTGATTGGTAACCAAGGCGGGGCTAAGGCAAGCTTGTCAGGTGAACGCCCGCACCCCACTGCCATGTCTGCCTTTATCGTTCCCGGCCACTAACGTGCCAGGGGTCCGGCTAAACGCTGACGGGATCGATGTCTGCCTGGCCGCACCACACGCCACAAGCGTTGAACTGTGTCTGATCGACCAGCCACACCAAGCCCAGCAAAGCGAGCGCCGGTTCGCTTTACACGGCCCCCGCAACGGCGTCTTCCATGGTCACATCGCGGGCGTACAAGCTGGTCAACGCTATGGTTTCAGAGTTGACGGGCCATGGGATCCGCCCGCCGGGCATTTCTACAACAAACTAAAACTGCTGCTTGATCCATACGGCCAAGCGATCGACGGCCTACCGATACTCTCCCCAGCGCTACACGCCCACCAAACCGACCAGAACCTCGGCCCAGGTGAATGGCCCTGGCAGCCAAGCAAACTCGATTCGGCCCAGCACATGGCCTATTCGGTTGTCACAGCCGGTGACTTCGACTGGGCTGACACGCCACGCCCAGCCATCCAATGGGATCAGACCGTCATCATGGAGGGCCACGTCCGTGGCATGACAATGCTGCGTGAAGCCGTACCGGCCGAATTGCGCGGCACCTACGCCGGGTTAGCTCACCCCTCCACTATCCAGTACCTGAAACAACTCGGTGTCACATCTTTAGAACTATTACCAATTCACGCCTCGATGGCCGAACCACACCTGGCTGAGAACGGACTAGTCAACTACTGGGGCTATTCAACCCTGTCATTCTTCGCACCGAACCCGCGCTACGCCACCGAAGCGGCCCGCCAAGCCGGCCCTGAAG
Source organism: Bifidobacteriaceae bacterium (assembly GCA_031267825.1). Lineage (GTDB taxonomy): Bacteria > Actinomycetota > Actinomycetes > Actinomycetales > WQXJ01 > JAIRTF01. Next base: position 65,003 of record JAIRYJ010000008.1, read on the forward strand.
CCGTAGTCCGCGAAGTCAAAGGCATGGTCCGGCTATTACACGAGGCCGGCATTGAAGTCATTTTGGATGTTGTTTACAACCACACTTGCGAAGTTGGTTTAGGCGGTCCAACAGTTTGTTGGCGTGGACTGGACAACTTAGCTTGGTATCTGCACGACGGCTCCGTCCCAGCCCGCTACGCCGATGTCACCGGCACAGGTAACACAATCGACTTCAGACGCGAACTGGCCGTCACAATGGCGTTAGATTCGCTGCGCCACTGGGCAATCGAATACCAGATTGACGGGTTCCGTTACGACCTGGCGGTAACCCTGGCCCGTGACTATGACGGTTTCAACCCGGAACATCCCTTCCTGATGGCCTTACGATCCGATCCGGTACTGCGGACCCGCAAACACATCGCCGAACCCTGGGATTTAGGCCCCGGCGGCTGGCAAACAGGATCATTCCCCGTTCCGATCGCCGCCTGGAATGACTCATTCCGAGGTGATGTGCGATCGTTCTGGTTGATCGGCCCGAAGGACCTGGCGGCCGCTCGTGTCCCGCTATCGGCCCAGCATCTGGCCACCCGGATGTCAGGCAGCGCTGACCTGTTCGCCTCAAGTGATCCGATGGGTAGCCATGGCCCGGCCGGCTCAATCAACTTTGTTTCAGCCCACGACGGTTTCACCTTGCGTGACCTGGTGGCCTTCGATTACAAACACAACCAAGCCAATGGTGAAAACAACCGTGACGGCTCAGATGATAACCGGAGCTGGAATCACGGATCAGAAGGTTTACTGTCTGATCCGGCACAATTCGGTGTTGAAGGGGTTGAGCTGGGCTTGGATACGATAGCCCAGCTCCGGCGACGGTCAATCCGCAACTTAGCGGCCACCTTAGCCTTCTCAGCCGGGGTGCCAATGTATTGCGCTGGCGATGAGTTTGGCCGCACCCAATGGGGTAACAACAACGCCTACTGCCAGGACGGCCCAATATCTTGGCTTGACTGGGAGTGGGCACCATGGCAGCGCAAACTAATGGAGACCTTCCGTTACCTGTTCGACTTGCGGCGCAGCCATCCGGTCTTACGTCCAGCTAAATACTCCAATGGCGCGCCGGACAGTGACGGCCTACCTGACCTCGGCTGGTATGGCTTTGATGGTCAGATGGTGACCAACGGGCGCTGGACCGATCCGTATTTCCGTCAAGTCCAAATGCTGCGTCACACGTCCCAGCTAACCCAGCGTGACGCCTTAGTCATAATCAACGGCACACTTGAAGGCGCCGATTGTGTCTTAGCGCCAGCCAAAGCCTCAACCGACTGGGAGCTGATGTGGGATTCGACCTGGGATGAGCCGGGCGACCGCGAACTATCTGGCGGCCTTGAAGGGCCCCTGATCGCCTCAGGCGGTCAGGTTGTGCCCGCCAATCTGCTGTCCTTCCGGCTCTATTTGTCCAAGGCCCGCTAAGCGAAAGTAATCAAAGCCAAATCCGCTGGTGTCGCCAGCAGCCGGTGACGTGGCACCACCCGGACGGTGTAACCGAACGGACCTGAACGGCCAAGCTGAATATCGCCACTGAAAGCGATCCGCCCACCACTAGGCGCCTCAGCTGGGGTTAAGGAATACACCTGGTAACCGGCCTTCAAAACGTCGCCCTCAGTCGCCTGGCCGTAGACCACTTGCACGTCCACATCTGAAGGATCCAAATGACCCAAGGCGACGTAAGCCGTAACGTTCAGAACGTCACCCACATGGGCGACATCGCCCACTCCCCCTGGCTCAACGTGCTCAACCCGAACCGACGGCCAAGCTTGACGGACCTTGGCTTTCCAGGCGGCTAACTCTTTAGCGCCAGCCAAATCATCGGCCATCAAACGCCGACCAAGATCAGCCGCTGGGGCGTACAAACGCTTGACATACTCCGCCACCATGCGGGTGGCCTGCACTTTAGGAGCCAAAGTAGCCAAAGTGTGGCGCACCATTTCAAGCCAAGTAACTGGCAGGCCGCGCCCATCACGGGAATAGAAACGAGGCGCGATCTGCAATTCGATCAGGTCATATAAGGCTTGCGCCTCAAGATCATCACGCCGCTCCGGATCAGTCACACCATCAGCCGTCGGAATGGCCCAACCGTTCTGGCCGTCGAACCATTCGTCCCACCAGCCGTCACGGATCGACAAGTTGAGCGCACCGTTGATAGCCGCCTTCATCCCGGATGTGCCGCAAGCTTCAAGCGGGCGCAGCGGATTGTTCAACCAAACGTCACAGCCCGGGAAAAGCGTTTGGGCCATGTCCATGTCGTAATTCGGTAAGAAAACAATCTTGCCCCGGACTGACGGATCGTCAGTGAAGCGGACCAGTTCCTGAATCAACGATTTGCCTAGCTCATCAGCCGGATGTGACTTCCCGGCGATCACCAGTTGGACGGGCCGTTCCTTATCAAGCAGTAAAGCCCGCAAGCGGTCCGGGTCACGTAACATCAAGGTCAGACGCTTGTAGGTTGGCACCCGGCGGGCGAACCCGATCGTCAAAACGTCCGGTGAAAGCACCCCATCAACCCAGCCGAGTTCAGCTGGTGAAGCACCCCGAACCAGGTAGGACGCCCGCAGACGGCGTCTGGCGTCCTCCACTAGGCGGGCCCGTGATTCGCGCCGCAAAGCCCAGAGTGTTTCATCTGACACCAGGTCAGGGCGGAGCCAACCGTCTGATCCTTGAGCTTCGGGGCCTTCGGAAATGTGCAGTGATTCAAGCTGCCCGTAGGTCCGGTCAAGCCAGGTTGGTGAGTGGACACCGTTTGTGACGGAGGTGATCGGGATTTCTGACTGGTCAAAACCGGGCCACAGGCCGGCGAACATCGCCCGGGATACTTCGCCATGCAGGACGGAGACTCCGTTGGCCCGCCCGCCTAGACGTAAGCCCATCACCGCCATGTTGAAGACCGCCGGGTCGCCGCCTTGATAGTCTTCCGCGCCGAGCGCCAAGACATCCGCCACATCCACCCCGGGGGTCGCCAGGTCACCTGAAAAATACCGGCTGACCAGATCATTCCCGAACCGGTCAATGCCCGCTGGGACGGGTGTGTGGGTTGTGAAAATAGTTGAACCGCGGACCGCTTCAAGCGCTTCAGCGAAGGTCATACCTTGGGCGGCGTACTCTTTGATTCGTTCAATGCCGAGGAAACCAGCGTGGCCTTCGTTGGTGTGGAAAACTTCTGGGGCCGGCCCGCCGGTCAGGTTAGCGTAGGCGCGGAGGGCTTTTACTCCGCCGATGCCGAGTAGCAGTTCCTGCAGCAGGCGGTGTTCGCCGCCCCCGCCATACAGACGGTCTGTGACGGAGCGGGCCGAATCGTCATTCGATGGGATGTTGGAGTCGAGCAGCAGCAGCGCGACCCGGCCGACCTGCGCTTTCCAAACCCAGGCGCCTAATTGACTCCCGCCAGGTACTGGCAGTGTGACTGTCAACGGGGTGCCGTCAGTTTGCCGCAGGAGTGATAACGGCAGCCCGTCCGGGTCAAGCACAGGATATGTTTCAGCTTGCCAGCCGTCCCGCGTCAGGGCTTGTTTGAAGTATCCCGCCTGATAGAACAGGCCCACTCCGGTGATCGGTACACCCAGGTCGGAAGCTGATTTGAGGTGGTCGCCGGCCAGAATGCCAAGACCACCGGAGTATTGCGGTAAGACAGCGGTGATACCGAACTCGGGCGAGAAGTAGGCGATCGATTTGGGTGCGTCTGGCCCGAGGCTCTGATACCAGCGTGGTTCTTCCATGTAGCGCGCCAAACTAGCCGCTTGCTGTTTGACTTGGTCAACGAATGACTGGTCTTGGGCTAGTTCCGCTAGTCGGCCGGGTTCTAGCGCGCCCAGTAGGGCGACTGGGTCGCCGTGGACGGAACGCCAGATTTCTGGGGCGATTGACTGGAACAGGTCCCGGGTTGGCGCGTGCCATGACCAGCGCAGGTTGGTGGCTAGCTGGTCGAGGGCTTCAATTGACGGGGGTAGAACGGTACGTACGGTGAATCGTCTGATCAGTCTCACTTGGGCGAGCCTACCGCCGGATCGGCTCTAACCCCACATCGGCGCCGCCCGCTAGCTGGGACGCCCGCTCGCAGGCGGTCGCGTGACCAGCCAAGACGCGGCCGCGAAGCAAGGTGGCTTGCCTGGGTCGGTGGTTTTTTCACGATGGATCTAACGGGTAGCGTGGTTTTGTGACCACAGATGAACAGCCCGCTGGGGCGGCTCCGGATTCGGTTGGCGGGCCTTTGGCGGCGCCTCGGCCGCCTGGCGGTTTTGGCCGGATCGCGATTGTTGAGGTTTCGCCGGTGGCTGAGGGCGGGCGTTGGTCGGCTAAGGCTGTGCCGGGTGAGGCGGTTCCGGTTGGGGCCACGATTTTCAAAGAGGGGCACGATGCCGTCGCCGCGGCTGCCGTTCTGACCGGGCCTGACGGGCTGGTCAAGCAGCGTATCCACTTGGGTGAGGTGAATCACGGGTTGGCCCGTTGGGAGGGCCGGGTGGTTCCAGATCAGGAAGGCGAATGGTCTTTCCGGGTGGAGGCCTGGGCTGATCCTTACGCGTCTTGGGTTCATGACGCGGAGATCAAGGTTCCAGCTGGTCAGGACATTGAGCTGGTCTTGGAGGAGGGCGCCTTATTGCTGGATGAGGCCAGCCGCCAGGCTGGTGGTGCTGGTGGCGCTGGACTCGACTTGCTCCGGGCGGCGGCCGTATCCATGCGCCGCCAGTCGCTTGATCCTGCCTCCCGCCTCGCCGCTGGCACATGCGACCAGGTCAGACAGTTGATGTTAGATGATCCGCTGCGCCGCCAGGTGACCTCCTCCGCTAGTTTCCCTTTGCGGGTTGAACGCCAACGCGCCCTGGTGGGCAACTGGTATGAACTATTCCCCCGTTCCACTGGATGCTTCTTTGACCCGGCTCGCGGCTGGGTTTCTGGCACCTTGCGGACCTGCGCCGATGGTTTGGAACGGATCGCCGCGATGGGTTTTGATGTGCTCTATTTGACGCCTGTCCACCCGATTGGCAGCGCCTTCCGTAAGGGACGTAACAACGCTCTCCAGGCTTCGCCGGGCGATCCTGGTTCACCTTATGCGATTGGTTCACCAGCTGGCGGCCATGATGCGATCCACCCTGATTTGGGAACTTGGGATGATTTTGACTTTCTGGTGGCACGGGCCCACCAATTAGGCCTTGAGGTGGCATTGGATTTGGCGTTGCAATGTTCGCCGGATCATCCTTGGGTCAACTTCCATCCGGAATGGTTCACTGTCCGGCCTGACGGTTCAATCGCTTACGCCGAGAACCCACCCAAGAAGTACCAGGACATTTATCCGCTGAACTTCGATAACGATCCCGAAGGGATCTATCAGGAGATCTTGCGCCTGGTGCGGCTGTGGATAGCCCACGGTGTCACCATTATGCGGGTTGATAACCCGCACACTAAACCGCTGCCTTTCTGGGAACGTCTGATTGGGCAGATGCGGCTGGAGGCACCCGGAGTGGTGTTTCTGGCTGAGGCTTTCACCCGGCCACCCATGATGCGGGCATTAGCTATGGCCGGCTTCCATCAGTCATATACCTACTTCGCTTGGCGCAACACCAAAACAGAGGTTCTGGAATACCTCCAGGAGCTGGCCTCAGATGCTGGATCATTTATGCGGCCATCGATCTGGCCCACAACCCACGACATTTTGACGCCGTATATGCAAGACGGCGGCCGCAACGCTTTCAAGATTCGCGCCATTTTGGCCGCCACCTACGCCCCCACCTGGGGCATCTATTCCGGCTATGAGCTGGCTGAAGACGTCGCCCGGCCAGGCAGCGAGGAACAGCTCGACAACGAGAAGTACGAATACAAAGCTCGCGATTACGGCTCGCCGGCCGCCCTCCAGATGGCTGGCTTACTGACCGCGTTGAACGCCATCCGGCGGGATCATTTGGCACTCCACCAGTTACGTAATGTCACAGTTCATCCGACCTCAGATGACTGGACGGTGGCCTATTCGCGCCGCCTACCGGCCAGTTGGTCGCCTAACGGCCAGCAGGACACCATTCTGACTGTCCTCAACTTGGACCCCCATAACCAGCGTGATAGCTGGATCGATCTTGACTTGGCGGCTCTTGGCGTTGAGCCGCCAACAAACCCTGACGAGCCCCTCATCAGGGTCCACGATCTGCTGTCAGACCAGGTCTACCTTTGGTCGAGGCGCGCCTTTGTCCGCCTCGACCCGAACGGCACCCCCGGCCACGTTTGCCACATCGAGCCTCTGACCAGGTCAAACCAGCCGGTATCGCAATAAACCCGCAGGTCAGCGAACTGGACCCAATCTGACAGCAACATACCATCCCGGGTCCGAGGTCAGAAAGTGGTCACAGTCGCTGTTTTGACCCCACTGTGTCCAGTTCCCGACTACCCAGCCCCAACCCCAACCATCCCCGGCACCCAAACCGACTAGACGGCATCGTCCACAACTCCGCCTGGCCGCTACCTGGCGGCACAGACGAACCGCACGGTCCACGAACCTAAGCTATTCGTGGCAGAGTTAGGGCATGACTAATCCCGCTGCGCTGCCAGTTGACGCCGGAGTCTTGTGGGCGGTTGGCCACGCCCTGCACTACGACCCTCACAGTGTGCTCGGGCCGCATCTTTACGACGGCGCGGTCACAATCCGCACCCTACGTCCTTTAGCTGACTCAGTCAGCATTGTGACGCCAGACGGCAAAACATCAGCCCGCCACGAACAAGACGGCATTTGGGTGGCTGTGATCGCCACGGACCAAGTCCCCGACTACCGGGTCGAGGTCACCTACGGTGACCTGACCACGCTGAACGACGACCCGTACCGCTTCGCACCAACACTCGGCGACCTGGACATGCAACTCATCCGCGAAGGCCGCCACGAGGAGCTATGGCGTGCCCTTGGCGCCCGGATGCGACACTATCCCTCCGTCATGGGCGACGTGACAGGCGCATCATTCGCCGTTTGGGCACCAGATGCTCAAGGCGTCCGGGTGATCGGCGATTTCAATTCCTGGAACTCTGAAGCCAACGCCATGCGGTCACTCGGATCCTCCGGAGTGTGGGAAATATTCGTGCCCGGCGTCACAGCGGGCAACAAATACAAATACGAGATCCACACCCGCCAAGGCGACTGGATCCAAAAGGCCGACCCGATGGCGCGGGCCGCCGAGAAACCGCCGGCCACCGCCTCAATTGTTGAAGAATCGGCCTACCAATGGGGTGACCAAGCCTGGCTGGCGGAACGGGCGGCGAAAAACCCACACAACCAGCCGATGTCCGTTTACGAAGTTCACCTCGGCTCCTGGCAAGAAGGCCTAACCTACCGCGACCTCGCCAGCCAGCTAGTTGACTATGTCGCCACGATGGGTTTCACACACGTCGAATTCATGCCAGTAGCCGAACACCCATACACCCCTTCCTGGGGTTATCAGGTGACCGGCTATTACGCACCAACTTCACGCTATGGCACACCAGATGATTTCCGCTACCTAGTTGACAAAATGCATCAAGCTGGAATTGGTGTCATTCTAGATTGGGTTCCGGCCCACTTCCCGAAAGACGCCTTCGCTCTGGCCCGCTTTGACGGTTCCGCCCTTTACGAATACCCCGACCCGCAACGCGGTGAACATCCTGACTGGGGTACTTTAGTGTTCAACTTTGGACGCACCGAGGTCCGCAACTTTCTGGTCGCTAACGCCAACTATTGGTTTGAAGAATTCCACGCTGACGGTTTACGAGTTGATGCTGTCGCCTCAATGCTGTACCTCGATTATTCACGCCAGCCGGGCCAGTGGAGTCCGAACGTTTACGGTGGGCGCGAAAACCTTGAAGCGATCTCATTCCTTCAGGAAACCACCGCTACAGCTTACAAACGTTACCCCGGTGTCATGCTGATCGCTGAGGAATCAACCGCCTGGCCCGGAGTAACCGCCGCGACATCATCTGGCGGCCTGGGCTTTGGCCTGAAATGGAATATGGGCTGGATGAATGACACTTTGCGTTATTTGCGCGAGGACCCAGTCAATCGGCGCTACCATCACGGCGAAATTACTTTCTCTTTGGTTTACGCCTTCTCTGAGAACTATTGCCTGCCACTATCGCATGATGAAGTGGTTCACGGGAAAGGTTCGCTCTATTCGAAGATGCCGGGCGACAATTGGCAGAAACTAGCTAATCTGCGCGTCCTTTACGCCTACATGTGGTCACATCCTGGTAAACAGTTGCTTTTCATGGGCAGTGAGTTGGGGCAAACCGGGGAATGGTCTGAGCAGTGGTCGCTTGACTGGTGGCTACTTGATCAACCTGATAGGGCCGGACTGGCCGCCTTAGTCAAGGAACTGAACCTGCTTTACCGTAGCCATCCGGCGTTGTGGGATCAGGATTCCGATCCGGCGACTTTCGAATGGATTGACGCGGACGATGCCGGCCGTAACGTTTTGGCGTATTCGCGCAAGCCGCGTCAAGGACGGCCGGTCGTGGCGGTGATCAACTTCGCGGGCGTACCGCATGAGGGCTACCGCTTGGCTTTGCCGCAAGGCGGCAAATGGAAAGAAATCCTGAACACCGACGCACCGTTCTACGGTGGTTCTGGGGTCGGCAACTTGGGCTTGATTCAGGCCGAACCAGTCCCCTGGTATGGCAGAAACTTTTCGGCTTCGATCCGGGTGCCGCCATTGGGTGCTGTCTGGTTCGAGCCGGAAGCCTAGGCGGGTGTTGATCAACACCCTTCGCGGCCCAAGTTGAAGCGGTGTGTGCGAAGCTCTCACCAGCAAAAACGCGGCGATAAGGGGCTGGGGCACCGCCTAGGAGCCTACTAAACGACAGGCTCCCAGGTGTCCGGCTGATTGGCTGGGCGGCGGAAACCCAACCCTGAAGCTAAGTCAGAACAACAGGCCAGCCAGGCGGCGCCTGGCTTGGGCGACCGCTGGGTCATCCGGTCCAGCCACATCAAAAAGTGACAGCAGGCGCAGCCTGATGGTTTCTTTATCTTCTGGGCTGGCTTTAGGCAGGGCACTGAGGAGACGGTTGAAACCTTTAGCCGAATCACCGACCGCTATGTCCGAATCGGCTGCCCGCAGTGTGGCGGCCAGGCTAGGTTGCCCGTCCACTCCACCTGACCGGCCCTCTCCTTTAGACCCGTCTAACCCGTCCGTCTCAGCGTCAGCCGCACCGTCGGCATCGGCCAGCTTCAGGCGTTGCAGCAACTCAACTTGAGCCAAAGCCGCCTTGGCCCGCGCATCGCCCGGCGCCTCAGCTAACGCCTTGGTGAAGGCCTGTTTGGCGGCTTCCAGATCATCGCGTTCGATCGCCTCATAACCGGCTTGATGCAATGGTGGCAGTGGAGGTTCCTCGGCGGGCAAGCCGGTCAGTGTGCCGTTGACCCCAACCGTGGCGGCCGCCTTGAGTAGTTCGTCAAAGAACCGGCGCACTTCCGCCTCCGGCAAGCCACCTTGGAACAGTGGCACCGGCTGGCCTTTGACCAAGGCGACAACCGTCGGAATGGATTGCGTCCCGAAGGCCGCCAGAATTGACGGGTTCTTGTCCACGTCAATCTTGGCCAGCAGAACCCGGCCACCGTAGCTGTTAGTTACCCGCTCCAGAATTGGGCTGAGCTGTTTGCATGGCCCGCACCATTCGGCCCACAGGTCAATCACCACTGGAACGTTGACGCTTTGCTCAACCAGGGCACGGAAACCGGCCTCGCCGTCAACATCAACCACAAAGCCACCGGACCCGGCGGACACGCCAACACCGCCAGCCGAACTGGCACCATCTGACCGGCCGCCACCAGCCGACCTGTTGGTCCCGCTGGCCGCACCAGCCCCACCCGCCAGGCCAGCCCCACCGGAGCCACCTGGCGCGGCCGTATTGGCCTGTCTTGACGTGCCCTGGCCAGGCGGCGCCTTGGACGGGTCAGGCAGTGATGAATCAGCGAAACGGTCAGTCATGTCTCTACTCCACTGTGACAGATGTTGGGATTTCAGCTACCGCTATTACCCGGATGGGACTGGTTGAACCAGCCGGTGGAATAGCTAACACCACCGTCTGGAGATGTTCAAGGCTGACCGCTTTAGATGCTGCCAGACTGGACGCCCCCAGGCCGGTGTAACCCTTTGGGCTGGTCAGGTTGATCGAGGCTCCGTCTTGAGGCGGGAAAGATGCCGTCACCGTTGATCTGATCTGCCCAAAGACCAGTGCACCAAAGTCAGCCGTGGCAACAGCGAAAACCGAGCCCTCGACAGCCTCCGACCGCTGATCTGATGTCCCACTCAAAGTGGCCGCGTTCTGGGCTAACCCGTTGGCTAAAGCTAGCCAACGGACACGGGTCGGATCAGAGTCGTTGCCGTCACGCGGGGCTGTGTCAAACAAAGCGGCCTCATCGCTGGTTGGGTCACCTTTGGCCACGGCGTAAGCCTCAAGCGCTTTCAGGGGTGTCATAACCAGGTCCTCGGCGTTGGGCGGCAGCGGGGCGCTGCCGACCTCTGGCGGGGCTGTCGCTGGCATGACCGCGCCGCCCAGCATTCGGGCCCAGAAAACCAGCCGGTAGGGGCTGCGCGGATCGGCTTGTTCAAGCTGGTAAACATAGGGCGCCAACGGCTCCGACTGCGTCACCACAACAAATGAACGTGGCCAAGTCTCAGACGTGGTTACGATCGAGCCTTCCTGGATGTCCCAGTCAAGGGCGAACGGCATTTCTTCGTCCGGTGCGGCGGCTTTCATTTTGAATTGCGCTTCAGCCATCGTCAGGGCGGCTCCACCAACCCTGTCCGCCAGTGGCTCAACTGATTCATCCGCCATGGCGTTTTCCAGTTTGGCCGAGACGTCTTTCAAGATGCGGTCAACTTGGCCTGGTTCAACGATCACCGGCGGATAAGCCGGCTTGGGCGGTGGCGCTAGTTGCGGCACGCTTTGCTGGCAGGCCGCCAGCCCGGCTATCAGGGCCAGGCAGGTCAGAACGGTCAAACGGCGTCTCATCGGCCTGGTTCCTCCCTGACCTGCATTTCGACTGGTGGGATTAGGCCCGGGCCGCCAAAGCTGTCCCACGGTGGGATCTCGCCGGTGCGGTCAGCTTGGGCTCGTAAAGCATCAGCCGCGGCCCGTTCGGCTTCGCGGATTTGCCGCCTGGTCAGTCCAGCGGCCGAGCCTGCCCCACCGGCCGCGGCCATGGCGGCGGCGATGGTGGCGGCCGCGTCATCAGCCATCGAGGTGTGGCTTTCACGCAGGGCGGCGATCTTATCGGCCGGGCTGGCTGGTGGTGATTGCGCAGCGGCGCCCGCTTGACCGGTCTGGCCGACTTCTCCACCGCCCTGGACCGGCAGTTGCCCGCTAGCCCACATTGAGGCTGGCGCGCCGGACAGTGGCGGCGTGACGGCTCCCGTCCGGCCAGTTAGTGGTGCCGCTGGGCGGGCTGCTCGCGGAATACGGTGCCCGATGCCGGCGGGCCGGGGTGCCGTTCCACGGTCGGGTCCGGTTGGTCCACTATATGGTCCGGTGTAGCCGCCGCTCAGGTTATGGGAGGTTCCGCTAAATCCAGCCGCTCCGGCGGATGTTTGGCTGGGGGTTGGCGGCGGGCCGGAGTAGGGTCCGGGCAGGCCAGCCTGGCCGACTGGTACGGAACCGCTAGAGCTGGCCCCGTCTGGCACTGGGTTGGCTCCAGTCGCTTGGCTGTATGGCGTCCGGCCGGGTGAACCGGCCGGACGGGAGGACCAGTCCCAGGTTTCACTGTCAGGAGTGGTGCCCGCGTTTGACGGGTTGGTGGCGCTACCTGAGGCGAGCGTCCGGCCACCGCCGAACAGGACTGGGTCAAATCCAGCGCCCGGAACTGATGTTTCAAAGCCCGGCGCGACATCCATCGGTGATATTTCGCCAGTGCCGGATGGGTAATGGAGTTGGGGTGCGGCTAAGCGTTCCCAGTTGCGGTTCGGCGTGGCCAATCCAAGGTCAAGTTTGGGTGGTTCTGGTGTGACTGGTGGGACGGGTGCCACTGTGTCAACTGGTTCTGGCCGGAAACGGCGCCTGAACCAGCCGCGCCTGCCTGGCCGGGCTTGCCTGGCCTGGACCCCGTCAGCTTCGGCGGGCTGATCGTCTGGCTGGTCGGAGCTGGGCGATCCAGCCGCGTCCGGCGAATCATCCGCCTGGCTGGTGCCGGTTGGGCTGGCCGGGCTGGCGCCACTTTGGCTGGCCTGGCTGGCCAAGCTGGCCAGGCTGGGGCCACTTTGGCTGGCCAAGCTAGCCAGGCTGGCTCCACTTTGACCGGCCGGGCCACCGGCGGTCTGGCCGGCTGGGCCGCTGCTGGCTTGACCGGGCGGGCTGGTGCCACTTTGGCTGGCCAGGCTCGCCTGGCCGGACCTAGCGCTGACCGGGCCGACCGTAACGGGCTTGTCCCGTCCGCCAACGCTTGGACTGGTTTCAAGCGGTGTCACTTCTGAGCCGAGTTCGCTGGCTTTATCTGGACGGCGACTTTCACCGCGGGCTGGGCCCAGCAGGGCTGGCACCTCATCTGGCGCCCTCCGACGCGGCTCAGGCCGACCTCGTGTATGGCTGTCGCGGCTGGGGGCGTCTTCCGGCTCCTCGACTGTCCCGGCGGTTTCTTGTTCTGGGGTTGCCACTGGCCTAGATCGGCCGGACAGGCGAGCTCTGCGAGGGCCAACCAGTTGCGCTGCTAGCCAAGCCAGTCCGCCAGCCGCTAACACCGCTCCAACAATCAGGCCTGGCCAGAGCCAGGGCGTGACGACGTGGCGCGGCCAGGTCATTGATACGACGGTCCCGTCAAGGGTGACTGTCCGGGTTGTTTCACCATCATCTTCAGCCACCGGTTGTTCGGCTGGGGCCACCACCAGCGACCAGCGTCCCTCAGGACGCCGGTCCCAGCGCAGAGTTCCTTCACCGGTGAACTCGCGTGAAACTAGCCAAAGATCAGATCCGGCGGCCGCTGAGATCGGCTCAGTTGACCCAGTCTCAGTTACCGAGAAAACTTCGGTTGATGTGAACCCGGTGATCCTTTGGCCCGGCGAATCACCAATCCAAGCCATCACATCGGTTTCCCGGCCAACGGCCACCACCACGGGCACTTTGGCTTTGACGCTAACAGCCACCGAATCGGCTTGGGCTTCCAGCACACCTGGTGCTGTGACAAGAACTTGCGCCTCAGAATCAATGGTCAGGGAGGCTGTGACCTGATCTGGTGGCCGCCATACAGTGGCAGAGCAAACCGCCAGGCCCGCCAGCCCGAGGCCCAATAGAAGGGTCGCGGCCGCTAGCCAACGTCTTAACACTCGAAGGATTCCTTCAGTCGCGGACAGATTCATGCAGTTTCCTACCATAACGGCTTCACCTGGCCATATCCCAACGCGACGGTTGAACAACCAGGACTTGGGCAGGTCAGGCGGGCTTCGCTACCTGAGCTTGAACCTCACCCGCCGGAGCTTTGGGGGGCCTCGCAGGCGCCTTGATGATGACCATCTCCGGCGTCGATACCGATCTGAATCCAGACTGGGCCGCGGCCATCTAGCTCTTTATGCCGGCCGAATTGAACTCTTGATCCCCTGGCGATCTGGATCCAGACTGGCCCGAGGCCACGTGGCCCGTCATGCCAGCGGAACGAAGGTCTTGATCCACCTTGACCGCCGGATCCTGCCCGTTACGTCCTGATGGCCGCTGATGCGGCTGATGCGCGCTGGAAGGGCCCGCCTGGCCCGCCGCAAGCGCCACAGCGGGACCGTCTGACAGCGAAACCACTCAATTTGGTGGCGCCATTTGGCCCTGTTTGGCACCTCCTTGCCAAAGACCTGGCGTAATGTGTTCCCACGGCGCCGGCTAGTCCACTAGGCTTGGGGCGCTGCGTGTATTCCGACGGGCGCTCCCCGGGCGCCATTTCCATGGAGGTTTATCAGTGTCTGACTATGGGTTCCCGAGCGCTGTGCGAGGGTATGACCGTCAGGCGGTTGACAGGCAATTAGAGACCCTTGAAGAAAGTGTGACCCAGGCACAGAGCCAGGTCCAGGATCTAGATTCGAGAGTCGCAGCCCTCAACGCCGAGCTTAATGAAGCCCACCGCCAACTGAGAGAAGCCGAGCGCCCCAGCTATTCAGGCTTGGGAGCCCGCATTGAGCAATTGATGAGGTCAGCCGAAGAACAGTCGATGGACGTTCTGAATCAGGCGCGATCACAGTCTTCTGCTCTGTTGGCCCGAACAAAGCTGGAAACAGACCAGCTCAAGGCCCAGGCGGAGAATGAGGTGGCCGAGATGTTGGCCACCGCCCGCCGCGAAGCCGAAGAAACCCAGGCGGCTGCCCAGGCAGAAGCCGAGGCGGAGCTAACCAACGCTTCACGCCGGGCTGAGGAGATGGTCGGCTCAGCCGAACGTGAAGCCGCCCGCGTCATGGGTGGTATCGCTTCGGAAGAAGCCGAGCGCCGGGCCGCGTTGGAGCGCGAGATCGCCGCTCTGACAGCCTCAGTTGAACGCGAGACAACGGAGTTGCGGGTCAACGCTGAGCGGGAAGCCGCCGAGTTGCGTTCAGCGGTGGCGGTTGAGGTCGCCTCGCAGCGTGAGGACGCCGAGCGTTACGCCACCCAGTTGCGCTCTGCCGCCGACCAGGCGACCGCCGCCGTGCGTATGACCACAGACCTGGAGACCTCTCAGCTACGCGCCGATGCCGAGGAGTAGG
>JAIRYJ010000013.1 GCA_031267825.1 Bifidobacteriaceae bacterium
ACTCACCCGTTCGCCACTGATCACCCCAAACCAAAGCCCGGAGATCACCGTTCGACTTGCATGTGTTAAGCACGCCGCCAGCGTTCGTCCTGAGCCAGGATCAAACTCTCCAAAAAAAAAGAAAGAACCCAGCCAACAAAAAAATCAGCCAGTCCCAAAAAAACTGGCACCAACAAAACATCCATGAACACACTGTTGAGATATCAAACCACGAACCCACTAACTGGGTCAGATCGCGCCGCGTCCAAAACGCGGCCCGGACAGTCTACCTCATGATCAGGCGGCCCGCAAAACCACTATCTGACCTGGGGCAAGACGAATCAGGCAAGCTAGGGGCCGTGGTTGCGAACCACGGCCCTTGGCGCCACAGCAGGCTAGTCCGCAACATTACCGCAGGCAGCGGCAACAGGCGGTGGGGTCTGGCGACCGCCGGGCTGACAGCGCGTAGCGGTGACCGGCGGTTGGGTTTGCCGACCGGCGTACGGCCTCAGCCGAAGCGCAGGAAGGTTGGTGTGCGGTTCATTTCACGGAACTGCACCACTGTGCCTGTGTGGGGCGAATCAATCATCAAGTTGCCACCGGCATAAATTCCCACATGACCAGGGAACCAGACGATGTCCCCAGGCCGGGCATCTTCCCGCGAAACCACCGTTCCGGCGGCCTTCTGGCTTGAATCAGTCCGCGGGATCTTCAGGCCTACCTGAGCGTAGACATACTGCGTAAAGCCAGAGCAGTCGAAGCCCGAAGGGCTCGACCCGCCATA
The DNA here is from genome assembly GCA_031267825.1 of Bifidobacteriaceae bacterium. Classification (GTDB taxonomy): domain Bacteria; phylum Actinomycetota; class Actinomycetes; order Actinomycetales; family WQXJ01; genus JAIRTF01. The sequence goes on from JAIRYJ010000013.1 coordinate 764, forward strand.
GACGTACGGTACGCCGACATACTGCGAGGCGATCTCCAAAATGGCGTTGCCATGGACAGACTCTGGAATGTTAGCTGACCGGTCAACGGTGCGCAGGGCGCCACCCGTCGAAGCGGGCCGCTGAACTTTTGGCGGCTTCGGTTTCGGTTTCGGCAACGTCACCGAAACGTCAGGTGCTTCAAGTTCCCAGGCCAAAACTTCCGGCACCGCCGCCAAAGAGACCGCACCAATAGTGTTGCGCGCGGCTGCTGCTAGGTTATTAGCCTCAGCCGCTCCGCGGGCTGTACCAATGGCTGGTGCGGCTCCCGCCAACACCATGCCACCGGCTGCGGCCACGGCAATTGTTTTGTTACTGGTTACCTGTTTGGCCAGAACGACCAATGGGGCAATTTCGCGCCCTTCGACGCTATGACGCGCCGCATACGGACGGGTTGACACGCTATTTCTCCTCATTACCGACGGAGTAAGCTGTCGGGTTCGGACGGGAGATCTGCCCGGCCGGTCTCACTTTGAGACCGGCTTCACCCCAAGGCGGCCAGGCCGCCAGATTGGTTCCTCCGCTCCTGCCTTTGGTCGTATTCGCGGTTCCGGCGGCAGGATTAGGTTGCCGGACCACGGCCCGAAAGGGAGGGTTATTCGGGCGAAAACAACAATACCGAGCCCACTACCCAAATGTCACGCCTAGATAACGTAAACCCGTGAGAAGTTTGTGTAGAATATGTGAACCCCCAGGTCAGTCAGGATCAAGTGGTTCGCGCGCAGCGTTAACCATCTCCTCAGCGGTAGCGAATTTTGCCCGTTCGCGGCCCTCAGCGGCGCCCCGGGCGCGTTCTTGGGCGTCAATCGCCAGCCAGCCCCGCCATGGCACAGGCTTACTGCCACGGCGCTCCAGTTCGGCCAGCAATTGACTGGTTGAACGCTCCGGCGCCGGACTGGCAGTAGCCAAATCAGCCACGATATGGCTGACAGTTTCCAAAGCATCGGATTTGGTTGAGCCGATCAAACCAACTGGTCCCCGCTTGATCCACCCAGTGGCGTACAACCCGGGAATTGGGTCGGCGGCATCGTCCAAAACCCTGCCCCCAGCGTTCGGAATTGTGCCACGGGCGGGATCGAACGGTACACCTTCTACCGGCGAACCGAAATAGCCAGTAGCCCGGTAAACGGCCTGCACCGGGATAGTCCACGAAGTCGGCGTGTCAACCACCCCGCCACTCCCATCCGGCTCGGTCCGGCGCAAAGTCAGACCAGTTACCGCGACCGTCCCCTCAACCCGCTCAGGCCGCCAATAGAAGTGCAAATGGAGGCGCCGCTCACCTAACCCATCGTGACCCGCACGCCATGTCTGAAGCGTCTTGACGGCCTGACGTAACCGGCCGTTGGCCTTAATAGCTGCCTGGGCGGCATCGTCCAACTCAAAATCGGCCTCGTCAAGCAACATCTTGAGGCCGACCACCTCACCTAGTTCACGCAACTCAAGCGGCGAAAACTTGACCGCTGCGGGCCCTCGGCGGCCGAAAATGTGAATATCGGTCAAAGCCGAAGCCTCAAAAGCGACCAAAACATGTTTCGGCATGTCAGTCCTGGCCAATTCTTGCGGACGGCGTGCCAAAACCCGGGCGATATCTAATGCCACATTCCCATTGCCAATAATGGCGACCTGCCGGGCATCAAGCGACCAGGTCGGCGGATACCAAGGATGAGAGTCGTACCAGGCGACAAAATCAGCACCCCCAAAGCAGCCCGGCAGGTCGCTGCCCGGCAGATCCAGTGGGGCGTCCCGTAAGGCGCCCGTCGCCAGGACGATGACGTCGTAATAGTGCCGTAGTTCGGCGGCGGTCAGGTCACGCCCAAGTTTGATATTTCCCCAGAAGTGGACTTCCGGACGGCTCAGAATCTGATGCAACGAGTCAACGATCGAACGGATCCGCGGATGGTCCGGCGCCACGCCGTAACGGATCAGACCGAACGGACTGGGTAAAGCCTCAAAGACGTCAACCTGGGCGCCGGGTACTTGGCCGAGCAGAATCTCAGTCAAGTAGAGCCCGGCAGGTCCGGCTCCGACAACCGCGACCCTGGGATGGTCTTCGATGACACCGTCCGGCAACCCCAAGGCAGCACCGTGCACGGCGCTGGTTGGCGGGGGGGCGCTAATGGGAGGCTGGGGGGCTCCGGGCAGAGCGCTGTCCGGCGTTGTCCTAGGGTCTTGACTGGTCTTAGGCAAGGCGCCGCCTTCCTGATTGGTTACCGCTACTAACGATCCGGCCCGCGGGCCCTGGCGCCGTCGGTGTTAACCGTGGCTGGCACCGCCAGACATAGTAGCGTGCTTGACTTTGATCCAACCTGCCCGCCGGCGGGCCCTGGTGAAGATCACGGCATTGGGCACTCGATCATCCTCCCCTACCACCTTTGAGCTGGTGAGTGCTTCGCTGACAGCGGCGCCAAGGCGGATGGAGGCAGCTTTTTGCCAGCCTCTTAGCACAACGAGCGGGCCGGTCGGGCCGAGTTGGCCGAAACGTTATCCACAGGTGAAGTTTTGCGTCTTGCGCCCGGCCGTCAGATTCATCAACATAATAGGTCTCACCCCGTATCAAGGAGGAACTTATGGACACCGCCGCCCCAGAACCACCACCCGGCTATTTCCGGAGCACCGCGCTCGAACAGCGTGCCCGCCTACTGGCCTCAGCCGCGATGGCCGCCAGCCGCGGGTTCCCGCCCAGTGCGGCTCTGCGCCCACTGGTGACTGATGAAGTCTTTCACCGTCTCTGTTTCCGCTCGCGCGGCCACCGGGTCAGACGGCCTGATCCGGGTTACTTGTCCCGCAGCTTCCTCCAGCGCATCAATTCCCACGTCATCGAGGCCACCGTCATTGTGCTTGGGCCAGACCGGACGCGTGGGATCGGGATCCGGCTGGAGAAAGAAAACCGCGAATGGATCGCAGTCGAGTTGCTGGTGATTTAGCGCCGACTGGCTGGCGTCAGATGCCACCTGGCAGCAACCAGACTTTGGCGTGGCGCTCTTAGCCCGGGCTGGCTGGCGTCAGGCCAGACGACGGACGAATAGGTCAGCCACCTCAACTAAAGCTTGCTTCGCCGGGCTGGATGGAAGGCCCGCCAATTCGGCGGTCGCCCGCTCAGCCCAGGTGCGCGCCATGGCGCGAGCCTGATCCAAGGCCGGGTTAGCTTGGATGCGTCGAACCAGGCCGGCCAGAGCCGCGTCCGACGACAAGTCACCGCGCATCGCCTCAGCCAAGGCGATGTCATCACTGCTGGTTATCCCGGCGGCCAAGTCACGCGCGGCGGCGGCTTCGATCAGTAGCTGCGGCATGGTCCGGACACCCTCACGTAGATCAGTTCCTGGTGTCTTACCGGAAACCTCAGCCGGTGATGTTAGATCAATGATGTCGTCAGTCAACTGAAAGGCGACACCAACCGCCAGACCGTAAGCGGCGACAGCCTCAACCTGGTCTGGCGGAGCGTCAGCCAGCATGGCGCCAAGCCGAGCTGAGGTCGCGATCAGCGCACCAGTCTTATCAGCCAGCACCTCAAGATGCGTCTCAATTGGGTCCTGATCGTCGCGCGGACCAGTTGTTTCATGGATCTGGCCAAGGCAGAGCAACTCGAAGGTTTCAGCCTGAATCCGGGCGACCTCCGTGCCTAGACCAGCCACAATCTGCGAGGCCCGAGCAAACAACAAATCACCCGTAAGGATCGCCACAGTTGTCCCATAAACCTGGTGAGCTGACGGCGAACCGCGCCGGGTTGGGGCGTCATCCATCACATCGTCGTGGTACAGCGAGGCCAGATGGGTCAGTTCAACGACCGCTGCCGCGTCGATCACTAACTGGTTCAGGCCACCCCCAAGCTGTGCCGCCAACAGGGTCAGCAGCGGCCTGAAGCGCTTGCCGCCAGCCCGCAGCAGGTGCGCCGCGGCGTCCTCAACCCAAGGCTCGCGTGAGGCCGTAGCTCGGGTCAGGCGCGCCTCAACTTGGGCCATGCCCTGTGTGATGGTCTGATCCAGAGCTGGGTCAGGCAAGGTTATGGCTAGTTCGTTGGCGATCGTTATACCCCTTTGCTTGAGTCTTGGTCCTGGGGCCTGTTCGGCGGGCCACCAGGTGGATGTTGCACAACACCTTCGCGAGCCAGCCTATAGCGCTCTGATCCCGCATAAACAGAGCACCGGTTATGGCCCCCCAGGCGGGTGTTGGGCGACAGGCTCCTAAGGGACCCACAATAGGCTCAGTTCCTCCGTGAAGTTGAGGAACCAGCCCGGAATCACACCCAACACCAAGGTCAGAACCGCCGATATTGCGACGGCGATCTGTGTCAAGCCCAGTGTCCGCACCCCAATGCCTAGGCCAGTTCGGGCGACCACCGAATCATCGGGTGATTCCTCAAAGAACATCGCCACAATGATCCGAGCGTAGAAGAAGGCGGCCGCCGCTGAACAAGCCAAACCGGTTATGGCTAAAGGCGCCGCCCCGGCGCCGAAAGCCGCCGCGAAAACAGCGAATTTCCCGACAAAACCGGCCGTCAGCGGGATGCCAGCGAACGATAGTAAGAAGAAAGCGAAGGTTCCAGCCAGCAGCGGTGACCGTCTGCCCAGGCCACGCCACTGATCTAAACCAGTTGCCTGGCCGCGCATGTGGCCTTCGGCGTCAACCTCGCGTACAAGCGCGATCAAACCGAAGGCGCCGACTGTCGAAATGCCGTAAGTGAACAGGTAAAACAGTGTGCCGGAGATACCATCAGGGCTGAACGAGGCAACACCAGTCAAAATGAAACCAGCATGGGCGATCGCGCTATAAGCCAGTAGCCGCTTGACATCACGCTGAACCAGGCCAATCACAGTGCCAACCACCATGGTCAAGATCGCGACCGTCCACAGCACCGGTGTCAGGTCCCATTCCAGGCCGGGGGTGACAGCGTACAAGACGCGTAACAGTGCCCCGAAAGCGGCGATCTTAGTGCAGGCCGCCATGAAACCGGTGATCGGAGTGGGTGCCCCCTGGTAGACGTCCGGCGTCCAATAGTGGAACGGCACGGCCCCAACTTTGAACAGCAAACCGGCCAAAATTAGGACAACCCCGGTCAGCAAAATCGTGTCCTGGGTCAGGCCACCACTGATCGCCGTGCCAATCCGCGACAACGACAACGAGCCAGTCGCGCCATAAACCCAGGCCGCCCCGAACAAGAAGAAAGCCGAGGCCATAGCTCCGAGCAGGAAGTATTTCAGCGATGCTTCTTGGGACAGTAAGCGACGATGCCGTGCCATGCCAGACAGCAAATAGAGCGGCAAAGACAGCACCTCAAGAGCCACAAAAAGGGTGATCAGATCGCCCGCTACCGGGAACAGCATCATGCCACCGGTGGCGAACAAAACCAACGGGAAAACATCAGTCTGAGTCAAACCAGCTTTACGGGCCTGCTCCTCATATTCTGAGCCAGGCACAGCTGAAGCCTGCGGCGCGAAAGCGTCATCACCTTGCACTGTCCTGTCAGCGATCACCAGTAACCCGATCAAAGCTGAGGCCGCGATGGCTAACTGGAGATACAACCCGAGCGGATCAATAGTGACCGCACCGTTAGCGGTCGCACCAGAGATATCCTGCGGTGAGATCGCCAAATGCAGCGCCAACAAGCCAGCCGAAGCGACCGCCAGTAGCGCCAAGGGCACCTCGATTAGGCGGCGGGCACGGACCGGGGCGAAAGCCTCAACCAGAGTCGCCAAGACGGCCGCGACCAGCACCACAACCACTGGAGCCAGCTTGTACCAATCGAACTCAATCACCGGGCCAACGGCCAACACCACTGTCAGATTCATTCCTGGCCCCCTTCCTGGCCGGTGCCGACTGGCTCAGCCTGCTCTAGGCCACTACCCGGCGGCCAGTCGAAGGCCGACTGTTCAACTGTTTCGGCCGCTGGGACACGCAACAAGTCAGTCACTGGCGTGGGGCAGAAACCGAGGAACAACATCACAGCGATCAGCGGGCCAACCGCCCACAGTTCACGCCCACCAAGGTCACGAGTCGAGGCCAGATCCTCTTGGACCGGGCCAGTGAAAATCTTCTGATAGGCGATCAGGATGTATAAGGCCGCCAGGATGACACCAAGAACAGAAATCACGCCAGCCAGCGGAACCCTTTGATAGGTCCCCGCCATGACCATGAACTCAGAGATGAAAGTTGAGAACCCAGGTAGTGCGACAGCCGATAAGCCAACCGCCAGAAATGTTCCGGCCAGCAACGGCGTGGTGCGCTGTAAGCCTGGACCCATCGCCGTCATGTCGGCCGTACCGCGCCGCCGGATCAAGAAACCAGCCAGAATGAACAAAGCGCCAGTCGACAAGCCATGGTTAACCATGTAGAAGCTAGCTCCGATTTCAGCTGTTTCCGTGACAGCGAAGATGCCTAGAACAATGAACCCAAAGTGCGAAACCGAGGTGTAAGCGATCATCCGCAAGATGTCTTTCTGACCCAAAGCCAGCAAAGCACCCCAAATGATTGAAACCAGCGCTAAGCCAATAATGACCGGCGCGGCCCAGCGTGAAGCCTCCGGGAAAAGCGGCAAACACAACGCCACCATGCCGAAAGTACCGACCTTGTCCAGGACGCCAACCAGCAGAGCCGATGTGCCTGGTTTAGCCGCCTGGGCGGCATCAGGTAGCCAAGTATGAACTGGGAACATTGGTGCCTTAACGGCGAACGCCACAAAGAAAGACAAGAAAATCAGACGCTCAACCCTGGTTGAACCCCAATCAAAACCAGTCAACGAATCAATCATGAAGCCTTGCTCGCCACCAGGCCCCTCAGTCCAGCAAGCGATCACACCAGCCAGCATCACCAAGCCACCGGCCAAAGAGTAAAGCAAGAACTTCAAAGCCGCCGGTTTGCGCCGCTCACCACCGAAAGAACCAATCATGAAATAGACCGGGATCAGCATCGCCTCAAACAGCAAATAGAACAAGAACACGTCACGGGCAGCGAAAACCGCGAGCATGAAGCATTCCAACACCAGCACCAAAGCGGCGTAGTTAGCTTGCCGGGCAGGAGAACTCTGCTCCTTCCAACCCGCCAGTAACACCACCGGCACCAGCGCGGCCGACAAAAGGACCAGGACCAACCCCACACCGTTCAGGCCAACCGCGTATGACACACCAAAACGAGGGATCCAGGCATAACGTTCAGCGAACTGAACACCACCCTGGGACGATTCAAACTGGAAAGCCAGAAAAACCGCCCCCGCCAGCACAATTAAAGACCAGGCCAGAGCCACCTGCCGGACATAGCGGCGCAACGGGCGAACCAGCCAAACCACCAGAGAACCAATGGCGGGCGCCACAATCAGCGCGGTCAGCCAGGGGAAATTCTGCATCGTCATTCCTCCTATCTCAGATCCAGACCGCCAGGACAATGGCCATCAGGAGGATCGCACCAGCCAGCATGGCAGCCGCGTAGGACCGGACAAACCCCGTCTGGATCCGGGCCAACAAGCCTCCCAAGCCTTGGAACACCCAAGCCAAGCCGCGCACCGCACCGTCAACGACGGCATCGTCCGTCTTAGTTGTCACCGCCACCAAAGTCTGACCCGGCACAACTAAGGCGTAATGGTTGAACTCATCTTGGTAGAGGTCCGCCCGGGCGGCCCGAACCAAACCATCAGCCGCCGGTGGCAACTCCGGCACAACGGCGCTGGCCCGGCCGAACTTCAACCAGGCGATCCCAGCCCCAGCCAGAACCAGCACAAAAGTCAACGCCATGATGAGGTAAGCGTTCAGCACCGGCTCACCATGATGAGCTTGAACCAAAGCTGGCGCCAGGTAATCATCAAATCCAGCCAACGTCAGAATCAGACCGAGACTAACCGACCCAACCGCCAACACAATCATCGGCCCAGTCATCAAAGGTGGACTCTCATGCGGATGCTGGTCATCAGTCCAACGGGCCTGGCCATGAAACACCATGAAGAAAAGACGAGACATGTAGAAAGCTGTCAAACCAGCGCCCAGCAGCGCCACCGCACCAAACACCCAAGCCTGCCAAAGCGCGTCAGGCGGAGGAACAAAAGCCTGCTCAATGATTTTGTCTTTCGAGAAAAACCCAGCGAACGGCGGGACACCCAAAATTGCCAGCCAACCCATCATGAAAGTCAGCCAGGTTAGGCGCATGAACTTGTCAAGACGGCCGAAACGGCGCATATCAACCTGATCCTTCATGGCGTGCATGACAGAACCAGCCCCCAGGAACAGGCCAGCCTTGAAGAAACCATGAGTCACCAAATGCATGATGGCGAAGATCGCACCAACTGGGCCAAGCCCAGCGGCCAGCATCATGTAACCAATCTGCGACATAGTTGAAGCCGCCAGAGCCTTCTTCATATCGTCCTTAGCGCAGCCCACAATCGCACCGAAGAGCAACGTGACCGCACCCACAATCAGTACAACCAGACGCGCCACAGGTGTCTGTTCGAAGATCGGGCCAGACCGGACCACCAAGTAAACGCCAGCCGTCACCATGGTGGCAGCGTGGATCAAAGCCGAAACTGGCGTCGGGCCGGCCATCGCGTCCCCCAGCCAAGACTGCAACGGGAACTGGGCCGATTTGCCGCAAGCCGCCAACAGCAAAGCCAAGCCAATCGAAGTGCAGATCACGGTGGCGTGGCCAGGGTCCCATGAGGCCACGCCAGCGATGGCGGCGAAAACGTCACCAAAGCGGAGCGTGCCAAACTCGGAGAACATGATCATCATGGCGAGCAGCAAGCCAACATCACCGATACGGTTCGCGATGAACGCCTTCTTAGCCGCCACAGCGTATTCGATCCGCTGATTCCAGAAGCCGATCAGCAGATAGGAGGCCAGACCAACCCCTTCCCAGCCAACAAACAAGACCAGATATGAGTTCGCCAAGACCAGCAAAAGCATGGCCGCGACAAAGAAATTGAGATAAGCGAAGAACCGGCGGCGGTCCGGATCATGCCCCATATAGGCCACCGAATAAACGTGGATCAGCGTTCCGACAAAAGTCACCAGCAGCACAAACGTCAAAGAAAGCTGGTCCACCCGGAGCCCAAAATCGAGGTCGATGCCGTTCGTCAGCCACCACGCCAGGTCAAAATCCTGGATCCGGTCGTTCGCCGGGCGGCTCAACAAATCGAACAACCCCCAGGCGGCGATCAAGAAAGAAACCGTTGGTGCGGCCACACCCAAAATGTGGCCCCACTTATCGGACCGGCGGCCAGCCAGTAACAGGACAGCGGCACTGGCCAAAGGAACAGCTATCACCAGCCACATCACCGAAGCGGCTGGTGAAGCGGCTGGTGAAACGTTCAGTGCTCCGGCGGCGATTAGGGTGTCAGTCATTGTCATCAGTGCCTCATCAGATTCTCGTCATCGACGCTGACAGTGCGTCTAGTGCGGAACAAGGACACGATGATGGCTAAGCCAACTACAACCTCAGCGGCGGCTACCACCATCACAAAGAAAGCCGCCAGTTGCCCGTCAAGGTTCCCCCACATGCGGGAGAACGCCAGAAAAGCCAAATTGGCCGCGTTCAGCATCAGCTCAATCCCCATGAAAACAATGATCGAGTTACGTCGCAGTAGCACTGTGGCCGTGCCAATAACGAATAGCACCGAGGCGAGCAGAAGATAGGCGCTGACTGTCATGGCTTCACTTCCTCATCCGGCGGGACATCACCTGGTACCAGGTCTTGGGCTAGACCATGCAGCGAATGGACTTGGCCACGCATACGCAACACCTCCGGTACCGAATCTTCGATTACTTGGCCAGACGCGTCCAAAGCGGGCACGTCAGCCGCGTTGTGTCGGGCGTAGTTACCTGGGGCTGGTGGTGGCGTCAGGTGTAGTCCGTCACGGACCCGCCGCCTAGCCCGGTCAGCCTGGGTGACCTTAGCGGTCAAACGCACCCGGTGAGTCAACACCACCGCGCCGATGGCCGCGATCACCAGCAGACAGCCGGTCACTTCCAAAGTGAAGGCATAGTCTGAGAACAGCAACTCCGCCACCGCCCCCGGGTTGTTTCCGCCTGAAGCTTGAGCCAAACCGGCCACCCCGCTGAAGCTGGCCCGCCAGACGGCGCCGCCCAGCACCGCTGCCAAACCAAGCGCCAACAGCAGGCTAAGCCAACGCTGCCCCCGAATGGTTTCAATGAAAGAGTCCGATATGTCAACACCAACCAGCATCAAAACAAAAACGAACAACATCATGATGGCGCCGGTGTAAACCACCACCTGAACCACACCCAAGAACGGAGCCTCCAGGCCGACATATAAGAAAGCTAAGCCGACCATAGTGACCATGACTGAACAAGCCGTCACCACTGCCCGTTTAGCGAACAGCAAGGCGGATGCCGCGATCACCACGATTGGCCCAACCGTCCAGAACAAGACCTGTTCCGATACCGACATCACCAGGCTGGGATCACCAGCTGCCAGCGGGCTCATGCTGGGCCTCCCTTCGTCGCAGCCGGGCCGGGCGAACTTGCCGCCGGATCAACCGGCCGGTGTTGTTCAACCCATTTAGCTTGAGCCGGGGTTGGCCCAATCACCCGCCCGGCGTAGTAGTCGCCCGCCGTCAAGCCCTCCACCATTGGGTGTGGGGCGGCTAACTGGCCTTCTTCGAGCGGGGCTAGGAGCTGATCTTTAGTGAAAATCATGTCGGCGCGTTGTTGCGCCGCCAGCTCAAAGAAGGTTGTCATAGTCAAAGCCCGGGTTGGGCAAGCTTCGATGCACATACCGCAGAAAATGCAACGCAAATAGTTGATCTGATAGACCCTGCCGTAGCGCTCACCAGCTGAGAACCGCTGATCAGCGGTGTTAGGCGCGGCCTCAACAAAGATCGCATCGGCTGGGCAGGCCCAGGCGCAAAGCTCACAGCCAACACATTTCTCCAAACCATCCGGGTAGCGGTTGAGCTGGTGACGCCCGTGGTAGCGCGGGAAAGGCGGCGGATACTTGCCTTTGAAGGGGTACTGCTCAGTGACAGGCTTCTCGAAAAAAGTCCGCAGCGTTACCCCAAAACCAGCCCACGGTGCCAGGCCTGAGGCGAGGAAACCTTTGTCTTTGCGGGCCGCGTCTAAGGTCCGTTTCTTCTGGCTCACCGCTCCTCCTTGACTTCCGGTAAAGGCACAGTGTCAGCCGGCGGCCCACCGGCCGTGACTGCCAAAGCGGCCTGTCTGCTTGACGGCGGCAAAACTTGGCCAGGTAGCGGCGGGACGGGGAAACCATCAGCGTAAGGATCAATTTCGACTGGTTCGTCCGGTTTCAGCGCGTCATCCGGGGCTGACTCCTTGAACGGCCAGTACCACATGATGATGAACGCCACTACGATCCACGACAGCAGCGGCACGGCCCATTCGTTGAAGTGATAACTGGTGAACTCGTCAATCGCTCTGACACCAGTCAGCAGCACAATCCAGCCTAAAGCTAACGGCAGCATGCCCTTCCAACCCAGGCGCATGAACTGGTCGTAGCGGAAACGGACAACAGTGCCGCGGACCCAGACAAAGACAAACATCAACAACCAGGTCTTGGCTAAGAACCACAAGATTGTCCAGTAACCCGTGTTCAGTACCCCATCACCGATCGCGCTGAGCGGCCAAGGCGCCCGCCAGCCGCCCAGGAACAACGTGGTGCAGACAGCTGAAACGTTCAACATGTTGATGTATTCCGCCAAGAAGAACCAAGCGAACTTCATTGACGAATACTCCGTCATGTAGCCGGCCACCAGTTCACCCTCCGCCTCCGGCAAGTCGAACGGCAGACGGTTAGTTTCACCAATCATCGAAACGATGTAAAGGAAGAATGACGGTGCCAGCATGATGCCGTACCAGAGCTTCGACTGGGCGCCAACAATAGCTGAGGTGGACATCGAACCCGACATGATGAAAACAGTCACCAGGCTCATCCCCATGGCCAACTCGTAAGAGATGATCTGGGCCGAGGAACGGACTGAGCCAAGCAGCGAATAAGTCGCCCGTGAAGACCAGCCACCCAGCACAATGCCATAAACACCGACCGCTGTGACAGCCAGAATGTAAAGCACCGCAACCGGGAAGTCAGTTAACTGCAGCGGCGTTGAGATGTCAGTGAACGGAATGGTGACCTGCCCGCCAACCGGTATGACAGCGAACACCATCAAAGAGGCCGCCACCGACAAGCCTGGCGCCACAATGTAGATCAGCTTGTCCGCCCGCGAGACGTTGATGTCTTCTTTCAGCAGCAGCTTGAGGGCATCGTAAACCAACTGGAACAAGCCCATCGGGCCGCGCACATTAGGCCCAACCCGCTGCTGCAGGCGGGCGATCACTTTGCGTTCAAACCAAATCGCGATAATGACTGAAACCAGGGCGCAGATCAGAATCAAGACAGCCTTAACCACCACGATCCAAACATTGTCCTGGCTGAAATCAGCTTGCGGCGGGTTCGGTGTCACCGCCGCTAGCGAGCCAAACATCATTTCTCACCCTCCTCGGTGCCCGACGCCGCGAGTGCCAATTTGACTACCGCCCCGCTGGCCGCACCCAAACTGGACAACACCCAGCTACCAGGTGACTTGGCGGGCAAGTGGACAACACCTTCGAGCATGTCAGGGTCAATCACGCTTGGCAGAACAATCCGTCCACGGCTGGTAGCCACGCTCACCAGCTCACCTTGGGTCAGACCCAAACCAGCGGCCGTATCCGGGGCCAGGCGGACCACCGGGGCCGGGGCGGAGGCCGCTAGCCGCGGCTCATCCGCCAGGCCAGCCGCGTCATCAACCAGTTGATGCCAAGTTGACAACAACACCTCGTCTTCAGCTAGCACCGGGGCCGGGCCGGGCGCCTGCTTGGGGGCCGGGCAGCGGACCGAGGGTTCAGCCAAGTCAGCCAAGTCAGCCAAGGCCGACTGGCCTTGGCCCGGTTCAGCTAGCGTCAGTTCAAACCCAAGCTTGGCGGCTAAGGCCCGCAAGACGGCCGCGTCACTCAGTCCGGCCGACTTCAAAACCTGCGGGAAGGGCCGTGGACGGCCTTCCCAGTTGATATAAGTGCCGGCCTTTTCCTGCGGCGGTGCGACTGGCAGAACCACATCGGCATAAGGTGAAACTTCCTCGCGGCGCACATTCAGAGCGACCACCTTAGCCTTGCCGAAGGCTTTGGCCGCCAACTCAGGATCAGGCAGGTCTGACACTTCAAGACCACCCAAAACCAAGGCGTCAAGCTTGCCAGCGGCGGCTGCCTCGATCATCTGATTAACATCCAGACCAGCCGAACCGGCCTGATCAAACCGGCCGCCCGGTAGTAAACCAGGTAGCAAACCAGCCTCAAGGGCGGCCCGCTCTCCGGCCCGCCGCGGAATCCAAACCAGTTTGGCGTCATGCTTCTTGGCGGCGGCCAGGGCGGCACTGAATCCACCAGGTGAGTGAACCAAGCGCTGGCCAACCACGATCACTGTGCCCGCCGTCGCTTCAGTCGCCGGATCTTGTGCCATCTTGTCTAGGAAGGCCGCCTCCTGGCCGGGCGCCACCTGATGGACCGTACCGCCCAACCGCCTGATAGCCCGGGAAGTGAACGGTGCCAAGGCGCGGACCGGTGTCTTGGCGGCACGTAAACGCAGATAAAGAATCCCGCCTTCATCTTCCGGGTCAAACCCGGCGAACAGCACCGCCGGTGCGTTAACCAGTTCCTCAAAAGTCACGCCCAAACCGGTCCCAGCCACTTGATGTGCCAGGAAGGCGGCCTCCTCGCCGTTGGCCGGGCGGGCCCGGAAATCAACATTGCCGCTCTTCAGGACGCGGCGGGTGAACTGTTCATAAGCCAAGGCGTCCTCTAGCGTCAACCGGCCACCAGGCAGCACACCAACAGCGGCGGCCTGGCCTAGAGCCTCGGCCGCCGCCGCCAAGGCGGCCGACCAACTAGCTGGCACCAGTTCACCACCACGCCGCAACAGCGGGGTGGTCAAACGGTCAGACGCGGTCTGCCAGCGGAAACCGAACCGGTCCTTATCGCTAATCCACTCCTGATTAACCACCGGATCATTACCTGACAGCCGCCGTAAGACCGTCCCCCGGCGGTAATCCACCCGGATGGTTGAACCGTTGGCGTCATGTTCCGCCACCGACTCAGTTGAAACCAAATCAAACGGCCGAGCCCGGAAACGGTAAGCCGCTGAAGTCAACGCCCCAACCGGGCAAATCTGGATGATATTACCCGCGAAATAGCCAGCGAATGGCTCCCCATCTGGGGTGACGGGATCGGACAAGGACTGATCCGCCAACTCATCTGGCGGCACAGCGAAACCCAACGTAGCTGGATCAAACCGGCCAATCTGCTGGTTGGCGCCACGCATCTGCAAAGCGATGAACGGATCTCCTGGGATCTGCATGGCGAACCGGGTGCAACGCTGGCATAAAACGCAGCGTTCCCGGTCCAACAGAATCTGCGGCGTCAACGCTAACGGCTTACGGAAAGTGTTCTTCGGTTCAGTGAAACGGCTGGCCGCCCGGCCGGTCGCCATGGCCTGATTCTGTAACGGGCATTCGCCGCCCTTATCGCAAACCGGACAGTCAAGCGGATGGTTGATCAGGATCAGTTCGGCGACCTGCTCTTGCGCTTCCTTGGCGGCCGGCGAAGTCACCTGGGTCGAAACCACCATGCCAGGTGTCACCGTCATGGCACAGGCTGGTTGCGGCTTCGGGAAAGCCCGCAGCTTACCTTCCGGCCCGGCCGGTGAGGCGACGTCAACCAAACATTGACGGCAGGCCGCGACCGGTTGGAGCAATGGGTGGTCACAGAAGCGCGGAATCATAATGCCGACTTCTTCAGCCGCCCGGATGATCGCCGTTCCCTTCGGAACGGCCACCTCAACACCGTCAATGGTGCAAGTTACCTGGTCGGGCGCGGTCACGGGGTCACCACCTGGAAAAGATAGGAGGCCGTGTGATCGTACGGGCAGCGACCCAGCTCAATGTGTTGGACGTATTCGTCGCGGAAGAAGCGGAGCGAGGAAACAAGGGACGATGGCGCCCCGTCGCCTAAGGGGCAAAACGCCCGGCCAACGATCGACTTAGGTATGTCTTCCAAGATTTGCAGGTCCTCCATCTTGCCTTGGCCGGCCTCGATCCGGCGCATCACGGCACGCAGCCAGAAGGTTCCTTCACGGCAGGGGGTGCATTTGCCGCAGGATTCATGGGCGTAAAAGTCCATCCAGCGGCTGACCGCCCGGACAACACAGGTTGTTTCATCGAAACACTGCAAAGCCCGGGTACCGAGCATTGAACCGGCCGCTGACACCGAGTTGTAGTCCAACGGGACATCAAGCTGCGCGGCGGTGAACATTGGGGTGGACGATCCACCAGGTGTCCAGAACTTCAGTTCATGGCCTGGCCGGATACCGCCAGCCAAATCCAGCAGTTGACGCATCGTGATACCAAGCGGCGCCTCATACTGGCCGGGCCGGGCGACATGGCCAGACAAAGAAAAGATCGCCACACCGGTTGACGTTTCAGTGCCGAATGATTTCCACCAGTCGGCGCCTTTGTCCACGATCCAAGGAACCGAAGCGATCGATTCGACGTTGTTGACCACTGTTGGCCTGGCGTACAGGCCCGCCACCGCCGGGAAAGGCGGTTTTAGGCGAGGCTGACCGCGGCGGCCTTCTAAAGAATCAAGCAGAGCGGTTTCTTCACCGCAGATATACGCCCCGGCGCCAGCGTGGACGGTTAGCTCTAACGAGAAATCTGATCCGAGGACCGATTCGCCTAGCAGTCCGGCCTGGCGGGCTTCACGAACAGCCGCTAACAACCGGCGGTAGACATGAACCACCTCGCCGCGCAAGTAGATGAAAGCCGAGTGGCAGCCGATGGCGTAAGAAGTGATGATCGCGCCTTCGATCAGGCCGTGCGGGTCAGCCATCATCAGGGGGACATCTTTGCAGGTGCCTGGCTCAGATTCGTCGGCGTTGACCACCAGGTAGCGTGGGCCGCCATCCGGTTTAGGCAGGAAGGACCACTTCATGCCGGCCGGGAAGCCGGCCCCGCCCCGGCCGCGCAGACCGGACTCCTTGACTAGGTTCAGGACTTCTTCTGGGGGCATAGTTAAGGCTTTAGCCAAAGCCTGGTAGCCGCCGGCCGCCTGGTAGGCCTCCAGTGTCCAGGAACGTTCATTAGCCCAACGTGATGTCAGGACAGGCATTAGCGCGGTCATCAGCCCGCCTCCTTTGGGCTGGTCGGTTCAGTCTCCTCCGCGATCGATGTTTCAGCCGCTACCGCTGGTGTCTCAGCCGTAGGGCTGGGCGTCTCAGCCGCTAGGGTAGGTGCCTGGTCGGTCAGAGCGCCTGGGGTGGGTGCCTGGCCGGCCATCCCAGCGGCCCGCAGCCCGGCCAGCGAAGACGGGCCAGCGCCAGGACCCTGATCACTTAGGCCGTCCTCAAAGCCAGCCAGAACCCGTGAAACCTGTTTGAAAGTGGCCACCGGACCAGGCCCGCGAGTTGGGTTAACGGCCCGCCCGGCCCGCAGATCATTAACCAGTTCAATCACACTTCGCGGTGTCTGATTATCGAAGAACTCCCAGTTCACCATCACCACCGGAGCGTAATCACAGGCGGCGTTGCATTCGATTTTCTCCAAAGTGAACATCCCATCCGCCGTGGTCTGATCATGCCCGACTTCAAGATATTGGCTGAGCCGCTCGAAAACCGCGTCACCACCCATCAAGCCGCACAGAGCCGTAATACAAACCCCCAAGGTGTACTGGCCGTTCGGTTGCCGCTTGAACTGGGAGTAGAAAGTCGCCACAGCGCTGACCTCAGCGCTGGTCAGCCCTAACGTCTCAGCGCAGAAAGCCAACCCATCTGGTGAGACATAGCCATCAACAGACTGGCAAAGATGCAGTAGCGGCAGCAAAGCGCTCCGCGGCGCCGGATAACGCGCTATGACCGCGGCGGCATCCAGCCGCAAGGTCCGCAAAGTCTCAGGCCGATAGGTCATCGGTCGACCCCTCCCATCACAGGATCAATCGATGCCAGGCATACCACCACGTCAGAGATGGTGCCTCCGTTACAAAGCAAGGCCATCGATTGCAGGTTGTTATATGAAGGTTCACGCATGTGAACCCGGTAAGGCCGGGTGCCGCCATCAGACACGGCATGCACACCGTAAACACCTTTGGCGTGTTCAATGGCATGGAAAACCTGCCCGGCAGGAACCCGGAAACCTTCACTGACCAGCTTGAAATGATGGATCAGTGATTCCATCGACTGCGACATGATCTGTTTGACGTGTTCCGGAGATTGGCCTTGACCATCTGAGCCGATCTCTAACTGGGCCGGCCAAGCGATTGACGGATCGTCAACCATGACCGGCCCCGGACCCATCGCTTCGAGCTTGTCGACACATTGAGCGACAATCTTCATCGACTGGCGCATCTCATTTGACCGCACCAGGTAACGACCATAAACATCAGCCGTGTCAACCGTGCAGACATCGAACTCATAGTTCTCATAGCCGCTGTAGGGCCGGTCCTTGCGCAGATCAAGTGGCAGGCCGGTGGCCCGCAGCATCGGCCCGGTGATACCCAAAGCCATACAAGCCGCCAAGTTGAGCACCCCAATACCAACTGTCCGAGCCCGCCAAATCGGGTTAGCCATGACCATGTTGTCAAAATCATTCATGCCCCGGACCATTGACGGATAAACACCCTTAAGCCATTCCAGGGCGCCATCTGGCAGATCCTGTGACAAGCCGCCGGGGCGGAAATAGGCGTTGTTCATGCGCTGCCCGGTGACCATCTCAAAGAAACGTAAAACCTGCTCACGTTCCCTAAAAGCGATCGTCATCAGAGTGGTGCCACCCAACTCGTTACCGGCTGAACCAAGGCAAACCAGATGCGATGAGATCCGCGCCAACTCCATCATCAACACCCGGATGACTTGCGCCCGGTCTGGTATCCGGTCAGTTAGACGGGCCAGTTTCTCCACCGCCAGGCAGTAGGCCGCCTCATTCATAATCGAGGCGACATAATCCATCCTGGTGGACAGGGCCGAACCTTGCACCCAGGTGCGGTATTCCATTGTTTTTTCAATACCGCTATGCAAATAGCCCAAGCCCAGGCGCGTCTCGGTGACAGTTTCACCGTCCATCTCCAGAATCAGCCGCAAAACGCCATGAGTTGAGGGATGCTGCGGCCCCATGTTGACCACAACCCGTTCCTCTTTGCGCCGCACCAGTTCCTGAGTGATCTCATCCCAGTCGCCGCCGGTCGCGACAAACTCTGCAGCGGCCGCCAGGTCATCCGGCAGGGTTGCCCTAAAGCGGCTCATGAGTAGTTCCTCCTTTGATCCGGCGGAGGTACTGTCGCACCTTTGAACCGCACATCAATCCCGCCCAGCGGATAATCCTTGCGTTGTGGATGACCCACCCAGTCATTAGGCAGCAAGATCCGGGCCAATGACGGATGACCGTCAAAGATGATGCCAAACATGTCGTAGGTTTCCCGCTCGTGCCAGTCTTGGGTCGGGTAAACCTCAACTAACGACGGAAGATGTGGGTCGGCATCGGGCACTGTCACTTCAAGACGAATAACGCGCCGACCGTGCGTGACAGACATTAGGTGGTAAACGGCGTGAAGTTCGCGGCCCGCATCGCCGGGGTAATGCACCCCGTTGACGCCAAGCGACAACTCGAACCGCAGATCTGGGTCATCGCGTAACAACTCGGCGGTTATCTTCAAGTCTTGGCGCCGGATGAACAAAGTTAACTCGTCGCGGTCCACCACTACCTTCTCAATCGCCTGGCTAGCGCCAGCTTCATCTAGGTCCTCGGTCAAGGCGTCAACCGCCGCGTCAAACCACCCGCCATAGGGCCGCGGGCTGGCACCCGGTAACTCCACCAGCCTGGTCAAACCGCCAAAACCAGAAGTATCACCAGAATCATGCGCACCGAAAGCACCCTGGCGTTGTTCAACCACCTCGCCAGCGTCCGGATCAAGAACCGTCATACCGCCAACCCCCTTAGCTCACTAACCGGTTCGGCGCTGAGAGCGGCCCGCTCAGCGGCTTGAGCGACCTTCAAACGGTCAACCCCTAAGCCCTCCTGCTCAATCTGCCGATACAGCTCAATCACAGCATGGATTAGCATCTCCGGTCGTGGCGGGCAGCCCGGCAGGTAAATATCAACCGGCACCACATGATCAACCCCTTGGATGATGGCGTAGTTGTTGAAAATGCCACCCGAAGAAGCACACGAACCCATTGAAATAACCCACTTAGGTTCCGCCATCTGGTCGTAGACCCGGCGCACCACCGGAGCCATCTTGTGTGACATGCGCCCGTTAACCAGCATCAGATCAGCTTGCCGGGGGGAAGCCCGGAACACTTCCATGCCATAGCGTGAAATGTCGAAACGTGACGTACCAACCGCCATCATTTCAATAGAGCAGCAGGCCAGGCCCATCGTGACAGGCCAAAGTGAACCCGCTCTGAGATGGTTCACAACCTTGGCCACTGTGGTTAAGGCGAAGCCTTCAGGTGCTTTACCTTCAATTCCGTCAGTCATTGACTCAACTCCCTTCAGTTCCTTGTCGGCCGCTACCCGGCGCTGCCCGGCGCCGCTCAGTCCCAGTCAAGCCCGCCGCGGCGCCACTCATAGGCCAGCGGGACGGTGATCAGGGCTAAGAAAGCCATCATGGCGACAGTAGCGCCTAGGCCCAAAGCCCCGAAATTCGCCGCCCACGGGTAGAGGAAAACGACCTCAATGTCGAAGATGATGAAGCTCATCGCCACCAGGTAGAAACGAACCGGGAAACGGCCGCCTTGCTGAGGGTGCGGCGAGGGGTCAATGCCGCATTCGTATTCTTCGAGTTTGGCCTTGTTGTAACGGTGCGGGCCGATCACCCAGCTAGCGCCCAGGCCACCGAATCCCATTACCAGCGCCACCGCCAGCATCGCCAATACAGGCACATAAGGGTTAGACATCGTTTACCGCACCTCCATCTTGTGGCCGCGCTTCATGCGGCCGGTACCATCCGGGTAAGCGTAGCGATCAGCCGGTCCATCCAATCACCGCCACGAGGTTCATACAGGTCGCTGAGGAGCTTCATTACCAGCCGCATCAGCGTTGGCCGGGGCAACCCGTAGCGTGTGCAGAGCCGCATCACTGCCGGGTGCTCAATTAGCGCGACGAAGATCCGGCCCAGAGTAAAATAGCCTCCGAGCGCATCTTTCATAGCTTCAGGATAGGTCCTTAGGGCCGCTTCTCGGGCCGTTCCGGCAGCGCGCGCCAGACCCTGAGTGATCGCCCCGGCCGCTAAACGGCCCGACATCATGGCGTTAGCGATACCTTCACCGTCGAAAGGTGACACCATTCCGCCGGCGTCACCAGCCAAAACTAGGCCACGGGCGTAGAGCGGTTGACGTGAAAAGGCCATCGGCAAAGCGGCCGAGCGGGGCGGATCGATCACGTCATCCGGACTAAAGCCCCAGACCGACCCAAGCGAACCAAGCCAGGTTCGCAGTAGCTGGCGGTAGTTGATCCGGCTCGAGGATGGTTTGGAACTGACCGAGCCAACCCCAACGTTGACCACTCCGTCAGCTTCCGGGAAGACCCAGCCATAGCCGGGCATCAAGTTGCTTTGGCCGGGCACACCATCCCACAGTTCAAGGTGTGACTCCATCCAGTCGAGTTGGCCGGGATGGCTTGGCGGTTTGGTTAGGCGTAGCCGGGCACGGACCGCCACACCGGCTGGTCGGTTGGTCTTAGTTGGCCGACCAAGGTTTGTCGCCAGCCGGGCTGAGGCGCCATCGGCCGCCACCACCACGGCGGCCCGGAACTCGGCTGGGCCGTCAGCTGTTTGAGCGGTCACCCCAATAACACGGCCGCTGCGCTGATCCAGCAGCGGGCCAGTCACAGTGGTGTTGGTCCGTAGGTCGGCTCCGGCCGCCACGGCGTGTTCAGCCAGGCGCTGGTCAAACTGTTCACGCGGCAAGGTCAAACCAAAATCTGGGTATGAACCCAAGGCGGGCCAAGGTAGTTCAAGCTGGTGGCCTCCGCCAAAGACACGCAGACCACGGTTACGCATCCAGCCGGATGATTGGTCGATCGGTACGCCGAGATAGATCAGTTCTTTGACGGCTCTTGGTGTCAGGCCGTCACCGCAGGCTTTGGGCCGGGGGAAGGCGGCTTTCTCGAGCAGCACCGGTTCCAGCCCAGCTTGCGCCAAGTAGGCCGCCGCAGTGGACCCGGCCGGTCCAGCGCCAACGACAATGACAGAGGATTCGCCACCACGGCTTCGGGGCAACAGGCAGCCTTTCAGGTCTCGGTTCGGCGTCTTACAGAGCGATTCTACATAAGGCGATCAAGGCGCCGTGCCTTGATGCAGGGCGACCACGCCACCCATCAGATCGCGGTGGGAGACTTCCCGCCAGCCCGCCAGGTCGGCTTGACGTTCCAGTTCTAGCTGATCAGGCCATGACCAGATCGAATCCGCCAGGTACTGGTAGGCCTCACTATTGGAGGCCACCAGGCGCGCCACCCACGGCATGATGGAGCGCAAATACCAGCGGTAGACCACCCGGAAGGGCCGCCAAACTGGCCGGGAGAACTCGCAAATGACCAGTTTGCCGCCTGGTTTTGTGACGCGGCGCAGTTCTGCCAGGACGCCTGGCACATCCTGCATGTTGCGTAACCCGAAGGAGATCGTGACATGGTCGAAGGTGGCGTCAGCGAACGGCAGGCAGGCCCCATCCCCGCCGATCAGACAGACCCGCCAAGCGGTTCCGGCCAGACGGTCCCGGCCGCGGCGCAACATGCCTTCAGAAAAATCGCAGGCCACAACTTTGGCCCCGGCTTTAGCCAGGGCGAAGGATGACGTCCCAGTGCCGGCCGCCAGGTCAAGGACGGCCTTTCCAGCGACCGGTCCGATCATTTTGAGTGTTTGGCGGCGCCACCAATGAACTAAACCGAGGGTCATGACAGCGTCCGTCAAGTCGTATTTTGGTGCCACTGTGTCAAACATTCGGGCCACCGAGCGCGGCTCTTTGGCTAGGTCCGCAACAGTCACGGCGACAATCTTTCCATGATTGGCGCGGGCCGTTAGGAAATCTGGTCTTCTGTTCGGGCGGCGGCGCTCAAAGGGGCATGGGTTAGTCTTGATGGCGGCCCCAGGGCGCTTGAGGCTGGGAGCCTCCGCCGACAAGGCAGATCGACAGGGCAAGACGATATGACAGAACAAGATTTTCCCAACTCGCCGCCGTCCGAGCGGCGCTTACCGTGGCGCACAATTCCAGCCCAGGAGCCTCCGCCGCTGGCTTCGACGCCGCCGTGGCAGGCAGGTCAAGAGGGCCAAACAGGTAGTCCGATGCCGTCCGCCGACTCTTCGGCGCCCGTTGGGCCTTCAGCTCCCTTTGGTTTTTCGACGGAGTCAGGTTCGGTAGCTCCAGGCAGTCCGATGCCGTCATATTCTCCCCGGGCGGGCCGGCCGCCGATCAGTCAAACAACCGCCGGACCAGTCGACCCCGGACCGCTACCCGGCTACCCAGTCGACCCGGGACCGCTACCGGGCCACCCAGCCGACCCAGCCGACCCTGTTGACCCGCCCTCAGATACGCCCAACCCGCCCGCTTCCACCCCAGCCAACCCGCCACCGGGTAACCCAATCACAACTTGGCTGGGACGCGGCTTGGCGCTGCTAACCGCCGTGGGCGGCATCGTCGCACTGATCCTGGCCTGGCGGATGAACGCCCTACCAGGATCTTGGTTCGTTGGTTTCGCGCTGGCGGCTGTTGTGATGATCGCCGCTGTTGGGACTGGGCTGTGGCTGACCAAGGCGCCACCACATTGGCTGCGTTTTACGGCCCTCGTGGTTGTGGCGTTGATCGGTATAGCCGCCGAGGCCGCCACCATCAAAATCACAACCGACGTTAATCAGTTCTTCAGCCAAACTGAGCCGATTCTGCCCACCCAGGACTACGCCGTGGTGGCTTTACCGCAGCACGACCCAAAAGCCGATTCGTTAACTGGCGAGACAATCGGCCTGCTGGACAGCGAACCAAATAAGGCCGCGGTCGAGGAACACCTCAGTTCAAAATTCGACGCCGAGTTCTCTAGCTGCGCTGACCCGACAGCTCTGCGGACCGAACTTGAAAACGGGCGGATCGCCGCCGCGGTCCTCGATTCGAACCTGTACGAGGCCTACCTTGAGGCTGACCCTGAGTTTTACACCTCACTTCAAGTGATTTACACCTTTGATATTCAGGCCGGATCAATCGCTAAACCAGTGCCACCGCGCGCCGAACTACCGCCCGGCCAGCCGTTCATTGTCTACATTTCAGGCATCGACACGTCCGGGCCGGTCAGCCGTGTTTCCCGGTCTGATGTCAACATGCTGATGGTGGTTAACCCAGACACCGCCAAAGTCCTCTTGGTCAACACGCCACGTGACTACTACGTTCAGTTACATGGCACCACTGGCACCAAAGACAAACTAACCCACGCCGGCATCTACGGCGTGCAAATGTCAATCGACACCTTGCAGGACCTGTACGGCATCAACATCGACTACTACGCCCGGGTTAATTTCTCTTCGCTAATCAAAATGGTGGATCTGGTCGGCGGAATTGATGTTGACTCGCCCCAAGCTTTCACCTCCTACCACGGCAAATTTGACTTTGTCCAAGGGATGAACCATATGAACGGCGAACAGGCACTAGGTTTCGCCCGCGAACGCTACGCTTTCACCTCCGGTGACAGGATGCGCGGCAAGAATCAGCAGTTGGTCATTGAAGGACTGATAGACAAAGCCTCCGACCGGTCCAACCTGCTGCGTTACAGCGAACTACTGGACGCCTTAGCTGACGCCATGGAAATGAACGTGCCACAGGATCAGGTGACCAACTTGGTTAAGCAACGCTTGGCGGACGGCAAATCATGGGATGTCCAATCAGTCAGCGTTGATGGCGCCGGCTCAAGCCAGCCGACCTATTCGATGGGCGCGATGAAGCTGTACGTCATGATCCCGGACCAGGCGACAATCGACGCCGCCAAAGCCCAGATTGATCAAACTCTGAGTGGCCCCTGAGACCCGCCCGCGGTGCCTTAACCTTTCAAGCCCCAAAAGGAGTAACCCCGTATGACAGTTTGGTTTACCGCTTCGGCTACGGTACTGACCTTAGGTATCCTGGCCAGCTTGACGATTTGGCGCCTGGCGGTGAAACGGCGGCGCCAAGCTAGGCCCGGCCGGGCCAGCGCCGCCTCCGCCTCAGCCCCGTTCCGTTTGCTGACTGGGGCGACAGCTGTGGCGATCTATCTGATCTTGTTTCCTTTGGTGGTTCACGGCACTGACGGCCAAGCCATCGGTCGGCCGCACGCCACCTTTGTCGCCCTGTTCGGCACATTCCAGGTGTTCACAGTTGATGCTGACATCGGCCAGACAATCAGCGCCTACGCCTCCTCCGGTGATCCTTTAGCCGCACCTGAGGCGCTTTACGCGGCGATCTTGTGCACTGTCGCACCAGTGCTGGCGGTCGGTTTCGTTTTGACCTTCTTCCAGACTTTCTCCGCCTACTTACGTTTCGTTGCCCGGCGTTGGGCCGACCTGAACGTTCTTTCCGAATTGAACGAAGCTTCGATCGCTTTGGCGACCAGTTTGCGTCAAGCCGAACCGAAAGCCCTGATCGTTTTCACTGATGTTTTCCAAGCCAACACTGAACTGGCGGCCGACTTAGTTGATCAGGCGCGCGGCCTGGGCGCGACCTGTTTCAAGAACGACATTTTGTCCCTGCCGCGTTGGCGGTCCCGCCGGGCCCGCATCCGTTGTTTCATCATGGGTTCCGACGAGTCAGAAAACGTCCGTCACGCTGTTGGTATTGTGACTGACCCGTGGTATGCCAGGCGGCCTGAGACTGATCTGTTTGTTTTTTCTGACACGGTCTTGTCGGCTCTGGCTTTGAGCCAGCGTAGCGGCCGGGTTAGGGTCCGGCGCACCAACCCGGCCCGGATCATGGTGCATTACTGGTTGTGGCGTGACCGCACCAGCCCAGCTGGTTTGGACGATGCCGCCCCTTCAGGTTCCGCCGTCAGACCAAGCCACCAACCGTCCGGCCTGGACTTGTTTTATGACGCTGTGCCGGACGGGCCGGACCGGAACATTTCAGCTGTCATCATCGGTTTGGGGGCGGCCGGCCTGGAAATGGTCAAAGCTTTGTCCTGGTATTGCCAGATGGACTACGCCGGCGGTTCTTACCGTCTGCGAATCAACGCTTTTGATCAGCGGCGCGATGCCACCGCCCGGTTCGCGGCTGATTTCCCTGGCCTGGCTGAGGGCGGCCATTTTGGCCCGTCACCCCGGCCGAACAGTCCACGCGAAGACGCCATCTACGATGTCCGCGTCCACGGTGATATTGATGTCACGTCACCGGCCCTGACCGAGGCGCTCAGCCAGATTGACCCAGTCACCTTTGTGTTCATCTCGCTGGGAGATGATCTGGTCAACTTGGAAATGGCGGTCAAGCTGCGCCGCTGGTTCGCCCGGCAGGGCCAGCGTCCCCGGATCGTGGCAGTGGCGCGTCAAGCCGGAGCCATCACCGCTCAACTCAGCGCCGTAGCTGGAACCAAATCAGGCCAAGCCGAAGGCATTGACCTAATCGGGGGCTTAACTGAGGTTTACCGCTTCGAAACGGTGGTCCAATCCGAACTGGAGATGCGCGGCCTGCTATCCCACGTCTCGTGGCGTTCACGCAGCTTAGAGCGGCGCAGCCCCTGGACCGAGGCGGACATTGAATCATTCTGGGAAAACGAATATTTCTACACTTCCTCGCTGGCTCCACCACTGCACTGGAAAGCCCGTCGCGGCCTACCCCAACCGGGCTTACCAGGTGCCCACAAACTCGGGGCTGACGCGGTTGGTTTACCTGGCGCTGTGCCGCCCGGCTCGAAACGCTCTAAGGCGGAGGAAAGAGTCATCATGCGCCTGGAGCACGCCCGTTGGAACGCTTTCATGCGGGCTCAGGGCTTCATTTGGGGTGCTACGAAGGACTTGGTTGTCGCCAAGACACACCCTGACCTGGTCTTATTTAGTGAACTATCGGTCGAAGGGCAAGCCAAAGACATTAACGACTATCTTGACGTGCTGCGCAACCTAGAACTATGGCAAGCCGAACTCATCGCCCTGCCAGTGGGCAACCCGGACAAGGCCTTCCTGCCCGCTCTGACCAGTTTCATCAGCCAGGCGCGGCGCCTTGTCAGTGACTAGTTCTTGGCCGCGGTTCTAACTGAGAAGGGCTTCCAGCCCGATTGTTAGACCTGGCCGGTTGGCGACCTGGCGCACCGCCAGCAAAACACCCGGCATGAAACTGACCCGGTCAAGCGAATCATGACGGATCGTCAAATATTCGCCCGGATTGCCCAGCAGAATCTCCTGATGGGCTACCAGGCCAGGTAAACGCACAGCGTGGATGTGAACACCGTCAACTACGGCACCACGCGCGCCGGTTAACGACTTGGTGGGCTCAGTCGCATCCGGGAAAACGCCACTGCCTCCCAAAGCCGCCGCGATGCCGCCCGCCGCTGACCGGGCGGTACCAGAAGGGGCGTCAACTTTGCCCGGATGATGCAGTTCGATGATTTCAGCCGCTTCGAAATAAGGCGCCGCCTGGGCCGCGAAACGGGCCGCCAGGACCGCTCCAAGAGCGAAATTAGGCGCGATTATCACCCCAACACCTGGCGCCTCGTCTAGATGCCGCCGGACCCGGCGATAGGCCGCATCATCCCAGCCGGTGGTGCCAACCACAGCATGTATCCCCAAATCGATCAGTTGATGCAGGTTGGCTTCGACCACTCCAGGAACAGTGAAATCGACCGCGATTTGGACGCCATCTTCTGGCAGTGAATCAAGCGGGTCACCCAAGTCAAGGCCATCCGCTAGGCGCATCCCGGGAGCCGCCATGACAGCCTCAACCACGGTTCTTCCCATCCGGCCTTTGGCTCCGAGCACGGCGACCGCTAAGACTTGGTTCATCCCCTCAGGCTACAGCCGTGACGGGGCCAGGATCAGGCGGGAGCGGGGGCGGGCCGCCAGATCGGCCGCCAAGGCTTTGACTTCTTCCGCCTGGACAGCTTCGATCCGGGCGACAGTTTGCTCAATTGATGGCAGTTCACCCGTCACCAGAGCGGCCCGGCCGAGCCGGTTCATCAGTGAGAAAGGCTCTTCCATGGCCAGCAGAGTCGAGCCGCGGAGTTGGCCCTTGGCGCGGGCCAGTTCCGCCTCCTCTAGCCCGTCAGCCGCCAGACGTTCCCATTCGGCTTCCATCAGGGCCATCACCTCGGACGATGCCGCCGGGGCGGACCCAGCGTAAAGCCCGAACAGGCCCGCATCGCTATGTGGGGAAACAACACAGCAAGCCGAATAGGCCAAGCCACGTTTTTCGCGGATCTCCTGGAACAAACGGGACGACATTCCGCCACCCAGCACTGTAGCAAGGACCGACAAGGCGTGACGGCGCGGATCAGTCGCTGTCAACCCTTCACAGCCCAGCAAGATTTGAGCCTGTTCAGACGGCTTGGTCAACGTCACAACTGACCCTTCAAGCGGTAAAGCGACCTCAGGCACAGCCGGTCGGCGGGGGGCTGGCGCGGCCGGGCCGCCAGCCCCCAAGTCCCAGCCGCCACGGTCTAAAGCCGCTGCCACCAGATCAGCCAGTCGGCCCGCCTCCAACCGGCCGGTGGCTGTCACCACCAGGTTAGCTGGCCGGTAATAGCGCTGGTAGTGCTGCCAAACTTGGTCACGTTGGGCGGCTTGGATATCGGCTGGAGTGCCACCAATCGGCCGGGCTAAAGGGTTACGGCCAAAAACCGCCGCCGCGAAAGCCTCATGCGCTAAATCAATCGGATCATCCTGAGTCATGGCGAGTTCCTCAAGGATGACGCCACGTTCAGTTTCAAAATCAAGCCGGTCCAAAACTGAGCTAGTCACCATGTCAGTTAGCACATCAACCGCCATGTCGGTGTCCTCAGTTAGGACACGGGCGTAATAGCAGGTTGATTCTTTAGCGGTGGCGGCGTTGAAGTCACCACCAACCGAATCGAAAGACGCCGCGATCTGGGCGGCACCACGCCAGGTGGTGCCTTTGAAAACCAGATGTTCCAAGAAATGAGTTGAACCATAACCATCTGGTTGCTCATCACGTGAACCAACCCGGATCCAGAACCCAATGGTCACCGAATGAGCTTGCGGCACCGTCTGACTCAGGACGGTTGCCCCGCCCGGTAGTCTGACCAGTTCAACCGGGCCGACCTCCTGTGGGCTGATGATCAAATCAGACAGGCCACTGTCAGCTTCTGGTTTAGGCACGTGGCGCCTTATCCCAGGTCATATGTCCGGCCCGGTTCGAATCTGGTTCCGGCACTAGCATGTCAGGCCTCGTCGCGGTCCTCACCCCGGCTCCGGACATGACGTTCACGCCTGCGCCGGGGACGCTCCCGGTTACCTTCGCCGTTAGCGGCGTCAGCCCCAACCGAAGCGCCATCCTCGCCACTGGCCGTCTCATCATCCGACGTGGCGGGCGTGGCAGCGGGAGCCGACTGGGCGGCATCGTCCACTACGGCATGTAACGAAAGCTTGCCGCGCGGGTCGATTTCCGCGATCTCAACCTGGACTTTTTGACCCACTTGGAGGACGTCTTCAACGTTCTCAACCCGGCGGCCACCAACCAAACGGCGAATCTGCGAAATGTGCAGCAAACCGTCCTTACCGGGTGTCAACGAAACGAAGGCCCCAAAAGTGGTGGTCTTGACCACAGTGCCAACAAAACGTTCCCCAACTTCCGGCATTTGCGGGTTGGCGATGGCGTTAATCTGGGCGCGAGCGGCTTCAGCCGACGGCCCATCAATCGCCCCAATATAAACCGTGCCGTCATCTTCAATTGAAATCTCGGCCCCAGTTTCATCCTGGATCTGGTTGATCATCTTGCCTTTCGGCCCGATCACCTCACCGATCTTGTCAACCGGAACCTTAACTGAGATGACACGCGGCGCCAACGGACTCATTTCATCTGGTCCATCAATGGCTTGGCTCATGACATTCAGAATGTGCAGCCGGGCTTCCCGAGCCTGGGTTAAGGCGGCGGCCAAGACTGAAGCCGGAATACCATCAAGCTTGGTGTCCAACTGGATGGCGGTAACAAACTCAGCTGTCCCAGCCACCTTGAAATCCATGTCACCGAAGGCGTCCTCAGCTCCAAGGATGTCAGTTAGAGCGGCGTAACGAGTTTCGCCGTCAACTGTGTCACTCATCAATCCCATGGCGATACCCGCGACTGGGGCTTTCAAAGGCACGCCAGCGTTCAGTAAGGACAAAGTTGAGGCGCAAACCGATCCCATCGAAGTTGAACCGTTCGATCCGATCGCCTCCGAAACTTGCCGGATCGCGTAAGGGAAATCCTCCCGTGACGGCAGAACCGGCACTAAAGCCCGCTCAGCTAGCGCGCCGTGACCAATCTCGCGGCGCTTCGGGCTGCCGACCCGGCCAGTTTCACCAGTCGAATAAGGCGGGAAGTTGTAATTGTGCATGTAGCGCTTATGGGTCATTGGGCTGAGCGAATCAAGCTGCTGTTCCATGCGCAACATGTTGAGCGTGGTGACCCCCAAGATTTGGGTCTCACCGCGTTCAAACAAAGCCGAACCGTGAACTCGTGGCAGGACTTCAACCTCAGCTGACAGTGTCCGGATGTCACGCAGGCCACGCCCATCAATCCGCACACCATCACGTAACACGCGGTCACGCACTAACTGTTTGGTAATGGCCCGCACCGCTGCGACGATCTCTTTGTCGCGATCACGGAAATCAGCTTCCAAAGCACCCAAAGCGACATCTCTGGCCTCATCCAAAGCGGCCTCACGGGCTTGTTTGTCAGCGATCCGGATAGCTTCGCGCAGCTTGTCAGTTACCACCTGAGCGGTCGCATCATAAGCGTCCTGACGGTAGTCGAGGAATAGCGGGAACTCGCGGGTTTCTTTCGAGACTTGGCTGGCTAGGCGTTGCTGAGCTAAACACAATTCACGCAGGAACGGTTTGGCCGCTTCCAGGCCACCAGCCACAACATCTTCAGTTGGGGCGGTCGCGCCTTGGTTTTTCACCAAATCCCAGGCTTTTTCACCGGCTTCGGCTTCAATCATGGCGATGGCCACATCATCCCCGACGATCCGTCCCGCCACAACGATCTCAAAGACCGCCCTTTCGCGCTCTGACCAGCGTGGGAAAGCCACCCACTGGCCGTCAATCAAAGCCAGACGGGTCGCTCCGACCGGCCCGGAGAAAGGCAGGCCAGAAATCTGGGTTGACAGCGAAGCGGCGTTGATCGCCAAGACGTCATAGGCGTCGTCCGGGTCGATCGCCAACACGGTTTCAACTACTTGAACCTCATTGCGCAGACCTTTGACGAACAAAGGCCGCAGCGGGCGGTCAATTAGCCGACAAGCCAGCACGGCTTCAGTAGTTGGCCGTCCTTCCCGGCGGAAGAAGCTGCCCGGGATACGCCCAATGGCGTACATCCGCTCTTCAACATCAACTGTCAGCGGGAAGAAATCGAACTGGTCTTTGGGGTGTTTACCTGCCGTAGTAGTTGACAGGACCATGGTCGCGCCGTCCAAATAGGCGGCCACCGCCCCGGCGGCTTGTTTGGCCAGCCGTCCAGTTTCAAACCGGACTGTCCGCTGACCGAATGGGCCGTTATCAATAACAGCCTCAGTGAATGTAATTTCGGGACCTTCCACAGGTGCCCTCCTCTTCTTGACTGGCTATCTTCGTTTCCCACGCTTTCGCCGCCTGAGCCTTAGCTCTAACGGCGTCAACTTGGGCCGCGGAGGGCGTTGTCCAACACCCTCCCAGAGCCAGCGGATCCACCCGTGCGGTCTTCGATCGAGGCTCACGCAAGCTCAGGCCAGCCATATCCGGCGGCCAGTCTTACGGAAGCCACTACCGAGGACCGCTAAACACCGGAGCAGGGTCCCTGGCTGGTTGTTCTATTTACTTATCCAAAACCGTCAGCGGCGCAATCCTAGGCGCCGGACGATTGAGCGGTAACGCTCAACATCAATCGACTGCAAGTAGCCCAAGAGGCGGCGGCGCTGCCCAACCAGCAAGAGCAAACCACGGCGCGAATGATGGTCGTGGGAATGGATTTTGAAGTGTTCCGTCAGATCTTTGATCCGTTGCGTCAGCAAGGCGATCTGAACTTCAGGTGAGCCGGTGTCGCCCTCATGGGTGGCGTACTCAGCGATTATCTTGGCTTTGGTTGCTTGGTCGAGCGGCATAGCTCTGGATCACTCCTGTTCTGCGTGGTTGTTGCGCGGCGCACCGGGGCAGATTCACCCGGGCACTTGGAACCGCGGCCGTTAGACGGCAGCTACCCAGCCTACCTCACAACTCCACTACTCCGCCGCGACCAGAACTTCAAGCGCCCGGTCCAGGTAGGCGTCAACTGGCGCCATACCGTAGCCTCGTTTACCGCGCACCGGTGTAAACACGGCGTGACGCAGATCGCGCGAAGTTAGTGGCGTGCCGTTGTTGAAATAAGCCGCCAAGCGGTGCAATAGGGCATCAACTTGGGTCCGGTCATAGGCCATCTGGCCGCCTCTGGCCGGAGCGAACTTCTGTCCATCTGGCCGTCCCAGGCGGTCATATAAGGTGGTCGCCAATTCAACTATCTTGTCTAGCCAAGCTTGTTGCCCGTTAGCCGCGATGAACTCAGAACGGACTTTACGGGTGAAGGCGCTATCTAGACGGTCAAGCGCACCGTCTACTTGAGCCTCCTCATAGCCGCCTTTGACAAGCGAGAACGCCACATTACGAACATCCTCAGGGGTCATTATTTCGACCGAGCGGCCTTCGTAAACGGCCTGCGCCCGGGCAAAAAAGTCGTCAACTTGACGCGGGTCGTAGCCTCGTGCGCCTTTGGCCCGGCGGAATAGATCAGCCATCAGTTCAATACCTCCTTCGCGGCCAATTGGCCGCAAGCCCCGTCAATCTCTTGTCCTCGCGTTTCCCTGAGGGTCACCGCTAAACCCGAAACCTCCAAGCGATGAACAAATCTATCCTGCATCTTTGGACGGCTAGCCGTCCAAACCGATCCGGCTACCGGGTTCAGAGGAATCGGGTTCAAATGAACCCAACCTGTTCCATACTGGCAGAGTCGCTCCGCTAAGAGGGACGCGCGCCACGCCTGATCGTTAATATCCCGCATCAGGGCGTACTCA
The DNA here is from genome assembly GCA_031267825.1 of Bifidobacteriaceae bacterium. GTDB lineage: Bacteria > Actinomycetota > Actinomycetes > Actinomycetales > WQXJ01 > JAIRTF01. The sequence goes on from JAIRYJ010000013.1 coordinate 32,998, forward strand.
ATTGACACTCGCCGACCGGTCGCCTGATAGTACTGGTAGGCCGCTGCCAGAGTGCGGGCCACACCGAAGCGTCGGTTGACTGGCACCAACTGGTCACGTAAAGCGTCATCTGGGGCATGGAGTGACAGCGCTAGACGAACTGGCAGGCCTTCACCCGCCAGGCGTTCGATGGCCGGCACCAGACCACAAGTTGAAATAGTCAGGTGACGTAACGAGATTCCAAAGCCGCTACCGGGTGGGCGGCCAATCGCCCGGACCGCCCGGACCGTTGCCCGGTAGTTGGCCAGTGGTTCACCCATACCCATGAAAACAACATTCGACAGCCGGTCTGGTCCGTCCGTCCCAAAGACGCCCTGGCGGACGGCCGCCGCCGCCTGGCGCACCTGGTCAACCATTTCGGCGGCTGACAGGTTACGTTTCAATCCAAGCCGGCCGGTGGCGCAGAACGGGCAGCCCATGGCGCATCCCACCTGGCTCGAAAGACACAAGGTGGCCCGGCCAGGGTAGGTCATCAGAACTGTTTCAACGGCTGTCGCATCATGTAGACGGTAAAGCGTCTTGATGGTTTGACCTGAGTCAGCTAGCTGCTCGGTGACTGGCCTAACCAGATCAGGTAGCAGCTTTTCAGTAAGTCGCTGACGTTCAGCGGCGGGCAAGTCAGTCATGTCCGCGGCTGAACGGCTGAGGTGAGTGAAGTAATGCCGGGCGGTTTGCGCCAGCCGCATCCGCGGCAAGCCTAGGCTTGCCGCCCAGCTAGCCCATTCATCTGGTTCACAGTCAGCCAGATGCGCTGGTGGCTGGCCAGGATCAGGCGATTTCATCAAATACGCCCGCTCCGGCCAGCACAATCACAACATAAACGAACGGCGCTGTCATCAGGATCGAATCAACCCGGTCAAGCACTCCGCCATGGCCAGGTAAGAGTGAACCCATGTCTTTGATCCCAATTGAACGTTTCAGGAGAGACTCCGCCAGGTCCCCTAGGGTGGCCGCTAGTGAACCAAAGATCGCCAAAGCCAGGCCGTAGTACCACGGCCGATCCATCAAAAGCATTCCGCCAACCCCGGCCAGACTGGCCAGCAGAATTGAGCCAGCCAGACCTTCCCAGGTTTTCTTTGGGCTAACGTGGGGTGCCAGCTTGTGTTTCCCAAGGTAGGAACCCGCGAAATAGCCGCCAGTGTCAGACGCGACAGGAACCGCGACCAGCAGTAACACCAGCCAGCGCCCATCTGGCATGAAACTCAGCAAGACCACCAGTGCGGCCAGGGCCGGCAAATAGAGGGTGGCGAAGGCGGTGGCGTAAACATCTTGGGCGGCTGACCGGCGCGGCCGGTCCGGGTCAGGCGAATTTGGGGCTGGTTTGAAATCAAAATCCAGCGCCCGCCAGGCGGTGGCAGCGGCCAAGGTGACGAATAAGCCCACCACAACACTGCTTGGACCTGATGTGGCGGCCGCTACCTGGGTGGCGACTGAGCCGACCGCCAACGGCCAATAGGGCACGTTGAAACCGGCCTTTTCCAAAGCGCCGCAAAGTTCCCGCAAGGCCAGCAGCAGGGCGATGCAAACCAGCGCTAAGAAACCCCAGGGGCTGAACCAGACACTAACTAGTAGTAAAGCGATCAAGCCGAGAGCTGTCGGTACAGCCACCGCCAGATTACGGCCCCGCGGTTTACTAGTTGTGCCCGGCGCACCTTCCCCCGGCGCGGCCGACTCAGTGGACAAGGTCATCAAACCTCGAGTAGTTCAGCTTCCTTATGGGCCAGCAACTCGTCGATTTTGGCGACCCTAGATTTAGTCATTGAGTCAAGCTTGGCTTGGGCTTTGTCAACCTCATCTTCACCAGCTTCGCCGTCTTTGACTATTCGGGCGAGCGTCTCACGGGCTTTATGCCGCACTTGACGAACCGCTACACGGCCTTCCTCGGCCCGGTTACGGGCCAGTTTGACATATTCTTTGCGCCGTTCAGCGGTCAGTTCAGGCAGATTCACAATGATGACCGCGCCGTCATCCGACGGGTTAACCCCTAAGTCAGAGTTACGGATGGCCTTTTCAATGGCGGACATCGCCGACCGGTCGTAAGGCGTGATCATTATGGTGCGGGCTTCACGTACAACGACTGAAGCGAGGCTTTGCAACGGTGTCGGGTTACCGTAATAGAGCACTTCAAGCCGCTCAAACAGGGCCGGATTGGCCCGTCCTGTGCGAATAGTCTGGAATTCGGCCGCCGAGTTTTCCACCGCCCGGTCCATGCGTCGGCCAGCGTCGCTTATGACATCGGCAATCACGTTGTTTCTCCATCCTGGTGGTTGTTGTGATTCATTTGTTCCGCACCGCCGGGCGCCGTTTGCCCGGATCGGTTAAGCCGCTGTCAACAGGGTACCGAGCCGTTCACCTTCCAAGGCTCGTTTGATGTGGTCTTCTCCTTCCAGACCAAACACCACCATCGGCAACCGGTTATCCATGCAAAGGGAGAAAGCCGCGGCGTCCACTACTCGTAGACCCAAGGCGAGTGCCTCTTCATAGGTGATACGGGTAATTTTGGCGGCTGACGGATCGGTTTTCGGATCGGCCGTGTATACGCCATCGACCCCGTTCTTGGCCATCAGCAAGACCTGGCAGTGGGTTTCTAAGGCGCGCTGGGCCGCCACCGTATCGGTTGAGAAATATGGCATTCCGGCACCGGCCCCGAAAATCACTACCCGGCCTTTTTCCATATGACGGATGGCTCGCAGCGGAATATAGCTTTCCGCCACTTGGCCCATTGAGATGGCTGTCTGGACTCGTGTCGGTACGCCGGCCTGTTCACAGAAATCCTGTAAAGCCAGGCAGTTCATGACCGTGCCGAGCATCCCCATGTAATCGGCCCGGGCCCGGTCCATACCGCGTTCGGCCAGTTCGGCCCCGCGGAAAAAGTTGCCTCCGCCAACGACCACAGCGACTTGGATTCCGCTGGCGACGGCCGCGGCGATCTGCCGGGCGATGTCTGTCACGACGTCCGGGTTGACACCAAGCGCGCCACCACCAAACGATTCGCCCGACAGTTTCAGCATCACCCGTCGGCCTTGCGGTCGGCGGTGGTCTTTGTCCGCCATCGTGGTCTCCAATGCCGCTGGTTTCGTCTTAGGCGCCAACACGGAAACGGGCGAAACCCGTCACAGCGCCGCCGACTTGGGCGACGAGTTGACCGACTGTCACCTTCGGGTCTTTAGCGAAAGCTTGATCTAGCAGCACGTTCTCTTTGAAGAAGCCACCTAGCCGGGCTTCAACGATTTTTGTTATGGCGGCTGGTGGTTTGCCTTCGGCGCGGGTCAGTTCGGTGGCGATGCGCCGTTCTGATTCGACCGTCTCAGCGGGCACCGCTGCCTGGTTGAGGTATTGCGGTGAGTAGGCCGCGATGTGCAAGGCGATGTCGTGTGCTACCGGCGCGCCGCGTCCGTCAGTCGCTACCAGCACACCGACCTGCGGCGGCAGGTCTGGGTTGGTGTGGTGGAGATAGCTTTCGACGTGTTCGCCGCTGACAACAGCGACCCGGCGTAGTTGCAGCCGTTCGCCAACAGTGGCGGCGACTTGGTCGATCAGGTCTTGGACGGTTTGTTTTTTCGACCCGGCTGGGGCTCCAAGTACGATGCCGACGTCTTGGCTGGCCAGCCCCACAGCGGCTTCCAGGACGCTGGCGGCCAGAGTTTTGAACGGCTCGGACTTGGCGACGAAGTCGGTTTCTGAGTTGAGTTCGATCATGACGCCGGTTTGGCCGTCTTCGGTTGTGACTACTTCAGCCGCGACTAGGCCATCCGAAGTTGAACGTCCTTCACGTTTGGCCAGTCCTTTGATGCCCTTGACCCGGATGATCTCGATTGCTTTGGCCTGGTCGCCGTCAGCTTCATCGAGCGCTTTCTTGACGTCTAGCATGCCCGCGCCGGTCTTTTCGCGCAGGGCCTTAATGTCAGCCGCGGTGTAATTCGCCATCAGGTTTCACTTCCTTCACTACTGATTGATCGTTGGATGCCGCTGGGCAACCCAGTTCATTCGGGTTTGGTCTCGGCTGGTTCTGGCGCCGACTCTGGTTCAGGCGTTGGCTCTGGTTCGGGCGCCACAACTGGCTCCGGCTCTGGTTCGGCTACGGCCACTGGCCCCGGTTCTGGTGTCGGCTCTGGTTCGGCTACAACGACTGGCTCAGGCGTTGGCTCTGGTTCGGGCGCCGACTCTGGTTCGGCTACAACGACTGGCTCCGGCGTGGCTTGCCCACCGCCAGTCAAGACACCATCCGCCGTCGATCCGGCCGCCTCAGCTACTGTCTCCTCGAACGGTTCCTCACCAGCCTCAGGCGTCACCTCGACACCCTCAATCAGGCCATCCGCCGCCGCCTCAACATCAACCGCCGTGCCATCAGTGGCTGGAACTGGCCTGACACCGACCCCCGGTTCAGACACTGGTAACGCCTCTGGCCCATCCAAAGTCGCTTCAGCCCGGGCCACCGCACTGGTTTCAGGCCTGACCTCGGCCTCATCTTCGCTGCCAGCTTGACCAACCAGCGGCGCACCAAGCAATTCGCGTTCCCACTCAGCCAAAGGCTCAGCCGCAGCGGTTTCCTCGTCCGCCTTGTCCCGCGTCAAATGACGTTCCACCAAACCCTCGGCGACGGCATCGGCCATTACCCTGGTCAATAACCCGACGGCGCGGATGGCGTCATCGTTGCCGGGGACGGCGTACTGCACCTCATCTGGGTCAGCGTTGGTGTCAAGGATCGCGACAATCGGGATTCCGAGCTTGCGTGCCTCATCGACAGCTAAATGCTCTTTCTTCGTGTCAACAATCCACACCACGGCGGGCAGCTTGTGCATTGTGCGGATACCGCCCAGCGTGCGCGACAGCTTGTCACGTTCGCGGCTCATCATGAGCCGTTCTTTCTTGGTGTAAGCGCTGCCCGCCGCGTCCTCCAGGTTCATGTCCTCGAGTTCTTTCAGGCGTGACAGACGCTTGGAAATGGTCTGGAAGTTAGTCAGCATCCCGCCCAGCCAGCGCTGGCTGACAAACGGCATACCAACCCGGGTGGCCTGCTCTTCGACCGCCTCCTGGGCTTGCTTCTTGGTGCCAACAAACAACACCGACCCGCCACGGGCGACAGCTTGGCGGATAAATTGATACGCCAAATCGATGTGCTTCAGGGTTTGACCCAGGTCAATGATGTAAATGCCGTTGCGCTCGGTCAAGATGAAGCGTTTCATCTTCGGGTTCCAACGCCTGGTCTGGTGACCAAAATGTACGCCGCTGTCTAGCAACTGGCGCATAGTGACAATAGCCATTACTGCTCTTCCTCTCGGTTACTCACTCGGCTAGCGTTATTTGCGCTGGTCAAGTGCCTGGTGCGCCCGCGGGTGAGGAGCCGGACGCAAGCCCGGACCGAGTCCGCCCGCGCCCGGCAAAAGATTCCAGGCTTGGGAACACGCGAATTAGACCGCCCGAATGTGCGGCTGGGAGCGATTCTACCCCACCTAGGAGCCCGTCGGATCACGGACTCCTAGGTGGTCCCCCAGCCCCCCACCGCCGCGTCTTCACTGGTAAGAGCTTCGCCCCCACCGCGCCCGACACGGCCGGCGGGTGTTGGATTAACGCCTCTCCCGCGAATCGCCGCTTCTGCTGGATCTTGGGTGGTCGGCATCGTCCACCTGGCGCCAATCGTTTGACGTCCAACTATCGGCTAACTAATTCCTCCGGGGAATTAGTTTTCGTTTGGTTCCACGTCGAAGTATCCGCCATCAGCTCCGCTGGGTTGTCCATGTTGGTGCCGTGGTCAGCTTGGTTGATTTGCCCGGTGCGAGCAGAACGCGATTCCCGATCCATTTCCCGGCCCGATCCGAGAGCCTGACGAAACCCACAAATCACCCCGAGTCGGCATCCGGACCGCGGACACCCCTACCAATCTCCCCCGACTACCGCAGCTAAATGGACAGCCCCTCGCTGGTTACCTTTTGGGCGGCTGGGAGGAGTTAGTACTAAGCCGCCCGTCGCGGTCGCGGTAACACACCAGGCCAGCCTACCTAAGCCAGGTAGCTTGTACGATGCCGTCCGGCCGTCTACCAGCCTAGCCGCAGGGTCGTTCGCCACCACTGATCAGGCTCCGTTGCGTGCGTTGCAAGTGCTGGCCTAGCTGCTACGCAAATGATTGAGTCGTCTCTACGGCCCGCCGGATACCGTGACAGGCGGCCGACCACGGCTAATCGACGAATGGCAGGACGCTCCGGCGATTTGGGACGCGGTGCGCCTAGAAGCTGACCGGGAACCGGAAGCGGGTCAGTTCATATTGGCGGGATCAGCCACGCCAAGAGACGGCGCCACAGCGCACACTGGGACTGGGCGGTTCTCACGGCTCCGACTGTGGCCCTTCAGTTCAGTTGAATCAGGGCTTTCAACCGGTACGGTCTCAATTGGGGGCCTCTTGCGGAACGAGCCGATGCCTGTCGCACCTGGTCAAGTGTCCGGCGAAAGGCTGATCAAGGCCATTCTGGCGGGAGGTTGGCCGTCGTCACTGAACAGATCTGAACAAGAAGCGGCCGAGGTGGCACAGCACTATCTAGACGGACTCATCAGTTCGGACGCTTCACGGCTCGACGGAACCAGACGCGACCCGGACAAGTTGCGGGCGTTGATCGCGCTCTTGGCAGGTACAAAGCGACCACAGTCTCTAACTCGACCCTAGCCAACGACCTGACCGCCGCGCAGGTCGATAAAGCGGCCGCGTCATTGGTCCGGCTGCGCCGCAAGCTGACTTCCGGCGGCGAACGTCCACCAGCTTTCCTGGCCGTGATGGTAGGAGTCGGCGAGTTCGCGCATCAGCGGCCAGATGGAGTCAGTGTCATTCCTTGCGACCTATTGGGACCGTGAACTAGCCAACAAACAGATTCAGACTGGCCCTACCGCCGCCGGGCCAAGCGATGAGCTGGGAGATGTGGGGCGGCATCGTACTTCTGGACTGGAAGCCGCCACTCAAGCCAACCCGGTTACCTTTTCGGCGGCTGGGCGGAGTTATTGGTGGACCGTGTCTGGCGGACGGCGAGTCACGGACAATGAATCACAGATCACCGGGGAGGGGATCATGAAACTGATTAATCGGCCTAAGGCCATGCTGGTAGGTCTCGCCACCGCCGGGCTGGCTTTAGCTGGATGCGGTCCGGCAACTCAGCCTTCAACCTTCGTCCCGGACGGCAAGCCTGCCATCAAGCTGACTCAACTTGACGCCTCCGAACAGCCGCCAGCTGGCACTGAGCCGATCAACTGGTTCGGCGAGCGGCTCTTCCCTCTGCTCCAAGAAGCCAACCCAGACCAAGTAAACCCGGTCTATTCACCACTCTCGGTCTATTTGGCATTAGCCATGGCAGCCGAAGGAGCCCGCGGCAACACCGCTGAACAGTTCGCTGACCTGTTGGAAGCCGACCAGGCGACAGTCAACCAGGCAGCTGGGGCCCTGCTAGCTGATTACGCTGAACCAGGCGATCCGAACTGGCCTAACTCGACCATCAATCTGGCCAACTCCGTCTGGATCGATCAGGGTTTCCCAGTCGAACCCAACTATCTGGCCGCCATGGAGGAGTTCTACGACTCTCAAGCGGTTGAGGCGGACCTGCAACTGCCCGCCACGGTTGATCAAATCAACCAGTGGGTCTCAGATCAAACCAAAGGCCTGATTGATCAGATCATGGAGCCAAGAGATACCAATGACGTTGTCCTCTGTTTGATTAACGCCTTGTATTTCAAGGGCACCTGGGCCACACCGGCCTTCCCTGAAAACACCGCGCCGACCGATTTCGCCAGCCCTTCAGGAACTGTTCAGGCGGAAACCATGACTTTCAAGGACACATCCGGCAGTTACTTGCTACTTGACGATGGCACCGAAGGCGCGGTTATGCCCTATAACACTGGGCGATTCGCCATGCTGGCCGTCATGCCCGCTGGCGGACCGGCGGCGGTCAACTGGGATGGCGCTACATTAGCTAGCTGGCTGGAGGCGGCTCAATCTAAAGACAGGGTCCTGACGGTCAAGCTACCGAAATGGGAAGTGAACAGCGGCACGCTGGACTTGATCCCGATCCTGCGAGCGGCTGGCCTGACAGACGCCTTCGACGACACCGTGGCTGACTTTTCTGGTATCAGCCCAGGAGCGCCGGTAATCGATCAAGTCAAACACCGGGCCGTCATCAAAGTCGATGAGAACGGCACCGAAGCGGCCGCTGTCACCGAGGTGGCATTCTTGGAATCAATGCCAATGGATGAGCCTGTCACGGTCAACTTTGACCGGCCGTTCATCTATTCAATCATCGACACTGAAACTGGTCTGCCGCTGTTCATCGGTCTGATCAACGACCCAACCGCCGCCTGACGAAACAGCGAAACGGGTCGGCTGGCTTCTGAACGGCACCGCACCAGCCTTAGGCGGTCCGGATGTTGTCGTTGTGGGCGCGAAACAATTTGCCCGATGCCGTCCCACGGGTCCCGCTGCCAGGCCCGTCTTGATCACTTGGCCAGGCGTTTTATTCCCTGATGCATGCCGGAGCGGTAAAGGTTGGGCAGGGCACGGGCTGTCCAGACGACGAGCCGGTCACCAACTGAATTGAGGTAGCGGCGTTTGGGCCGTTCAGCGACAGCCGCTCGGTAGAAAACCTTGGCCAGATCGGCGCTGGTGGCGGACGCGGTCCTGCCTGACAGGAGCCTATCGACCGCCTCGACCAGCGGCCGGTAAACCGAATCGAGAGCTGTGTTCCGCTTGGCTGTGGCTAAGGCGACCTGAGCCCACTCGGATTGTGTGCCGCCCGGCTGGACAACGACCGAACGTACGCCGAATCGGCGGACCTCGGCGTCCAGAGTGTCGGAAAACTGCTGCAGCGCGGCCTTGGTGGCGTGATAGAACGCGCCAAGCGGCGTATAAAGATCGCCACCGATTGATGAAATGTGAACTACGCGGCCGGAGGCTTGCCCGCGCATTGTGGGCAGGACCAGTTTGGTGAGTTCCACGGCGCCGAAGAAGTTGACGGCGAATTGGGCCCGCACCCGGTCCATCGCGATGTCCTCGACCGGGCCGTATTCGCCATAGCCAGCATTGTTTATCAGCACGTCGATCCGGCCCTGCTCAGTTAGCGCGGTGTTGACGAAGGCCTGGTTCGATTCGGAGTTGGTTACATCAAGGGTAAGGACGCGCACCCCGAGGGCGGCCAGTTCCGTCATCCGCTCGACCCGGCGGGCTCCGGCGTAGACGTGCCATCCTCGGCGGGCGAACAGTTCGGCCGCGGCCAGGCCCATTCCGGCTGAAGCACCAGTTATTAGCGCGGTTCTAGTGGTTTCCATGATCATTCCTTCTGGTTGTTGGGGGCAGGAAGATGGCGTCCAGGCTGCGCCTGATAACGCGGCCCAGTTCGTCATCGCTTAGGTCAAGGCGGGCGTTGTGGCATTGTTCGATTAGCTGCGTCATTGGCGCGAACGTCAGCGCCACCACGAGCCGCGGTTCAGTCTCTGTCAGGGCATCCGCCGCCACGGCTTCCTCAAACAGGGCGATCAGTGGGCCGATCATCGCGTTTGCTTGGGCGATCGCCTCAGGCCTGACGAAATGAGGATTCGCCTGGACAGCTCGCATGAAGTTCGCTTCCAGCGGGTAGGCCTCGAAACTGCGGGCGAAGTGCCATAAGACCAGTTCGAAGCGTTCGCGCAGGCCCAAGGCGGGTGACAGTTTCTCAGCCAGGCCCTGGTCCATCAACCTCTTGACTTGCAGGTACATCTGGCTCAGCATGTCGGTCTTGTCCTGGTAGTAGACGTAGGCGGTGGCCGGGCTGACGTGAGCCAGCCTGGCGATTTTGCTGAAACTAACTCCGGCCAGTCCTTCATCACGGGTCAGTTGGAGTACGGCCCGTTCAATCGCTTCGATTTTCTTGGCGTCTGGCCGTCTCATACCGCAACTATAACAGAATGATCATTCAGTTTTGGCTGTCCTGGTTTCTGCTCGGGTGCGCTCTGGCCCAAACGGTCAAACCATCGCTTTGACGCATCGCACGCAGAACGCCGATCGGCCAGCCGAACGCCGCCCGTCCAACCGAAGCGACACCGCCTCGGCGGTCAAGCCGACCGCCCGCGCGGCCATGACCAGCTCATCCGGCTCATACTTGCGGTAGCCGTACCGCGTGTGCGGATGCTCACCCAATACTTCCGGCGTGTACAGCGCGTTAACGAACAGTCCGCCCGGCTTTAGCACCCGTGCCATCTCAGCCAAACCAGCTGCCAGGTCAGGCCAGAAATAGACCGTGTTGACCGAATAGGCCAGGTCAAAAGAGGCATCCGGCTGGCCGGTGGCCCCGGCACTACCAACCGCCAACACCATCCCACCTTGTTCGACCGCCTTGCGGTAGTGCCGCCGAGCCGCGGCGATCACCCCCGGTGAGGGGTCAACGCCAACAACAACGACACCTTTGTTGGCCGCCGCTAACAACTCCATAACGAAACCGTTGCCGCACCCCACATCAAGCACCCGGCCGGACACCGTGGCGGGCAACCCCGCCAAGACCGCGTCATATAGCGGCCTGTTCTGCCGGTTCATCACCGCGCAGACGATCCTCCCGCCCAAGCCGCTCGGGTTGGCGAACTGTTTGGCGACATAGCGGTCAAGTCCTGGCACCTGTCAAGTATCCCGTGGCAGCGGACTACCCGGCGGACGCGGCCCGACCGGTCGGCATCGTACTTACAGCAGGACACAGCACCGCCGCGGAGTTAGCCGAAGGCGTCTTGAGGGAACCACAATTGTCGAACCTGGTTCGCAGGCGAATCGTTTCAGCCGATCATCCAGGATTGTTCATATTAACCGCCTCAGCTGCGCCCGCCGATGATTCGACCCGCCAAACCGGGGCGGGGAGGTTTCTCAGGATCAGTCAATTGATCGCGGCCGTCTCCAGAAACATCGCGTCACAGGCCAACTACACGACACTGGCGAATGATGTGCGTAAGGTCGTTTCGGCGATCATCGCCGAAACCGTGGCCGCCTACATTGGCGTACTCGAACGGCTGTTCGTGGTAGAGAGGCAACTCGCCTGGACCCCTGGTCCGCGGTCGCGGGCCCGGTTGCGCACCTCGGCCAAGTCGCACCTGACGGATCCTTCATTGGCGACGGCGGCCATGGGAGTCACGTTTGAACGTCTCAAGGCCGATCCGAACACAACCGGTCGGCTTTTCGAGAGCGCGGCTTTCCACGACCTCACGGTTTACGCCTCAGTTCTTTGCGGGCAAGTGCCACATTCCCGCGATTCGAACGGCCACGAGATAGACGCTGTGATAGTCCTTCCGGACGGCCGCTGGGCCGGATGATCGGCTCCTACATCGAACAGATCACCGAACGGGACATTCCTGAGCTGGGAGCCGACGTGCGGCGTCCGGCGGAGCTGATGGCCTGGCTAACCGCCTATGCGGCCGCGACCGGCGCCTCCCAGCACCTGAATTGGTTGGAAGGACGGATCGGGGACGCGCTGTTGGACAAGGTGGTTGTCACCACCGGTGAGTTCGCTTACCGATTGGAAGAAGGCACGGCGGTCGTTCCACTGGGCCTCCTGGGGCCGTAACCTGTACATGTCCCCGCAAGCGCAACAAACAGACTCAGAGGCACCATGGCAGCTAAAGGCGGTGAGCGCATGAACAGTCGACAATCGCAGGCCAAACGGAACAGGGACAAACTGCTCTTCGCGGGCGTGGAGATGTTCATCGAGCGCGGCTACGACGCCGTTACCGTCGATGACATCGCCGCGGCTTGCGGTGTCTCCAAAGGGGCTTTCTACCACCACTTCAGTTCCAAACGTAACGTGCTCGCGACCTATTTTGAAGAAGTGATCGCCAGCCAGGCCGCCGAGGCCATCGTGCCGCATGTGGGCCTGACTGACACGGCATCGTTGCTGGCCTTGTACACGCGCGCCATCGACGGGGGCATGGCCAAACTGGGGGCGGACCTGATGCGGGCATTTTTCTTGGGATCATCGACCGAACGGCTGGCGAATGTCCGCGACGTGGGTGGTTACCAGGCAATAGAGCGGATCGTGATCGCCGGCAGACAGCGCGGCGAGATCTCCGAACGACACTCGATCGCCCACTGCGTTGACTTTATCTTGGCCGTGATGGCGGGCATCTACCTGCGGTGGCTGTGGAACTCGGACAGGCTTTCGATCGACGACTACGCGCTGCCGATCATGGCCACAGCCTACGAAGCGATCGCGGCCTGACCCTGGGATCAGCGGCTCTGGCGGTTCGCCCACTGACATGGGGGACGGCATCGGCGGACTGACTAAGAAGGCAAGAATGACGCCGCGGGCCGGTGGCCTTCTCCGCCTAGCAACCCGCGGCGTCCACACCCCACGTCAATCGACGCCCGTTGCCTACAGCGGGAAGTGGATTGTCTTTAGCTGGCTGAAGTGATCCAGCGTGGTCTTGTAGTTTTCGCGACCGATACCGGATTCCTTGAAACCACCAAACGCACCCCCAGCCGGGTTGGACAACGCGCCGTTGATCGTGACAGTACCAGTGCGAACCGCCTCAGCCACCCTGATCGCCTTGGCGAGATCGCCAGAAAACACGCCTCCGCCTAAGCCGTAGACCGAATCGTTGGCGATCTGGACGGCTTCCTCCTCGCCATGGAACTTGATAACAACCACGACCGGACCGAAGATCTCCTCCTGCGCGATACGCATCTTGCTGTCGACGTCGGCAAAGATGGTGGGCTCAATGAACAAGCCCTTGTCGAATGGCGGATCGGTAATGCGGTGTCCGCCGCACACCAGCCGGGCACCTTGTTCGATGCCGGAGTCGATATAGCCCAAAATCGACTCCATGTGGGACTTGTAGGCGATCGCGCCCATTTGCGCGTCCTCTTCCCAAGGCATACCGACCTTGAAGCCTCTGAACACGCCAGCCAGGGCCTCGACGTACCTGTCATACAAGGTGTCTTCCACCAGAATCCGGCTCTGTAAGGAGCAACCCTGACCGGCCAGCATCAAGATGTTCTGGACACCGCAAGCCACCGCGTCACCGAACTTCTCCTCCGGAATGTCGCCGAAGTAGATGCCGGCCGACTTGCCGCCCAACTCCAGCGTCGCTGGAATGATCTTCTCCGCCGCGGCGTGGCCAACGGTGCGACCAACCTCGGTTGAACCCGTGAACGAGAGTTTTGTGATCCCAGGGTGGTCCAGAACCCATTGGCCCACTGTGGAACCCTTGCCGTTGACGACGTTGACAACACCTGGAGGCAGCAGGTCCGCGATCTCCTTGATCAATTCCATTGAGGATGCCGGGGTGAAACTGGATGGTTTCAACACGACACAATTGCCGGCCGCCAGCGCTGGAGCGAGCTTCCAGGCGGCCATGATGAACGGCGCGTTCCAGGGTGTGATAGCACCAACCACGCCCACGGGCTCACGCACGACTAGCGAGCGCACGTTGTGGTACGGCCGTGAGATGCCGTCTTCGTGGGTGCGGAGCACGCTGGCGAAATACGGGAACTGGTCGGCCGCGAAAAGCATTTCCCAGACCGCTCCGGAAACCGTCTTGCCGCAGTTGAGGGCCTCAACCATGGCAAAATGCTGGAGCTTAGCGTTGATCCGTTCGTAGATCTTGAGAAGGATCGTGTAGCGCTCTTGCTGGGAAACCTGCCGCCACTTAGGCCATGCCTGCCAGGCTGCCATGATGGCCGCATCGACATCTTCCTTAGTCGCCACAGCCGCTGTGGTGACTACTTCACCGTTGGCGGGACAGGTGACGGTTAGCCGTTCCCCGTCGCCTCCGTGAACCCATTGGCCGTTGATGTAAAGCGGGTAATAGTCGTCGACCACACCCTTGACGTCTTCAAATGTCGCCATTTCTTGTCAGCTTTCTGTCTGCTCGTAACTAAGGGCCAACTTCTTTGCCAGCCCAGGTCGCATACCAGAGTCTGTTAGATCAGTGTAGCGGGGCCGCTCCTTCTGGTCAATCGTGAGACTGTCTCGAAACGCCCTTCGCTGGTCCACAAATGGCTGGTGCTGCGCTTGTTAGCTTGAAATTCATGGGATGTCTAGGCTTTTTGGGGGGTGCGGCTTGAGACCTGTGAAGACAGTCGATACAGTGACGTACGCATACCAGAGTTGGCTGCAATTCTCATTATGTGACACCGGCGGAGGGGGATGGATGTAAGCACATTTTGGTTCCAGCAAAACAATTCGAGTTGCTCCGGGCGCGTCCTGGCGCAGGCGCGGAGCTTCCACGACGACCCAGATCAGGCGTTGGCGGTGTTTGAGCATCCCCTACTGCTGGACGAGTGGCAAGAAGTCCCAACGGTGTTAGGGGCGGTTAAGCGATCGGTCGACGCGAATCAACACCGGGGGCAGTTCCTGCTGACCGGTAGCGTGCGAGCTGATCTGACCGGCGAATCATGGCCCGCGACCGGCCGTGTGGCGATGCTGACCATGACACCGCTCGTCCAGCGCGAGATCAGCTGACGCGCGGCGGGCGACGGCTTCCTTGAACACATCGAGCTGTCGGAGCCCGCTGGTAGTGATTGGGAATTGCGGGACTACGTCGCAGCCGCGCTGACAGGTGGCTTCCCCGAAGCGCTTACCAGGGACTCCTATGACCGAAATGACTGGCTGCGCGGATACTTGACCCAGCTCATCCATCGTGACGCGCCAGACCTGGTTGGGCTACGCGATTCAAACGGTAGGCATGAGGTTGATGTAGTGCTGGAGTATCCCGGCCTTGGACTTGTGGGGTTAGAAGTCAAGACCTCGGCGACAGTGGACGCCAAGGACGCCAAACACCTGGCGTGGTTGCGCGACGAACGAGGTGATTCATTTGTGCGAGGCATCATGCTCTATACCGGCCCCCGGCCCCGCGAATTGGACGACAGGCTAATCGCGGCCGCCATCGCATCACTTTGGCAATAGCGGCACGCAACCAAAGGCGAGACCAGGACGCTTGGGCGCTGGTCCACGGAATCATGGGTCATGAGTCACGGGTATGGGTCATTGCGTCGATATCGGAGTTCTACTCCCGAAATCTGTCCACCGAGGTCGCCAATGGGATACGCCCTCTTCTGAGGGCTGGCTGGTACTTCGAGTATCTGGAGGACCTTCGAAAATCAAACCGTGGAGCTGGGGGGAATTGAACCCCCGTCCGGAAACCGCTGAACAGGTCTTCTCCGGGCGCAGCCAATTTACGGTCTACTCGGCCCCGGCGCTGCTATTGGCGGCGCGCCGCCAGGCCCAGTTGCCTACGAGTCCCCGTCCATCCCGGCAACAAAGTGGACGAGCAGTGGGCTACTTCACGACGCCAAATCCCAAGCCGTAGCCGCTCTTGGGTTGACGGGCAGGCCACTCGCCTCAGGCGGCGAGGGCGAAGCCAGTGCGGTCAGATTTCGCACTTATTGGTCACGTGGGGTGTTTACGAGATAACCACGTCTCCTCGGCCCGCTTCTCCTGAATCGACAATCCCCGTCGAAACCGATCAGCCCCTCTGTGTAATTGTGCCTGTCTAGGGTAACGCACCCGCCAGGGTTTCTGTTCCCGTGGTTCCAGCATTCCCAAAGTTCCAGCCTTACCGTGGTTCAAGCGTTCCGGTGGTTCCCGTACGTCCGCTGTCCCAGTTTTGCCCGATGCCGTCCAGTCAGCTAAGCGGGTGCCGTCGGTTCGGTCCGCTGGGCGTTGTCAGCTTGGCCAGGGTGGATCTCAATGACCGTCAGAACAAGGTAAACGCTGGCTGAATCGGTCTCGCCAATGTAGGTAAAGTCACCTTGATCCAGGCCTAGCGCCAGGTTGCCGAACATCCGCGCCTGATCTGGTGTGCATGGTAGTTTGCGGGTGGTGAGTTGCGCCGAATGGTGCAGTTCGCCGAATCGCTGGACGCTCCTGGCGGCCCGGCTGAGTTCTGGCGGAACTGACGGATGGTCCCAGCCCCATAGGAAAGAACCGTCAGCCTTGGCGCGTGTTCCAAGGACTTGGACTGGGCTTGTAACTACGCCTTTCTTGCCTGTCCAGGAGAACTGACCGGTTCGCAGATCGGCCGTCCAGGTGGAGTCCTCGTCCAGGTCGGCGGCCTGGACGATCCGCTTAAGTGTCGCGTTGTGCCGTTCCAGGCCCTTATCCGCCGTGGCGATAATCGCCGATCGGTCCGCCTCGCAATAGCCTGCCAACGGTGTTGGTGCCGACCCACCGGGAGACGGCCCGCGGCGCCCGAATAGTGTCATCGCGTTAGCTTAGCGGCACGTCCCGAACGACCCTCCAAGCGGCAAGTTTTCGCCAGCCTCCCGAGCACCGGGGCGGTCCACCTCATGCGCGGAGACCGCTTAGGCACTCGCCATCAGCCTCGGCGCCACCGGGGCGGTCCACAGCCGCTTGATTTCTGGCAGGCGGCGGCGCTCTAGGAACGGTAAACCTGGAGGATGCCTTCACCAGGACGGATCGCCCTGATAGCAGCCGTAATATCTGCCGCTGCGGCAGCCACTGCTGGGACACCATCGGAGGGATCGACGGCCGGCGGACTAACCGCCGCCCGGCCCGCTGCGGTAAGTCCGGAACAGGTCCGGTTCGTTTGGCCTGTTCCTGGATTGGCCCACGTTGTGCGCCCGTTCGATCTGCCCGCCGAACCGTGGCTTGCTGGACACCGGGGAGTTGATTTGGCGGCTCCCGCCGGTAGTGCGGTTCTAGCGCCGGAGGCGGGAACTGTGGCGTTCAATGGTTGGATTGTCGATCGCCATGTCTTGGTGATCCGTCACGGTGAACTGTCTTCCACACTTGAACCTGTACTGTCCAGCCTGACACTTGGTCAACTGGTTACTCGCGGCCAGGCAGTCGGCTTGGTGGCGGACGGCGAGGCCTGGCATTGTGATGGCTGTTTGCATTGGGGCGTACGGCGCGGCCAGCAGTACATTGACCCAACGTTGCTGGCTGAACCCAGACCGCGGGCTGTCCTAAAGCGATAGGCGGCCACAGCCAAGTCCGGTCAAGCCGGGCCAAACCAGGCCAAACCAAGTCAGGTCAAGCCGGGCCAAACCAAGTCAGGCCAAGCCAAGCTGCCCCATCCGCTCGCATCACAGGCCACCGTGCCGCGGTCCACCGGGCGACCCACCGGCCAAGCATTGCAGCGTTTCCGCTGGTAAACACCTTGTTCACAGCGCTCCCCCAAGCCGGACGGTGAAGCGTGTGGCGCCACACCCGCCTGGTATGACTAGTCAGATTTACCGGAACGGGGGTGAGCCTGAGCGTAGGAGTCCCACAGGCGTTCGGCCGTGACATGGGTGTAGCGCTGAGTTGTCGCCAGTGAAGAATGTCCCAGCATCTCTTGCACCGATCTCAGGTCGGAGCCACCTTCCAGCAGGTGGGTGGCGGCCGAGTGCCTCAGGCCGTGTGGCGCCAAGTCTTCAACACCAGCCCTTTGGGCGGCCCGGTGGACGGCGACTCTGGCCTGTCTGGCGTCTAGCCGGGCACCGCGAGCACCTAAGAAAACCGCCGTGCGGGCGGCGCCGCCAGTCGTGCGCAACAGATCCGGTCGGCCGTGTTCAAGCCAGGCCGCCAACGCCAAGGCAGCCGGGCGGCCGAACGGTACGACTCGTTCTTTATTGCCTTTGCCCAGCACCCGGACCATTCGCCGGTCAAGATCAAGAGCTTCGAGATCAAGTGAAACCGCTTCTGAAACACGTATGCCAGTGGCGTAGATCAGTTCAACCAAAGCGTGGTCTCGTTGAGCGATCGGGTCACCACCGGCCGCCAAAGCGGCGGCCTGGTCCATCACTGTTCCGGCTTCACGTTGCGTCAAAGTGCGCGGCAGGTAACGTTCGGCAGCTGGTGTCCGTAACCGGCTGGCGGCGTTGGTCATCACTCGACCTTGTTCGGTGGCCCATCCGAGGAAGCGTTTGATGGAGGCACCGCGCCGGGCGAGAGATGACTTCGCATCACCTTGTTTCATGTGAAACATCAGCCAGTCGCGCAGGTCATCCAACACGATCTGACCAAGATCAGCGTCAGATTCGATCACTAACCGCTGGAGGAGGTCAAGAGTGTCACGCCGGTAGGCGGAAATGGTCAGGGGCGCCAGCCCTTCGCCACGCAACGCGGCCGCGAAAGCTTCTAGAACGGCGTCTTGCCAAGCTTTACCGGCTGCTCCAACAGTGCCCACAGTTCCCAGTATCCACCGTGCCTCACCGGTTGTGCCGAATTCGAGCCAGACGGCGCCGTTAGCGGTCGTCTGGGGCGGATCAACCAAATCCCGCCGCGTCATCACCTCAGGCATCTGACTGGCTGCCGCTCTTAGCCGCCACCGTAACTCGGGTCCGCCGGCGCCACAAACCGTTGTCGTAGACGGCCCGGCCGTCGCGTTCGAGTCGGCTCAAACAGGCCATCGTTTCGGCCGTCGATAAGCCTCCTGCCAGCACAACGGCGGTGGGTGTGGCGCCACGTGAGCGTGGTAGGGCGTCGAATATTTGCCTGTCCGATGCCGTCATCCCGTCTAGAACCCCCCAGTCGGTTTCTGGTTCTGGTTGGCCGACCAGGCCTAGTGGGCCCGCTAGTTCCAAGACCTCGTCGGCGTTGGTCACCAGTGTCGCGACACCTTCCCGGATTAGTTTGTGGCAACCCGCCGAACTGGCCGCTGTGACTGGTCCTGGTACAGCCGCGACTGGGCGCATCAGTCCGGCCGCATCACGTGCTGTGCGGTGGGCGCCGGAACGCCAACCAGATTCTGTCACCACTGTGACCGCTGTAATGGCCGCGATCAGGCGGTTACGCTGCAGGAATCTTTCCCGTCTGGGAGCCGCCCCGGGAGGCAGCTCCGAGATCACAGCGCCTTGAGCGGCGACAGCCCCAAGCAGCCTTTCGTTGCCGGCCGGGTAGAACCGGTCAACTCCGCCCGCCATGACCGACACGGTCAAACCACCGGCCGCTAAAGCCGCCCGGTGTGCGGCCGCGTCAACACCAAAAGCCCCACCTGAAACCACTGTCACACCGTGGGCCACCAGGTCCGCCGCGATCTGGGCTGTCACAGTTTCGCCATAGGCGGTGCAGGCCCGCATCCCGACCACCGCCACCGCCCGGGTCAAGCAGCCACCTAACGCGTCTAGCAACCCAGCCTCAGACCGGACCCAAAGACAAAACGGGGCGGCGTCTTCTAGATCGTTCAAGCCAACGGGCCAACCAGGATCATCTGGTAGTAGCAGGCCACCTCCTAAAGCTTCAATGGCTCGCAACTCACGGCCAGGATCGAGTCCCTCCAGACGTGGCAGCCAACGAGCCCTGGCCCGCTCCAGCCCGCCACCGCCCGGTTTGGCCGCCATGGTCAACCCGGCCGACGGGTCCGGTGTGGGCCCGGCCGGAGCGGAACTGGCCGGTTCTAGCGGTCCGGACCGCTCCCGCGAACCTGATTGTTCCGACACGCCAGACTGTTCTCGCGGGCCAGATTCTTCCCCGAACCCGGACTGTACCCACACTTCAGATTGATCCCGCGGTTCAGATTGCTCTCGCGAGTCAGGTCGTTCCCGCTGGCCGGATTGCTCCCACAGGTCGAGTTGCCTGGGCCGCTGAGCTACTAACCAGCGCAGGGCCTGTTCTGGGCCGACCGCCCGCACCAAATGACCAGCATCACGGTCGCCTGGTTCGCCGATGCGGCTCCAAGCCACCCGTGCCAGACGCGGATCATCCAAGTCGAAAGCTAACTCCATGATTAAGTCTCCCGGCGGCGTAAAGCCATCGCCGTGTCGATTTCACTAGCCCGTGGAGTTTCGCGCCCTGCCAGGTCAGCCATGGTCCACGCGACCCGCAGCACCCGGTCAACGCCGCGCAACGAGAGCTGGCCAAGTTGAAGCGCCCGGTTCAGCCCCGATTGCGACAGGCGTCGCGTGCCAAGACGCGAGCGTAGCCATTGGCCTGGCGCTTCACAGTTCAAACTCCAACCCAAACCTTGGAACCGGTGACGTTGGATTTCGCGCGCCTGAGCCACGCGTGCCGCCACCTTGGCGCTTGACTCACCGGCAGGCTCACCGGACGGCGGCAAGCTGGCGACAGGTTCCACCGAAACCCACATGTCAAGCCGGTCCAACAGCGGCCCAGAGATCCGCCCCTGGTAGTTCCGTTTCGCCATTGACGTGCAAGAACACTTTTCACCACGGCCGAAGCCTTGTCCGCAAGGGCAGGGGTTGGCGGCCAACACTAGGTGGAATCTGGCCGGGAAGCGGGCCGTCGCCCTGGCCCGCTGTATCACTACTTCGCCCCGTTCCAGAGGCTGGCGCAAAGTTTGCAGCACCCGGGGCGAAAACTCGGGACACTCGTCAAGGAACAACACACCACGGTGCGCCAGCGAGATAGCACCTGGACGTAACACGCCGCTGCCTCCCCCAACTAGGGCGGCCGGTGTCGCGGTGTGGTGCGGGTCTTGAAAAGGTGGGCGCCGGATCAGCCCGGCGCTAGCGTCTAGCGTTCCAGCGACTGAGTGTAAGGCTGTCACTTCAATTGATTCAGTTTCCGTCAGTGGCGGCAGCAGGCCAGGTAGGCGGCTGGCGAGCATGGTCTTACCGTTGCCGGGAGGGCCCTGCATCATCAGGTGGTGACCGCCAGCGGCCGCCACTTCCAAGGCGTAGCGGGCGGAAACCTGGCCTACCACATCAGCCAGGTCCGGGCAGGGCGGATTTGGAAGCGGCGGACGGCTGGCCGCTTCGCTCAGCCGTCGGCTCTGGGCGGGCTGTGCGATGGCCGCCCCCAGCAGCCACGCCAGCTCATCAAGGCTTTCAACCCCTATCGCATCCGCTCCTTTGACCAGGCGCGCCTCAGGCAGGCTGGCGGCTGGCACCACTACCCGCCGCCTATCGGCCGCTACCGCTGCCACGACGGCAGGTAATACGCCACGCACTGGCCGGACCCGGCCGTCGAGCGATAGTTCACCTAGACAGACCAGGTCACGAGCTGATTCGGGCGGTATTTGGCCAGTTGCGCTTAGAACCGCCACTGCGATGCCCAGGTCAAAGCTGGTGCCAGCCTTCGGCAGGTAGGCCGGTGACAGATTGGCTGTGACACGGCCACGGGGGAACCGTAAACCTGCCGAGACAGTCGCCGCACGGACCCGGTCACGTGATTCGCCGACTGCTACATCTGGTAGTCCCACCAGCGCGAAGGCCGGCAGTCCGGCCGGTTGGGAGAGAACCTCAACATCAATGATGTGTCCTTCCAAACCGCTCAGTGTGACACCCAGCGTCCGTCCGATCTGACTCATCAGCCGACCGCTTCGAAGTGTTCAATTGACCGGCCTAGTTCTCCGCCAACAGTCACCGCTATGACATCGATCCGTAGGTTCTTGGCGGCTTGTTCGTGTTCTGTCAGCCAAGCTGACACTAGGCCACGTAACCGGCTCAGTTTCTGCGCTGTTACGGCACCCTCCGGTGGGCCGCAAGTGTCACTTGACCTGGTTTTGACTTCGACGAAGGCTAGACTGCCTGGCTCAGGCTGGGCCACCAAGTCAAGTTCACCCCGGCGGCAACGCCAGTTACGGTCCAGGATTTGCCAACCCTTTAGGCTCAAATAGGCCGCTGCCACATCCTCGCCGTAGCGGCCCAATTCAAGCCGTGAGTTCTTCGCCATGCCGTAATACTGGTCGAGTGGCGTGGTCTGACACCCTGAGAAGAAGCCGGGCTGTGGATGGCGGATCCTCGCACTGGCGGCGGTTTGTCACCGCCCGGCTGGGACCGGTCTAGGAGGGTGTTGGATAACACCCACCGGCCGTGTTGACGCAGTGTGAGCCAAGCTATCACCAGCGGAAACGCGGCGACAAGGCGCTGGGAGACCGCCTAGGAGCCTGTTAAACGACAGGCTCCTAGGCGCGGCCTGGACTGACCGCAAGCGACAACAACGTCACTGCCCGGCCGGAGCCGGCACATCACGGAAAACATCATGCGGGTTGCGCAACAGCGACAGGCGGCTGAACGGCCAGAGACGCACCTGCGCCACACCGACCAGGCGTTCAACCGCCACCGCACCGTCCCCGGGTTCTTGCCTGTGGAAACGCGAATCACCTGAGTTTGAGCGGTTATCACCCATCAGCCAAACCGAGTCGCGCGGCACAACAACATCGAACGCGATGTCCGATGCCGCGACACCGGGTTTGAGATAAGTCTCCTCCAGCTCTACGCCGTTAACTGTCAAAGGCTGGCCCGGGCCAGCGCAGGCCACAGCGTCACCGGGCAGACCAATGACCCGCTTAACCAAGTAATCATCAGAACTGCTTGGCGCGAAGCCAAGAACCTGGGCGGCCCCATGAATCCAGGCGCCAAGACCATGACCCTGTGGCAAGGCCCCCAAATCAGGCGAATCCGCCCAAGTGCCCGGATCGTGGAAAACCACAATGTCGCCCCGGTGAACATCAAGTACAGCGGGCGACAGTTTGGTGACCATGATCCGGTCATCCACCAGCAGAGTATCTTCCATTGACTGTGTCGGAATAAAGAAGGACTGAATGACAAATGTCTTCAAAGCCAAAGACACAATCATCACAACCAGGACCGTAAAAGCCATCTCCAGAATCAACGGCACCGATTGGACAGGCCCAAAGCGCGCTGGAACGGGCTCCGAATGGTGTGGCCCGCCGCGCAGAGTTGTCACATCCTGAGCCTAGCTCCACCGGGCGAGGTGTTGAACAACACCCTCCGGCTGGCCGCAAAGGCAGCCGCCGCTAGAGGGACAATTACCTTCTGGCAGGTTTCGGTAGGTGTCTTCTGTCCGGCAACGTCCGAACAGCTCCCGATCAAGGCAGGTTGATCTCAGCTTTCGAGAGTTCTTCAATATTGACGTCTTTGAACGTCACAACTCGCACGGTCCGCACAAAACGGGCTGACCGGTGTAAATCCCAAACCCAGGCGTCAGCCATCTTGACGTCAAAGAAAACCTCACCGGCGGCTGACTTGACCTGCAAATCAACATTGTTAGCTAAGTAAAAGCGACGCTCAGTTTCGACCGCGTAGCTAAATAGCCCAACAACGTCACGATATTCCCGGTAAAGCGACAACTCGGCATCGGCCTCATAAGACTCAAGGTCCTCGGTACTCAACGGTCTCCTCCTACAACTGACGGCACCCGGGCGAAAACTGAACCCGGATTACGCAGCAGACCAACCCGGCCCAACGGCCAAGTCCTGACCTGCGCTACACCAACCACTAAGTCCATCGGCACAGCCCCTCCCAAACCGGAATCCATGTGGACCCGTGAATCGCCGGAATGATCCCGGTTATCACCCATCACCCAAAGCGCGTCCTCTGGCACCAAGACATCAAAAGCTAAAGCTGAAGGATGGGCACCAGGAGCTATATAAGTTTCGTCAATTGGGATGCCATTGACTGTGACCGGAGCATCACCGCCGCGGCACGCTACCCGGTCGCCTCCAAGACCAATGACGCGTTTGATGACGTATTCCTGGGCGTCAGCTGGCGCTAATCCCAAACCTTGCGCCACCTCACGGAAGAATCCAGTAATGGCGCTGGTTTCAGCTTGGGCGGGACGGTCTGACAGCCAATTATCCGGGTCACGGAAAACAACAATGTCGCCTCGGTGGACGTCAAGCACGCCCGGCGCCAGCTTTGTCACAACAACCCTCTCCCAGGCCCGCAGAGTTGGTTCCATCGACTCGGAAGGGATGTAGAAAGACTGGATCAGGAAGGTCCGCAACAAGAAAGACAAAATGAGGGCCGCCACCACCACAAAGGCGACATCTTTGAGGAACCGACCCAGCATTGAGCCGGGGTGCGCCGGTTTAGTTCCGTTTTGAGGGGGAGCCAAGTGTTTCGCTTCATGCACTCTTGCCCGATGCCGTCCTCCCGATTCGTCCGGTAGCGGCAAGTCGCCCAGCGGGGTTGGGGGCGCCGTTCCGGCCGACTCCGGGCTAGGTGTTAGTTGCACCATGCTAGCCTCTCACGCTTCGCCTGACCCGCGTGTCGGCAAAGCCCACGACTGGCGGTGCTGGCGGCTCGGACCCAACTGGCGCAACGCCTCAAGATGGCCTGGACTGCCGTAGCCTTTGTTGCCCGCCCAGCCATAACCGGGGAACTGTTCATCGAGTTCCACCATTACCTGATCGCGCGCGACCTTCGCCAAAACTGAGGCGGCCGCCACAGCGGCGCAACTCTGATCGGCTTTGACAAGCGTTTGAACCACCCACCGAGAAGTTATTTGAGGCGCGAACAAGGTGGGTAGCTGGGTCAGCCAATCGTGTTTACCGTCAAGCACAATCCCATCTGGCGGCGCGGCCAGGCCCGCCAGTGCACGGTGGCCAGCCAGGCGGAGCGCCTCAGTCAAACCAAACTGGTCGATTTCCTGCGGGCTGGCCCAACCGAGTTCATGGCTCTGCGCCCATCGCGTCAGTTTTGGCCGCAAGGCCAGGCGGTCCGCCGGGCCGAGCAGTTTAGAGTCCGCCAAACCGTCCGGTGGCGGCCCAGTCAAAGCCGAAACAACCACCACGCCAACGCATACTGGGCCAGCTAAGGCGCCACGGCCAACCTCATCAACTCCGGCCACCAAGTGGTGGCCTTGGGCCAGCATGGCGTGTTCCCGCGCCAGCGTTGGCGCCGGTAACACCGCTGTCATAACGACACCAGGTCAGACCTGCTTGTCGCGGCGCTCTTTGATCTTGGCGGCCTTACCACGCCGTCCACGCAGATAATAGAGCTTAGCCCGGCGCACATCACCCCTGGTCACAACCTCAATGTGGTCGATCGACGGGGAGTGCAGCGGGAAGGTGCGTTCCACCCCAACACCGAAAGAAATCTTGCGGACCTTGAAAGTCGCCCGCACGCCATCGCCGGCCCGGGCGATCACCACACCTTGGAACACCTGCACCCGGGAACGTGCCCCTTCGACTACTTTGACGTGTACCCGGACGGTGTCACCTGGGCGGAAAATAGGGATGTCTGGCTTTAGTGACGGCTGGTCAACCTGATCGAGACGCTGCATGGTGTGAGGCTCTTCCTCGCTCGCCGCCGTGGGTGGCAAGCGGACTTAGGCGGCCCAGGGCCGCATTTGCTGGACATTCATATCAACGCTCTTAACCGGTCACCCCCCACGGCAGGTGGCCGAAGCTAACGCCGAAGGGCAATTGTGCCACATCACCTGGTGCCGCCCCAAAACCAATCGGTTATCCGCTGTCGGTGACGTACCGCTCTGGCGGCCGGCTCCATCCGGGCCGCCCGCGCCAGCCAGATTCCCGACCGGTCGGCCCGCACCACCCGCTTTCAACACGGAAAATGACCCCAGTGGGGTCAAAACCGGCCACTGAGGTCAACTCCCGTGGGTCCAGCTAACCTCGCCAACAAGCGTCACAACACTACCAATCCCCTGACCTGTGGTTTAGCGGTGAAGCCGGTCCAGAGGGACTGATCGGGTTAGGTGCGGGATGACGGTAATCGGTCAAAGATGCCCGAAATGGGTGACTTTGACCGGTTTCCGTAACGGAAAGCGGACCGACTCGTTCCGAGTGAAGCAGAGACAGTTCGCTGACCGGCGGGTTTACCCTGAGGTTGGTTTGAAGGTGCTGGCCAAGTCGGGCGCGGTATGACGGTAATCGGTCAAAGATGCTCAAAATGGGTGACTTTGACCGGTCTTGGTCGCGGAAAGCGGACCGACTGGTGCCGAGTGAATCGGAGGCGGTCCGATGTGGGAACTGGGTTGGCAGGTGTCGGGTGAATCAGAGGCAATTAGCTGACCTGCGAGTCTGGCGGCGGACAGGTTAAGACAGGCAGGGCAGGACCCGTCGCGGCAGACACGGACTGATTCTTCGGGACTGGCTAGTCGGCTGGCCTGACCGAACATTTACCACAAGCCGGTCGCGGTTCACCGCGCCGTCCTATGTTCGGCCCCCCGGCGTTGGATTTATGAAGTGGCCACCTCAGGGCCCGCACCCCGGCGCTGGATTTACGAAGTGGCCACCTCAAGGCCCGCACCCCGGCGTTGGCGCTGGCGCAGGCGCTGAGCGGCTGGGTCAGGCAACGGCACAGCGGCGATCAGATCCCTGGTGTACTGCTCTTTCGGATGGCGCAAAACCTCCTGCCGGGTGCCTAGTTCAACTAGTTGGCCCGACTTCATCACCGCGATACGGTCGGCCAACAAGTCAACTACCGCCAGGTCATGGGTGATGAAAAGGCAGGCGAAACCCATCTGATGCTGCAAGCGGACAAACACTTCGAGCACTTTGGCTTGAACCGACACATCTAAGGCGGATGTTGGTTCATCCGCTACCAGCAGTTCAGGGCCCATCGCCAGGGACCTAGCCAAAGACACCCGCTGGCGTTGACCACCGGACAGCTCATGAGGGTAGCGTGAAGCGAACTCGGCCGGCAGCTCAACCGCCTCAAGCAGTTCACGCACCCGCTCACGGCGTGACTGTGACGTCCCTTCACCATGGACCGTCATCGGCTCAGCGATACAGGCACCAACCGCCATTCGGGGGTTGAGCGATGCCGCCGGGTCTTGGAACACAAAACCCAGACGTTTACGCAAAGCCCGCAAGACGTCAGGTTTAATCCGGTCAAGCGATTGACCCAAAACAGTTAGCTGCCCACTGCTAGGCGGCAGCAACCCGACAGCGCAACGTCCCAAGGTGGTTTTACCCGAACCGGATTCACCAACCAACGCCAAAATCTCATGGCGGCGCAACTCAAGCGACACCCCATCAATCGCCTGGACAGCCGGTGAACCGATCCGTCCGGGGAAATACACTTTGAGGTCCTTGACCGCTAGGACTACCTCATTCTCAACCTTCGGTGCGGCGGTGTTCATGGCGGCTGGCCGCTCACGCCCAAGGTACGGCACAGAACTAAGCAGATGCTGGGTGTAAGGGTGGCTGGGCCGTTCAAAAACATCCTCAGCTTTACCTTGCTCAACCAGTTCACCACGGAACATGACAGCCACCCGGTCCGCCAAGTCAGCCACAATGCCCATGTTGTGGGTGATCAAAATAATCGCCGTGCCGAGGCGTTCACGTAGATCATGAAGCAAATCCAGGATCTGAGCTTGGACTGTGACATCAAGCGCGGTGGTCGGTTCATCAGCGATGATGACTTCCGGATCACAAGCGATCGCCATGGCGATCATGACGCGTTGCTTCTGGCCACCAGACATTTGATGCGGATAACTCCGGATCCGCTGAGCTGGTTCAGGGATACCAACCAGCTCCAGCAGTTCGATCGCCCGTGCCATGGCTTGGCGCCGGGTCATCCGGCGATGCGCCTGGAGAGCTTCACGAATCTGCCAGCCGACAGTTCTGACCGGGTCAAGGGCGGTTGACGGTTCCTGGAAAACCATCGCGATGCGGTCTCCCCGGACCGCCCGCATCGCCTCGCCACGCAAGCCAATCAGCTCAGTTTCGTCAATCTGAGCTGACCCTTCGATCCGCGCCGTACGCGGCAGCAAACCAATCATGGCCCGCGATGAGACTGTCTTACCGGAGCCTGATTCGCCCACAATGGCGAGCACTTCACCCTTCGCCACCTCGAAAGACACCCGCTTGACAGCCCGCACCGGGGCTCCATCGGTTTGGAAGGAGACCGTCAGGTCACGGGCCCGCAACAGCGGCCTGGTCATGGTGCCTCCCCGGGGGCCGCCCGACTGTCACCGGCGGCTGTGACTGGTGGGACGGCATCGTCCCGCTCAAACGGCGCCCGGTGGTCACCGGCTTCAGCCATCACAACCTCAACCAATTCGGCTTCATCGGCTGTGGTAGTTGAGCCACCCCGGGTACGCAGCAACGGGTTAAGCACATCATTGAGCGACTCACCGATCAGCGTCACACCAGCGACGATCAGCACAATCGCCAAACCCGGGAAAACCCCTGTCCACCAGATGCCGTTAGCCACATCGGAAGTGGTCGCCTTGTTCAAGTCATAACCCCATTCGGCCGCGCTGGACGGTTCAATACCAAAGCCAAGGAAACCTAAAGCGGCCAGAGTCAGAATCGATTCTGAGGCGTTCAGTGTGGTCAGAACCGGAATAGTTTGCGACACATTAGGCAAAACGTGACGGAACATGATGCGGCCCGGCTTTGAGCCCGCCACCCGGGCGGCATCAACGAACGGCTCAGTCTTAGCTGAAAGTGTGGCGTTACGCACCACCCGGAAATACTGCGGAATAAAAATCACCGTGATCGCCAACGAAGCTGAGACCATGCCACCTAAAGCACTCGAAGAACCCGAAGAAACCACAATCGAAACGATGATCGCCATCAGCAGCGACGGGAAAGCGTAAAGCGCGTCCGTCACCAACACCAGCACCCGGTCGAGCCAGCCACCCAAATAGCCTGAAACCACCCCGAGCGCCACACCAATCACGATCGACGCCGCCACAGCCATCACCACCACCGCTAAAGCGGTCCGGGCGCCGTAAACAACCCGTGAGAAAACATCAAAACCGCCAACCGTAGTACCGAGCCAATGATCAGCTGAAGGCGGCTGCTGGGTGCCGAAAGGCACCCCCAAGTAACGCGTCTGGTTGAAGTCGTAAGGCGCGATGAAATCAGCGAACAGGGCTGCCACCAGGAACAATAAGATCAACCCAAGACCCACCAGGAGCATTGTGCGTTGCAGTCCATGAGTTGTCCGGATCAGACCGTAGCCGGGCACCTTGGTGTACCACTTACCTCCCGGACGCCGCGCCACCCGAGTCACCGGGGCGGCTGCCGGGGCGGGAGGAGGAGTCACAACAGCCATATCAGTACCTCACCCGCGGATCAACCAGAGCGTTAATCACATCGATCAGGAAGGAGGCCAAAGCGATCACCAAAGCGATGGCGGTGACAATGCCCTGCACGGCGATAAAGTCGCGAGCCAGCAAGTATTGCGACAATTGGTAGCCGATGCCGTCCCATTCGAAAGTTGTCTCCGTCAAGATGGCGCCGCCCAGCATCAGGGCGATTTCCATGCCCATGACTGTCACCACCGGGATCAATGCGTTACGGAAAGCATGTTTCGAGACCACTTTACGTTCCGCCACACCACGAGCCCGGGCCGCTGTGACATAGTCCGCCTGGACAGTTTCAAGCAGGTTGATCCGGATCAACCGGATAAAGACACCGGCCGTCAGCAAGCCCAGTGTGATAGCGGGCAGAACAGCATGGCGTAACACGTCAACCACATAGTCGAAGCTGCCTGACCTGACCGCGTCGATTATCAGTATGTGGCTCGGGTTCTCCATCCGGCCCAACTCCAGCCTGGTCTCAAAGGTCGCTCTACCCGAGGCCGGCAGCCAGCCCAGTTGAGATGAGAACAGCAGCTTAAGCAACAAACCAACAAAGAACACCGGTGCGGCGTAAAACAGCACCGCGAATGTCCTGATAGAAACATCGGGCAGACGGTCGTGATACCGCGCTGCCAGCCGTCCCAACGGAATACCAACCGCGAAAGCCACCAGTAAAGCCCAAAACACCAGCTCCAAGGTGGCGGCACCATTGGTTAGGACCACCTCAGTGATCTCGCGGTGATCCTTCGAAGCGATACCAAAATCACCGCGCAAAATGTTGCCCAAATATTCGAAGTACTGCACCCAGATCGGCCGGTTGTAGCCGGCCGCCTCCCGGCGGGCCTCCAGTTCAGACGCGCTTAGCCGACCGCCTTGGGCCGCGGTGATCGGGTCACCAATGACTCGCATGAAAAAGAAAACCACCGTGACCAGGATCAGCACGGTGGGAATGAGCAAAGCCAGGCGCAAGCCAAGGTAGCGCAAGAGCGCTGAGTTGGCCGATCGTTGCTTGCTGGGGCGCATGGTGGGGATAGTCTACCCACCTCATGCGGCAAACAGGGACACTTTCTGGCGGTTCCTTTTGCCCGCGCCTTGCGAGGTCTTTCCTTGCCGGGCAAACCTCCCAGTAGACGATTCCGCCCGGATCTGGAGAACCCGCCTCACCACCAGACGCTTCACCCGTCACAACCAACCAGCCAAAGCCAACTTGTCGCGGCTAGTCGCCGCGACGCCTGATGTCTTCAGCCGAAGTGAAACCGGCCGGTTGGGCGCGGCCACCGTTCATGGGTGGGGCGGCCCAACCGGCCGACTCAGATAGCTACTAGTTCAGACGGATGTCTGTTCACTTGCCGCCGTACAGGTCACAGACCGACTGGGTCGCCCCCGGCAAGCCATCCGGCACATAGGAACACAACGGCGTGTAGGTGCCCTTGTAAACCTCTGAAGCCAGAGCCGCCCGGTCAAGTGAATAAGCGATCGCCTGGCGAATAGCCAGCTTCTGCTCATCAGTGTCACCAGGCATGGTCTCCAAATTGAAGACGATGTAGCGGATTTCACCACCCGGGCCGTAAAGCACATTGACCTTGCCGCCAGCTTCCAGATCGGCATAGTCAGTCGCCGTCAAAGAACGCCAAACCACATCAATCGTGCCGGACTCAATGTCGAGGCGCATGTTGTTCGATTCCTTGTAATAGCGCATGATGATTCCGCCATTCAGCGGCTTGCCTTGAACACCGTTATAAGCCGGGTTCGGCGCGTACTCAACCAGTTCATTGATGTTGAACGTGGTGATGGTGTACGGGCCAGCGAACGCCTGAGCCGCCACAATCGTTTCAGACGGGGTCAGTTCAGTCGCACTGAAAACCTCATCATCAACAATCGGGCCAGTCGGAGAAGCCAGAACCTGCTCAAATGTGACATCGTTCGGCGACTTCAAACGGAACACCACAGTCAGAGGATCTGGTGCTGAGGTTGATTCCAAGTTGGTCAACAGTGAAGACGGCCCGTTTGGGTCAGCGATCGCCAACTGGCGGTCATAGCTGAACTTGACATCGTTAGCGTCCAAAGTGTTGCCATTAGCCCACTTCAAACCAGGCTTGATGGAGCAAGTCAGTTCATAACCATCGTCTGAGAAATCGCACTTTTCGGCCAGTTCAGGCTGCGGTGTGGGATCGCCTTGCTTGAAGGACAGCACCATCGGATAGACGTTGATCTGAACCAAATAGGAACCATTGTCATAGGACCCGGCTGGGTCTAGCGAAGTCACCTCGTCTGTCGTTCCAACCGTAACCTTGGCGGCGGCATCGTCCCCTTTAACAAAAGTGGCGAAACGGAACTGGAAGGAAGCGTCCATCGTGTCCTGCACGCCCTTGATGTCCTGGCCCGTGACAGACGTCTGGGCGCCCTGCAACAACGGGATGGTGGACAGATGCTTGGCCAACTCATCCTGCAGGTCAGCGATCTTGCTTTGGCGGCTGGACGGATCAGTGTCAGTCCGCTCATCGTTCAGCATTGACTGAACTGTCGGATTGTCGAACCGGTTGCCGAGGAAGTTCTCCTTATCGAAGAACGGAGTCAAATAGTTGTCGGCGTCTGGGAAGTCGGGGAACCAACCCAGTTGGTAAGCCGGGTAACCATCAACCCGTTCCTTGTTGTAGGTCACCCATTCAGTCGACTGCAAGTCGACCTTGAACAATCCGGTGGCCTCAAGCTGCTCCTTGACCAAGTTGTATTCCTGGTCGGAGGAGTCGCCATAGTGGTCGGAGTTGTACTGCAAAGGCAATGTCACCGGAATTGAAACTCCGGCATCCTGCAGTACTTGCTCCGCTTTGCTGATCTGGCCGGTATCGCCTGTAGCTCCGCCGCCGGAATCCCGCCGGTCATTACCGCAAGCGGTCAAACCGGCGGCAGCCACAGCGGCACAGGCCAATACGGCCGTGATTTTGCGCGTCATACCCATGGAGGTGTTATCCAATCTGTCGATTACTGGTTGTCTTGCGCCGGCAAAGGTGAGATCGACGGCGGTAACGCAAGGCCAAGGGCCCCGCCCACCGGCAGCCTGGGTAACTGCCGGACGCTGCGCCCTCATGCTAAACGCTTGCGGGCATTGTAGGGGAGAAAAATCAAGGCATTGCAACCAAACCGATACATGACGGCCAGCCCACCCGACTTAGAGTCGGGCGCGATAGTCTGAGCTTCCATGACTAACAGTCCTGTCGATCCCACCTCAACGACCGCTTGGTCGGCCCTCAAAGGCCACATCCAAGATCTCGCGGCCGACCGCATTGACCTGCGAACATGGTTCGCGCAACAGCCTACAAGGGTGCGCGATTTCACTCTCGGAGTGGCTGATTTGCGGGTTGATCTGTCGAAAAATCTGGTCCAAACCGAGACCATGCGGTTGTTGGTCGCCTTAGGCGGCGAAGTTCAGCTGAAATCTCAAATTGATGCGATGTTCGCTGGCCGCCATATCAACGTCAGTGAGGACCGGCCCGCCTTGCACACCGCTTTGCGCCGTTCAACCAGTCAGCCGCCTTTGATAGTTGACGGGCAAAACGTCAGCGCCGCCGTCCAAGGAGAACAAGACAGGTTCCTCGGTTTCGCTGAGGACGTGCGTCACCAGCGTCACCTTGGTATCACCGGCAAGGCTCTAACCACGGTGGTCAACATTGGAATTGGCGGATCAGATCTTGGCCCGGCCATGGTTTACCGCGCTTTGGCGGCTTATCACGGACCGATCCAGGCGCGTTTCGTGTCGAATATTGACCCGTCAGATCTGGGTGAAACCCTAGCCACGTTAGATCCGGAAACAACTTTGTTCATTGTCGCGTCCAAGACTTTCACCACTTTGGAAACAATGACGAACGGCCGGTTGGCCCGGGCTTGGTTACTTGAAATGCTTGGTGCGCGCGGCATTGTGACTAGCGCTTCAAGTGCCGCCGAGGCTGTCGCGAAACATTTTGTGGCGGTCTCCACCGCGACCGATAAAGTCGCCGCCTTCGGGATTGATCCGGTCAACGCCTTCCAGTTGTGGGATTGGGTTGGTGGACGTTACTCGGTTGATTCAGCCATCGGTTTGCCTTTGGCGATCAGCTTGGGGCCTGACGTGTTCCGTGATTTCCTGGCCGGGTTCGCGGCGGTTGACGCCCATTTCAGCCAGGAACCAATTGAACGTAACGTGCCGGCCCTGCTCGGTTTGATCAACGTTTGGTATGTCAATTTCTGGGATGCCCGGACGCATGCGGTGCTGCCATATTCGCAGGATTTGGGCCGCTGGCCGGCTTATTTACAGCAGTTGACAATGGAATCGAACGGCAAGTCAGTCCGTTGGGATGGCACCCCGGTGACAACCTCAACTGGTGAGATTTTCTGGGGTGAGCCGGGCAGTAACGGCCAGCACGCTTTCTTCCAGTTGTTACATCAAGGAACCCAACTCATTCCAGCTGATTTCATCGCTTTCGCTAATCCGTCCGTGCCGTTGGTTGATTCATCTCAGGATGTTCACGAACTGTTGCTGGCTAACTTCATCGCCCAAAGTTCGGCTTTGGCTTTCGGTAAGACGGCCGATGAGGCCCGGGCCGAGGGCACTCCCGAGCGGTTAGTTCCGGCCCGCGTTTTCACCGGTAATCGGCCTTCGACTTCGATCATGGCGCCGGCTTTGACACCATCTGTGCTTGGTCAGCTAATCGCCTTGTACGAGCACATCACTTTTGTTGAGGGCGCCGTTTGGGGGATCAACTCATTTGACCAGTGGGGTGTCGAGTTAGGTAAGGCACTGGCCAGTCAGGTCGTGCCCGCCTTGGCCGGTGATCAGTCCGCCTTTACACAACTTGACCAGTCTTCTCAGGCCATGGTCGAGTATTGTCGCGCCGCCCGCCAGCGTTGATTAGTTGTACGATGCCGTCTTGCCTGGTCCCATAACCGGGGCGGGTTTAGCGGAAGGAAGTTTAGGTATGAGATTCGCCTACGTCATCGCGGGTTCTGAAGCCACCGGCGGAGCCGGCCTGCAAGCTGATTTGAAAACTTTCCAGCGGCTTGGTGTTTATGGGATTGGCACTATCACCTGCATAGTTTCATTCGACCCAGCGAATGACTGGGGGCACCGTTTCCACCCGGTGGATCCATCGGTCATTGCCGAACAGTTTGAGGCCGCCAACGCTTCGCAAGACTTAGACACTGTCAAGATCGGCATGCTAGGCACGCCTGCCACGATTGATGTGGTGGCTGAGGCTTTAGCTTCCAAGCCTTGGCGTCACGTGGTGCTGGACCCGGTCTTGATCTGCAAAGGCCAGGAGCCTGGCGCCGCGCTCAACACTGATAACGCGCTGAAAGCGCGAATCCTGCCGTTGGCGACGGTTGTCACGCCCAACAATTTTGAGGCCCGGGCTTTGTCTGGCCTGGATTCACTCAGCACCATCGCCGATCTAGCTGAGGCTGGCAGACGCATCCTGGCTTTCGGGCCTCAGGCGGTCATAGTCAAGGGCGGGGTCGATTTCCCCGGCCCGGACGCGGTTGATGTTCTGGTTCAGCGTGATCCGGCTGGCGGCGAACCGTCAGTTGAAGTTTTCTCCGTGCCGAAGATCGGTCAGGAACGGGTTTCTGGCGCGGGCTGTACCTTCGCCTCAGCGGTCACGGCCGAGTTGGCCAAGGGAGCCACCGTGGCCGCGGCTGTCGGGACCGCCAAGGCTTTGGTTACTCGCGGGATTGAACAGCGCGTTTCAGGTCACACTCCTTTCGATACGGTCTGGCAAGGCGCCTGATCCGTTCGGCCGTCGGGCGGGCCAAGCCCGCCCGACCGACCCGTCAACTAATTCCTCCGGGGAATTAGTTGACGTTTGGTTTGACGCTTCAGGCCAACCGCGCCCACTTCCGGCCGGGCCCCCTGGCCAGATGGCGGTGGCGACCACCCAGGATGTCGAATGTCAACTTGGAGCGCGAAGGCTGTCATCTGACACTCTCCTGGCCCGCCTCAAGTAGACCGGCGGCGATGTCAGCCACAATCCCGCCCAGCAGGCCGCCGGCCGCCTCCGCTGGCAGACCAGCCTCATAGGCTCGCCGGGCGGCCACGGCTAGACGGTCAGCCGCCTCGTTTAGCTGGTGGCCGCGATGAGCCCCAACCCAGCGCAGCTCAACTGGTCGGCGCCTAGCCTCAGCCCGCAGACCCATCGCCTGGCGGGCGGCCAGTGAGCTGGACGCCCGGGTTGGGTTGTGGAAGGCGGCGATGGCGGCCCGCGAGTCGGTCAGGATGGTTAGATGTTTGCCGCCCACCTGGTGAGCCGCCAGGCGGGCGGCGGCCAGTTCTCCAGCCTCAATGTCTGATGTTCCAAGCAGGACATCGTGGCCGATCGCCCGCCCATCAAGTGACACATAGGCGATCCCAATGGCCGGTTCGCGGCCACCTTGGACCCGGCCAGCGAAACGGCGTGCTGAGGCGTCAGTCGCCACCAGCCGTCCAACCGGCCGCCCCAGACAGGCCCGCCGGGCGGCAGCCTTCGACCCGGCGGACACCGCGTCAAACGAACCCAGGTCGGTAGCTGGACTCACCGTGGCGGCCTGACGGGAGGCATCGGCCACTGCCGATTCGGGCGCGTTCCCCGTCCCAGCTAGGTTCACCGCGTCAAACGAACCCAGGTCGGTAGCTGGACTCACCGCAGCGGCCTGACGGGCGGCATCGGCCACCGCCGAAAGAGGGCCTGGACAGGCCGTACCAAGCAACTCGGCCGCTGGAAACGACCCGCTCATGGAGGTCAGAGCCTGATGCAAGGCGCCATCAAGGATGAAGACTGGCGCCACCGGATCACCTGGCAGATCGTGGTAGAGCGCCGCGAAGGCATCAAGCAAACTGGTCCGCAACTCGCCCAGATCACTGGCCACGCCAGTCGTGCCGCTCCGAAACGAACCCCGCTCTGGTTCTAGAGCCCAAGCCGCGACCCAGTTGGACGGGCCAGACGGAAAAGCTCCAACCGCACCGCGCGGGCAGGCCAGGTGATGCCGTGTGGCCAGCCCCACCTCGCCAGGCTTGGTTACCGGGCGGCTCATGATGCCACCTGGCAGCCAAGTTGACGCAACACGGCCCGATCGCCTGGGCCTAGGAACGGATCTTCGCCTGGCATCAGTCCAGGCGCCATCAGTTCATGACCCGCGCTCGCCTCATCAGCGTGCCCCGCGCCGATGGCGTGCATCAGTTCATGTGTTAGGACGCCCTGACCGTAAGCGGTTGTTGGGTCAAGCCTTGGATCATCCCTAATCAGGACGAAGCCACGCCTAACACTGTCCAACGAGTTACTTGTACCGCCCAGGCCGTTGATGGTTGAAGCCGGGTCGATTTGTCTTCCCAGAACCACAGTCCCAGCCGGGCGGTAATAAACCACGATCGCGCCGCTCCGGGCTGTATTCTCCTCCGACAGATCCGGGCCGACTACCAGTGGTAGGCCGGAATACCGCACAACAGTGGTGACCGCCACGTTGAGGGCCTCTTCGGCTCCCGGCGGGTACAGGCCGATCAGGTTGACTTCGATTGGCTGGTCGCATGGCCAGGCCAAAGGCTGGCCGTCGGTCTTGGCGTTGAGGTAGCTGTAGTCAGTGCCGTAGACGGCGTCTTCCTCAGAACTAGCTTTCAGAGCACCCGAATCATCCAGCCAAGAAGGGCCGGCCGGTGCGTCTGATCCGGCCTGGTCTGGCGAGGCCGGGTTAGGTGAGGACGGGTTGGGTGAGGCTGGGCCGATGCCCGGCCGGGCGGTTCCAGGATTAGTCATGGAGCTCGCCCCAGCCGCCAAGGCCGACCAGGCTTGTGGCCCAAACTGAACAATCAGCACCATGGCGGCCAGCACCAGGAGGATCCGCCCGGCGGTCACGCCGGGTCGGCCGCGATGACCACCGGGCGGCCGCGCCTGACTGGCTGACAGGCCCGCGCTCCGCCCAGCGGCGAAACCAGACCGCCCAGGCCAGGTACTACCCGCCGAACGGCTCAGACCCGGCCGGGCGGCCGAACGGCTCAGACCCGGCCAGGCGGCCGAACGATGGCTTCGCCGTCGGCCGCCCGCCCCAGGGCGACGGATAATCAAACACATGACGATTCCTTTCAATAAATCGCACTAGAAAGTGACACCAACAAACCGGCCGGGCCGCTCTGGTCACGCGAGCCCGTGACCGCGCTGAGGCGGCGGGCAAGGGCGACGCTGTACCTAGGAGCCTGTCGTTTAACAGGTTCCTAGGCGGTCCCCCAGCGCCTTATCGCCGCGTTTGTGCTGGTGAGAGCTTCGCTCACAGCGCGTCAACTTGGGCCGCGAAGGGTGTTGTTCAACACCCTCCTAGGTCCGTGGTTTTGACCACGGACCTAGCGGCGTTAGATGGCGCTGTCTGTATCAGACGTCACCTCAGTCAACCTGGTTGGGCCTTGGACCTGACGTTGCGACCAAGGATGAAATGGCACCTCATTTAGCTGCTTTTCTAACTCGTCAACCCTGGCGTCGAGAACCTGAACATCCCGCATGATTGCCGCCAGCGCTGTCACATCAACCGCTTTGGCCATCGGCAAGCGACAGGAGACAAAACTCACCATCTCGACTGAATCGTCAGCCGCCCTGGTGAAGTACGGCACCGGTTCAGGCCGCTCAAATCCATCAATCCCTGCCTGGATGGCCGCGAAGTTGACCACTGTGAGGGACTGGTCAACGGTCATTTGAACAGTTGACAATGTCGCCTCAACAGTCGCGATGATCTCTTTGAGGGCTTGGCGGCAAGCCACGATCAGCTCTGAGGCAGCCTGACGCTGGTCCATGTGATCAGACCCGCCGGCCATTAGCTGATCTTCGATCGGACCTAATGAACGGGAGAATTTTGACCCGTTACCAGCGAAATCGGTGTAGATCAGAACTGGCAGCAGCAAACCCACTAGCAGCGCGAACGGGATTACCACAATCATTTGCAGCGGATCGGATTGGTTACCGGCTGATTGCGCCCTGACAAAGGCCGCGACCGCGCCGATAACCCCCAACGCCAACGCCGCGGCAAGATAACCGTTCCGCTTCCAGATCAATTTGGCTTGCGATTCTGGCGTGCCATCACCCTCATAGGCCGCCTCGCGATGCTGATTTTGGGCGATTCCTGCCTGCCTGGCGGTCCAGTAGGTGCCTAAGAGCAAGCCAATAGCCCCGAATAGAGCCATTGTCCAGGCGCCCCAGTTGCTTTGAGGGTTCATCAGATCAACCCCGAAGCGGTCACACAGCAACGCCCAGATTCCCAGGCCGTCAATGATGCTCAAGGCGATGATCGCGGGCTGCAACCAGCCGGCCGATAAGAAATGATGCCTAGCGCCACGGTTGGTGTCGCGCCTGATCTTGTCCCCCCGGCTCTGAATCCAGCCGGCCGCTTGATCGACGCTGCCGGACGTTGAATAGACCGGGTCCTTGATGCGGTCCGCCACCCACTTGCTAGCGGCTTGCACCATGGCATGGACCCGAGCTAGCAGGCCTCGCACCGGATCTGATACCGCCTCCACCATGGGCGTTAAGGTGCCATCGATCTGGTCGGCCAGGAATTTGGTCGCGGCCTCCTCCTCCGGTGCGGTCAGAGACTCAGTGATGGGCTGGGTGAAAGCGGGCACGTCGAGCAGCAGGATCTCTTTGGCCGCGGTGGTTCCACGCCAGAACGTTTCGTGTGAGATGCCTTGTCGCATGGCTTCCGAATACTCGTATTTCGGTGTCCTGTGTTCAAGGGCCGGGCCATCTCCGATTGGTGAGGTGGTCCCAGTTGTCGTTGTCATTGTTTTGCCTTCCGTTTAGTTAGTTGGTTTGTTCGGTCGTTGGTTGTTGTCTGGTGGCCGCCTTGGGCTGGTTTGGTAGCCCAGACGGCTGGGAAATTGGACGATGCCGCCGCCCCGAGGTGACGGCATCGTCCTAGTAGCGCTGAAGGGTGGCGGTACCTGACGGGACCCGCTACCTGGCGGGCCGCTGAACCCGGCTTGTCGGCTCAGGCAGCCAGCGCTGATGGTGGTGTGATGGTGATGATGACCACGGCGTTGTCGGCTGAAGCCGGGTCGGTCGGGTTGGGGGCGCCCTCGTTGCCGAAGCCTTCGGCCTTGACTTGGCCGCCAGGCATTCCGAAGTCCTCGATCAGGACCTGAGCGACCAGTTCAGCCCGCCGCTGAGAGATGGCGATCGAATTGGCTGGGTTGTCTACCGGTTGGCCGTCGGCTTTTAGTGGGCCAGGCCAGGCGGTGAATCCCTTACAAAGCACTGTCGCTTCGGGGCTCAGATGGCTGGCGCAGTCCCGCAGATCGGCTACCAAGGCCGCCCGGTCCAGTAACTCGACTTCTTCACGGCTGTTGACCAGCGAGAACCTGGCTGTGGTGGTCACCGCACAAGTGGTTTCCCCAGTGTCAGGGTTGACGGAGACAGTTGGTGTTTCGGGAACGCCTGAGACGCTGACTGGCGGAATCGGTTCAGTTGATACAGCCTCAGACGGCGGCATGGCGACGAAGCTGACTTCTTTCACTCCGGCTTGCTCCATCAGCCCTCTGAACAGTCCTTCGACATAAGTCACGTCTTTCGGGTAGAGCTCCTGCGGGCCGGCCGGTGCTGTCCGGATGAACGTCACAGCCTCGTGGCCCGCTAGCCATGTCGGTATGAACTCGTCGTTCTTGATGGTTTCGAGGACTTGTTCGGTTCCTTCCTCAGCCCATGACAGTTCGCGCAGATTGGTTGGATCAGCCGTGTCAAGCAGCGTTGAGAAAACCCAAACTGGGGTGGTCTCGGTAAATCTGGAAAATGGTTGAGCGTCAACCAATCCGAGATAGGTCGCTCGCGCGTCTGTCCCAGGGGTTGGCTGATTCATGTCCGCTAGTAGCGATTCCAGCTTGTCGTTGGTCTGTTTGATGACTTGTACCTGCCTGACTTCAACGGTTGGCGCTTCACCGTCAACGTAGGGTGTCAGATCAATCGTCTGGCGTGAACTCTTGCCATCGGCTTCGATCCTGATGACGTCAAGTGGCCGCTTATCCTTGGCGCACTGGAGGATCGAGTCACTGACGTCCGGTGGCATGGCGTAGGCCGAATCGGTTTCTCCGGGAGCGGTGTAAGCGACCACACCGCAGCTTTCGGGCGGCGGTGGCGGCGGCCACCAAGCAGCGACGGCCGCGAAGGCCGCTAGAGACGCCACAGTCCCGATCACAACCTTGGCTGTGGGGCTGAGCTTCTTGGCCGACTGGCGCGACACGCGGGCCGGGCTAAAGCTCCGGTGCCCGGTGGCGAGCCGCCCGGTGTGGACCGAGTGACGCAAGCCGATCCGGCTCCGCCGGGTAGCTGAGGCGCCGAATGGACTGCTCCATTGTTTGCTCATTGATGTCTTCCTTTCTTCGTAGTTGGACCCACAGTTAGGTGGGTTTGATAGGTAATGCCGCGCGGACGGGTTGTTCCCGTGCTGAAACGCCGCCGGGTTTATTTGAACGGATTGTGCTGGCCGGTCTTGAGGTCGGTTGGTACGGTCCGGGTAGTGGTGTTGCTCGCGTCACCAGCCGGGCCCGGCTAGTTACCGGGCCCGGCTGGTGACGCGAGCGGCGGGCCGACTGGCCCGCTACGCCGCGATCGCTGGCGGGCTGCCTAAACCAGGCACCGGCCTGACTGACGGCCCGCCAGGGGCGGCCGTCCATCGCGGGCCTGGCTTGGGAATTGGCGCCGCCGACCGCCGGCTGGCCGGGCGGGGGCGGTGAACAGCCTTGAGTTTGACGCGTGTCCGGCCATCAAAAGCGGCCAACGTCTTGGAACTGGCCGGTGCACGGTCAGTCGTTACAATCCAGGTCAGCATGCCTAAGCGTCTTGCCCGGTCCGCCATCGCCGTGAAGGCATGGTCAGCCGAGATGACAACCAGCATCTGCCAGTATTTCGACATGTGTTCCAGGTTGACCTGGTTGATCAGTGCCAAATCAGCGCCGTCCTTACCTGAACGCACCACGCAACCAACCAGGTGAAGTGGCAGTGCGAACGAGTAATGATCCCTGGTGAAATGAGACATGCCAACGATCACCTGGTCAGTTTGCTTCAGACCCAGGATCGCCACCGTTGACCAGAACTCGCGGACCATCCGCATGGCGTCGAATTTTGTGCCGCCCTGCCAGTTTTCTATGTCCCAGATAACCACCTTGGAGCGGGCCGGCAACACACCTGACTGCTCGTCAGGCAGCCAGGCCACGGCCTTCCTGTGAATTGGGCACCAGCACTCAGTGGGATGAAGATTGTGCTTGTAGTTGGGCTTGACCCTCATGACTGGCCGCCGGGTGGGCCAGACTGGTGCGGCCAGAACCGCTGGCGCGGCCGGGGTCGGCATGAAAACCGGCGCGGTCGCCGGTCCCGGTACAGACGTCAAAGATGACGGGTCTTCTTGAAATGCAACGCTCAACAGAGTCTCCCTCTTGTAGGTGGACACTTCTTGTGTCCGTTGCACAGATATGCCGCGCCGAATAGAGGGATTCGTCGTCAAATGAACCGGTCTAGTTAATCAATTTGGTCGCTTGGTCCTCACCGGCTCCGCGCGAAGAAGGCCGAACCCGCGCACCCAACCGGGTGGACGGCATCGTCCAGGGGCTTACACGGCCAAACACGACGTGCCCGCCAAACACGAGCACGCCCAAACATGGCGTGGCCTAAGGCTGGTTGATTGCCCCGTTCAGGTCGATAAAACGGGCGGGGCGAACCGAGGGTGTCGGCGACTCAAGCAGACGGCTGAGTTCAGCCAGTATGGCATCGCGTGCTCCGGGGCCGGTCGATGGCGCGTGCTGAGTCGCCCACGGGTTAACCTCCCAGTCGTCGCCTAACTGGGTCATCCTGTTTAGCATTAGCGCACCTGGGTCAGCCGACGAAGGCCGCTCCCCCTTGTTTTCGATGGTGTCTTGTTCCTGCCGCAGGATGGTCCGCAGCGGTGGCTGCAGGCCACTGGTCCGCGCCGCCTCCTCATGCCATTCGTAGTTATCGCCCAAGCATCGAATGGTGAAACGGGGCCAATTGGTGGCGAAGGCGATGATCGGGAACAGGTCAGAGACGGTCGACCACCACGACACCTCCTTGGCGGGCAGGTCAATGAACATGCCTTGGTCACCCCAAGCCCAAGTCTGTTCGGGGTCTTCAACGCCAAGCGCCTGCCATGCGGGGTCTTCCCAGATCGGGCGGTTCCCCCGGAGCATGGCTTTCGTGACCCGCTTGGCTACCTTCTTGGGGGACAGTAGCGCGATATCCTCCGGCAGCGCGTCGGCCGCGACTGACCAGACGGCGCCGTCCTTAAACCGCACTGAGACGGCCGTCTCATATTCCTGATCGCCGAGTTCTAGGTCATCATCCTCATCCGGGGTGTCGCCATACGTGTCCTCAGTGAACTGTAGTTTGACGCCCGCCGCCCGGGCGATCCCAGACATTCCATAAGGCGACCAGACTGGCATCCAACCTGGCCACAGCTTCTCAAACAGACAGCAAGCCAGCCGGGGTTTGATGCCGTCACTGTCGAACCAGATAATCCGGCGCTGGTCCAGGTCAAGCGTTAATCCGCCTTCGCCCTCGACATCATCGAGCCAATCTGACGGGTCGTTGGCGTCTTGCGGCTCCAGCGAGCGGATGCGCGCCAAGGTCACGGTGGGGCCGTCTAGCAGCAGGTCCCGGCTGATCTCGGCCGCTCCCCAATGGTCGTAGTAAAGCTCTGTCCGTGACCCTTCAACAATGGCGTAATTCGCTCTGGCCCCCATGGCACACCTCACATTATTGGCGACTTCTGTCACCTCAGCTTAACGCCTGGCAGGCTAGCATCCCACGAGATCCGCGGCCTCGCCCGCGAGTTCTAGCTGACCGATCCGCCGGTAAGATTGCCCGCGACCCAACAACGTCTAAACGGGAAGCGGGCCATGGCGCACGATGTCTTCATTTCCCACTCCTCAGCGGACAAAGCCACCGCTGACGCGGCCTGTCACGCCCTTGAACAAGCCGGTACGCGGTGTTGGATAGCGCCCCGCGATGAGACTGCCGGGATAAGGTACTTCAGCCAGATTTCAACCGCCATTGAGGCGTGCCAACTGATGGTCTTGGTCTTCTCCGCCAAAGCCAACATGTCGCAGGACGTCATCAATGAGGTGGGCTTGGCCTTCAATAGTGGCAAGCCGGTGCTGCCGTTCCGGATCGAGAACGTTCTTCCCCAGTTAGATCTGTCATACCTGCTGCAAGGCGTTCATTGGCTCGACGCCCATCCAGACCCGGATGGTTTCGCCAATTTGGTTGACCATGTGCAACGCCATTTGCGGGCCGAGGCTCAGACCGCCAGGCCGGTAACCCAACCGCCGCCGTTAGGTCTTCCAGCCGAGCGGTCAGGGGTTGATCCGGCCGAGGTGGTTCCGCTGGTCGGTCCATCCCCGCGGTCAGTGGACGATGCCGTCCCACCAGTTCCCGCCACACAGTCATCACCCAGCTCGGCTGGTCCGGGCAAGCCGCATCTGGCCACCGCACCTCAAACTGGCGTGATCAAGGCCGGTGGTCGTTACGCCG
This sequence comes from Bifidobacteriaceae bacterium, assembly GCA_031267825.1. Taxonomy (GTDB): domain Bacteria; phylum Actinomycetota; class Actinomycetes; order Actinomycetales; family WQXJ01; genus JAIRTF01. The sequence goes on from JAIRYJ010000013.1 coordinate 76,244, forward strand.
GTCAGATTTTCAGTGGCTTAGTTATGACCGGCGTCAACGCTAAGGGCTGCAATTTCACCCGGGCGGTCTTCCGTGGCACTGACCTGCGTGGCGCGCGCTTGGAGAGCGCCATCCTGACCAGCGCGAATCTGGAAGGCGCATTGCTCGACGGGGCTCGGTTGTACGACTCTCGGATCGACTTCGCCAATCTGCAAGACGCTTCCTGCGTTCAGGCTAATTTTGAGTATGCCCGTTTGACTCGTTCCGATCTGCGCCGGGCGGACCTGACCGGCGCGAGGTTTGTTCTGCTTGATGGCCATGAAGCTGTTTTTGAAGACGCCATCGCCTGCGGCGCTGACTTCACCAAGTCACTGTTGAATGATGCCGAGTTCGGTTCAGCTAACTTACGTGGCGCCAACTTCACTGAGGCGGTGCTCGACGGCTGTTCATTGGTGGGCGCCGATCTAACCGGCGCCCACGGGTTGAGCCTTGAGCGGCTCAGGGCCGCCATCATTGACGACTCGACGGTCCTTGACCGTGTTTGGCGTGACCGGCTCGGCACCCTCTAAACCCGGACACCTGACAAATCGTCCTCTCAAACCGCGACGGTTGGCGCTGGGCTGGCGAAACGGCTGGCCAGCTTTGAACCGCCGCGATAGATCGCGGCCTGGAGCATTAACGCTCCAACTACTAACGGAGTAATTGGCAGCAGATACAGGATCGGTAGCCCCACCAGGTTGTGCAAGGCGACCAGAATGTCGGCGCCCTCCGGGTCGAAGAAGTAGAAATAGTTCGCGTTCGGTAACCAGGTCAGCCTTAAGGCGGCGTTGAGCAACGCCATGATGCCAACTAGTACCGCGAAGTAGCCTAAAGTCTTGAAGGCCTCTTTGTAACCCGGCCGGTAAAGACCCAAACAGGCGATCATCGCACCGAGCACAACATTCAGGCCATGCGACCCGAAGAACCCGATCGACAGTGGCGAGAAAACCCCGACTCCTTCAATTCCGGTGGCCGGGGAGAATAACGCCAGAAAGCCAGCCAAGCAGCCAATGAAGTAGCAGAAGCCGCGCAGGGCACGGATTTTGAACACGATCGCTGGGATCAAAGCGAAGGTCACAAGTGAACAGAGCTGTAACGGCATGTTGTAGATCACATGGGCTGGGAACAGCCCTGTTGTGACCAGCCCGGTCATGTAAAGCACAAAGCAAACCAGGTTCGCCACGGCTCCGCCGACTAGCAGGCGTCGGCGTCCAGTCTGGTCAAGTCGGCGCCCAAAGCCGTAGATGGCTATCGCCACCATCAACAGGACACCAAGAAAGGCGAACCAAGGCGCGGAGAAGACATATATCGGAGGATTCATCAGGCGTTGCGGGCCTTTCCATCGGGGCAGGGGCGATCTCCTTGGAACTATACGGCTTACAGCCCACCAAGTCACCCATCGGCTTGGCTCAACATCTCCTCAAATGAGGCCGGGGTTAGGCGTCTTCGGTCAGGAGATTACGTGTTTTGGTGATGTCGAGTGGGATGCCAGGTCCCATCGTTGTGGCTAGCGTCCCTTTGAGCAGGTAGCGGCCTTTGGAGGTGGCAGGCTTGAGGCGAGTGACCTCTTCTAACGCCGTAGCGTAGTTTTCAACTAGAGCCTGGTCAGTGAAGCTGGCTTTACCGATGATGAAATGCAAGTTGGCGTGCCGGTCAACCCGGAACTCGATTTTGCCGCCTTTGATATCGCTGACAGCTTTAGCCACATCCATTGTCACGGTGCCGGTCTTGGGGTTGGGCATTAGGCCGCGTGGGCCTAGGACGCGGCCGAGCCGACCAACTTTACCCATCAGGTCGGGGGTGGCGACGGCGGCGTCAAAATCGGTCCAACCGCCGGCTACGCGCTCGATCAGGTCATCGGAGCCGACTTCATCAGCTCCAGCTTCGATGGCTTGGGCGGCTTTATCGCCTTGGGCGAATACCACCACGCGGGCAACTTTGCCCGTGCCGTGCGGCAGGTTCACTGTGCCGCGAACCATCTGATCGGCTTTGCGTGGGTCTACACCCAACCGGAAAGCGACCTCGATGGTTTGGTCAAACTTGGTGTCGGCGGTCTTTTTGGCCAGCCGGACCGCTTCGAGCGGTGAATAATGCTCGGTCCGGTCAACTAGGAGAGCGGCCCTCTTGTAGGCCTTGGAGCGCTGTGTCATCTGCTGTTCCTTTGCTTCGCAGTTGTGGTCTGGGCCAGCGCGGCCCTGCCACTGATGGTTGTTGTTTGATTAGTCGGCCACGGTGACGCCCATTGAGCGGGCTGTTCCGGCGATGATCTTGATGGCGCCTTCAATGTCATTGGCGTTCAAGTCAGGCAGTTTGGTTTCCGCGATCTGACGGATCTGTTCGCGCGTGATGGAGCCGACTTTGACGGTGTGTGGCGTGGCGGAGCCTTTGGTCAGCCCGGCGGCTTTCTTGATTAGTTCCGCGGCGGGTGATGTTTTGAGCACAAAACTGAACGAGCGATCTTCGTAGACCGTGATCACGACAGGTACCACGCTGCCACGCATCGATTCGGTTTGAGCGTTGTAGGCCTTGGTGAACTCCATTATGTTGACGCCATGCGCGCCCAGGGCCGGCCCAATGGGCGGCGCCGGGTTGGCTTGGCCAGCCTGAATTTCCAGTTTGATCTGGGCGGCCACTTTCTTCCTGGGTGGCATATCCGGTTCTCTTACCTCTCACTAGTTGTTGTCCGATGCCGCCGGTTCTCCCCGTCCCGCGGCTTCGTCTGGCAGCACCAAGAGTTTGGGCTGCCCGGGCTTTTCTATTGTTGTTTCGCTACCTGGCCGTAACTGAGTTCGACTGGTGTTTCACCGCCGAAGATTGATACCAGGACCTTGAGTTTGCCGGTCTTTGGATTGACCTCAGAGATTGTCGCGGCCAGAGCCTCAAACGGCCCGTCTGTGATGGTGACGTTCTCGCCGACTGCGAAGTCCTCAACTTGCATCAAGCCAGCCATGCCGCCTGCCGCACCCGTTTCGCCGCCTTCAGTGGCTGGGGCTTCAAACTTCGGCGCCAGCATCCTGACCACTTCATCCATGGTTAGTGGCACTGGCTGGTGGGTGTGGCCAACAAACCCGGTAACGCCTGGCGTGTGGCGCACCACACCCCAAGATTCGTCGTTCAGGTCCATCCTGACTAGGACATAACCCGGGATCCGGACGCGACGGACCTTTTTAGGTTGGCCGTTCTTAACTTCGGTGACTTCTTCCATCGGCACTTGAACCTCAAAGACCGCTCCTTCCTGGTGGAGTGAATCGATCCTGGTTTCAAGGTTGTGCTTGACCCGGTTTTCTTGTCCAGCGTATGAGTGCACCACATACCAGCCGCCTTGGCGGGTGGCCAGGTTGCGGCGGTATTGGTCAAGCTGTTCGGCCACTGACGGGCCTGGTGGTGAGGTGGGTTCCTCGACGACTGGTTCGTCCACAGCGGCTGGTGCCGCCAAGCTGGCTAGTTCCGCCAGTTCATCGCTCAAATCGCTGACGGCCGGGGTATCAGCCGCTTCAATGTCTTTATCCTGCATTTCCATATCAATCCTGGGTTACTCACCGCTGGGCGATGCCCGCCCTGGCCGCGCAGCGGCCGGGGCGTCAGCCGAACAGTGCCAAGACTCCCTTCCCGGTCAGCCAGTCGACCCCAAAAATAAACGCCATAACGATCAGAACAAACACCACCACAACTCTTGAGTAGGTCCATAGTTCTTCACGCGTTGGCCTGACTACCTGGCGCAACTCGGACACGACTTGGCGCACAAAACGAATCAGGCGGCCGATTGGGCCTAGTTTCCGCTTGGTTGCGGCTTTCGTCTTAGCCATGATTCTCCTTACACTGACTCGTTGGGTTATGCCGTATCTATCCAAGGTACCTGAAGGTCCTTGGCACGCGTCACAGCAGGGCAGGCGGGACTCGAACCCACAACCGCCGGTTTTGGAGACCGGTGCGCTACCAATTGCGCCACTGCCCTAGGCTGGTACGCCAGCCGATCAGTCTATGCGATCAGCCAACCCAAGCGCGAACCGATTGGGTTATCCATGTCGTTGCGGTAGATGGGGGTTGATCGGGGTGTTCGCGATCCGGTAGCCAACTCGGCCTGATTCGTGGGCTTCGTCAAGCTTTCAGATCGGGCCAGGTGATGTGAGTTGGATCGGTTGGTGCTAGGTGGTCGGGAACTGGACACAGTGGGGTCAAAACAGCCACTGTGACCACTTCCTGACGCCCGCCGCCGGGTCGGCCCGCCATCACCCGACCATGCGGCCCGTTCCCCAGCTGACATCAACCCGCCAACAGGTGACAGTCTGGCCCGCCACCACCAGGCTTGGCCCGCAACCGGATGACAAGTCTTCCGTGGGATGATTGTGCCCATGACCGAACCAAAAACCCGTGTATCGCGGCGCATCAGCGCCATTGAGCCATCGGCCACGCTGGCGGTTGACGCCAAGGCTAAGGCCCTGAAGGCTGAGGGTAAGGCAGTCATCGGGTTCGGGGCAGGTGAACCAGACTTCTCAACAGCCGATTACATTGTTGAAGCGGCCATTGAAGCCGCCCGCAATCCGGCTAATCATCGTTACACACCAACCGCCGGGCTACCAGAATTACGCCGGGCGATCGCCGCCAAAACGCTGCGTGACTCTGGTTATGCCGTCGAATGGAATCAGGTGCTGGTCACCAATGGTGGTAAACAAGCCGTCTACCAGGCTTTCGCCACATTGCTTGATCCAGGCGATGAGGCTCTGCTGCCAGGACCTTACTGGACTACTTATCCTGAGGCGATCAAACTGGCGGGCGGTGTACCTGTGCCAGTGTTCGCCGGGCCGGAAGCCGAATATAAGGTGACAGTTGAGCAACTCGACCAGGCCAAGACGGAACGGACCAAACTGTTGGTGTTCGTTTCGCCGTCTAATCCGACTGGCGCGGTTTACACACCGCAGGAGACCGCCGCTATTGGCCGCTGGGCGCTCGACAACGGCATTTGGGTTGTGACCGATGAGATTTATGAGCACCTCATCTATGACGGCAACCAGTTCACTTCGATCGCCGTAGCGGTGCCGGAACTGGCGGACCAGTGCGTCATCTTGAACGGTGTCGCCAAGACTTACGCCATGACTGGCTGGCGCGTCGGCTGGCTGATTGGCCCGCCTGATGTGGTTCAGGCGGCCACGAACCTGCAGTCCCATCTGACGTCGAATGTCGCCAATGTCTCGCAACGGGCCGCCTTGGCGGCTGTTTCCGGCCCACTTGACGTGGCCCACCAAATGCGCCTCGCTTTTAGCCGTAGGCGTGTCCGGATGGTGGAGATGCTGCGCCAGATTGACGGGGTTTACTGCCCAATGCCGCTGGGTGCTTTCTACGTCTACCCTTCGGTTCAAGGAATTTTAGGTAGGACGATTCGTGGCGCCCGGCCGGTGACCTCAGCCCAGTTAGCTTCACTCCTACTGGATGAGGCTGAGGTCGCGGTGGTGCCAGGCGAGGCCTTCGGCCCATCAGGTTACCTGCGATTATCTTGCGCTTTGGGTGATGATGATCTAGTTGAAGGCCTGACCCGGATCCAGGCGCTGTTGGCTCAAGCGGATTGACCGCTAAACGCCGCGCGGTGCCTCCGGACAGTCATTTAGACGGGTTCAGGGGCGGTGCGCGGCCAAATGATGAGACCGCACATACCGGTCTTGTTAAGCTAACGTTGAGCAGTTTTACTTATTACGCCGCCCCACCTAAAGGCGGTATGGCTGGCCGCCTGTTGACACCGCGGGCCTGCTGGCCAACCACTCGGGATTGGGGTATCCCGAGAGGCCGGGAGGTTCCGCGGGGGAGGCGCCTCCCGGCCAATCCCGTTCGCCGCGGCCCAGTCCCAACCCAGCCCGGCATCAGCCGAACCGGCCCGCCCCAGCCCGGTCCAGTCCAGCACAGCCCAAGCCGAACTAGCGCCAACCCGGCTTGGTGCGCCCAAAACGGGCGGGCGGCATCGGACAAATGACGGAACAGACCATGGCGCCGCGTGACCTGACCCGCCTACCCAAAGCACACCTCCACCTCCACTTCACCGGATCAATGCGGCTGGCCACCGTGGTTGAACTGGCCGCCACCACCGGTCTGCGCTTACCCCGCGGCCTGACCGAACAGCGCGGCCTGGGTTTGTCGGCCGACGAACGCGGCTGGTTCCGCTTTCAACGTTTGTACGATGCCGCCCGCCATGTTGTCGTCACCGAAGCGGCCATGCGGCGGGTAGTGCGTGAAGCGGCCGAAGATGACGCCCGCGAAGGTTCTGGGCGCCTGGAGCTACAAATCGACCTGACCAGTTACGGACCGCACGTTGGCGGGATTACGCCAGCCCTCGAAATTGTGCTTGATGAGGCGGCCGCCGCCAGCCGACGGAGCGGTGTTGAGGTGGCGGTGATCGTCGCGGCCTCGCGCCTGCGTCATCCCTTAGAAGCCCGCGGCTTAGCCCGCCTAGCGGCTAAACACGCTGGTGACGGGCCAGGTCAGGTAACTGGCTTCGGTTTGTCAAATGATGAGCGGCGCGGTGACACGGCCGACTTTGGCCCGGCCTTCCGGATAGCCCGGCAGGCCGGTCTGGCTAGTGTGCCGCACGGCGGTGAGCTGCTCGGAGCGGACCACGCCGCCCAAGTGGTGCGTGACTTGTCACCTGAACGGATCGGCCATGGTGTGCGTGTCAGCGAAGACCCGGTCCTGTTGCGTCAAATGGTTGACCAAGGCATCGCCTTCGAACTCTGCCCACTGTCCAATGTCGCTTTGGGAATCTATCCGGACGCCGCCGCCGTGCCGGTGCGGTCCTTCCTGCGGGCGGGCGCCCGGTTGGCCCTATCAGCCGATGATCCGCTGATCTTTGGTTCACGCCTCGTTGACCAGTACCAGGTCCTACGTCAAGTCCACGGCCTGACTGATTCCGAGTTGGCGGACCTGGCAAAAGACTCGATCGAAGTCTCGCGGGCTGGGGCGGCCACCAAGCGGCGTCTCCTAGACGGGGTGGCTGATTGGCTTAGGCAGGCGCCTAACTCTTAGGGCTTCTAGGACTCTTAGAACTCCTAGGTCTCTTAGAACTCCCAGAACTCCTAGCCAACGGACTCCTAGCCGACCAGAACCGGTTCACGTGTCAACTGAATACCGAACCGGTCATGCACCATCCCAACGATCACCTGCTCAAGTAGCAGCACATCAGCCGCACTACCGCCACCCCGGTTAGTTAAAGCCAGAACATGTTTAGTCGATGTTGTCACAACCGGGTTGGCCCCAATCCCCCAGCCGCAGCCGATGCCGACCTGAGTCATTAGCCAGGCGGCAGAAAGCTTGACCTGCCCAGCCTCCTCGAACCTTGGCGCCTCCGGCGGCAAACTAGCCGCCTGCTCAGGGCTGACCACCGGATTAGTGAAATACGACCCAACCGACCATGTATCCCGGTCAGACGGATCAAGCAACATGCCCTTGGAGCGGCGGATTCGCAGCACCGCCTGCCGCACCGGTGAACCCGGCAAGCGCGTCCCAAGCGGAACCCCTAAAACGTCAGCTAACTGGCTGTAGGTAACCGGGACGGCGGCATCGTCCTTGGAGCTGCCTGGCTCCGGACCCACATCCAAGGTCACGTCAAGCACCACCCAACGTGGCGTCAGGCCGCCAAACCGGGCGATCGACCGTTTCAGGGCCGAATCCCGGTAACCCAAAGCCAGATCAGCTAGGTCCAACATGACCACCTCACCGGTCAGACGGTCAAAGGCTTTGACCCGCCGGATGACATCTTGGGCGGCCGCGCCATAGGCTCCAGCGTTCTGCACCGGCAACGCCCCCGCCGAACCAGGGATACCACTCAACGGCGCCAAAGCTGACCAGTTCTGCTCAACACTCCAAGCCACAACAGCGTCCCAGGACGCTCCAGCGGCAACTGTCAGCAACGCCCGCCCGCCGCTGTAGCGCACCTCAGCCCAGCCGCGGCGGTCACGGACCGCCAACAGATTCTTGATCCGGGACAGCGCCACAATGTTAGAACCGCCGCCCAGCATCAGCAGACGGTCACCCGACTGGTCAGCCACCGCTACAGCGGCGATCAGTTGGTCTTCCGTGGTGCAGTCCACGAATTGCGGCAGCACACCACCCATGCGCATTGTGGTCAGCTCAGCCAGGCGGACCGCCGTGTTGGGTGGCAGATCAGGCGAGGCCAGCCGGAGTTCAGCGCCGGGCATTCGGTTCAGTCCAACCGCCGCCGGACCGGGCTGTCAGCGGGTCTCGCGGTGTTCGGTGTGCTGGCGGCAACGCGGGCAGAACTTGGACAGCGCCATCCTGTCAGGGTCATTGCGCCGGTTCTTCTTTGTGATGTAGTTACGTTCCTTGCACACGGTGCAAGCCAATGTGATCTTGGGCCTGACATCAGCTGTCTTGGACGCCATTAGTTGTTCCTTCTTCCGTTCTGCTGGCTCAGCCAGCCGCCGCGCCAGGTGGCGGGTTCAGCCCGCGGCTTGGCGGCATTCGGATCGTTCACGCCGGATTTGAGCCTTCTGCTTGAGCTAGGTGCCGCAGGGAGTTTACCAAGTCAATCCGGTATCACAGGTCAGTGCGGTTCAGGCGGCCTGCCCGCGAGATAGGCTCTATGGCCATGGCTGACCTGCCGGCATTGCTTTCAGATGGGTTCACGCCTGGGTTGTGGCGTGACATCCCGGGTTTCGAATCGTTCGATGACGTCACCTACCACCGCGGCGTCAGCCGCTCAGAACCTGGCGGTCCAGTTGACCAGCCTTGGGTCAGGATCGCCTTCAACCGGCCTGAAGTCCGTAACGCTTTCCGGCCGCGGACTGTTGACCAGTTGATCGCCGCCTTGCGCCATGCCGCTACCTCGCTGGATGTCATGACTGTGCTGCTGACCGGCAACGGCCCCAGTCCGAAGGATGGCGGTTATGCCTTTTGTTCCGGTGGAGACCAGCGCTTCCGTGGTGCCAGCGGCTACGGCTATGAACCGTCTACTCCGCCCGATGCCGCCCCACCAGGTTCGCCCACCCCGCCAGGTTCGCTGGGTTCGCCGGGACGGCTGCACATCTTGGAAGCCCAACATCTGATCCGGACCATGCCTCAAGTTGTGGTCGCGGTGGTGGACGGCTGGGCCGCCGGTGGTGGCCACTCGCTGCATGTTGTGGCGGACCTGACTTTAGCCTGTCGCGAACATGGCCGGTTCAAACAGACTGACGCCACTGTCGCCTCATTTGACGCCGGCTACGGTTCGGCTTTGCTGGCCCGCCAAGTTGGCCAAAAGCGGGCCAGACAGATCTTCTTCTTGGCTCAGACCTACACCGCTGACCAAGCCGCCACCTGGGGTGCGATCAACCAGGCGGTTGACCACCCGGCGGTTGAAGCGACGGCCATTAGCTGGGCTCAAATCATCGCCGGCCAATCACCCCAATCCATCAGGGCTCTCAAGTTCGCCTTCAACTTGGCTGATGACGGCCTAGCCGGCCAACAGTTATTCGCGGCTGAAGCGACCCGTCTGGCTTACGGCACAGATGAGGCGATTGAAGGCCGTGACGCTTTCTTGGAGCACCGCCCGCCGCGCTTCGAACCGTTCCGCAAACAGATCCTCTGACCTCCTGGCCTCGCCTGGGGCCTATCGCACGACAGGACCCAGGACACCAAACTATGCTGATCTTCCGCGTCTTCGCTGGTGAGAGCTTCGCCCCCGCCGCGTGCGAGACGGCCGGAGCCTGTTGTACAACTCCCTACTGGGAGCCAACCTGACGGTTAGCTAATCGACCAAGAACCAGACGATTCAGGCACCAATTCAACCCAGGTCTGACCAACCGCCAACTGAACGGCTGTGCCATCGGCTGTTACCAGTTCAACCGGACTGCTAACGCTGGCCTTCGACCAGGTCACATCAACCGCCCGGCCACCGGTCAGAACAACACCCGTACCTGAACCAACAATCAGAGTCTCAGGGATCGGGCTACCCGCCGCATCCGTCCCACCAGCGTTCTGGACGGCCACCGCCAAGACAACCACGTTGGAGGCCGCCAACCTGCCACCAGAGGCCGCCTTGGACGGCGTTGAACCTTCTGATCGCACTAACAAACCTGATTCGGCGTCCCAAGTCCAAGCTGGTCGGGCCACCGGCGAGATAGTAACCGCGATGCTCTTCATGTCCACCCCAGCTAAGACCGCAGTGGCGGCACTATCAGATGCGGCGTAGCTAAATTCGGCCCGCGGCAAGGCCTTATGCGATTGATCGGCTTGCTGCCAAATCTCAGCTGGCCTGAGGTACAAGTTGTGCGGCATGGAGCGGTCCGGTGCCCGGAAATAACCCGCGTAATCTTCCGTGAACACCTGCAAGCCAGCCGATTTAGCTTGGTTTATGAAACGGGCCTGCCCACCTGAACAGGCGATCAACCCGCCAACGGCTCCCAAGATGGGACCATCCATCGGCCGGATTGAGCGGACCGGGCCAACCGATTCGGGGACTATCGAGTTGAACACCGCGATGAACCGCGACCCGCCACCTTCAACCATCTCTTCCCAGATCACATCAGCCTGTTCCAAGCCGGTTTGGGGCCGGGCGGCTGGATCGTTCTCGACCTTGACGGCCAGGGCGGCTCGTTCTTCCAGATTGCCGACTTCGCCAGTCAAAGGCCAAGTTGGTGGCACCTCCGGAGGCGCGTCCTTAACCTCAACCCTGATGGCGGTTTCGGTCGCCCGGGGAGTTTGCGGCGGTTCAGTGCCGCAGGCCGGCACTAGGCCTGCCGCGATCACTAGAAGCACGGCGCTGGCCGCCGTCTTGGCGCGGACGCCAGGTCGCATATGTCCTCCTGACAAGTTGGCTGGAACCCGTTAACTCAATCACAAGCCGTCCACCCAAACCCGTTTAGCTAAACGGCGCGGCCCGATCTGCGCCAATCATCAGCCCAGACGCGCCAACCAGCGTCAGTCGCGGCCGTGGCCCGGCTATCGGCCCGAAGGACCGAAGGCGCCGCTTTGCGGGGTCTAAGCGGGCCGCGACCAGACCGCGGTTCGGCGGGTCGCGACCAGGTCGCGATTCGGCGGGCGCCTAAAGTGGGAAAATGGAGATCGGGCTGGTGTTGCGGCAACTGGAAGACGCCTTACACGGCGGGCGGCCCTTCGTGGCCGGACTTGGCCTGGACGGCGCGAACCCATTCGATCCGGTCGGCGACACACTGAAACCACCACCCGGAACGGCTGTGACGGTGGCGACCTCCGGTTCAACTGGCGCCGGGCGTGGCCCGCGCTGGGTGGCACTCAGTGCGGACGCCTTGCGCGCCTCGGCGGCGGCCAGCACGGAACGCCTAGGCGGCACCGGCCAATGGCTGCTGGCTCTCCCACCAGATCACATCGCCGGGATAAACGTGCTGGTCCGTGGTTTACTCGCGGGTGGTATCAGGACTATGCCGTCCGGTCATTTCAGCCCCCAAGAGTTCAGTTTGGCGGCCACCAAGATGGGCCCCGGGCAGCGTTACGTCTCACTGGTGCCAACCCAGTTGGGCCGTCTACTTCAAGCCGGGCAGCCTGCCGTAGACGCCCTGAGCGGTTTCACGGCGGTTCTGATCGGCGGGGCGAAGCTTGATCCTAAGCTGCGGGCCACCGCCACCCAGGCTGGAATCAATCTGGTTGAAACCTATGGCATGGCGGAGACCTGCGGCGGCTGTGTTTACGATGGCTTGCCCTTAGGCGGTGTGACAGTTGAAATCGGGCCGAGCGGTGTCATCCGGCTGGCGGGCCCGGTTCTGGCTTTGGGATACCTCGGTTCGGCCGGGCCCAGCCCTAGCGACGGACCGGATCCAGCCGGACTTGACCAGTCTGGCGCGGCCCAAACTGACGCCGGTCAGCCCGCCGCGCCGCACAGCGGACAGTTCGTTGAAACCGCCGGGAAACGCTGGTTCGTCAGTTCCGACCTGGGCCGGCGGACGGCATCGGGCAAATTGGAAGTCCTCGGCCGGAGCGACAACGCCATCACCACAGGCGGCCTGACTGTCCTGCCGGAAGCAGTTGAACAAGCCCTGCGGGAACTGCCTGAAATATCAGACGCGCTGGTCACAGGCCTACCAGACGATGCCTGGGGTGAAGCCGTAAGCGCTCTAGTAATAGCCCAAGACGGCGCTGAGGTGAGCCTCGAAACGGTTCGCCACCACATCAAGGACCGGCTCGGGCCGACCGCCGCGCCACGCCAGATCGCACTGGTTCTGGCCTTACCGCTGCTGGCTCCCGGCAAGCCGGACCGGGCTGGCGCCAAATCCTTGGCCGCCCAACTGGCAGCGGACGGGCACATGTTGGCGCTAAGGTGACCCCTGTGGCAAGTCCTTCTCAATGGCTCAGCGCTTTACGCCCGCGGACCCTAACGGCCGCCGTCGCACCCGTCCTAGTTGGTTTAGGGGCATCCTGGCTGCCAGACCAGCCTCCGGCGTGGAACCGGGCGGTTCTATGCCTGGTGGTCGCGTTGGCTTTACAAATCGGGGTCAACTTAGCCAACGATTACTCTGATGGCCTGCGCGGCAGTGACGCCGAACGGTCCGGCCCGGCCCGCCTGGTGGCTTCCGGTGCGGCCAGCCCAGGGGCTGTCCGGCTGGCCGCCATAGCTAGTTTCGCGGCCGCTTCGCTGGCTGGACTGGGCTTAGCTTGGCTGACAACTCAATGGTGGCTGGTCGCTGTTGGTGCGGCGGCCATCGCCGCGGCCTGGTTTTACACCGGCGGTAAGCACCCTTACGGCTACATGGCTTTGGGTGAGGCCGGCGTGTTCATCTTTTTTGGCCCGGTGGCGGTCCTTGGCACCTGTTACACCCAACACTTAGCGGTCAACTGGCGGGCTGGGGTCGCCTCGGTTGGTCTTGGGCTGCTAGCTTGCGCCATCCTGATGGCCAATAACCTGCGCGATATGGCGGCTGACCAGGCGGTCGGCAAGATCACGTTAGCTGTCAAAGTCGGTCAGTCAGCCGCCCGCGCGATTTACTCCTGGGAGATGTGGCTCGCCTTGTTGGCCGGGGCTCTGTGCGCTATTGGGCGTCCCCGCGTCTTGGTTGTCTTACTGATGGCGATCCCGGTCGCCCGGCTGGCCAGTGCGGTTGGAGCCGGCACCAGCGGCTCTGATCTGATCCGGGTGCTGGCCCGGACAGGCCAAGTCGAACTCGGCTATGGCGTGCTGATGGCGTTGTCCTTAGCTCACCTTGGACTGTTTGACTGAGGGGCCCGTCACGGCCGGTAGGCTTAGGTCAAATGGCAAGAATCCTGCTTTATGTGTTACCGCTGGCCCTGGCGATCTACGCCCTGGTCGACTTCGCTACCGACGATGACGTTGAACGCACCTCAGTACCTAAGTTGGCTTGGATCTTTATCATCATCGTGCTGCCGATCGCTGGCCCGCTAGCTTGGTTGGTGGTGGCGAAAATCGCCCGGCCCAGACGTACCGCTCGCCAACCAGGCACCTGGGGTAGGGGCCCTGCCAGCCGTTACTCCAGGCCCGCCCCAAGACAACCGATGCGGCCTGATGATGACCAAGAGTTCCTCCGTCATTGGGCCGCTGACCAAACTCTGCGTGAACATGAAAGGCGCCAGCGGGAGGCCGCCGAAGGCGCTGAGGGAAACGGGGCGGCCGACAGTGGCGATCAGCCACCCCCGGCCGGACCCGGCCCGAACAGCAACGGCCCGTCCTAGACCGACCGCTTTATTACCTTGCTAGCCGCGGGGTACCAAAGGCCCGCTGCCGTCCGAATAGTAGGCCGCCTCAGCTTCCAGCAAAATGCGCTGCAGCTCTTGCAAGGCGGCGCGGACATCATCCGGCAAACTGTCGGATGTGGCATCTGGGCCGCCACCACCGAAGCCTGGTGCGTCAAAGCCGATTAGCGGGTCAACTGATCGGGGAAACTTGATGCGAACCTCATCATCGAACGCCGCTGCCTCCTCTTCAGACCAAGTGTCATCGAAGTTCTCCTGCCTATAAGCGTCCGCTTCTTGATGCGCGGCGGTATCAAACGATGGACAAGCCTGGAGCAAGGCACGCAAATCGGCCGGACTAATGGTGGCCGGAAGCAGGGCGGACGGCATGGTGGCGTAGGAATCGGCCACAATGGCGGGCGGATCAGCCAGGTACGGCCAGCCATTTAGGCGGGCGCAACGCAGCCAAGCCATGGTGCCTTCGAGGCGCGACTCCTTGTAGCGCAACTCTTCGGCCGGGTCAGGTGCGAACTCCGGCATGGTGTAACCGGTGGCGTTGACACAAGCCACGAACGGTTCGGTCAGGTCTTGGTCTCCGAGGATCAAGAAGGATGGCGCGTCTGATTCAGGCGCTGGACCGGGTGGGGCCGCACCGCTTCCGGTCCCTGGGGCACCGTCCTGGCTGGCGGTCAGATTGAGATTCGCCGAGCCATCGCCCGATTGGCTCCCAGCCAGGTAGGGTGCCGCTAGAAGTTCAAGATCAGCGACGGCGTCCTTTTGGGCCTCATCAGTCGCGCCAAGCGAAAGTTGGCCGTTGATCGACATTAGGTAAGCCTGGTCGGTTTCGAGTTCAACTACCGCCTCGTCCGCGCCTAGGCCTTCTTGTTCGTCAGGGCCGGACAGGCGCGCCGCGATTTTGGCTTCTTGGAGACATTCGACCATGTCCCGGGCCGTGTCGGCCTGTGTTTTAGGCGCTGGTGAGGCCGATGCCGACGTCTCAATACCAGCGCCTTGAGTAGTTAAGCTGGCCACTGGCGTATCTTCGGTGCAACCGGCGACCAGCCAACCAGCGACGGCCAGCAGCACTATCCGACCGGTCATTTTTCTGGGTTGGCGCCAGGTCACACCTGGCCGGTCGGTTGGCGCCCGACGGCTGGAATTGGTTTGGCCTGGCCGCTTTCTCATGGTGACAAACCTCCTAGAGCCAATCATAAGATGGGTTGATGTCGCGGCGGTGGCGGCAGCAGATCACGTGCCGGTTCGGAATACCAAACAGCGCTGAGCTGGTCATCTTCATAGATCAGACTGGTGACCGAAGCCAAAGAGCAGGCCTGGCCACGTGGCAGGATACGCACTGGGCGGCCTTCGGCTTTGAGGCGGGCCCGCCAGATCGGCGACTGGTGTGAAACAACGATCATCTGGCGGCCGGGATTAGCTGTCCTCAGATCGGTGATGGCTTGCGTCATGCGGTCAGCGATCGCCTCATACGGTTCACCCCACGATGGCCGTAAAGGGTTGAAAAGACGTCTCAGGGACCGTGGACGGATCAGATTGGGCAGGTCAATCCGCATCCCAGCGAAATGACTTTGGGCTTCGATCAGCCTCTGGTCTGTTTCAATCGCCAAGCCCAGGCCCTGAGCCAGCGGAGCGGCTGTCTCCTGGGCCCGTTCTAATGGGCTGACCACCAGACGGTCGATCTGCCCGTGATGACCGTCATTGAAGAAATCGGCCACCCGCCGCGCCATCGCCCGGCCTCTGTCCGATAAATGGAAACCCGCTAAGCGTTCATAAAGCACATGATGCGGGTTGTCCACTTCACCGTGGCGGACAAGATGGACCGTGGTACGTGCCTGAGACATGGTCCTAGTCTGGGTGGTCCGGTAGTTCCCAGACAAATCAAAGGCGTCCGGTTTCACGGCCACGGTCAGCTAGCTGGATTGGCGAATGGTCAGCCGGCTAGTCAATACTGGACTGGAAGATGGACCAATCCGCTAGACCGCAAACGTCTACCCCGTCACCACCGGCGGGGTCTGAGGGCGTTAAAGTGGCCGCCTTTTTTGACGTCGATAACACCATTCTGCGTGGTGCCAGTGTCTTTTACGTTGGGCTCGGATTGTTCCGCTGGGGTTTCTTGTCCCCGCGTGACATCATCCGGATGGTTCAACTCAACTTGCGTTACGCCATGTTCGGCGAATCTGACTCCGGAGTCAAAGCTGTTCGGAGTGGTTCCCTCGAAGCCATCCGGGGCCGCCCAGTCGCCCAGATGGCCGCGGTCGCGGAAGAGGTTTGGGATCAGGTTCTGGCCGGACGGGTTTATCCCGGCACCCGTGAACTACTTGACCAGCATTTGGCCCAAGGCCATGAGGTTTGGCTGATATCAGCCTCACCAACAGTTGTGGTTGACCTGGTGGCCGCCCGGGTTGGCGCCACTGGAGCGCTCGGCACTGTGGTTGAAAGCCATAAAGGCCATTTCACGGGACGTCTAGTCGGTGGCCTGTTGCATGGACCAGCCAAAGCTGAGGCGGCCATCCGGCTAGCCAAAGAACGCGGCATTGACCTGACCCGGTCTTACGCGTACGGCGACTCATCGAATGATGTGCCGATGCTTTCGTTAGTCGGCCATCCAACTGGGATCAACCCGGACCGGCGTCTGCGCCGCCACTGCCGACGGTGCCATTGGCCGGTGCGGGAGTTCCGTGACAAACGCCGGGCTGTGCGCCGGTCACTTGGGGCGTTCTACCGCGTCGGTGCGATCTGGGCGGTTTGGGCCGTCATCCAGTATCTGAACCGCCGCCGCCCCAGCCATCGTGGCCGCGTCCGGGTGGATCGCCCGCCCCGGTCCTAATGCCCGGACCAGGGCAAAGGGCCTATTGGCGAACAACTACCAGATGTACCCCAATGGCGACATCCCTGGCGCTCCGCACCCGGCTTCCAGCCTGATCCTCAGTCCAAGTCAAACCCCAGTCGAAGCGGTCAATCTCAGCGTCAGCCGTGAAAACAGCGGCCGACCGGTCATCAACCAGAACATCCAAGCCATCGAATTGGGCCGTGAAACTAACCGGATGGCTCATGCCATGCATCGTCAGTTCACCGACGACAGAAAAATGATGATGCAGCCTGGTGATCAGACTCGACCGGAAAGACCAGACCGGGTATGAATCAACATCAAAGAAGTTCGGCCCCAACAGCATGGCGTCACGCCGCCCCACCCCCGTGCGCACACCAGCCGGATCAAACCGCAAGTCAACCGTGCTATCCGCCAGTGATTGACCAACCTCCAAATAGCCTCCAGTCAGAGGCATAAAACCACGTACCTTGATGACGCGGGGATGGCCAATCTTGAAATGGATACTCGAATACGCCAGATCGGCGGTCCACCGGCCGCTGGTCAAGTCAGGCGCATCATGCCGGGCCTTAGTGGCGGTTTGGGTCATGACTTGTTCTCCGTTCAGTTCCGGGCCGGCCAGTCGACGGACGGCCCTTGTTTGAACGCCAACCTAAAGGCTGGAACGTTTCGACCCGCTAAAAGCGGGGCGTTGTCTTGCGGGTTGGCCACCAAGCCCTCCCCCAGCGAACCCAACTTGTCGCACGATGCCGCCCGGACGGCATCGTCCAGGGTCCGGCTTTGGGGGAACTTGTGACGGTCGCTGCCCCACCGCGAAACGGTAGATTGCCTCTATGGCTGGAACGATTTGGCTCGATTGGCCACCCGGCGTCAAAGTCACTATCCGGCGGCGCCTACCTGACGGTGGTTACGCCGACACCGTGGGCACACTTGAGGAAGCTGATCTAGATCACGTCGCGGTGCGGCACCGTTCCGGTGAGTTACGCCTGATCGCGGCCAGTGACATCGCTATAGCCCACCTTGTGCCGGACGGCCGGTCCTGAAAACACCGCAGGCGGGCGGCTACTTCTTGTTGCGCCGCTGATGCCGGGTCTTGCGCAGCAATTTGCGGTGCTTCTTCTTTGCCATCCGCTTGCGGCGCTTCTTGATTACCGACCCCATACGGTCCTCACAGTTCTTCTGGTGCGTTTAGCCAACCTCACGAAGCCCTCTCCTCCAGTTGGTTTTGAGGCGAGTTCATCGCTTGGCCGTCAAGAGGCGCGGCCATGCCTTGTGACATGTTTGAGCCTCCTAGCCGTTTAACTAATTCTTGCCCCGCCATGGCGGAGACACTGGCAAGGCATCTTACCCCGTAAAAGGGCGGCGGACGGCCTCAGCCGTGCCGGGCGGTGCCTGTCTCCCAGTTCGAACCGTCCGCCAGCCATTGGTTGAGCGCGTCCGCCGGGATGCGGAACGAGCGGCCGACTTTCAGCGCCGGGAGACCGCCAGCGGCGATCAACCGGTAAATCGTCATATCAGACACCCGTAAGGATGCGGCAACCTCAGAGACGGTCAAGAACTCTGGCTTCGCTCCCATATCTGTCCTTACTTAGTGATTAGTGTTATCTGTGTCCACTGTAGTGACCAATGTTAGTAGTGTGAAACACATGCGGGAGGGGTTATCCGGGACAGGCGCGGAGCGCCAGCCCGCCGTGCGACTAAGCCACCTATCACCATCCCGCTTCGCTGTGACCGTTTTCGCGGGTGTCATCATGGTGGTCGCGGCCCTGCTCTGCCTACCGATTTCCCGCGCCGGGCCATACTCACCAGCCATCACCGATGCTATTTTTACCGCCACCTCAGCGGTTTGCGTAACCGGCCTGACAAGCGTCCCAACCGCCGGATACTGGTCAGGCTTCGGCCAAGCCACAATCCTGGCCGGAATCCAAATCGGCGGCCTGGGTGTCATGACACTCGGTTCAATGCTGTCCCTAGCGACCTCACGCCGCTTAGGTGTGCGCTCCAAAATCCTGGCCGCCAGCGAAACCGGCACATCACGCCTCGGTGAAGTTGGCCTGCTAGTCCGGGCTGTCGCGGTCATCTCAATAGTGGCTGAACTAACACTGGCGGCCATCTTGACACCGCGTTTCATGATGGCTGGCGAACCGCTGGGCCAAGCCATCTGGCATGGCATCTTCTACGGCGTGTCAGCCTTCAACAACGCCGGATTCGTGCCGACAGTTGAAGGCCTAGAACCATTCGCCTCCGATTGGTGGGTCCTAGCACCAATCATGGCTGGCGTATTCGCCGGTTCACTCGGTTTCCCAGTCATCTTGGACCTGCGCCGCCACCTGCGCCACCCCTCACGCCTCAGCCTTCACTCCAAACTAACCATCAGCTACTGCGTTGGTCTATTAGCGATCGGCTGGATCGTGATCTGGCTGACCGAATGGAACAACCCCGCCACACTGGACGCCCAGCCAGCCGGTTCGGCTGTCTTCAGCGCCCTGTTCGCGGCCGTCAACACCCGATCAGGCGGCTTCGCCACCTTTGATGTGGCCAGCGAACGGCCAGCCACCATCTTGTTGCAGGACGCTTTGATGTTTGTTGGCGGTGGATCCGCTTCAACCGCCGGAGGTATCAAAGTCACCACCCTGGCCGTCATGCTGCTGGCCATCCGGGCCGAAGCCCGGGGTGATCGTGACATGGAAGCCTTCGACCGCCGCCTTGAACCATCAGTTCTGCGGGTCGCCGTGACCGTAGCCGTAGCGGCCGTCATGATGGTCTTCTCCGGTGCCCTAGTGCTCTCCTTGGTCAGCCAAGCTCCGCTATCCCATCTGCTATTCGAATGCATCTCAGCTTTCGCCACCTGTGGCCTGAGTACCGGACTTGTGCCATCCTTGCCCGGGGTGGCCAAACTAACTTTGGCCGCCCTAATGCTGGCCGGAAGACTCGGCACCATGACAATCGCCACCTCAGTGGCTTTATCTAACCGCCGCCGGGTCATCCGTCTGCCAGAAGACCGGCCAATTGTCGGCTGAACCGAAATCAACCCGAAAGGCCAACCATGGACCACAAAAGCCCGGCCGGGCCGGCCGAAGCCCCATTGCCATCTGACGGCGCGGTACTAGTCATCGGCATGGGCCGGTTCGGTTCACGCCTCGCACTAACAGTTGACCGGCTAGGACGTGAAGTCCTGGCCGTCGAAAAAGACCCCGACGTGATCCGGCGCTGGTCCGGCCGGCTGCCCTTAGTCGAAGCTGACTGCACTGACCCTGAAGCCCTTGAACAACTCGGGGCCCGCGATTTCCCAGTCGCCGTGGTCGGTGTTGGAACAGCCCTAGAAGCCTCCGTCCTGATCACATCCAACCTGGTTGACCTTGGATTGAACCAAGTCTGGGCCAAGGCCACATCATCTGAACACGCCCGCATCTTGCGCCGCATCGGAGCTAACCAAGTCATCTTGCCGGAAGCCGACGCCGGCGAACGCGTCGCCCACCTGGTGTCCGGCCGACTACTGGATTACATCGAGTTTGAGGACGGCTTCACCATTGTCAAAATGCATCCGCCAAAGGAAACCATCGGCTTCACCTTGGCTCAATCCCAAATCCGGCGCAAATACGGCGTCACTGTGATCGGGCTCAAATCACCGGGTCAAGAATTCGAATACGCCACCGACGAAACCCGGATCTCACCCCAAGACATTCTGATCGTGTCCGGTAACACCACCCTGCTGGACCGGTTCGCCGCCCGGCCGTCGGTGTGGCCCGTCAGGCGACAGGCCACACCTACGGCCGCCCCGCCAACACCCTCTGGCCGCGTCTTCGCTGGTCACACCGACGTGTGACCGCGTGCGACACAGGCGCACGGTGTGGCCCGTCAGGCGGTGCGCCGCCGCAAAGTCAGAACCCCAGCGATCAACACCGCAACCGTAAAACCGGCCGTCAAAGCCAAATCCGGCCACGCTTCAGCCCAAGAACCCCCAGCCGCGATGTCGTTGGCCGCTTCCAGCGCGTAAGTCAAAGGCGCGGCATCAGACAACAGCTCAAGCACTCGTGGCATAGCTGACCGTGGCATCATCAAACCGCAGATCAGTAACTGCGGCACAATAACGACCGGCATCATCTGCACAGCCTGAAACTCAGTCCGAGCAACCGACGACGAAGCCAACCCAAGCGACGAACCAAGAACCGCGTCCAGCACCGCCACACCAGCTAAACCAACCCAAGACCCAGCGATATCCAAGCCACAAACCCAATGCGCCCAAGCTGTCAACACAACCGCCTGCAAGGCCGCCAGCAGCGCGAACGACAAAGCGTAACCGATCAGAAAATCACCCTTGCCGATCGGCGTGGTCATCAACCGTTCCAATGTGCCGCTGGTGCGTTCACGCAGTGTCGTAACCGATGTCACCAGGAACATCACAAACACCGGGAAAACCACCAAAAGCATCGGCCCGAACTGGTCGATCACCTGCGGCTGGTCCTCGAACATCCAGGCCACCAAACCCATCAGAACGCACGGCAACACCATGATCAGACCGATTGAACGCGGATCGTGGCGTAACTGAGCCAAGATACGGCGAGCCGTGGCGAACGTCCGGCGCGCTGTCATGTGTCACCCCCAGCCTGGCGCTCCAGCACTAAGAAAGCCTGATCAGCGTTCCGTGCCCCAGTCTGGCTGAGCAACCCAGCCGGTGTGGTGTCCGCCAACAGTCGGCCCTGACGCAACAAAACAAGCCGGTCACAACGTGTCGCCTCATCCATGACGTGCGACGACACCAGCAACGTAGTGCCGCCTGTGGCCAAGGACCGGAACAGATCCCAAAGGGACTGGCGCAGCACCGGGTCCAGCCCAACAGTCGGCTCATCCAACACCAACAGTTCTGGGCTGCCCAGTAAAGCGACCGCCAGCGAAACCCGTGACCGTTCTCCCCCAGACAGACGTCCCACCAGGTCACCGGCGTGATCAGCCAGTTCCACCCGGTCGATGGTTTGAGCCACCTCCGGTCGGCCCAAACCCAGCAAAGCGGCGAAATAGGTTAAGTTCTCGCTCACCGTCAGATCGCTGTAAACCGAGACCGCCTGAGTCATGTAACCAACCCGGCTGCGCAGTTCAGGTGAACCAGCGGGCCGTCCCAGCACCTCAACTGTCCCGCCGGCCACAGTTTGGACGCCCACAACCGCCCGCATCAGCGTTGTTTTGCCGCTACCGGACGGGCCCAGCAAGCCAACTACCTGCCCTCTTGGCAGAGTCAAACTAAAGTCAGGCAGCACAACCCGTTTCCCGCGGACCACTTTCAGATGCCCGATGCCGACCACCACATCCGCCGCACCAGGGGTGGTTCCAGCTAAGTCGGCCAAGCCTACCTGGCTGGCGTCCTCACTTGTTGGCCCGCCGCTACCCGGCTGACCTGGCGTTTCGGGACTCTTGGGGGACGGCATCGGACAACTACATCGGCATCCGGCAGAAAAACTCGGCCGCCCCGCCATCTGGGGCGTCGACCCGGAAGATGACCGTCTGGTTACGCCACATTGACTTGGTGTCCGGATCTGGTGGTGACGGGCAGACGGTGGCGCTCAGGTCAACATCAGAACCAGGCCAAGTTTCAGGGCCAGACATGGCGTTGAAAGCATCAGTCGCGGCCGCTTCGGTGCGCCACTGGCCAGCGGCCAGTTGAATCTCATGTTGGCCGTCAGAGTAAGTCAAAACATATGAGTCATAGGCTCGGGCGGTCTCAAACTCAGTATTAGGAGCTGTCGCTACCAAGACATAGGCTCCAACAGCCGATGGGATGGCGTTGTAAAAATCTGTGCCATCGTCACGCGGTGATGGCGAAATGGACGGTGTTGGCGGCGGCGCCGTCACCGTGATGGTTTCAGTTGGTGTTGGACTGGCGGTCGGCGGAGGTTCAGACGTCAGCACGTAAGCTCCGGCAGCGGCCCCTGCCAAAGCTACAGCCAGCAGTGATGCCCAAAGCCACGTCCTTGGCCGGGGCACGGCGGAGTTAGCGTGCCGGACGGTGGAGTTGTCCTGGCTCATCGGGTCGGTCCTTTCACGTTTAGCTGGCTAAACCCTAGCAAGGACCTCACCGACGCCGACCAAACGGCGGGGTGCGAGTCTCCTAGGCGGGCGACCTGGCGGCGCCAAGGCGGGACCCGACGCCCTTTGCATTATTATTACTTATCAAATGCTCACCCATTGGGGTGGCTCCGCGCCGTCCCTAAGGACACCAGTCAGAGACCGCGACCAGGCCGCCTCTGTTCACCACATCAGTCAAGGAGCGTCAATTGACCCTCAATCCGGCGGAACTGGTCGTGGTGTCTAACCGACTACCACTTGATGTCACCTTCAGTGACGATGGCAAGGTCAGCTACGGGCGTTCGCCTGGCGGTCTGGTGGCGGCGCTTGACCCGGTGCTGCGGCAAAGCGGCGGAGCTTGGGTCGGCTGGCCGGGAGCGCCTGACTTTTCCTTCGAGCCAGTTGAACTGGACGGTCTGACCTCAATCCCGGTTCAACTGTCAGGCGATGAGATCGCGGAATACTATGAGGGTTTTTCTAACGCCACCCTTTGGCCGCTGTACCACGATGTCATCACACCGCCCGAATACCACCGCGAATGGCATGAGGCTTACCGGGCGGTCAACTACAAGTTCGCCGTCGCAGCCGCCAACGTGGCCGCCCCCGGCGGCACCATCTGGGTGCATGACTATCAGCTTCAGTTAGTGCCAGCCATGGTCCGCGAATTGCGGCCTGACGTCAGGATCGGTTTCTTCAACCACATCCCGTTTCCGCCGGAGGCACTGTTCGCCCAATTACCTTGGCGCCGCGAGATTCTGATGGGACTGCTCGGCGCCGACTTGATTGGCTTCCAACGCTCCCAAGACGCGGGTAATTTCCGCTCCTGTGTCCGGCGTTTAACTGGCTTGACCACTCGCGGCCATTCCATTTTGGCGCCAGCACCTGGCGGCGGTCGGCGGGAAGTGATCTCCGGGGCTTTCCCAATCTCGATCGATTCAGCGTCGGTTGACGCTTTAGCCCGCAGACCCAGCGTCCAAGCCCGCTCCCGGGCCATCCGGGCGGAACTGGGCAACCCGGACCGCATCCTGTTCGGGGTTGACCGGCTGGACTACACCAAAGGCATATCACACCGCCTGAAAGCCTATGAAGAGTTGCTGCGCGAGGGTCGTTTGAAAGTCCCGGGTGTGGTGATGGTGCAGATCGCTTCCCCGTCACGCGACAACGTCTCGGCTTATCAAGCTCTAAGGGACGATGTCGAGACAACAGTTGGGCGGATCGCGGGTGACTTCGGTTCGCTCGGCAGTCCAGCGATCCACTATCTACATCAAAACCAGCCACCAGAGGAGATGGCCGCCCTCTATTTGGCGGCTGACGTCATGCTGGTGACAGCTTTGCGTGACGGCATGAACTTGGTGGCCAAAGAATATGTCGCCTCACGGGTTGATGGCCGTGGGGCTTTGATCCTGTCCGAGTTCACTGGTGCGGCTGACGAGTTGCGTCAAGCCATTCTGGTCAACCCGCATGACATTGACGGCTTGAAGGCCGCTATCCTGCGGGCCACCACCCTGGAGGTACCCCGCCAGCGCCGCCGGATGCAGGCCTTACGCCGCCGTGTGCTTGAACATGACGTCTCCGCCTGGGCTTCATCCTTCTTGCGTGCTTTAGCGGCTAGCTGATGCCGCAGCCCCCGCCAGATGCTGTCGATGCCCTGCTAGGGGCCAACAAGCTGCTGGTTGGGCTGGATTTTGATGGCACCTTGGCTCCGTTAGTGGATAACCCTGAGGATTCCCGTCCACTACCGGCCAGCGCGGCGGCGCTGCGGCGTTTAGCTGAACTGCCAGCGGTCGCTTTGGCTCTAGTGTCAGGTCGGCCAGCGCGTGACTTGGCTCGCCTGGCCGGGCCGCCGGAAGGTACTTGGCTAGCCGGATCACACGGTGGTGAACATGGCATCGTCAAACATGGCCTGGCCTTGGTTGATCCGGTCAACTTGTCAACCGCCCAGTTAGCTCAGTTGGAGCGAATCCGCTACCAGTTGGGGAGGCTAGCCGAGCGAGGTGACGGCGCTTGGGTTGAAACTAAGCCCTTCGCGGCGGTGCTTCATACCCGCTTGATGTCTGACACCAAGGCGGCCGCCAGCCTTGAAGCTGAGGCGGCCGCCTTGGGCCGCCGCCTCGGGGTGGAGCCACTAACTGGCCATAAGGTGGTCGAGTTGGCGGTCCTACCGATTGGTAAGGCGGGCGCCTTGGACCGGCTGAAGCATCTGACCGGCGCTGACCGGATGGTCTTCATTGGCGATGATACGACAGACGAGTTGGCGTTCCGCCAAATCATCCCGCCGGACCTATCCATCAAGGTGGGCCCCGGTCCGACCGCCGCCGCCAGGCGCCTGGGTGGGCCACCGGATGTAGCGGTATTTCTGCGAGACCTGGCCACCCGCTTGGGAGGCCGCTGAAGGAGCGGCTTCCCACCGTGCGTCGCGCTGCGGGCGAAGCCCGCGCCGACCGGCCCACCTCACCCAGTCCCACAATAAACCGGCAGGTCAACGTACTTTCCCCAGGTAAACCATCGAAACGTCATCCCAAGCTGACCGCGGAAAGTGGTCACAGTCGCTGTCTTAACCCCACTGTGACCAGTTCCTGGATCGGTGGTTTTCACGACGGACCTGGCGGAGGCCTGATATCCAAACTGAGGCCCCACGCGATGACGGAAGGCTGATCGGCGACTAGAGCTTGGCTCACACCGCGGACATACCGTTGGGCCTAACCAACCGCCCAAACCAGCGCCATAAGCTGGAGTGGCTAAGCCTTCAGCGCAACCAACTGATGTGGAGGTCCCCCCGTGAAATTCCGTACTCTAGCAGCGTCTTGGCTGGCCGCGACTGCGGCCGCGGCGCTCGCCTTACCGGCCGGTGGCACACCTGAAACCGGTCAACCAGCCAACCAAGTAGATAAACCACGATTGTCAGCCCCCGAATTGACTGACGGCCCAACCTTGGACCCGCAAGCGGCCGGGGTTACAGCCGAAAGGCTGGTGGCGGTCCCGGCCGGAGCCCTCAACCAGGAGGCTGTCGCCTCAGCCTTGGCTCAGGCTCTGCCCGGAGCTGATGTCACAGTTGAGCTGACAGACGGCCCAACTGGTGCCGTCACCATCGAAGCTGGCCCGTCAGCTGATCCGGCCGCTGTGGCTGAGGCCTTAACCGAGACCGGTATGTTTGAAGCCGTCGAATACGACTTCACACCAGTTCCCTTATATAGCGCCGCGCCTGATGACCCAGCCTTCGCCGAATCGGCCCAATGGGCTCTGGAAGGCTTCCCCGGAGCGGGCTTCGATGGTGTTTGGGCCGCCTTGGCGGCGGCTAACCCAGCCAATTCAATACCAATCGCGGTGATCGACACTGGTTTTGACTTCAGCCACCGTGACCATTGCGCGAACATCATCGGGAAATACGATTACGGCGATAACGACGCGGATGTCAGCCCGGCCTCGGCGGTGACCAAGCAATACCACGGCACAGCCACGGCCGGCCTGATCGGAGCTTGCACCAACAACGGGCTGGATGTCGCTGGTGCGGCCTGGGACCAGGCGGTTTATGTCTACAAGATCACTTCTGGATCGGCTGGCACAATGACTTCCGCGGCCCTGATCAACGCCATCCGAGGAGCGGCCAATGACGGCGCCCGGGTTATTTCCTTGTCCCTTGGCGTGGCCGCCGCGGGCATGCCATCAACTCTGCGCAGCGCCGTTGATTACGCCATTGGTAAGGGTGCCCTAGTGGTGGCGGCTTCCGGTAACTATGGCGTCAGCCAGGTTAACGGCCAAACCAATCCGTTGGTTTTCCCAGCGGCTTACGGCCCGGTGGTGTCGGTTGGTGCGACCGGCCTAACGGCCGAACCAGCCGACTTTTCCAGTTTCAACCAGTACGTTGACCTGGCCGCACCTGGAGTTGATATCACCGTGCTCGGCCCAGCCAACACGATCGCTGTCGAAAACGGCACGTCCTTCGCGGCACCATTGGTGGCGGCGGCCGCTGGCATGCTGCTGCGGTTCAATCCGGAACTGACCCAATCACAGTTGGCTAGCCTGCTGGTCTCAAGCGCCCACGATGTTTCTACCACCGGATGGGACGCCAAGACCGGTGCTGGCGTATTGGATGTGGTTGGTCTTTTCAACCAGGGCCGGGCCTATGATCACACCCTGCCGGAGCCTCCACCAGCCCATATGCTGACCCAACTGCAAATCCTGCTGAGCCCAGACATGGACAATGACGGCCACGGCGAGGTCATCGCGGTCAGCACCGATGGGCAACTGACTTCACATACCGCCTCACGCAACGGGGTGCTCGGCGTTCAACGCGTACTGGGCAGCAGCTTCGATTCGGTCACAATCTACGCTTCAGGTGATTGGAACGGTGACGGCAAAGCTGACCTGATGGCCCGCGACGGCAACGGTTACCTGTTGCTCTATCCCGGTGATGGCATCGGTTACGTCAACTACAGCGGTGTCATTGGCAACGGCTGGTCAGCCTACCGGGTCATCCCTTGCGGTGATCTGACCGGCGATAACATCATTGATCTGCTGGCCATCAACTCGGCCGGTGATTTGATCCTCTACGCCGGGGCTGGTAACTCCAAGTTCAAATACCCGTACCCCAAAGTTGGCAACGGCTGGACCGATTTTGAACTCTACGCCGCCGGTGACCTGAACGCTGATGGCCGGAATGACATCTTGGGAATTGACGCTAAGGGCGACCTGTACGCCTATTACGGCCTAGGCGATGGCCGTTTCGCCACCAAGATCAAAGCTGGTAACGGTTGGACTGGTTTCACGCTGGCGGCCGGAGCCGATCTGAGCGGTGACGGTTTAGCTGACCTGGTGTCACGTGACGCCGCTGGTCATCTGTACTTCTACCGTGGTCTAGGTAAGGGGACGTTCGCCACCAAGGTTGCGATCGGAACCGGCTGGTGACATTCACCAACCAGCTTCACCGCCAAGGCGCCCTTCACAACCGACTGGTAGCGGTCACCAACCAGTCAGGACCCATTCGGCGCGATGCCGACCGCCAGGCTCCAGCCAAATCAGATCAGTGCCAGAGTTGAACGCGTCCGGCGGGCAGGTCATCGGCTCGACAGCCAAGCCGAGCCGACTGGCCTGAGCTACTGGCAAGTCAGCCGTGTGGACCTGAACCCAGGGGCAGGCCTTGTCCCAAGTGATGGCCACACCACTGCCTGAAGGATGACGCAACGAGGCCCGGACCGTACCCGGCCGCGGACTTCCAGATGAGGCGCCACTGAAATCCAGGCCAACGAACGCGTGATCTATCATCACTGGCCCCAGGCGGCGGCTTTGCCGGAAGTCAAAGGCCGTGCCCTCAACTGACTCCAGCTTGCCTGGCAGTAACCGTTCACCCTCAACGGTCATATAGTCGCTGGCCGGCAACTCGAACCAGCATTCGTCAAGTCTGCCTGGACCGGCCACCAAGTAGGGATGTGGACCAGTTCCATAGGGAGCCGCCTGAGCCGAGAGGTTCGTAACACTAACCGACCAACGAAGCCCTTGGACGGCATCGGCCTGATAAGTCACCTCCAACGCTAACCGGTGCGGGTAACCTGTCCGCGCTTCCACCACCGTTCGCAAGCCGACATGGTCCGGACCGGCCGTCGAGACCTCAAAGTTAGTCCAGGCGACCAAACCGTGTAAGGCGTGGCCTCGGTTCGGCTCAGTCAACGGTAATTGCCTGACCTCCCCGTCTACCGTGTAGCGCCCATCAATCACCCGATTCGGCCAAGGCGCCAAGACCGCCCCACGGTAGTTGGGTCGGATTTGATGATCCGCGAAAGGCACAATCAGATCGCGGCCTTCGAACGTTAACTGGCGTAGGGTCGCGCCAACCGAGGCGATGGCCGCTTGGTAGGGCCCGGCGGTGATGACGTGCTGGGAGCCGCTGACTGGTGGAAGCGGCACGGACGGAGAACTCACAAGACAGTATTGTCCCGCTCAACCCTGTCCACCAGGCGGAACCTGGCCGCGATTCGTCGATTGAGCGGACGAACCCGCGCCGGCGGGCCCGCGGCCGATACTTCGACACCGAACTTTCTCGCAACTAATTCCCCAGGGGAATTAGTTTTCATTTGTTTCGACATCAAACTATCTGGCGCCACCGCGTCACCCCGCTCCCCGGCCACCGTCAACCGCGTCCTGCCCAGGGCCCAGAGCCAAGCCCGGCCGATGTGGCATGATGGACGGGTGCTCAAGGGCTGAGCATGTGCCGGTGGTACCTCGTAGGGGTAGCGGCGGCGCCTTTCACAACGGATCGTCCGGCACGTACCTGCCGGTGAAGGGAAGTACTAGTCATGGCAACTGTGACTTTTGATGGGGCTACGCGAATATACCCCGGCAGCGACCGGCCTGCGGTCGATCACCTGACACTCCATATTGAAGATGGCGAGTTCCTGGTGCTGGTTGGGCCTTCTGGCTGCGGCAAGTCCACCTCGCTGCGCATGCTGGCTGGGTTAGAGGAAGTCAACGACGGCCGCATCCTGATTGGCGACCGTGACGTGACTGACGTCCAGCCAAAGGACCGTGACATCGCGATGGTGTTCCAGAACTACGCCTTGTATCCGCACATGACAGTGGCGGACAACATGGGTTTCGCCTTAAAGATCGCTGGTATGCCGAAAGCTGAAATCCGCCAGCGGGTTGAAGAGGCCGCCCGCATCCTTGACCTTCAGGAATACTTGGCGCGCAAGCCTAAGGCACTGTCCGGTGGCCAGCGCCAGCGTGTCGCCATGGGCCGCGCCATTGTGCGCCAGCCACGCGTCTTCCTGATGGATGAGCCGCTGTCCAACCTTGACGCCAAGCTGCGTGTCTCAACCCGCACCCAGATCGCTTCATTGCAGCGCCGCCTGGGTGTCACCACCGTCTATGTGACACACGACCAAACTGAAGCCCTAACCATGGGTGATCGCATCGCCGTTCTGAAGGACGGCCTGCTGCAACAGGTTGGCTCACCATTGGTGCTTTACGACAAGCCAGCTAACGCCTTTGTCGCCACCTTCATTGGTTCGCCAGCCATGAACATTGGGACGTTCCCGATCGTCGGTGACGCGGTGCGCATCGGTGAGGCCTTGGTTCCGCTGACCCGTGAAGTGATCAGTGCGGTCACACCAGAAGATGAAGGCAAACTGGTGGTCGGCTTCCGTCCAGAGAACCTGGAACAGGTGACCGCTGAGACGGCCGGTGCCATCCCAGTTGAGATCGACATTGTTGAAGAACTCGGCTCAGACGCCTACGCCTATGGTTCACTCAAGGGTGACGATCCAGAAACCACCACACTCCAGGGCGGTTCACTGATCGCACGCGTAAACCCGCGTAGTGTTCCCCGGAAGGGTGAAACCGTTTACCTGGCCATCCGTAAAGGCGAACAGCACAACTTCTCGGTCGCGACCGGGGATCGCTTGCCTGACTGACAACAACCCGTCTGGCTGACGTAACAGCCTCTTCGAACCGCCGCCCGGCTGGCGCTGGGCGGCGGTTCAGTCTTTGCTGATCCTTGCTATAACGAAGACCGGTTGACTAATGCCACAAGCTCTGACCATTTCAACTGTCACACCCGATCCGGCCCTATTTGACCTGCCCTGGAACCTGCCACTGGACAAGTGGCCAAAGGATGTCATCTTGGCTTTACCGCGCGGCATTTCACGTCACGTGGTGCGGTTCGTCAAAGTCTCAGACCGGGTTCTGGCGATCAAAGAAATCGCCCCCTATCCGGCGGCCCGCGAATACGCCCTGCTGAAAGACCTGACAGCTTTGGACGCACCGTCAGTCGCACCCGTTGGACTGGTCACCGGCCGCACCACCAAGAAGGGCGTCAGCCTTGATGCCGCCCTGCTGACCCATCATCTCCAATTCTCATTGCCTTACCGGGCGTTGTTCTCCTACCGGCTGCGACCAGGCATGGCGACACGCCTGCTTGACGCGCTCGCCTTACTGATTGTTCGGTTGCATCTGCTCGGCTTCTACTGGGGTGATGTTTCACTGTCCAACACCTTGTTCCGGCGGGACGCCAAAGAGTTCTCCGCCTACCTGGTTGACGCCGAAACTGGCGGCCTCTACGAAGAACTAACCGAAGGTCAGCGGGCCTATGACTTGGACCTCGCCCGGACCAATGTGATCGGCGAACTGATGGACCTTGAGGCCGGTGAGATGCTGGAAGACAACTTGGACCCAATCGCCATTGGCGATTTCCTGGTCAGCCGTTATGAACAGCTTTGGCGCGCCCTGACGGAGGAAGAAGTCATCTCAGTTGACGCTCGCTGGCGTCTGCAGGACCGCATCAACCGGCTAAATGACCTGGGCTTTGATGTCGCCGAAATGTCGATGTCCTCCAGCACAGATGGCACCACCTTGCATATCCGTCCCCAAGTTGTCGACGCCGGCCATCATTCGCGCCGCTTGTTCCGCCTGACCGGCCTTGACGTCCAAGAAAACCAGGCCCGCCGACTGCTGAATGACCTTGACATCTACCGCATCCACTCCCATCAGGAAGGCGCTGATGAGGATTTCGTGGCCCATGACTGGTTGACCCACGTTTTTGAGCCGGCCGTCCGGTCAGTGCCGCGTGACCTGCGCGGCAAACTGGAGCTACCACAGATTTATCACGAAATTTTGGAGCACCGCTGGTTCATGTCGCAGCGTGAGGCCCGCTTTGTTTCCCTCGAAGAAGCCGTCAAGAGCTACATCGCTAACGTCTTGCAGCACCGCCGCGACGAATCGGAACTCATTTTGGCGGACACGCTGCAACTCCCGGCCGCCGATGACGTCCCAATGGATTAGCCGGAGCGTTAGTGTCACATTCCTCCCAGCCGGTTCGGGGCTCCCGTACGGCGAGTTACCAGCCAAGACACTGAGTTACCGGCCAGGACGGCGAGTCACCAGCCAAGACACAGCTGGAGAAGGCCCGGTTTTACTGGCTTAGTCGGCGGCGTTTGGCGACTTCATACAGCACGATGCCGCCCGCTACAGCCGCGTTAAGGGATTCAGTCGCAGCGTTGATTGGTATCGAGACCGTCAAGTCGCAGACTTGGCGCGACAAGCGCGACAGTCCTTTGCCTTCTGAGCCAACCACCAGCACTAACGGGCTGTCCGCTAAACTGATTTGGGCGGCATCGGCTGTGCCTGTCATATCTAAACCGACAACGAATAAACCGGCCTGCTTGTAAGCCTGCAAAGCGGTCGCCAGGTTGCCGACCTGAGCCACTGGTATGCGGGCGGCCGCCCCAGCTGAAACCTTCCAGGCGGCCGGTCCCATCTGAGCTGAGCGGCGCTGCGGGATCAGTACGCCATGGGCGCCGAAGGCGGCCGCCGAACGTAGGATCGCTCCAAGGTTGTGCGGGTCGGTGACGTGATCTAAGGCGACTATCAGCGGCGGCTGGGCGGCTGATTCGGCCAGGCGCAACAGATCGGCTGGGTCAGAGTATTGGTAGGCGGCGGTTTTCAAGGCGATGCCTTGGTGGGCGCCACCGACCCGGCGGTCAAGTTCCTGTCTGGTCACTTGGGATGTGATGACACCATGATCACCGGCTAGTTTGATGGCTTCACTGACCCGGTCATCTGGGTCTATGCCGGCGGCGACATCGAGCCGGAGTGATGGCAGCGCCGCCCGCAGTGCCTCGAGCACGGGGTTGCGTCCCACCACCCAGTCAGGGCTCGGGGCGACTGCGGCCGGGCGGGCCCGGCCGGTTGGTGCCTTGATTTGGCCAGCGGTTCTGGCCTGGCCAGCGGCTTTAGCTTGGCCAGCGGCTTTGCGTTTGGCCGCCGGGTGGTATTGCCGGTCCTCCGCTTTAGGCGTCGGCCCCCGGCCTTCCAACCGGCCCTTGCCTTTGCCGCCCGATCCTTTGGCCGGGCCTTTCTTTGAGCCCGCTTTGCGCACAGCGCCATGGCGCCTCGAGTTTCCAGCCATGGCGCCCAAGCCTACCGGCACGGCCTGCCGCGAAGGTGGTCAGGTCAAGTCCCAGCGGACGCCAGCCGGGGAGTCCTCGACTTGGATGCCGGCCGCTGCCAGGTCATCGCGGATGGCGTCAGCCGTCGCGAAATCACGGGCCTGGCGGGCCGCCGCCCGGGCCGCCAACCTGGCATCAACTAAGGCACTAAGAGCCGATTCGGCCCGGCCTGAGGCGGCCCCGGCCGTGCCATCAGCCCACGGTGCCGCCAGCGGGTCAAGACCAAGCACCGCCAACATGCCGCGAACCTCCGCCAAAGCCAAACGGACGGCATCGTCCTGGTAATCCATCAAGGCGCTGTTACCGCGCCGTACCGCCTCGTGAACCCGCGCCACGGCCACCGGCGTCGACAAATCGTCATCCATCGCGGCGACGAACTCGCCCGGCAAGACGCTACCCGGCGCACCAGACCCGCCCGGCCCCGGCAGGCCGCCGCCGCCCTGGCCCGGCTCACCCGACCCAACCCGCTCAGCGGCCCGGCGCACAAAACCACTGATCCGCTCCCACGCGGCCGACGCCTCCGTCAACGTCGCGTCAGAAAACTCCAAAGTTGAGCGGTAATGCGCCGCAGTCAGAATGTAACGCAACACGGCCGGTTCAGCTTGGCGTAACAAAACCGCGGCCCGCAAAGTGTTACCCAAACTCTTGGACATTTTGACTCCAGCCTGAGTCACAAAAGCGTTGTGAACCCAGTAACGAGCAAACCCATAACCAGCGCAATGCGACTGGGCTTGCTCGTTCTCATGGTGCGGGAAACGCAAATCAAGGCCGCCACCATGAATATCAAACGTTTCACCCAAATAGCGCCGAGCCATCGTTGAACATTCCAAATGCCAGCCTGGCCGGCCCCGCCCCCAAGGGGTATCCCAAGCCGCGTCAACCGGCTCATCCGGCTTTACGGCCTTCCATAAGGCGAAATCCAACGGGAAACGTTTATCGGGAGCCTCCGCCTCAGTATTGGCACCAGTCAGCAAATCCTCCAACCGCTGATTAGTTAATGACCCGTAAGCGTCATAGGACCGGACATCAAAATAGACGTTGCCTGTCTCGCCGGTATAGGCGTGACCCCGCTCAATCAGCCGCGCCATGAAAGCCACCATGTCTGGCACAACACCAGTCGCTCGCGGCTCATAGGTTGGCGGCCGGACACCTAAAGCGTCATAGGCGGCGGTGAAGGCCCGCTCCCAATGCTGTGCCCAAGCCCACCAGGGCCAACCCGCTTCAGCCGCTTTGACCAGAATCTTGTCATCAATGTCAGTCACATTGCGGATGAATGTAACGCTTTGACCGTGCCATTCAAGCCAACGCCGGAGCACATCAAACACCACCGCTGGGCGCAGATGGCCAATGTGGGGTGCGTCCTGGACTGTCGCACCGCACTGGTAAATGCCGACTTTACCCGCGACTAGTGGCACAAACGGCCGGACCTGGCCGGATGCGGAATCATGCAGCGAAAGACTCATGGGGCACAAGATTACTGGCCGTCACGCAACAAACAGCTAGCGATCGCCGCCAGGCCCTCACCCCGACCAGTGAAACCCATGCCGTCAGTTGTTGTGGCGCTAAGTGAAACTGGGGCGCCCAGGGCCGCTGTCAAGGCTCGCTCAGCTTCACCGCGCCGGGCCGCCAAGCGCGGCCGCTGGCCAATTAGTTGGACCGTGGCGTGTTCAACCACAAACCCAGCTTGGGACAGGCGGGCAGCTACTTGGTTTAAGAAGATAGACGATGCCGCCCCGGCGGTTTCAGCCCGCCCGGTTCCAAACAGCGTCCCAATATCCCCCCAACCGGCCGCTGAGGTTAGCGCGTCAACCAGCGCGTGAACTATCACATCACCATCTGAATGACCTTCTAAAGCCGGTTCATCCGGCCATTCGAGCAAAGCTAAGCGGAGTATCCGGCCGTCTTCAACCGAGAAACGGTGAGCATCAAAACCCTGCCCAATTCGCAGGCCCACGGCCCGGCCAGCTATCTATTCCGCTGCGGCCGTAGCGTTCAGAATGTCATCGAGGCGTTGTTCGGCTTCGACTTCTTCAATCGCCTCAGCTAACGCCAGTTCTGAAACTAGGATTTGGCGAGCCCGGGCCAACATGCGCTTCTCACCGGCGCTCAGCCCGCGTTCCGAATCACGCCGCGACAGGTCACGCACCACCTCAGAAACTTTGATGACATCACCTGAAGCGATCTTCTCGCAATTCGCCTTATAGCGGCGCGACCAGTTGGTTGGTTCTTCTTGGACGTCGGCCCGCAGAACCTCAAAAACGCGCTCCAAACCTTCACGTCCAACAACATCCCGCACGCCGACCAGTTCAACATTGGCGGCTGGAACCTCAATCGTCAGGTCGCCTTGGTTGACCCGGAGCTTCAAGTAAAGGGCTTCCTCGCCGCGAACCGTCCGGGTGGTGATCGCCTCAATCAGGGCAGCACCGTGGTGTGGATAAACTACGGTCTCTCCAACTGCGAATGTCATAGTCGTGTCATTTCCCCTCTCGCGGCCAGCCAAGTTTACCATGTCGTGGCGCTTGGCTGGCTCACAAGAGGGTCCAAAGGCCTAGTTGATCGGCCCGTCTCAGATTTTCGCTATGACTCAGGCCTTGCCTTGGTTAGCTACCGCCTCTATCGCGGCCCGGGCAGCCTCAGGGTCAAGGTAGGTACCACCCGGATTGAGCGGTTTCAGGTCATCGTCAAGCTGATAGACCAAAGGGATTCCTGTTGGAATATTCAACCCGGCGATAGCCTCATCGGAAATACCGTCAAGATGTTTCACTAAAGCCCGCAACGAGTTACCGTGAGCCGCCACTAGGACAATGTTCCCAGCGACCAAGTCTGGCACGATCTCTTCCAACCAATATGGCAGGACACGTTCCAAGACATTCTTCAATGCCTCAGTGCGGACCAATGGCGCTCCGGCATAACGCGGATCACCATCTTGTGAATATTGTGAACCGAGTTCAATCTCTGGCGGCGGCGTGTCATACGACCGCCGCCAGATCATGAATTGCGCTTCACCGTACTCGTCACGGATCTGGGTCTTATTCTTGCCCTGCAAAGCGCCATAATGACGCTCATTCAGCCGCCAAGATCGTTTGACTGGAATCCAGTGGCGGTCGGCCGCGTCAAGCGCCAAGTTAGCGGTGGTGATGGCCCGGCGCAACAGTGAAGTATGTAACACACTGGGGGCGACCCCAGCGCCAGTTAGTAGTTCACCGGCCCGCACCGCTTCAGCTCTGCCTTTCTCCGACAAGGGCACATCAACCCAGCCGGTAAAAAGATTCTTCGCGTTCCATTCACTCTCGCCGTGGCGGAGCAGCACAAGTTGGTATGTCATACCCAGTGTCCGGCCTCAGTGAGCCGCGCGATAAGCGTCACGGATCTCAACCGGAATACGGCCCCGGTCTGAGACATCCATGCCTTGTTCTCTGGCCCATGCCCGGACCTTGACCGTCTCGGCCGCGGCCTTGGCTGATTGGCGCGAGCCGGCCCGTGGCTTGACCCGGCGGGCGGCCTCGATCCAGCGCGTCAGGCCTTGACGCAGTTCGGCGGCGTGCTCGGCTGTGAGATCTACCTCATACTTCACACCATCAAGTGCGAAAGCTACCGTTTCGGCAGCCTCAGCGCCATCAAGATCATCGAAAATGAGGTACTGAATGCGTTGCACCATAGTTTTTGGTCCCCTATCAGTTGTAATTGCTGCGCCCGGCCCAGGACAACCGTTTGCGCTCTGTACTAGGAAAGCATAACCCCGTATTTTGCTAAGTCCCACATTTGAGGTTCGCCTCACCCCAAGATTGGACGCCTGGACTATTACGGCTGAGACTTAACCAGCGGGAACAAAATGGTATCCCTGATTCCCAATCCAGTAATAGCCATCAACAGCCGGTCAATCCCCATCCCCATACCGCCAGATGGTGGCATACCGTACTCCATCGCGGCTAAGAAATCTTCATCCAGTGCCATTGCTTCCAGGTCACCAGCGGCGGCCGCTTCGCCTTGAGCTTGGAAACGCTGCCGTTGGATCACTGGGTCAACTAGTTCAGAATAGGCTGTCGCCAATTCCATACCACGCACATAGAGATCCCATTTCTCTACCAAACCGGTCCGCGTTCGGTGATCACGTGTCAAAGGTGACGTCTCAACCGGGAAATCAAGCACAAAAGTCGGCTCAACTATGTGATGGCCAACCAGATCCTCAAACAATTCTTCAACCAGTTTGCCGTGACTGGAGCGTTCCTGGTTGTAGCGCACTTGATGCTGATCAGCGATCAAACGTAAGCGCTCAACTGAAGTCTGGGGCGTGATTTCTTCACCTAAGAATTCGCTCAGTGAACCGTACAGTGTGATGCGGCGCCATGTCCCGCCAAAGTCATATTCGGCGGAATCAGGCAATGTCACAACCTGTGACCCGGCCACCGCTTGAGCCGCGTCCTGCACAATCCGCTGCGTTAAGTCCGCCATTGTCATGTAGTCGGCATATGCCTGATAGACCTCAACTGATGTGAACTCAGGGGCATGTGAAGAATCAACACCTTCATTCCGGAAAACCCGGCCAATCTCAAAGACTCTCTCCAAGCCGCCAACTACCGCCCGCTTGAGGAAAAGTTCGGGCGCGATGCGCAAGTAAAGGTCAACATCAAAGGCGTTCATATGGGTGGTAAATGGCCGGGCGGCGGCTCCACCGTGAAGTGTCTGCAGGATTGGTGTCTCAATCTCCATAAAGCCGCGTTCTTCTAGTGTGCGGCGCACTGAACGCAGCACTTCAACCCGGCTGCGGGCGGCCCGCCGGGCGGCCGGACGGACAATCAAATCAGCTGTCCGGTCACGTACCCGGGCTTCATCTGACAGCTCAGAATGCAACACCGGTAAGGGTCGCAAAGCTTTGGCGGCGATCTCCCAGTGATCCGCCAAGACTGACAGTTCGCCCCGCTTCGAGGCGATCACCCGGCCATGAACAAACAGGTGATCCCCTAGATCAACCTCAGTCTTGAAACGGTCAAGTGATTCCTGGCCAACGCTAGCTAGCGACACCATCACCTGGAGCCGGTCCCCGGCTCCGTTCCGCAGTGCCGCGAAGCAGAGTTTCCCAGTGTTGCGGATGAACACCACCCGGCCCGCCAGGCCGACTTCCTGGTCAGTTTCCTCGCCCGCCGCCAAGCCTGCGAAGGTTTGTCTAACAGCTTCGATCGAGCTAGTGATGGGCAAGGCGACGGGGTAAGCCTGGTCACCACGGTCCAATATGGCGGTCCGCTTGGACCGCCGGATCCGGGCTTGCTCCGGAACACCAGAGTCTGGCGCCTGAGGCTGATTAGGGGAGGCGGCGTCTTGAGGCGAACTGTCTGACGGACCAGGCATGGGTGATTGGCTTGGATTCGGCACGCCGTCCAGGTTACCCTCCGAGCCGCCCTGGCCCGTCCCGGGTCCGAAGTCAGGAAGTCGACCCAGAGGCCGCTTAACCCCACTGGGTCGAGTTCCCGACCATCCAGCCCCAACCTGCCCAGCCAGCCCGCGTCACCTGGGCACCTAGGTGGAGGCCCCATGACCCCCGATCCTGACCAATTGGTTATCTATCAGACGGGCAGGCCCGGCGTTGAAGGCGCCAATCAGACGAGCCACCCCGACCCAGTCCCCTGGCACTGGTTGAAAGCTCATAGGATCAACCAGGTCCATGTATTCAGGCAGTTCAGGGTTGTCACCGCGACCAAGCTCGCGCCGCGCTAGCTGGCGCACCTGATGAGCTGAGGCGCCTCCGGCAGCGGCCGCCGCGCCGGCCTCAATGGCGCGTGGCAAGACCAGCGCCGCCCGGCGCTGATCAACTGAAAGATAAGCGTTACGGCTCGACATAGCTAAACCATCAGACTCGCGGCGAGTCGCCACCGGGATGATCCTGACCCCCAAATCAAGGTCCAGGTTCATTCGTTGGACAGCCGCCAACTGCTGTGCGTCCTTTTCACCGAAGACCGCCGCACTGGCGCCAGTCCGGCTGAGTAGCTTATGGACCACTGTCAGCACACCAGTGAAGTGGCCTGGGCGGATCGCACCTTCAAAGCGGCTTGCAAAAGAACCCGGATCAACTGTCACGACTGGTTCGCCATCAGGGTAAATGTCTAACACCTGTGGGGCATAGACCAAATCAGCTCCGGCCTGGCTCAAAACCATCAGATCGTGTTCTAGATCCCTTGGATAGCGTTCGAAATCCTCGTCCTGGCCGAACTGCAGCGGATTAACAAAGATTGTCACAATGACCTGCCCGCCCGCCTGGCGGGCGGCCTCGACCAGGTCAAGATGGCCTTGATGCAGCGCACCCATGGTCATGACCACAGTCCGCTCACCAGGCGCCAGGGCACCGGTCAGTTCTGGCCAGGTGCGCACCACCTGATGCTGGCCAGCCCGGCCAGCATCAGGTGCCGCTAGCGGCACCGGCCGCGCGGGCCTCGGGTCTTCAGCGCCAGGCTCAGGCAAGGCTGACGGCACCGGCCGCGCCGACCGCGGGACGGCGCCATCCGGCTCCGGCCGCAACACGCGGAGCCCAGACCTGACCTGATCGGCTGTGATCCGGCCATCACCAGCCGCCATCTCCAAGGTCGCTGAAGCGAGCTGCTGATAACTCGAGACAAGAGCGAGAGCCTGGCGGGCGGCATCGTCCACGGCGATCGAACCATCCACCAACGCACCCCGGGTCGCGGCGTAAGACACCAAACTAGCCAAGTGAGCCGCCAGCGTGGCGTCATCGCCGCGCGCCGCCGGACCAGTTAGCGCCCCCGCCCCGCTGCTCAACGCGTTCTCCAAAGCCGCCCGGGTGAGCGGCCCAAGGACCTCAGCCGGACTGTCTACGCCACTGGCCCGCAAAACCTCGGCCGCCTGGCAGATCAGAGTGACCAAATGGTTAGCGGCGTGCGCCAAAGCGGCGTGATAGGCCGGGCGGTGTTCAGACGACACCACGAAAGGCTGACCGCCCAACTCCAAGGCCAGAGCAGCCGCTAACGGCGCCATACCGGGCGCCGCGTCAATCGCGCAGGGCGTGCCGCGCAACCGGGCGACATCAAGTGACGTGCCAGTGAATGTCATCACAGGATGCACCGCCAAGGCGATCCCGCCCGCCCGGCTAACCGGTTCAAGGACTTCCCAACCGTAGACACCAGCGGCGTGGACCACAATCTGACCCGGCCGCCAAACCTTTGCCAAACTCTCCGCCAAATCCTTGATCTGATCATCTGGCACCGTCAAGAACACCAGATCGGCCTGCTTGGCTAAGCGGGACGGACTAACCGGATCCAGTTTGGGCAGAATCAGCCCGGCCCGTTCACGGCTAGCCGGTGACCTGGCTGTCACAGCCACAATTGGATGACCGGCCTGAATCAGCGCACCAGCGAAGGCGCCGCCAACTCGGCCAAAACCGATGATCCCCGCCGGGAGCCTGTCGTCTGGCATCGCAACATTGTCCCAAATGTGTTCGATCGGCGCGGACCTAGTTCAGCCGCGCGCTCGCCTGCGTCAGCCTGGGCCATGAAGGGTGTGTTGCCCAACACCCAGTAATACTCCCCCGCGATCCGCGGGCGGGCGGGCGCCTCAGCTCTCTCAAAAGCAGCCCAGAAGAAGATTTCGCCCGGGCCCGGGCCAACCGTCACTTGGGCCGGTCAACTGCCTGCCCACCGGCCGACCAGACGGGCGCTTCAGCTTGGTCAGGGCGGGTCGGGCCGGCCAGCCTGGCTCTCACGCAAGGGCGGGGCGGGTGGGCCGGGGGCCAACGCCGTGGGACAGGGCTAAGGCAAACAAACACAGCCATCGAGACGCGGCACCCACGAATGAACCAACCGAAATGCCATCCGCTGTGAATATGTGAACAAAAACGCGCGCCATTCGGGTCTTTCTCTACGGCGTCAATGATCTTTAGCGGTATAA
This sequence comes from Bifidobacteriaceae bacterium, assembly GCA_031267825.1. Lineage (GTDB taxonomy): Bacteria > Actinomycetota > Actinomycetes > Actinomycetales > WQXJ01 > JAIRTF01. The sequence continues at coordinate 116,636 of JAIRYJ010000013.1, forward strand.
AGTTACCCACGATACAAGTTGAGCCCCAGAGCTATATCTCACTTGCATTGGACTAACTACACGCAGGGCGCTAGGCGGAGCGCCGACACCATTAGTGGTTAAGGAGGGTTTGGCAGTGCAGGTATTCATCAGCTACCGGCGGGCTGACAACGAAACCTACCACCAGATCGCCAACAGACTGGCCAGAGAATTGCCCATCCGCTTTGAAGCGGAAACAGGCGAACTGCTTGAGGCCTTCATGGACCTTGACATGCACGGCGGCGAGCGCTGGTATGACAGGTTACAAACTGAGGTCAAACTGTCGGCCGTGTTTATTCCACTGGTAACTATGGGCTATTTCAACTCAGACATGTGCTTACGCGAACTCAAATGGTTCCTCGATCACGCAGCGGCACCAGACCGGCGGTTAACGGTCTTACCGGTGGTATTGGCTGGTTACGACAGAATAATGAGCCGGTCTCACCGGCGCCAGGAAATCGTCGATATTTCTGACCTGAACTGCATCAACGCCCAAGCCTCGATACGCCAAGGGCTACAAGGAATGGGCTGGGCTGAATTACTTGATGATCTTGTAACAGCCTTAGTTCAAGCCTGGGAAGCGGCAGTGGCGCGGCCAGCGACACTACCGCGGTCCTCCTCCGGCCAGATCCCGAGGCGGCGGTCAACGCCGCCAGCGGCCAACTTACCGCCGCCCGTGCCACCAGTTCAGCTACCAAAACAGAACGCGGCGGTTCCGGCAATTCAGGCCGTCCCGTCCAGTCCAGTGCCGCTACCAACGCCCACACCAGCCGCCTTACCAAAATGGGCCGCCAGCCAAGACGCCCTACCGATGGCCGCAGCGGCTCCCGCTGCGGCGCCTCCCGCACCCACACCAAGCCCGGTGGCACTCCCTCGACGCCGGGCCAATGGGCCAGCCGCACCAGCCATACCGCCTCCAGGACCGACCGTTCCGGCGGTCGTGACAGTGCCAGCCGTGGTGACTGTCTCCGCCACACCGGCGGTGCCATCCGGCCCGTCAGGGCTGCCAATGCGGTCACCAGTGCCTTCGGTCGCGACCGGGCGGCCAGCCCAGTCAGACATTGATCTGGCTGTCGGTTTGTTCAACCACACCGTTGGCGCGGAACTCGACGAGTGCCGCGCCATGGTTGGCGAACTGAACCAGCTGGCGGCTAAGTTCCCTGATGACGCCGACATCAACCTGCAGCTCGCGATGGCTTTAGTCAACATCACAGTTGAGGCCGCCATGGATGAGCGGCGCCAAATGGTGCTTGAGTTGCGCCAGGTAACCGCCAGGTTCCCGGATGATCCAGAAATCAATCTCCGGCTCGCCCGTGGTCTGGCCAACGTCACTGTCAAAGCCTCACTTGATGAGCGCCGTTCAGTTGTCGACGAATTGCGCCAATTGGCCGTCCGGTTCTCATCTAACGCCGCGATTAGCTTGGAGCTCGCCAAAGGGCTGTTCAACCTGACAGTTGAAGCCGACCTGGAGGAATGCTACGAGGTGGTGAGCGAGCTGCGCCGGATGGCTGGCCGGTTCCCAAGCAGCGTCGGAATCACTCTCCAGTTCGCCCAGGGGTTGTTCAACATAACGGTCAAAGGAGGCGTCGACCAGCGCCGGGCGGCCGTCAACGAATTGCGCCAGTTGGCGGGCCGGTTCCCGTCTAATCCCGGTATTAACCTGCAGCACGCCACTGGATTGTTCGGCATGACAGCCAAAGTGGGTCTAGATGAGCGCCGCGAGCTGGTGCGGGAGTTACGCCAGTTGGCGGGCCGGTTCCAAAACGACCCTTGGATCAACTTGCAGCTAGCCAAAGGACTGTTCAACATCACCGTCGAGGCGGACGGAGACGAACGCCAGTACATCGCTCAAGAGCTGCGTCAACTAGCTGGTCGTTTCCCAGCCGATCAGCAGTTCGCCGCTGTCTGCGGCTGGCTCCGCACTTGACCAGCCAAGACGCTGGTCAGCGCTACGGACTAGGAGGCTGGCGAAAAGCGGCCTCCGGCAGTGTTGACGCCTGTCAGCGCATCGCTGACCCACGGAAACGCGGGAAACCGGCATAGTTCTGCGTCCTAGGGGACTGTTGTCCGACAGTCTCCTAGGCGGCGTCAAGTGGGGAGGCGAAGGGCGTGTTTTAACACTCCGCTAAGCGCTTTGGCTTGGAGGATCATCGGTTTCAGTGCCGGTTGGTCCCGGTGGCAGTCGGCAAAATGATTCAGCCAAGCGTCCAGCGGCACAAAGCAGACCGGCCGTGCCCGCCGCCGCTGCGGCGGGCCAAAAGCGTTCCCACGTCACAGGAGAGTGCGGCACTAGCAGTGTCAGACCCGCCAGACCGGCGTAGACGCCGGTTAGGACAGCTCCAGCGATTGTGCAACTGCGAGCGCCGACCGCCAAGCGGGCGGCACCCAACAGGTTAACTTCCGGCCGTTTACCCTGGACATATTGCCGGACTTGCCAGGTGGCGGCAGTTATCCCAACCGCCAGTAGAACAAACAGGCCCGGAACGGTCCACGGAACAGTGACTGGCCCGAGTCCCAAATCTTGTGCCAGATCACCGGCCAGCATCGCGGCGGCGCAGGCCACAACGAGCAGGACAAGAACGGTCCGCAACCGGGTCAAGGTCAGACGTCCGGCCGGGCCACGGGCATCCAATAAGCGCCGCTACCTAGAGATGGACCGCCAGGGTTACCTTGTGGGTTGGCTTCACCGGCTGGTCCGCCCTGATCAAGGCGTGAGACGGGCGGCAGAACCGCGCCGGGTGCGTAGGCGGCGCCTTGAGGTGAGCCGGGTTGGCGGGCATCCGGGCCAAAGCCCAAACCAGCCGCCAATTGGGCGGCTGGTGGCACCACCTGTGCCTTGACACCGGCGGAGCGGCGTAAGACTGGTTCGGCCTGAGCCGGTTGAGCTTGAGGTTGGGCTTGAGGTTGGGCTTGGTAGATGGGACCAGGCTGGTCAGATCGTATAACTGGTGACTGGCCTGGATAGACCGGTCCCGGTTGAGGCTGCTGGCCTGGTGGGTAAGGCGCGGCTTGGGGGACTCGTGCGTCAGGCGGTGGCCCATACTGTGGCGCGCTGGGCGGCGCCATCACGCCGCCGACGATCTGTCCCTGCGGTCCGGGGGGCGCCTGGAAAGCCTGAGGTGCTTGAGGTCCTTGCGGGGCAGCACTGGCCGGGCCGATCATGGCCGGGCCGTAACCCGGCCCAACCTGTCCTCCAGGCACAACCGACCCACCTGGCCCAATCGGCCCGTCCATCCCTTGGGCCGGCATTAGACCGGCCATCTGAACGGCCGGTTGCCGGGCGGCAGGAGCGGGTAGCGGTTGCCCGGCGGTTTGAAAAGCCGGTGCCGCCACTGGGGCGGCTGGTGGTGGTAGCGGATGCGGCTGACGCCCAGGCATGGCGGACGATCCCGGCAACGCGTAAACCGGTTCAAAAGGAATTGGTCGGCCCGCCTCAGGGTAGGGCGCTTCAAGCTCGTTACGTGATGAAATCCGAGCCGTCGGCGGAACCTCAGCTAGTTCTAGTTGACCAAATATCGATTGCGGTGGAGCCGAACTGAAACTCTCAAAAGCGGGCATTGATGCGAAAGCCGAACTGGTGAAGCCTCCTGGACCGATTTCTGACGGCGGCCCGGCGTTGGCTTGTCCGTTGGTCGGCGGCAGGCCAGCATTTGGCCCGCCCTGGGCGGAGGCGCCGACTGGTGAGTCCATTCCCGGACGCGGCGGCACTGGTCCGCCCTGGCCAGGTCGGCCGGTGTGTGACTCGATCACTACCGCTTCGCCCTCCAGGTTGGCCCGCCGGGCGGCGGCGAAGAAGCTCGGTACGCCCGGCATCTTGGTGGTGAACGGATTGGGTGACAGTGGTGTTGGTAGCGGGGCAGGTAACTGTGCCAAGGCTTCATCTGGTCTGCCACCAGTCCAATCCGGTCTGGTCTGACTCCGCGGTACGGCCGAGGCGTCAGACCCAGCGGCATACGGCCCGTCGCCACCAGGTAGCGCACCGCTAGCCTGGCCCGCGCCGGACGCCTGGGTTGCTACGGTTCCGAAGCCGGAACCTTGGCCCACCGCCACAGCTGGTTCCGCCCAGGGCCGGTCCGGTCCGGCGGAACCATCCGGTCCACCAGGGCTGGTTTGTGCTCCGGAGCGTTCAACCAGCGGCGGAGGGCTGTATTGCCCGCCCCACAGTCGCGTTAGCGGCTGGTCGCGTTCCGGCGATGGCGGAGTTGGAGTGTACTGGCCAACGATCACGGGTGAACCGGTGCCAGGAACGGCACCAGCCCCAACCGGACCCCCGGCAGCGACCGGACCACCAGCCCCAGCCAAACTGCCAGCGGGACCCGCCATGGCGGCATCGTCCACTGAACCACCGGCCGGTTCAGCCCACGGCACCCGGCCAGCCGTGGCCGAACCAAGCGGGCCGGGCACGCCGGGCACGCCAAACCCGCCAGACAATTGAGCACCGGTTTGGCCGACAGCGGCTTTAGCCACAGTGGTCGGAGCGGCCCACGGCACCGGCCCAGCGACAGCCGGCCCCGGACCAACCCCACGGCCCCTCGCCACAGCCGACCCAACCCGCTCCGGGTTAACTTCCCCAATTCCGGCCGCCTGAGTCGACAACAAGCCAGTCTGACCAGCCGCGTTAGCCATCGCCTCGTGATCAACCTCAGACACCCCCTGGCCACCGACTCCAGGCTGGCCGGCGCCACCTGGCGGAGTCACCGGCCGGTCCCAATCCGGGGCCAGCCAACGGATACAACCCCGGTCTGGCGCTACCTGCGCCAAAGCCGCCACCGAACCGCCACCCAAACCAGGCAGGAAAGCCCGGGGCGACATCAAAGACCACGGCACCAAAACGAAAGCTCGCTCATGGGCTCGCGGATGCGGCAGGGTCAGATCATCCTCATCAACTAGCAGCGTGTCGTAGGCGATCAAGTCAAGATCAAGGGTCCGTGGCGCCCAACGCCCGGTCCGCTGGCGGCCGTGTTTCTCTTCAATGCCTTGCAGGGTGTGCAGCAAGCGGCGCGGCGACAAACTAGTCCTAATGTGCGCCACGGCGTTGAAAAAGTCAGGCTGATCCGGCCGTCCAACTGGGGCGGTGCGGGCCAACGGTGAAACCGCCACCACCTCAATGCCTGGCTCGGCTCGCATGTCGTCAAGGGCCGCCCGCAAAGTCGACAAGGCTTCACCCAGATTGGCGCCCAAAGCGACAATCCCGTCAACTGGTTCATCTGGCACCCAGTTAGCTGTGCCCTCAGCAGCGGCCCGGCTATGATCCGTTCGGCGCCGCCGGACCAGGGCCCCTCCCGGCCGGGACGCACCATCCGAACCTGCTGGGTTCGGCCCATCCAAACCTGGTGGGTTCGGGCCATCAGACGTGGCGCCAGGCAACGGACCGGCTGTCGTGGTTGGCCCACCCCGGCCGGGGCGGCTTGAACCGATAATGCCGGAACTACCGCCATCGCCTCGGCCTAAACCTAAGCCGTCAACCGGTGATGACCCAGTGCGTAAACCAGCTTCACGTTCAGCCCGGCCAACAGCTTCAAACATCGCCGAATCGGGGGCAACAAATGTTGAGTCGGGCGAATCGGCTGTCCGCCGGATTGACACAGCGACATCTTTAAAGTCAACGCCAAGCCGGGCGGCCGACTTGTGGACTGTAACTTCAACAATCTCAACCCGGCCTAAAGCCAGAATCGCTTCGGCAATTCTGGCCGCCAGTGTTTCGATTAGGCGGACCGGATCGCCTTTCAAGATGCCTTCTATTAGGCGGGCAACGACAGCGTAGTCAACCGTTGATTCCAGCGAGTCAGTCGCGGCGGCTTGCCGAGTGTTCAGCCGCAAGGCCACGTCGGCCACGAAAACTTGGCCGTTCGCCTGTTCTTCTGGCAGCGCACCATGGTGCCCAAAGGCTGAAATTCCGCGCAGTTCAATCATGTCCAAAGAACCGTCGGTCGGTCCAAGCACCCAGTCCATCAGCTAATCATCCCCCGTCGCAGACCGGCTATGGAAGGGTCAGGTCTTTCGCAACAATAACCTGTGCCGGCGCAACGAGTTTATCGCGACAATTTGGTTTAGCGATTAGGCCCGCCCCCTGAGGCGCACAAGCCGCACTGATTCGCGGGCCGTCAGGCGTCCGCCGGACCACCAAACGCCTGTCGGGCCGCCAAAATAGCTCGCGCGACACGCACGCCTGCCGCATTAGCCGCAACTTCGTGCACCCGGACACACCAGACACCAGACAAGGACGATGCCGCCGTCACGGCCGCCGTTGCGGCGTCTCGCCCGTTCGGCCCGGCGTCCGTCAATGACTTGTCGGGGCCTTTGACGTCTTCAAGAAATCGTTTACGTGACGCGCCGATTAGGAGTGGGAATCCTAATGCGGCTAAGCGGTCGATGTGAGCCAGTAACGGCCAGTTGTTTTGCCCGGCCTTAGCGAAACCTAATCCGGGGTCCAACACTATGGCGGTTGGCTTGATCCCGGCCGCAAGTGCGGCCCTAACACGGTCACCAAGTTCAGCTATCACTTCTGATACGACATCACCGTAGTGGTCAAGGCGGTCCATGGCGGCTGATTGGCCACGCCAATGGGTTAGTGAACAGACCAGATTGGACTGAGCTATGACGTCTAACATTTCTGGATCAGCCAGTCCACCTGAAACGTCATTGATTATGTGAGCCCCAGCTTGGGCGGCGGCGGCGGCCACAGATGAACGCATTGTGTCAACTGAAACCACAATCCCTGCTTGGACAAGTTCTTTAGTCAACGGAACGACACGGCGTAACTCTTCGCTGGCCGGAACCCGTCCCGCGCCCGGCCGGGTTGATTCACCACCAACATCGATCAGGTCAGCGCCTTGATCTATTAGCCGCCAGCAATGATCTAAAGCAGCCTTGAGTTCAAAATAGCGCCCACCGTCAGAAAAGGAATCAGGTGTGACATTACAAATCCCCATGACCGCGGTACGGTTCAATCCGGCCAAACTGGCCGGCAGAGGCGCTGGGCGGGGCCAACCGGACTGACTGGCAGCGGTCGGTGTTGTCACTTCAACAAAGCCATTGCCTCGGCTCGCGTAGCGCCTGACCGCAAAATGCCGCGCACCGCTGAAGTCACTGTTCTGGCACCGGCCGCTTTGACACCACGCATCGACATGCACAGGTGTTCGGCTTCGACTACCACTATCGCGCCGCGGGCGTTGAGGCATTCCATCAGCGCGTCAGCTACCTCACTGGTGAGGCGTTCTTGGACCTGGGGACGCCGCGCATAACAATCAACCAGGCGGGCCAGCTTCGATAGCCCAGTGATCCGGCCGTCGGCTGGTGGGATATAGCCCAAGTGAGCCAGTCCATGGAACGGCAGCAGGTGATGTTCGCAAACCGAATAGAAAGCGATGTCCTTGACTAGCACTAGTTCTTGATGACCTAGTTGAAAACGAGCCTCCAGAACGGTCTTCGGATCGGTTCGTAAACCAGAGAAAATCTCTTGGGCCGCCCGGGCCACACGGGCCGGTGTCTGGCGCAGACCTTCACGGTCCGGGTCTTCACCAATGGCGGCTAAAAACTCGCGCACCGCCGCCTCAGCCCGGGCCTGGTCAAACACGGGCGGACCGGAATTCAAGGCTTGTCCTGACTAGCTGGGGTGGGGCCGGTAGATGCCGGGACGGATTCGGCCAGCTTTTCGGACGGCGAAAATTCAACCGGCCCTTGGTCTGAAACCGTGCGGTCCGGCGAACTGAGCCAGACTTCACGCGGCGGGCGTTGAATTATGTCATGGAAGACCTCAGCCAACTCGGCCTCGTTCAACGTTTCTTTGTCTAGTAGCGCCAGCACCAAACGGTCAAGAACCGCCCGGTTGGTCCCTAGAATCTCCCAAGCCTCCGTGTGGGCATTTTCAATTAGGGTCCTGACCTGCAGATCTATTTGCGCCGCGATGGCTTCTGAGTAGTCACGCTGGTGGCCGTAGTCACGGCCCAGGAACACTTCACCGTCAGCCTGGCCGTAACGCACTGAACCCAAATCAGCGCTCATACCGTATTCCATCACCATTTTTCGGGCCGTGGCAGTGGCTTTTTCAATGTCGTTCGAAGCCCCGGTTGTTGGATCATGGAAGACAAGTTCTTCAGCGACCCGTCCACCCATTGAATAAGCCAACTGGTCAAGTAATTCGTTGCGTGTAACGGAGTGTTTGTCACGCACCGGCATAACCATGGTGTATCCCAAAGCCCGGCCGCGCGGCAAAATGGTCACCTTAGTTACCGGGTCGGTGTTACGTAGGGCGGCCGCCACCACAGCGTGACCGCCTTCGTGATAGGCCGTCATCCGCCGTTCTTCTTCAGTCATGATCATTGAGACACGTTGCGGGCCGGCCACTACCCGGTCAATCGCTTCATCTAAGGCTCGCGCCGTGATCAGTTCGCGGTTTTCGCGGGCTGTTAGTAAAGCCGCCTCGTTGAGCACATTGGCTAGATCGGCGCCAGTGAATCCGGGGGTTCGTTTAGCGACCATCGCCAAGTCCACATCTGGCGCCATTGGCTTGTCTTTGGCGTGGACTTTCAGGATCGCTTCACGGCCAGCCTGATCGGGTGAGCCGACAGTGATTTGGCGGTCGAACCGGCCGGGCCGCATCAAAGCTGGGTCAAGAATGTCTGGCCGGTTTGTGGCGGCGATCAAAATGACATTCGCCGCGGCGTCAAAGCCGTCCATTTCAACTAGTAACTGATTCAGGGTTTGTTCCCGTTCATCGTGGCCGCCGCCGAGCCCAGCTCCACGGTGCCGCCCAACGGCGTCAATCTCATCAACAAAAACAATCGCCGGTGCGCTTTCTTTGGCTTGCTCAAACAGGTTACGTACCCGTGAGGCACCAACACCGACATACATTTCAACGAAATCTGAACCTGAAATGGTGAAGAATGGCACACCGGCTTCTCCGGCCACAGCCCGGGCGAGCAGCGTCTTACCTGTGCCGGGCGGCCCGTAAAGCAACACTCCACGCGGGATTTTGGCGCCAACGGCATGGAACTTAGCTGGTTCTGCCAGGAACTCTTTGATTTCCTGGAGTTCTTCAACCGCCTCGTTGACTCCGGCGACGTCAGCGAAAGTCACTTGAGGTGTTTCTTTGGATACTAGTTTGGCCCGCGATTTACCGAAGCTGAGCGGCCCGCCCCGGCCACCACCTTGCATTGTCCGCATCAACCACAAGAAGAGGAAAGCGATAACCGCCAGCGGAATTAGTGTTAGCAGAGCTGAAACCCACCAGGCTTGGCGTGGGACTTGTGAGTTGTAACCTTCTTTCAGGTCAGCTTGCTCAATCGCTTCAACCACACCAGGACCTTGCGGTTCAACATAGTAGAAGCGCACCAATTTGCCTTTGTCTTTGAACGGCTCACTTAGTGTCAGATCAACCCGTTGGTCGCCATCGACCACTTTGACGGCTGTCACCGTTGAGCCGGCCAGCAGCTCTAAACCATCTGACGTGTCAATCTGGCGTGGTCCGGCGCTGATCAGTGAGCGCGCCAGGAGCAGACCGCCCATCAACAGGATCAGCACCCAGAGCAGAGGGGAGCGGTAGAAGGGTCTTGTCTTAGGCGTTGCTGTTGCCACGACTTCGCTTTCTTTGGCTGGTTTGTTGGTTTATTTTGCCTAATGGCTGGCCGGTTTTGGTCACTGGTAAACCTCTGGTACCAGCGTTCCGACAAACGGCAGGTTCCGGTAGCGTTCAGCGAAGTCCAAGCCGTAGCCGACAACGAATTCGTTGGCGATGTCGAATCCGACATATTTGACGTCGACTTTGACTTTGGCGGCACCTGGTTTGCGCAGCAGGGCGGCGACTTCAACGCTCGCCGCGCCGCGTGAACTGAGGTTTGATGCCAGCCAGGACAAGGTCAGCCCCGAGTCGATGACGTCTTCAACGATCAGCACATGCCGCCCGTGAATATCTGTGTCTAGGTCTTTCATTATCCGCACAACGCCAGATGATTTGGTACCAGATCCGTAGGATGACACCGCCATCCAGTCCATTGTGACGGCGCTGTGTAGTTTGCGTGACAGGTCCGCCATCACCATGACGGCGCCTTTCAGGACGCCAACTAGGAGCAGGTCACTGCCAGCGTAGTCGCTGTCGATTTGGGCTGCCAGGGCGTCTAGACGTGCGTCGATCTGATCTTTTGAGATCAGGATTCCGGCCAGTTCTTGGCCAAGGTCAGACTTATCCACAGGCGCCTCCCGCTGCTAAACCAGATGATTGGTTGCCAAACGCATAAAATACCAGCTTGCCATAAGTCCGCCGGGCAGTTATCCGCCCAGGTAAAGCGATCTCACCTTGGCCGTGCCAGTTTGTCGTCAGGGCTTCCAGCCGGGCGATGTGCGCCGCGCTTAGAGCCGCTGGGGTGGCGCCGGCTGTCAGTGCAGCCAGCCGTAAGGCCCGTCCTCGGATCGCGGGGTGGGCTTGTGCCAGCGGGTCGGCTTCTAGTTCCAGGACAGTTTGTTTGTCCGATGCCGCCCCAAGACTTGCGTTGCCTGGCCGTGGCGCGGCCTCTTGGCTTGCCGAAGCTCGCTCGAACAAGGCGGCGGCTCGCTGGTCAAGGTATGCCTGATCTTGCGCTAAGCGGCTGGCGGAACGAGCCAAAGCCGTGGGCACACCTGGCCCGAGCACTTCAGTTAGGAGCGGCATCACCCGGCCGCGCACGGCCGAACGCAATGATGGCAGCGGGCCGTCAGCCTGGTTCGTCGGATCATGCCACGCTTCTAACCCAGCTAACTGGATGATCGTCTCAGTTTGGGATCGCCTAAGGCTGAGGAAGGGCCGGATATAGCGGTCACGGCGGGTCGGCATGCCAGCTAAGGCACTGGCCCCGGCGCCACGCGCCAGGGCCAGCAGGACAGTTTCAGCTTGATCATCCAAGGTGTGAGCCAGGGCCACATAGGTGGCGCCAAGCGAATCGGCGGCCGCTTCGAAAGCCTGGTAGCGAGCCACCCGAGCGGCGGCTTCGATGCCTTGACCGGCCTGCCGGTCAACTGTGATGTGTTGTACCACGATCGGGTCTAGTCCCAAGTCGGCGCATTGGCGGGCGGCTTTGGCCGCTACTTCAGCTGAAGCCTCAAGCAGGCCGTGGTCAACCACTACCGCCCCGGCCCGCAGACCGTGACGTCTCGCCTCGAAGGCCATCACACTTGCCAGGGCGAGCGAATCGGTCCCGCCCGAACAGGCCACCAGAACAAGTGGCCGCATCGGCGCCGACTGGCTTCCAGCCTGATCTGGTGGGGTCGCTTCTTTGACTGATCGGCTCAACTCCGCCAGATAGGGCCGCAAGGCCGCCCGGCCCTGAGCCACCGCCGGGTTCAGGCGGGCCATGGCGGGTAGTTACAAGACACGGTTAATCCAGGCCCGGGGTTCTTCCATCTCATGGGCGGCTGGCAAGTTGCTTGGCTGGCTGAAAGCCCGGTTCAGCCCCTCATGCCCGGCCTGAGCTAAAACGGTCCGGACAAAAGCCGCGCCCTGGACATATTGGGCCGTTTTGGCTTCCAGGCCGGCCAGTCGGCGCAAGGCCCGCTCAAACCGGCCACGGGCCAAGCGGCGGGCATCGAAGCGGGGACGTAACTGTTCAACGGTCTTGACCACTTTTGGCCCGACCGCATCCATGATGACGTCAGCGTGGCCTTCCAAGAAAGACATCGCGCCAGTGATAGCCGCTAGGACGTCGGCTTGGGCCGGTGATAACAAACCTGGCGGGACGGCATCGTCTGATACTTCGTCTGCGAACAAGTCCGGTAACCGACGCGCCGCCTGGACTAAACGCTGGCCCCGGCCGTCAGCGGTGTCGGCTTCCATAATCTCAGCGAAGCGTGCCCGCATCCAATCAGCCAGCCAGGGGGCGGCCGCGAACTGAACAGCGTGCGTCATCTCATGCAACGCCACCCAAAGGTGGAAGTCACGCGGATCAGCTTCCAGTTCACGTTCGAAACGCAAAATGTTAGGAGCGACCAATATGACCCGGCCCGGCTGGCCGCCCCGGGGCGGCTGGTGGAACGGGTCAAACTGTCCCAGCACCCGCTGCGCCATGACACCAGCTAGGGCACCGATCTGCAGTCCGGCCAGCTGGTTGGCTACCCAACTGGATTCGTCGTCATCCCAGGTCCCGGCGATCAATCCTTCAGTCATCCGGACCAGACCGGTGATGAATCCGCGCCGGTCAGTCACCGCCACTTCGGTGGCGCCAGCTCGCTTGGTGGCCTGCTCTAAGCCGGTGATCTCAGCCACATAATCTAGGCCTTGGGCGGCCTGAGAGTGCAGGTCAACGACTAACGCGACGCCTTCGGCGGGACTGATCTCAGGGCCTGGCCGGGCCGTCAACGCGGCGCCAGCTTTGGCCAACGCGAAGTTGATTCCCTGAGCCATCTCTTAACCCTAGCCACCTTTACTTGTAGAACGCTGGGGCCGGGCCCGGTGCTAGCGCAAAACAAGTTTTGATCCATTTTCCGGGCCAATCCGGGCGGATTGGCTAAGTATGGTCTGGTCTTGACGTGAAAACAGCCCAGATCAGGGCGCAATTCTGACGGCTGACAGGCGGCTCGCCCGGATCGCCCGGAGTAGCGCGGTAAGGGTAGCGGACGAGGCCATCGCCTTCACAGACGGCATACTGGCGCGGGCCGAGGTTGAGGGTTTGGTGGAGCCGGATTAGCGCTCAAAGATCTCAAGTAACCCCTGGAACCGACGCGAGTCGGCTAGGTCGCGTGTGACTAGGGGGAGGCCGGCTGCCAGCGCGGTGGCGGCGATCATCCGGTCCAGCGGCCGCGATCGCGCCGTCCCTCCGGTCGTGGCCACGCGCGCCAGGAGCTGCCTGTAGGCCGCGACGCATGATTCGTCGTAAGGAATGGTCTGGTTCAACAGCGTCCGTAAGCGGTCGTACTCATCCAGACGCCGACTCATTGACTCCACGTTCGGCGCCGAGTGCAGCCCTGCGGCGAGTTCGGACCAGGTCAGGCAGGATACCGCCACGCCGTCAAAATCGGTCAGGTCCGGCGTCGCTTCGGACGGTTTGACCAGCGCGATCACTACCGAAGTGTCCAGGAGCACCCGTGTCATGGCTGCCAGGGATCCGAGATATCTGAGCCTGAACGCTGCTCTTCCAGCCATTCGGGTGTGAATCCGTCGGCGGCCTGGCCATCACCGCGGCGGCGGTAGTCTTCAGCGAAGGCGGTGACGTCCCGGCCCGTAGGCCAGTAGGACGCGACCGGGGCCAACTGGGCAATCGGGTGCCTGTGCCGGGTCACGAGGTAGGTCCGTCCGGACTCTACAGCCGCCAATGCGGCCGACGGGTTCTGGCGCAACGCTCCCACACTGATGGTGTCCATGTAGATAATCTAGCTTATGTAGACAATTTCTAGCCAGGCGGGCCGCGCCGGGCCGCGCCCAGTTGAGCATGGTCAGAGGTGAGTGTGTTTAGCGGGCCTGGCCTGGCCCAGGCCACCTAATCAAGCCCGGCCAGGCCTTCAACAAAACGATCCATCGCCAAGCGGGCTCCCGAAGCACCAACTGGCGGGTCAGCGTTAACCAAGACCGCGAAAACTAACTGCCGTCCACCACTGGTTTGAACCATGCCCGCCAGAGATGTCACACCAGTCAGCGTCCCAGTCTTCGCCCGAATGTTGCCCGCACCCGGCGCTTCAGCGAAACGTTCAGCCAAAGTTCCCTGCAACCCGCCTACCGGCAAAGACCGCGCCACATCACCCAGGCGAGCCGATTCGGCACCACCCGCCATCACCAGCGTGCCAGTCAGCATGCCAGCCGAAACACGCGAATCATGCGACAAACCCGAACAATCATCAACTCGCAGACCAGCCGTCGCTAAACCAAGTTCAGTCAGGGAAGCCGTGACCGCCGCGGCACAGCCAGCGAAACTACCCTGCTGGCCGCGAGCCAACGCCACCACCCGGCCAATGGCTTCCGCCAGAGTATTATCCGAGTTCCGCAACATGTAGCCGACTAGTTCACCGAGTGGCGCTGAGTCAACCGCCGCGATCCGGCGCGACCTGGCCGGTTCGCCGGCCCGCTGGACGGTTGTCACAACACTCACTGGCGGCAATGGTGTGGCCGGATCTTTCGCGTATTGGGCCAGTAAGGCGGCGAATTGCTGGGCCGCGACCAACGCCGGGTCGAGCACATAGTTGACGCCGTCAAAGGCAGGTCCGGCCCGGCCGTCAAGCACCGCCAGTGGTGTGGCTGGCGCGCCCCAAGTGGTGCCACTGCTCCAACCCCAGTCGGCCCTGGTACTGGGGCCAGTGAAAATGGTGTCGTCGAGCGCCACATTGACCTCAACTAGTCCACTGCGACGCAGTTCAATAGCGGCGGCTCGGGCCAGATCACCTAAGCCGGCCCGGCCCATGACCTGTGACGGGTCACCCGCGTCTGGCGCCAAAGTGGTGTCACCGCCCGCCACCAGCGTTACGGTGCCGCCACCCCCAGCGCCACGGGACAAGCTGGCCGATGTCGTAAAGACGGCTTCCGGCCCAAGGGTGGTTAACGCTGCGGCGGCCGTCAGGACCTTGATGGTTGACGCGGGCGTCAAAGCCTGGCCCGACCCAGCGCCGTAAATCTCCTCCCCGGTCAGCAGGTCCCGGACTGACAAGCTCAGACCGGCGGTGGCGCCGTCGCCCAGCTCCGCGATCAGAATTGACTGTTCAGCTAGGGCCTGAACCGCGCTGGTGGCGGGGATGGCAGCGGCTTGATCCAAAGGTTCAGCCACAACACCTGACGCCGTCCAGTTAGCCGCACCAAAACGGCCACCTGATTCACCCGCACTACTGAACGCGATCCGTCCGGCCAACAGAGCCGCTGACTGACTGAAACTAGGTGGCGCTGGGGAGCCGACGGACGGCATCGTCCAAACAAGAACAACAACGGCTGCCAGATTGGCGGCGGCACGCCAACGCCAGCGTTTCTTGGAGCACGTCACATAGGTCAGACTAGAGGCAACCAGGACCTAACCGATACAAGGCGATTGAATATGTCGAAACCCAGTTACCAGCCCGCCCTGCGGACAAGCCACTCCGATTCCAGCGGCGCCCGGCCGCTTGAATTTGATGTCACGATCGAGATTCCTAAAGGATCACGCAACAAGTACGAACTTGACCATGAGACCGGCCGTATCCGGCTGGACCGGATGCTGTTCACCGCCACGCGCTACCCCGATGATTATGGTTTCGTTGAGGGGACGCTCGGCGCTGACGGCGATCCGCTGGATGCTTTGGTGCTCCTAGATGAGCCGACCTTTCCGGGTTGCTTGATCCGTTGCCGTGCCCTTGGCATGTTCCGTATGACAGATGAGGCTGGTGGCGATGACAAGGTGCTTTGTGTACCCGCCCATGACACGCGCGCCTCATGGCGCCTCGACATTGATGATGTTTCGGAGTTTCACCGTCTCGAAGTGCAGCATTTCTTTGAGATTTACAAGGACCTGGAACCAGGCAAGTCAGTTGAAGGTTCCCATTGGACTGACCGCGCCGGGGCTGAAGCCGAGATCTTGGCCTCGATTAAGCGTTTGGAGGATCACAAGGCGGACACCGGGCAGGTTGATTGAGGCGTGGGCGGGTGCCGACCGGCTAGCCGACCAGCCAACCAACTGACCAGCCAACCGCCTAGTAGCCTGTCGTTTAACGGCCTCCTAGGCGGTCCCTCAGCGCCTTATCGCCGCGTTTGCGCTGGTGAGAGCTTCGTTCACACCGCGTCAACTTGGGCCGCGAAGGGTGCTGTTCAACACCCTCCTAGGAACCTAAACCCGGCCAGCGTACTTGACCGTGCCGGACCACCGAATCGGGATCTCCCTGATTGTCAGGCCGCTGCTGGGCGCCTCAATCATGTTGCCATTACCGGAATAGATCGCCACATGATGCAGGTCCGATCCCCAGAAGATCAGGTCACCGGGACGCATCTGGTCATAAGGGATCTTGGTCGAAACGTAGTACTGGTCGGCCGCTACCCGGGGGATGGATTTGCCGCCACCTTTGAGCCAAGCCTGCTGGACCAGGCCTGAGCAGTCGAACGAGTTCGGGCCGTTACCACCCCACTGATACGGTTTGCCGATTTGGGCTCTGGCCCAGGCGACGGCCGCCAAGCCTGCCTCACTGCCCTCAGTTGGTGGATCGGGCGGCGGATCGCTTGGCGGATTAGGTGGCGGGTCACTCGGCGGGTTGGGTGGCGGATCGCTCGGCGGGTTGGGTGGCGGATCGTCAGGCAGTTGAGGCGGCGGATCAGCTTCACGCTGGCGGCGTTCTTCTTCATCCCGTTCGCGTTGGCGGCGTTCTTCGGCGGACCGTTCGGCTTCGACTGTTGTCTGGCGTTTGTCAGCTAGAACTTGTAGTAACTGTTCATGCTGGGTGGCGGCTTCAGTTTGGGCCCGGACGGCCGCTTCGGCCGCTTGCTGGGCGGCGGCGGCCTTCGATTCGGCGCTGGCGGCTTTGTCTTGACGCAGTTCAGCGGCCTGCTTGGCGCGTTCAGAGTCTTGTTCGGCGGTCTGTTGGGCTAGTGCGAATCTGGCGGCGGCGCGGTCAGCGGCTGAGCCGACCACTTGCAGCATGGCGCTTTTCTGGATCGCTTCTTCAAGCCCGTCAGAGCTCAGCAGCGGCTCAAGTTGGGCAATGTCTGAGCCGTTTTGTGAGTTCATCAGTACAACCCGGGCCAGCGTGCCACGAGCTTTGCTTAGTTCTTTGCCCGATGCCGCCGCCTCGGCTTCAGCCTGTTCGACTAGTTCCGTGGCGGCCGTTAGTTCTTCTTGAGCTTTGTTGTAGGCCTCGGCCGCCGCTCCGGCGGTGGCGGCGGCTTGATCGGTCTGGCTTGCCAGGGTCACCAGCATGGCTTCGACTTCCGCCACTGAGGCGGCGGCTAGTTGTTCTTGGCGGCGGGCTTCGCTGACGGCGGCATCTGATCCGCCCGGTGCTGGCGGATCAGCTAATGCCGGGTTGGCCAGTGTGAACACGGCCACCAGGCTGGCGACTAAAAGGGTTGGGCGGCGCCTGACTGATACCCGGCCGACGGCCGGTTGGCGGCGGCGGCCTAGCTTGATGGTGCGGGCTTTCCGGGTGGCGGCGACCGGGAACTCCGCTGCGGGGACAGACCCTTTGGGGTTGCCCAGACGCATGATGGTCCTATCCGCTCCAACGCCAATAGGCGCGGACGCTATGTGGGAAGACGACAAATCCTTGACGATCTTACCCCATTAGCCTCATTCGCCACAGTGGTAACACGCGCAACAGTCCAACCGTTGGACCAGTCGCTACCCGGGCAGTTTCTCAACCCGACCGGCTCCGTCCAAGAACCCCGCAAACTAATTCCTCCGGGGAATTAGTTCGCGTTTATCTTGACGTCAAACTATCCGCCGGGCGAGGGCCGGGCGGGTCTGGGTTGGGGTTGGCGTCAGGCGGACGGTAGGGTGACACCCAGTTCGTCAGCTAAACGCTCAACATGGCCGGGTGCCTTGACAGCGTAATCAGCCAAAGTCAGCCGTCCATCACCGTCAATCACGAAAGTCGACCGGATGACACCAACAGACTTACGTCCAAAAACGGTCTTCTCACCCCAGGCACCATATTGATCGAGAACCTTGTGATCTGGGTCAGCCACCAGCGTAAATGGCAACTCCATCGACTCAGAAAAAGCCGCGATACGCTCCGCCGTGTCCGGTGAAATGCCAACAATGGCATATCCTGCCGCCTCAAATTCGGCGTAACCATCACGGAAGTCCTGCGCCTCAAGTGAACAGCCAGGTGTGAAAGCCGCCGGATAGGCGTACAGAATCACCTTCAACGGACGCAAGTCAGACAAAGTCAGTTCAGGGCCGTCATCGGACTCCAAAGTGAAGTCGGGGGCAAGATCGCCGGGTTTGAGATTAGCCATCGGCATTCCCTTCGTTGGTTCCAGTCAGGCCGCCATGCCACAAGCAGCCGGTTAAGACAATCTTCCTACGGCCACCAGCTTGTGATCCGGGCATTACCGCCCGGATCCAATAAGACAATATCTCACTATGCGGACAGACAGTCCCAAGAAGCAGACAACCGGTTACCTTGAGCCCATGCAAACCCGCCGAATGTGCCGCTGAAGACGCAGCGCACGTTCGGCATGCCTTAATTTAGGCGGACGGCACTTCCCAAGTTGAACCACCGACTGGTTTTCAGCTTGCCCGCCGCCGCCAACTCCTCCGGCCGTGCGCGGTTAGGCAACCACCCAGCAGCAAACCCGCACCAAACCTAAGGAGAACTCCAATGAGCCAAGACTGGTCCTTCGAGACCCAGCAAATCCATGCCGGCCAAACACCCGACCCAACAACCGGCGCCCGCGCCTTACCAATCTTCCAAACCACGTCATACGTTTTCCCTTCAGCCGCCACCGCGGCCGCCCGCTTCGCACTGCAAGAACTCGGCCCGATCTACACCCGCCTAACCAACCCAACCCAAGAAGTCGTCGAAAACCGGATCGCCGCACTCGAAGGCGGGGCTGGCGGCCTGTTGACGGCATCGGGCTCAAGTGCCACAACGCTGGCCATCCTAAATATCGCTGGCACCGGAGACCACATAGTCTCATCGGCTTCGCTCTACGGCGGCACCTATTCGCTGTTCCGCAACACCCTGCCACGTTTCGGTATCCAAACCACCTTCATTGACGATCCAACAGACCTCGACGAATGGCGACGGGCGATCCGCCCGAACACCAAAGCACTATTCGGCGAGACAATCCCCAACCCGAAAACTGACGTCCTCGACATCGGGCCACTAGCCGAACTAGCGCACAGCGCCGACCTGCCACTCCTAGTCGACAACACTGTGGCCACGCCGTACCTCATTCGGCCGATCGAATGGGGCGCTGACGTAGTAATACACTCGGCCACCAAATACCTCGGCGGTCACGGCAATTCAATCGGCGGAGCGATCGTTGACGCCGGCCGGTTCAACTACGCCACCGGCGGCAAATATCCCGGTTTCACCACTCCCGACCCGGCCTACAACGGCCTAGTTTTTGGTCAAGTTTTCGGCCCAGACGGTGTCTTTGGCGTCAACCTGTCATACATTCTGAAGGTCCGCGCCCAGCTATTACGTGACATTGGCCCAGCGATCGCGCCGTTCAACGCCTTCCTGCTAGCCCAAGGCATCGAAACTCTGTCACTGCGGATCGAACGCCACGTCCAAAACGCCCTGAAAGTCGCCCGCTGGCTAGAAGCCCGCTCCGATGTTCTCCAAGTCCATTACTCCGGCCTCGAATCCAGCCAGTATTACGCCTTGGCCAAGAAGTATTCGCCTAAAGGCCCCGGCGCTGTCCTGGCGTTCGAACTAGCTGGTGGCGCACCAGCCGGGCAAGCTTTTGTGTCAGCGTTGAAACTGCACTCCAATGTGGCCAACATTGGGGATGTGCGTTCCTTGGTGATTCATCCAGCATCAACCACCCACTCTCAGCTCAGCCCGGAAGAACAAGCCTTGTCAGCTGTCACGCCCGGCCTGGTACGGCTGTCGGTTGGTTTGGAAGGCATCGACGACATCCTGGCTGACCTTGAACTGGGGTTCGCGGCAGCGGCCAGCCTAGCTGACGGCGCGGCGACGGACGCCGCCTGATGACCGGCCCAGCGGGCGCCAACCTGGCAGACGCGGGATTCGAGGGTAACGCCCCGGCTCCTGGCCAGTTGGTGCCCGCCAGCGGCGCCTGGCGTGAAGGTGACCCGCCCGGTCACCGACAGTTCGCCCAGCTTGGCTGGCTTGAACTTGAACGCGGCGGCCGGATTGAGGCCGCCTGCGCCTTCGAAACCTGGGGTGAACTCAACGCCCAGCGCGACAACGCTGTGCTTGTGGTGCATGCCCTAACGGGCGATTCGCACATCTGCGGTGACGCCGGGCCGGGCCATCCCACGGCCGGCTGGTGGACTGATCTGATCGGGCCGGGCGCCCCAGTCGACACCGGCCGTTATTTTGTGCTCGCCCCGAACGTGCTCGGCGGCTGTCAGGGAACCACCGGCCCAGCGTCGTTATCAGGCAAGTTGGACGATGCCGCCCGCCCGCTTCCGTACGGCCCGCGTTTTCCGTACATCACAGTAAGAGACCAGGTCCGCCTGGAGCAGGCCCTAGTTGACCACCTAGGAATCAAGCGGCTGGCCTTAGTGATTGGCGGGTCAATGGGCGGTATGCGCGTCCTGGAATGGGGCATCATGGCCCCTGAACTGGTTGAACGCATAGCTCCGATCGCCACCACAGCCAAATCCACAGCCGATCAGATCGCTTGGGCTCACGCCCAGATCAGCGCCATCCGGAACGACCCGAACTTCCTCGGCGGTGACTATTACTTCCAGCCTGATGGGTTCGGGCCGCATGTTGGTTTAGGCATCGCCCGACAGATCGCCCACACGACTTACCGTTCAGCGGCCGAACTAGAAGACCGCTTCGGCCGGGAGCCTCAGGCCGGTGAAGAACCACTCGGCGGCGGCGGTCGCTACGCCGTGGCCTCCTACCTGGAACATCACGCCGCCAAGCTAGCGTTACGGTTCGACGCGAACTCTTACATCACGCTGACTGACGCGCTCTGTTCACATGATGTTGGCCGCGGCCGGGGCGGCCTGGCCGCGGCGCTAGGCCAGATTCAGGCCCGCGCCTTAGTGGTTGGGGTCGATTCAGACCGGCTCTATCTGCCGCGTGAAGCGGCCGAACTTTCAGACCTGATCCCCGGCGCTGGCCCAGTCCAAGTGGTTCACTCCGATTACGGTCATGACGGCTTCCTGATCGAATTCGCCCAGTTAGGCCCAGTCATCAAAGAGTTCCTCGAAACCTGACGCCCCGGCGCTGGCTGACCGCTAGGAGGCTGGCGGAAGCTGCCTCCTGGCCAGGCGGCCCGGTGGGAGCGAAGCTCTCACCAGCCAAGACGCGGCAGACCAGCAAGGTGGTGTGTCTGGATCGGTGGTCTTCCAGGGCAAACCTGGCCGCCGCCAGCCGACCCCTCAGACAGGCTGATCACCCAAGGCGAGAGGTAAAACCTGAGACAAATCGGCCCGCCAACCCGAGGCATGCACCCGACCCGACTGGACGGCATCGTCCCAGATGACCTGACCCGTGGCGAGCGCCAACCAGGTTTCACCATCCAACTCAACGACATTCGGTGGTGTGCCACGCCTGTGCCGCGGTCCCGGCAAACACTGGACCGCCGCGAAAGGCGGCACTCGCACCTCAACCGTATTACCCGGAGCGGTCTGCGCGAGTTCCTCCAAAGTGAACCGGACAGCCGTCGCCAGGTCCTGGCGGGACGTCGCCAGACCGGCTCGCCGCCATTCAGCCAACCCTTTCAGCCCGTCCGCTTGGCTGATTCTGCGGCGCGAATTCATGGAATCTAAACCTAGTCCGATTTGACCTATCGCCGCAGTCAATTAACGTGGTAGTTAGGTCAATAAGCCACTTTGGCAAGCGGTTCAATGCTCCAGTAAACCCGCAGGTCAACAGCCTAAGACTACTTCAGCTGTGAAAAAGGATTAGAGAATGAGTCAGCCGGAGCAGCGCACCTCCGAGTTTTATGGCCCAAACCGGATTTATGGCTTAAGTGATATTAATCACATTCTGGCTGGCGCTGTGACTGACGCCAGTGGAAGTGAATTGGTGCAAAGCGAGACACGGCAACCAATTGTTTATTTGAGCCAAGCCCGTCAGGCCTTCCTGCGACGGGCGGCGTCCCTAGGTCAACGGCCCGTTCTAGTGTCAGATGGCCTCAGTGCTTTGACCGAACCAACTTGTCAAGCCTTGCGCTACCACCGTGGCGGCTGGGCGGTGCGCGGTGGCGGCGGCCAGCTACGCAACGGTCTAACTGGACGGCGGATCGAACGGTCGGCTGACGCCCTCAACCTGGAACCAGTCGAAGACATCGACGATCTGGCACTCGATTACCTGCGGCCCACCCAGGCTGACTACGCCCAAATCATGGTCAACGTTTCAGTCCGTCACCCGGCCGGACCGGTTCCCCGGCCCGGCGAACCAGTTGAGATCCTGTCCGCCATCCTGACCGGTCAAGCACCGGCCGCGTTTGGCCGCTATGAACCAGTTCTGACACCGTGGGACATCTCCGAGATCATCTGGATGGCGGACCGTGATTATGAACGCGGCTTGGCTAGGAGCATTTTCTTTGTGGCTGGATCTGGTGGGGCGACCGGGGTGGCTGGGGCTACCGGGGTGGCTGGGGCTACCGGGGTGGCCTCATCTTTGGTTCTGTCCTTGGACCGGACACCTAACCAGACACGTGAACAGATCAACGGCCTGATCACGTTGGGTCGCCTGGGCGATCCGGCGCTCGGTTCGCGCCTGGCGCTGGCTGACCGTGCCCTAACAGCCTTGGCGCAATCCTTTGATGTGACGTTCGCGCTGCTCAGCGCCCGGCCAGGCAACGCCGATCTGACCCAATCGCCAGTCATGCCAAACGCACCTGTGCCTCTGAACATTCTGCTTGGCCGGGATCTGGTTAGTGGCCTGCGGGCGGATGCGCCCAGCTTGTTGAGCCGGTTCCATGGTGCCACGGCACACCGCGGCAGCGGCCTGCTAATACCGCTTGACACTGGCCGCGATTGCACTACACGCCTGCCTCACCTGCTGCAACAGGTCGGATTCGCCCGCGCCAGGCCGCACATGGGCATCAGCCCAGCTCAACTCAAGGCGGTCCACTATGCGGCCCGCTTCTAACAGGTGTGTTGTACGTCACATGAACGCAGGTTGGGGCCATGCCTAGAGATATCACCATCATTACACCGACTCCCGTCACGATTGGGGACTGGGCGGCCGTGGCTGACGCCGCATCTCAGGTGAACCAGCCCGACCAGGTGGCCTGGGTGAATCAGCTCGATCAAGTTCCTTGGGTTGATCAGTTAGACCAAACTTCTTCGCTCGATCAGTTAGATCAGACCGCTTCGCTTGATCAAGCCAGTGCTGGGGCCGAACCGGCCCCGCCCACCTACTTCTTCCAGGCCACCCCTGAAGCTGACCTTGTCACGATTAGCGCTCCGCGCTTCGGAGTTGTCTTGACCGCCGCCGCCTCACGCCGCGCCGCGGTAATGGACCAGCTCATCCGGCTAGTCCCAGAGGCTGGTGCCCTTCGGAACGGACCCGCCTGGTGGACTGAAGCCTGGGCCCCTTGGGGTGCGGGCGGCTCGGCTGGCCTGGCCATAGCCCAACTGTTGGCCGCCTCTTTGGGCGGCCTGATCCAAGCCAGTGAAGGCATCTAACCAGCGTTTCTCGGCGTGCGGAAACGCGGTAAACCGGCATAGTTTTGCGTCCTAGGAGACTGTTGTCCGACAGTCTCCTAGGAGTCCGATCTCCGGCGGGCTCCTAGTCCTCCGGGGCGCGGCGGGCCAGCAGTGTCAACGCTTTACGCCCAGCCAGGGTTTGAGCAACGGCCACCGTCGCGGCCACCAAGGCAGCGAAAACAGTCACCGCAGCGGTAGATTCGGCCATGTCTTCAACATCTGAAGGGGCCGGTTTACCGCTGATGGTCCGCCACACCAGTGTCACCACTTGGGTCGCCACAAACCCAGCGACCAGGGTCGCGACTGTTGTATAGAGCCACTTTGTTAGCTTCATGTCAAACAAGGGTAGTGTCTTGTGATGTACGACAGGGGAGCCAACCTGGCCCGTTCAATGCGGCCAAGCGGCTGAGAGTGACCCCTGGGACGGGCTGATCAGCCACGACAAGGTGATCGGCTAACCCCAGGGAACAGACCCTCGAACCTGAACTGGGTAATGCCAGCGCAGGAAGTCGGGAATCTCCGCCTACTGAAACACCAGCAGGCGCCCTCCTAGCGAATGGAGGAACCATGACAGTGATCAAGAACCTAACCAAACGGCCACGCCCGGCTGGGTGGCGGTTAGGACAACATCAGCCAACACCAGACCGTTGGCTGGCGCCCCGGCCAACCAGCCAACACCAGCCCACCAGGCCACCAGCCAACACCAGCCAACACCAGCCCACCAGCCAACACCAGCCCACCAGCCAAGGCACCCGCCATAGGCGGGCTTTGACCGCTATGGCGGGTTTCGCCGCCGCTCTAGTCCTGGCCGCCTGCGGCACCAATGGCAACAGCGGCACCGGCGGTAGCGACCAATCCCAGAACAACCCACCGCCCGGCGGGGCGTCCACTTCAGGCACAGTCAGGCTAGTGACTCACGGCAGCTTCGCCATTTCGGATGACGTCCGCCAGTTGTTCACCGAACAGACTGGCCTGACCTTAGAAGTTCTGCCGGCCGATGACGCCGGCGCGATGGTCAACCAGCTCATTTTGACCAAACAAGAACCCCTCGGCGACGCCGTTTTCGGCATCGACAACACATTCGCTTCACGCGCCATAGCCGAAGGCATCCTGGAACCCTACGTCTCACCGGCGGCCGGCCCAGAACAAACCCAATACGCCAAGGATGGCGCCGGGCAACTCACCGCCATTGACTTCTCAGATGTTTGCCTCAACGCCGATCTCACAGCCATACCCCAAGGCGCCGACCTGACCTGGGATGATCTGGTCAAACCGGAGTATAAAGACCAGTTGGTGGTGGAAAACCCGGCCACCTCATCGCCTGGTTTGGCGTTTCTGCTGGCCAGCATCGCGGCCCAAGGTGAGGACGGCTGGCTGGACTATTGGGAAGCTTTGAAAGCCAACGGCCTGAAGGTAGTTTCAGGCTGGGACGAGGCCTATTACGGCGAGTTTTCTGGACCGTCATCGCAAGGCACACGCCCACTGGTTGTGTCCTACGCCAGTTCACCGCCATCTGAAATACCAGACGGAGCGGACAAGCCGGTCACGGCGGCCGCTTTGTCGACCTGTTTTCGCCAGGTCGAGTTCGCTGGCGTGCTGCGCGGCGCCGCTAACCCGGACGGCGCCCGCCAGCTAGTTGACTTCCTACTGTCAGACGCCTTCCAAGGCGATGTGTCAAGCAAGATGTGGGTTTACCCGGTCAAACCGGGCATCAGCTTGCCACCCGGTTGGGCTGAGTTCGCTCCGCTGGCGGACCAGGCGTGGACCATCCCCGCCGCCACCATCGCAGCTCAGCGCGACCAGTGGCTGGCCCAGTTCACTGACCAGATTCTGGGCTGACCAGGGACACTAAGGCCTGTTTCATGTCTCGTTTTGTCTTGCCCGATGCCGTCCCCCAGGTTCCGTCCGAACGCCCGGCATCCGCTCGGCCGAAGGGTGTTATCCGACACCCTCCTAGCTGGATGCCACGGGCAGGATTGGCCACGCTAACGGCTATACCAGCCGTCTTTATCGCTCTGTTCTTTGTCTGGCCGGTGGTGACACTGGTGGCGAAGGGGTTTGTGGCTGATGGTCAGCTTGATCTGGGCGGATTTGGTGAAGTCATGGGTAAGGCTCGGACTTGGCGGCTGATTGGGCGGACCATCGCCCAAGCAGCCGCCGCCACATTTGTTTGTGCCGCCTTAGCTTTGCCTTTGGCGGCGCTCGCCTGGCGGCGTTCCTTCCCTGGCCGGACAGCCTTAAGGGCGCTACTGACAGCGCCATTCGCTTTGCCTTCGGTGGTGGTTGGGCTGGCCTTCAAAGCTCTCTTAGGCCGGGGCGGCCCGGTCGCTTTCTTAGGACTGGATCAGTCGTTCGCAGCGGTGGTGGCGGCCTTGGTGTTCTTCAATGTTGGTCTGATGGCTCGGGTTGTTGGCACCTTCTGGGCCGGGTTGGATCCTCGGAGCGAACAGGCCGCCCGGGTATTGGGGGCTTCACCTTGGCGGGCTTACTTGACAATCACCCTGCCCGCTTTAATGCCAGCCGTGGTGGCCGGCGGCTCACTGGTGTTTCTGTTCAGTGCGACAGCTTTCGCCCCGGTGTTGATCTTGGGCGGATCGGCCTACACCACTGTTGAAACCGAGATCTACCTTCAGACAGCTCAACTGCTGAACCTGCGGGCAGCGGCTGTTTTGTCAATTGTTCAGATGATCGTGGTGGCCGTGGCGCTCTGGTTCGGGGCTTGGGCCCGCCAACGGCGCGAACGCGCCTTGAAACAAGCCGGACGGGCAAGCCGGGAACAAGCCGGCATCTTGATGCCGCCCGCCACTTGGCGAAGTGACTGGCCTGGTATAACAGCGGCCATCTTGGCTGGCGGGCTGATCTTGGCTCCGCTAGGGAACCTGGTTTACCTGTCATTCCGGACCAGTGGCGGTTTAGGGATCAGCAACTATCTGGGCCTGGCCGCCCGTCCCGCCGGTCAGCCATATTCTCTGCTTGACGCCGCTGGACGGTCAGTTCTAATTGGGCTGGTGGCTGGGGCGCTGGCTTTGGCTTTAGGCCTCGCCCTGGCTGTGGTGTTGTCCCGTCCGGCCGTCGGCCGGACGGCCCGGCGCCTGAGAGGTTTACTGGATGGTGTTGCCATGGCACCTTTGGGGATTTCGGCTGTCACAGTGGGGTTTGGTTTTCTCATCACCTTGAACCGTGAACCGCTCAATCTGCGGACCTCGTTTTGGCTCATTCCGCTGGCTCAGGCGTTGGTGGCACTGCCTTTGGTAACTAGGAGTGTTCTGCCGCCGTTGCGGGCGATCAGCCCACGGTTACGTCAAGCCGCTGGCGTTCTGGGGGCCGGTCCGTGGCGTGCCTTCACCACTGTTGACCTGCCCGTGCTGCGGCGCGGCGCGATGGTGGCCGGGGCTTACGCCTTCGCTGTCTCAATCGGCGAGTTCGGGGCGACAGCTTTCCTGGTCCGGCCAGATACCACCACCTTGCCGGTGGCGATCTATAAGCTGCTGGCCCGGCCCGGCAGTGGCAACCTGGGCTTGGCGATGGCTGGCGCCGTGCTGCTGGCGACCCTAACAATGCTGGTCATGGCGCTAGCTGAACGATCGGATAGGAACTATGCCACTGTCTGACCCAACCAACACCGGCCCGGCGAACCCCGGGTCCACCCAAGACGAGACCCCGACCGGAAACCAAGTGGGCGGCATCGGACAAACCAACACCGGCCCGGCGAACCCTGGGTCCACCCAAGACGAGATCCAGACCGGAAACCAAGTGGACGGCATCGGACAAACCAAAACTGGCCTGAACGTGACCAGCGCCGTGGTGCGTTACGGGCAACTCGAGGCTGTCGCTGGGGCCAGCCTGGCTGTCGCGCCGGGGGAGGTTGTGGCGCTGCTCGGGCCGTCCGGCTGCGGCAAATCGACCTTGCTGCGGGCGATCGCTGGGCTGGAGCGGCTGACCGGTGGACGGGTCGAATGGGACGGGCAGGACCTGGCCAGGGTGCCTGTCCACCGGCGTCGGTTTGGCTTGATGTTCCAAGACGGGCAACTGTTTCCGCACCTCAATGTGGCTGACAATGTTGGTTATGGGTTGCGTTTAGACGGGCTCGGGCGGCCTGCCCGGGCGCTGGCAGTGACCGAACTGCTTGAACTGGTTGGTTTGGCGGGTTTTGAACAGCGTGATGTCGCCACCTTGTCTGGCGGTGAAGCCCAGCGGGTCGCTTTGGCGCGGTCGCTGGCGCCCCGGCCACGGTTGTTGCTGCTAGATGAGCCGCTGTCGGCGCTGGATTTGGAACTCCGGGCTGAACTCGGCTCGATCGTCCGCGCCGTCCTGGCATCGGCCAAAACGGGGGCTCTTTGGGTGACTCATGACCGGGCAGAAGCGGAGATGGCTGACCGGGTCCTGCGGATGTCGGCCGGGAGGGTCGTCTGAACGCTCGGCGGATCGTCTGACCACTCGCGGCCGCGATACGGCCCGGTGGGCCTGGACCGGTGTGGCGATTCAGGAGCAAACTGGAAACACTATGACTGATTCAATCCTGGCCCGGATCAATCAGGGCCTGCTTTACACCGAAACTGACGCGGCTTTCCTGGCTCATGACCGGCGCAGCGATCTGATATTCGAGTACAACCACACGGCGCCTGGTTTGGCTGACCGGAGGCGGGAGCTATTGGAAGCGATTTTCGGGTCGATTGGCCAGCGGGCCGTCCTCAATCCGCCATTCCACGCAGGCTATGGCAGTAATACGCACATCGGTGACGATTTCTACGGCAACGCCAATATTTGCTTTATCGATGATGTTGAGATCAGGATCGGCCACGGCGTGATGATCGCCTCCAACACAACACTGACCACAACCGGCCATCCGGTCCATCCTCAGCTCCGCTTCGATTTCAACCGTTTCTCTGAGCCGGTCATCATTGAGGACAAAGTCTGGATCGGCGCCAACGCGGTTGTTTTGCCCGGTGTGCGGATCGGTTTCGGTTCTGTCATTGGGGCGGGCAGCGTGGTGACTCGCGACGTGCCACCTATGGTGATCGCGGTCGGTAGTCCGTGCCGCGTCCTGCGCCCAATAACTGAAGCTGATTTGGCCCAGCGCCAGCCACCGGCTGGACAGTTGTAAGGCCCGGTCTGGTGGTCTGAAACTAGGCCACCACGGCCCGCGATTACCGGCCGCTGAGTCAGGCGGCCCGTCCGCTAGTGGAGCGTTCTTGCTGTTCAGGGCCTTAGGTCCGGGTCTTTAGCGAATCGGTTTGGCTTGCGGCGGCTAAACCCGCACGGTGTCCGGTGCGCCCAGACAGCCTGAGTCTTGCCCGCCGGGAGCTGAGTCGGTTGGCGTGGCGGCCTTGAGCAGCACTATTAGTTGGATTGTTCAACTATCGGCCGGACCGCTCAACCGTTTCAATCTGACAAGGACCACGATGCCTCAAGAGGCCTCAACCACAGCCCTCCTGGATGACCTGCCGCCTTGGGCGCACTCGGTCAGCCTGGATGGCGGCCGGCGGATCCGCCAAGCCAGGCCGGAGGAGTTCGCCGCGGTTGAGGAAACACTCGTCACCGCGTTCACCACCGGCTGCTGGGTGGCGCCCGCCTATCAGGCGGGCCTCCAGACGGTGCGCCGCCGGGCCGAAACTTGGCACATCTGGGTGGTGACCGATTCCAGTCAAGAAATCCTCGGCGTGGTCCTGACGCCACGGGTGCGTTACTGGCGGGCACCTGATTTTAGTTTCTCTGTTTTGGCGACAGCTCCGGCCGGGCGCGGTTTGGGCCTCGGCGGCGAACTGGTCGATCACGCCGTCAACCTGGCCCGGGCCTACGGGTTTGAGCGTCTGTTGATTCATTCAAGTCCGCAAATGTCGCGCGCTCATCAGCTCTATTACGCCAAGGGTTTTGTCCGGCGGATCGATCAAGAAACCATGTTCGCCTCCGAGTTTGATGAACGTCTGCTGACTTTCACTTACCGCGTTCCGCGTCCTTTGCCATCACATCAGGTGATCCGCCTTGAGCCGGCCTCACCGGACCCGGCCGCCTTGGTGTTCAACCGCCGGGCGGAGGCCTCAGACCGGGCGGCTTGGCCGCTTCCGGCTGGGCGATTCGATCAGACCGGATGGTTCTGGCCGGATCAGGGCGAAGCCTCCTGGCGCGACTCGGGTGCGGCTTTGGCGAGCGCCGGGCCGGCCGTCACCCAGCGGGTCTTGACGGAACTGAGCCTCAGGGGCCGTCTGATTCTGCCCCAGCAGTTCAGCGCCAGCCAGTCCGCGCGGCAGATTTTGGGTGACGTTTGGGCCGGTTTGGTTACAACGCTTCATTCTCCGTTGGACGATGCCGTCGCCTTGGGTCGGTCAATCGCTTGTGCCCGGCTCGACTGGCTGGAAGCCAGTCTCGCCTCTAGCGGCCCGTTTTTGTGCGGTGCGGCACCTGGACCTAGTGATGCCGCACTGGCAGCGGTCCTGGTCCGCCTTGATTTGGCGTTGCGCGGCGGCCTTGGTTTTGGGGCGCCAGCCGCACCTTATTGGCCGGGCCTGTGGAATCTGGCTCGGCGGGTAATCCAAACGGCCGGACTGACCCAGGAGCTACTTGTTCTAACCGGACTGGCGGCCCGGCCGGATGGCGGGTTCAACCAGCCGTATGGTCCTTTACCTGAAGTGTTCGGCCTGCCAGATATTCGCGCCGCCTGGTTGGATCGTGCCAGCGGGTCACGCTTGGTGCTGCCTCCGCCTGACCGTTCGGTGCCGGCGACTCCGTGGAGTGGCGATTTGCCGCCTTCGCCGGAGTCGGCGCTGGACCTGGCGGCGGAGTTGACGGCCGCCAGCGTGACCCGTCAAGTGGCGCGGCCGACCGCCCAGGTGGCTCATTTCAATGACTTGATCGGAACTGATCTGGCTGGTTCCGTTCAGCGTTTGGCGGCCGGGGCTGGCGCCCAAATCCAAGTCGCTTTACGGCGTGTCCTATTCGCCCGTTTAGCTTGGTTTGAGGCCCGGCTAAGCCAGTCGCCCTACCTGCTGGGCCCGGAAATATCCGGTCCTGACTGGCGTTTGGCCCGCTTCCTTGAACTGTGGCGGTCTGGCCGGCTGCCTGGGTTGTTGCCGATTGACCCGGTGCTGAAGGATTACCCGGTTCTGGAGTCATTTCGTGAACGGCTGGCGAGTTCCTCAGCGGCAGCGGTCTGACTAAGAAATCCATTATTATCCAAACGACCTTTACAATCCTTTACAAAAGTTGACTTCGTTGGCCGCCGGACGCGAATATAACAATGTGACAATCAACGATTGGCGGAGCGTTCAAATACACCGCCGAATGTGTCAGGAAGACGCTACCTGAGCGTCTTCCCATCTTGGCCGTTACGGTAAGACACACCTCGTTTCACAGTTCGGTTCATTCCGTCCTATAACGCCGCGCTATTACACGCGCCGCATCATCCCAAAAAGCAAGACTTCCGCTCTACTAATCACTCTCTCAAGGAGATAAACATGGCTACATTAACCGCCGAGCTAGAAAATGATATTAAGGCTCGACCCGCCCCAGTGCCGCAGGGAAGTTTCCCTGAACTAAGCGCCGAACAAACTACCGATGGCGCGTTCAGACGCCAGCGAAATTGGTTCACATCACATTTCGGGACTGGCCCTGGCGAGTTCCCGGTTGAACCGGGACGCTATGTGCTGGCCGGAAACACTGGTTGTGGCTGGAACCGGCGCCAGCAGATCGTTCTGCGTCTGCTCGGCTTGACTGAAGTAGTCCCTTTCGCTCTGCTGACCGGCCGTGATGATGACGGCTGGGTGATCGCCCAGCACGGCAATACCCTCAGGG
Organism: Bifidobacteriaceae bacterium; assembly: GCA_031267825.1. Classification (GTDB taxonomy): domain Bacteria; phylum Actinomycetota; class Actinomycetes; order Actinomycetales; family WQXJ01; genus JAIRTF01. Next base: position 147,661 of record JAIRYJ010000013.1, read on the forward strand.
AGCGATTCGGCACCGAACGTCTCAACGACTTCTACCGCCGGACCGATCCGAACTTCCAAGGCCGTGGCACTTCACCCACAGTGATCGACACTAAGACAGGTTTCGTTGTTTCAAACAACTATCATCTGTTGTCCTACGAATGGGAAACAGCCTGGTCAGCGCATCACGCCCCGGACGCGCCGGACCTCTACCCGGTACCGCTGCGGCGTGAGATTGACCTGCTCAACCAGCAGATCTTTGATGATGTCAACAACGGCACCTACAAACAGATTTTCGCCACTAATCCGGCAGCCGCCGCCGCCGCTAAAGCTGTCTTTGAGGCCCGCTTGGCGGACTATGACTTCCGTCTGGCGTCACGGCGTTACCTCTTCGGCCCGCGGATTACTGATTCGGATGTGCGCTTGTTCCAAACTTTGTCGAGCTACGAACGCGGCTATCGGCCCGGCATCGTCCGGCTTTTTGGCGAAGACAAAACCGTTCACTTGACGGCTTACCCCAACCTGTGGGCCTACGCCCGTGATCTGTTCGCGCAGGGCTTCGCCGACGAGCGCGAACAGTATTTCCTTGGGCTGCTACCTGGCCCGTCCGGCGAATACGCCAAACGCGGTGGGCTTGGTGGCGAGGGCGATAATTTGCCGTCTGGCGCGGAGGCGTTAGCGCGCTGGCGCGAACCACACGGCCGCGAAAGCCTGACCGGATCACCGTTCTATTCCGGCCCTGGTGGCGGCGGTTCTTTTGAACGCTGGACGTTCGCCTGATAGCGGCGGCAAAACCACCCGCCTAAATCTCAACTAACACAAGAGAGTCTAAACAATGAAACATTTCTTTTCCCGTTCAGCTATCGCGCTGACTACCGCTACGGCCTTAACGCTCAGTTTGGCCGCTTGCGGCGATAATTCAACGCCGTCTAACAACACCACTAATGGCTCCGAAACAGGTGCGCCTTATAATCCGATCTCGATCGCCGCTACGCCACCCGATGGCCCGTTGATTCCAACCGACACTGAGGAAGCTGGTCGCAAAACTCTGGTTTGGGTGATTTTTGACGGTTTGGTCCGGACTGATTCCAAGGGCGCGGTCATTAACGAAGTGGCCGAATCGATCACAACAGATGACGCCATCACTTACACCATCACCGTCAAGGCCGGCCAGAAGTTCGCTGACGGTTCGGCGTTGACAGCGGCTAGTTTTGTTGACGCCTGGAACTGGGGTGCGCGCATCGAGAACGCTCAGAAGGCGGCCGGTGATCTGGCTGTCATCAAGGGGTACGATTCCGTTCATCCGCGTCAGGCCGATACGGCGGCTACCGCGACCGAGTTGAGCGGTTTGACCTTGGTGGACGATTTGACGTTCACTGTCGAGTTAACCGAGCCGTGGTCTTCTTTCCCAGCTCATCTCACTTCGGTGGTTTTCTCGCCTCTGCCGCAGGCTTTCTTTGATGACGTCGAAGCTTGGAAAGCTAATCCGTTCGGCAACGGCCCTTACCAGATCCGTGGCGAGATTGATGAGGCCACCGGCACTTATCTGGAAATCAACCCTAATTACACAGGGACCCGTGTGCCGCAAAACACTGGCATTTACTACCGTTACTACACCGACCCGGACGCCATCTATCAGGATGTCTTAGCCGATAACCTTGACCTTGGCAGTGCTTCTGGTGGTGGACTGCTGACCGCTGAAGCCGATTTTGGGGAGCGTTTCCTGACCGGTCCGGGCGGTCCGACCCAGACCCTAACATTCCCGATTTACGATGAGTTCTGGGGCAGTCCTCAGGGGTTGACCGTACGCCAAGCCATTAGCCACGCGATTAACCGCGAAGAGATTGTGGACACAATTTTCAACGGTTTGGGCCAGGCCGCTAAAGAGTTCACGCAGATCGGTTTAGACGGCTGGCGTGATGACATTCCCGGTAATGAGGTTCTAGATTTCGACGTTAGCCTTGCCAAGAGCCTGCTAGAACAAGCCGGCGGCTATCCGCGTGACGAGTTACCGATCTACTACAACGCTGATGGGGCGCACAAGGAATGGGTCGAAGCGGTGGCTTACCAGATCCGGGAAAACCTTGGCATCAATGCCGTCCCGGCACCGGTCACCACCTTCCCGGACTTCCTGGAACAACGTGACAACAGGGAGTTCACTGGCCCGTTCCGGGCGTCTGAAATCCCATTCAGCCCTGGCCTAGATGACATGTTACGCAACATCTATTCCCGGGCTGGGGGTGCTTCGAGTGGTTCTGGCTGGACGTCAGATGAATACGAGGCTCTGCTGGCTGAAGGACGCAGCGCCCTGAGCATAGATGAGGCCGTTGTGTACTTCAATCAGGCCCAGGAAGTCTTGTTCCGCGAGCTGCCGGCCATTCCGTTGTGGTATTCGTTCGGTGCTTCCATCTATTCGACCAAGATCACCAATGTTGAACGTTGGCCAATTGGTGGAACACCGGTTTTCTTGATCCAGAAGACGGCCTAATGTCTCCGATCGATCCAGCTACTACCAGTGACGAGAACCTCCTGGAGCGGTACCAGCCTGTGACCAGTCGGCACGAACTGCCAACCGGGCTGGCTTACAGCGTCACCACGGGCTATTTCAGTCTGCTCGAGGATGACACTTCCAGGCCGGAAGCGGCCCTACCTAGGGTCACCGCCAATGTTTTCATCACCAGCTATGAAGCCGACCTACCTGATGCGGCCAAGGCGGACCGGCCGGTGATCATCATCTTCAACGGCGGGCCTGGGTCAAGCTCTGTCTGGCTTCATCTGGGGCTGTTCGGTCCTTGGCGGGTGGACAATTCGGCCGGGCCACGGCCGTTTGTCCCGCCTTACCGTCTGATCGAAAACCGCGAAACGCCACTGGCATACGCCGATCTGGTCCTGATTGACCCGGTTGACACCGGGTACTCAAGAACTGAGCCAGGCGAACAGGCTGACCTTTACCACGGTGTTGATGAGGATGTGGCGGGCGTTAGCGAGATCATCCGCTTGTGGGTGACGCGCCACGAGCGCTGGACTTCACCGCTGTTCTTGGCTGGCGAATCTTACGGTGTACTGCGCGGCAGCAAGATCGCGGCCCGCCTGGCCGAACGTCACGGCCTGTACCTGCGCGGCCTGATACTGATCTCTTCAACTCTTGGCGGCGGCTCGATGTCTTTCAGCCCAGGAGCGATCCTGTCAACACCGGCTTTCCTGCCAACCTACGCCGCTGTGGCCCACTATCACGGACTGCATCCCGGGCGCGGCTTAGCCGAGGTGGTAGCCGAGGCTGAGGAGTACGCTTCCGGCGAGTTCCTCAGCTTCTTGGCGCGCGGGCACCGTCTACCACCAGAGGAACGGGCCCGGGCGGTGGCTAAGACGGCTCAATTAACCGGCCTTAGTCCTGACTATGTTGACTCAGTTGACCTACGGATCGACAAACGCCGCTACTACGCTGAATTGCTCCGCCACCGTGGCCTGACAGTTGGTGAAATTGATGGCCGGTTCACCGGCTGGAACCCAGACGGGGCTGGCGAGGTGGCCTTACATGACCCAACCGACCAGGCTATCCGGGGCGCCTTCGGCGCTGGAATCAACCACTATTTGCGGCACCATCTGGGCTACCGGAACGACCTACCATACGAGTTGATCTCTGAACGGGTCCGGCCGTGGAAACCACCGCGTGACCCGTTCTCTGGTTTTGACGCGATCGGCGCGCTGTCTAGCGCCTTACGCCAGAACGCTCATCTCGAAGTCCAATACCACCTGGGGTACTACGACATCTGTACACCGTACTGGGGGGCCGTGACTGATCTGGCCGGTTTGCAGATTCCGCGCAGCGAACTGCGTCGCATTGAAACCATCAACTATGAGTCAGGCCACATGATTTACCTTGATGAGACCAGCCGACTGCGTGAAGCGGGCGACATCGCCCGGTTTGTGGCCAGACTAACTGGTCAAGCTGATCCGACTGGCCAAACTGGTCAAGACGGCCCGGCGGTTTGATGAACCAATGAGCCGCTACGTCATAAACCGGGTCGGCCAGGCTGTGATTGTCATCTTGGCCGCTACTTTGCTGCTCTACGCCATGGTTTACGCCATGCCTGGCGACCCGGTGCGAGCCCTAGTTGGTGAGCAGCGCTCGAGCCAGCTTGATGAGGCGACCGTTGCCCAGATCCGGGCGCGGTACAACCTGGACCGGCCCTTCCTGGTGCAATACGGGCTATATCTGAAAGGTGTTCTGAGCGGTGACCTCGGCACAACCTTCTCTGAACGGCCTGTTACCGAGATAATCGCCCAGGCTTTGCCAGTCACCTTCCGGGTGGCCGTGTTGACAGTACTGATCCAGGCGATCATTGGTATCGGTGTGGGGCTGATCGCCGGGCGGCGCCGCGGCGGGCTGCTCGACGGCTCAGTCATGGTGGTCACCATGGTGCTGATTGGCGTGCCAACGTTCGTTTCCGGCTATGTCATCCAGTACTTCTTGGGCGTGCGCTGGGGTTGGATCAAACCAACTGTTTCGGCTCAAGCTGAATGGTCGGAGTTGATTGTGCCAGCCGCTGTGCTGGCACTCGGTTCAATGGCCTTCCTCATCCGTTTTACCCGGTCTGGCGTATCTGAGGCGCTGCGGGCCGATCATGTCAAGACTGCCCGGGCCCGTGGCCTGCCAGAATGGCAAATCCTCATATCGCATGTGCTGCGCAATGCTCTTATTCCGATTGTCACTGTGCTTGGAACTGAGTTTGGCGCGCTTCTTGGAGGGGCCATCATCACTGAAGCTGTGTTCAACGTCCCTGGCTACGGCCAACAGGTTTACCAGAACATCATCCGTGGCGAATCGGCTCCCACAGTTTCCCTGGTGATCGTCATGGTTGTGGCGTTTGTCCTAGTCAACCTGATAGTCGACCTGCTTTACGCGGCCATCAACCCGAAGGTTCGTTATGTCTCACACGCCTGACACCAGCCAGCTAGATCTTCCAGGACACGCCACCAGCCCGGCGGTTCTGCTTCAACTGCCCGGACCAGCCAATCCGCCAGCCGGTCCGCCAGCTAATCCGTCAGACAAGCAGGAGCGGGCGGTTCCGGTCCCCTGGTATGAGCCTGACCAACTAGGCGGAGTTGAGCACTATGTCGCACCGGACAGCGCTGAACCGGGCGAAGAACTGGACAGCCGATCTCAAGACGCACCCGGAACGACCGGTAAACCACTGTTTGGCCAGGCTTGGAGCAGACTTCGCCGCCAACCGTCCTTCTGGTTCACGCTTGCCGCGACCAGTTTCATTGGACTGGTCGCCGCCTGGCCAAGCCTGTTCACCAGTAACGACCCACGCCGTTGCTTACTGGCCAACTCGCGAGCGGCGATGAGTCCTGAGTTCCCGTTGGGAGCTGATTTCTTAGGCTGCGACATTCTCACCACAGTGATCTACGGCGCGCGGGCTTCAGTTTCGGTTGGGTTGCTGGCGGCTCTGACCACCACGCTGCTGGGGGCGGCTCTGGGAGTAGCAGCAGGCTATTTTGGTGGCTGGATTGATGCGCTGATCTCCCGCATAACTGACACCTTTTTCGCCATCCCGTTGATATTGGGAGCGATTGTGGCGATGCAGGTTGTGGAACGGCGCAGCGTTCTGACTCTGGTCGCTATCCTGACGGTTTTCGGTTGGACTGGCACGGCCCGGATCGCCCGCAGCGCGACAATCGAGACCGGGGTCAAGGACTATATCGCGGCTGCCCGCACACTTGGGGCACGCCATTCCCGCATCTTGTTGACCCACATTGTGCCGAACATCGCGGCTCCGGTGATCGTTGTCATAACCATGGCGATCGGCGGTCTGATCGCCGCCGAGGCGGCCTTGAGCTTCCTCAACGTTGGTCTGCCGCCGGATGTACCCAGCTGGGGTAAAGCCATCTCTGATGGCAAGACAGTACTTAAGGTCAATCCGGGTATCCTGCTCTGGCCCGCGGGCGCCTTGACCTTCACGGTGCTCAACTTCCTTGTTCTGGGTGATGTGATCCGTAACGCCTTGGGCGCGCAGGAGACTTTCCGGTGAGCCATCATCAAACCGGCCCAGGTCCGGCGGACACTCTAGCGATCATTCCGGTGTCACCAACCAAACCGGCCGCCCAGCTAACCCCTGCAAGCCAAACCGGCCCGGCGGCATCGGCCAAATTACCGGCCGCCCAGCTAACTCCGGCAGGCGGGCCCAACCCGGCGGCCCTCTTGGCCCCGCCCGGCCCGGCCCTGGCCCGGATCCGCGATCTCTCCGTCTGGTACACCGCCCACCAGCCGGCCGCTGTCGCTGCCGCCAGTCTTGACATTTTGCCTAACGAAACACTGGCCGTGGTAGGCGAATCAGGCTCCGGCAAGACCACTTTAGCCAACGCGATAATAGGCCTTCTACCAGCACAAACGCGGATAACTGGCCAGATTTGGCTGGGCCAGAATGATCTGACTGACCTGACGCGACGGGCCTGGCGTAGCTTCCGTGGCAGGCGCATCGGTTACATTCCGCAAGATCCGATGCTGTCCCTGAATGAGGTTTGGTCGATCGGCCGCCACTTCCGTCAAACCATCGCCGCCCACCACTTGGCGCCAACCGGCTGGCGCCAGTTGGCGGTTGAACGCTTGGCGGAGGTTGAGCTGGATGACCCGCATCGCCTGCTGCGTCAGTTCCCGCACCAACTGTCTGGCGGGATGCGTCAACGCGTGCTGATCGCCTTGGCTCTGCTGGCGAGGCCTGATCTGATAATCGCCGACGAGCCGACATCGGCGCTGGATGTGTTAGTTCAGAAACGCGTCTTGGATTTGCTTGGTTCTCTGACCCGGCGACTCAACGCCAGTTTGATGCTCATCACTCATGATCTTGGTTTGGTGGCTGACCGGGCTGACCGTGTCGCGGTGATGAAACAGGGCCAGATTGTTGAATCTGGTTCAACTGGAGACATCATCCGCCACCCGGGGCACTCTTACACCAGGCAACTGCTCGGCGCGGTGCCGCGGCTGTCGGCCGCGCTCCGCCCCAGAACGGCGCGGCCAATCCCTCAGGCCGCGCCCGGCTCCCAGCCTGAGGCAGGCCGTTCGGCCTCCCAGCCGGACAGGCCCGGCTCCCAGCCGGACACGCTCCGCTCAATCCCCCAAACAGCGGATCAACCCGCCCTGAACATCACAGACCTGGTCAAGGACTATCGCCTGCGGCGGAGCGCCAAGTCGCCCGGCGGTAACACCTTGCGGGCCGTTGACCATGCCAGTTTCACAGTCCAACGGGGTGAATGCTTAGCGCTGGTGGGTGAATCAGGTTCCGGCAAGTCAACTATCGCCAAACTGATTCTGGGTTTGGAGCGACCAACCGCCGGCCACATCACCGTTAGCGGTCTGACCAGCCAGGCTGGGCGGCGGCCGACTAACCGGCAACGTCAAGAACGCGGCCAGTTGATCCAGGTGGTGTTCCAGGATCCTTACGCCTCACTTGATCCGCAGTTCACGGTGGCACGCGTCTTGGCTGAACCTTTGATTGTGGGGCGGACAGCCCGTTCCTCCAGGCCAGAGCGGATCGCCCAGTTACTCAACTTGGTCGGCCTGCCCAGTGACATGGCTCAGCGTTACCCTTCCGAACTAAGTGGTGGCCAACGCCAGCGGGTCGCTATCGCTCGGGCGTTGGCCCCCGAACCTGATGTGCTGATCTGCGATGAAGCCGTCTCGGCGCTAGATGTGCTGGTCCAGGCTCAGATCTTGGACACTTTGGGGGATTTACGGCACAAACTGGGCTTGTCGATGCTGTTTATCACACATGACTTAGCTGTCGTGGCGGAGATCGCCGACACGGTGGCCGTAATAACTAACGGGCGGATCGTTGAGACCGGGCCAGTGCCGCAGGTTTTCGCTGACCCGCGACACCCTTACACCCGCCAGTTGCTGGCTGCCGTCCCAGGTCAGGCCGCATTCTAGAATGAGATTCGAACAGTCAGGAGATAACCATGCCGCCAAGTTCGCCGCTTGATGGGACGTCACAGCGGGCTGGGTTTCAGCCCGACCGCCTGTTACGTGACCTGCCAGAGTTTTTGCCCGATGCCGTCCGTCAGGCCCTCAGCGAGTTCCCGGTTTTCGACGGCCACAATGACCTTCCGGCCGCCCTGCGGGCCAAGGCCGGATATTCGGTGGCTGGTCTGGATCAGCTAACACCACGGTTCCAGACTGACTTGGTGCGGTTGCGGCGCGGCGGAGTTGGGGCCCAGTTTTGGTCAGCTTGGGTACCGTCAAGCCTGCCCGGAGATGAAGCCGTTGTGGCAACGCTAGAACAAGTCGACGGCATCGAACGTCTAGTGGCGGCCTACCCTGACCATTTGGCACGGGCCAACACGGCGGCCGAGGTGAGGGCGGCTTGGCGGACCGGCCGGATCGCGTCACTGATCGGGATTGAGGGTGGCCATTCGATTGGCCGTTCACTCGGTGCTTTGCGAGCTTTCGCCCGCCTTGGTGTGCGCTATTTGACGTTGACTCATGCGACTAACACGCCTTGGGCTGATTCAGCCACAGATTCTCCGGCTCATGGCGGACTAACCGATGAAGGCCGCGCTGTGGTGCGCGAATTGAACCGTCTGGGTGTTCTGGTTGATTTGTCTCACACCTCAGCGGACACCCAACGTGATGCTTTGGCGGTGACCGGCGCACCGCTGATCTTTTCCCATTCCTCGGCTTTCGCCGTCAACCCGCATCCCCGCAACGTGCCAGATGACGTGCTTGAACTGTTGCGCCGCAACGGCGGGGTGGTGCAAGCCACCTTTGTGCCGGCCTTCATCTCGCAGGCTTTGGCTGAGTGGGAAACTGAAGCCAGACAGCATCTCAGCCCGGCCGGAGACACTAAACCTGATTTCAGCACGTTTTGGAAACCGGCCCCGCTGCCAGGTGAAACGTTCGAAGAAAGGGCCCGGCTTAACGCTGAGGCCAGCGCGGCGGGCCCGGATTTCGCCGCGCGGCTGGCCGCCTGGCAGGAGGGCCATCCCCGGCCTGAGGTGACGGTAGATGATGTTGTCCGGCATGTTGAGCACCTCCGGGAGGTGGCCGGAGTTGACCACATTGGCCTGGGTGGCGATTATGACGGAACCTTCTATCAGCCAACCGGCTTGGAGGATGTCTCGGGATATCCGCGTCTCTTGACCGCTTTGGCGGAACGCCACTGGTCAGCCGCGGATCTCGGCAAACTAACGGGCGGCAACGTGCTGCGCGTCCTTGAGGAAGCCGAAGGGGCGGCATCGGACAAACTCTGGCCAGGCGCGGGCCTGACCTGACGGGCGGCTGGCTGGCTGGCTGACGGCCTGACGGGCGGGCTAAGGCGGACGTGAGCCAAGGCGGAGGCGAGGTTTACGGGATTTGTGTCGGCTCGGCCTGACAGTGGACACTTGATGTGAATCTGTCCAACAAATGCTGGAAGGCTGATATGTCTGATCAAACTCCCCCGTGGGACCCCAATCCCCCCAGCGGCCAACCGCCGCAGTACCCCGCACCTGGCGGTCAAGCACCCGGTTACCCGCCCGGCCCGGCCGCCTACGCCCAACCCATTCCGTACGCCCCGGCGCAACCTTATGCCCCGCCTGCCCCAGCGGGCACTAACACCCTGGCGATCGTCGCTCTGATTACCGGTATCGTGGGCGTCTCGCTGGTGGCTATCGTCTTGGGCTTCGTTGCCCGCTCACAGATTTCCAAGACGGGACAGGCGGGCAACGGCATGGCTCTGGCTGGCATAATCCTGGGCTTCGTCTATTTCGTCATCACGATCATTATTTACGTCGCGTTCTTTGTACTTGCCTCGCAGATCTAGGTTCGTGGCCAAGAACCACCAACCCGGGCACGCACCAGGCCTGTCGACCGCGTCTTCGCTGTTGAGAGCCTCGCTCACACCGCGTCAACACCCTCCGGGCGGCAGGCCGTCCGGTTGATTCTTCTGGACCGGGCAGACCTTGTGTTACAGGGTCTGCCCGGTTTTTCTTTGGTTCAAGCCGATTTGGCTTGGACGGCGGCGGCCAGGCGCCGCATCGCGTCCGCGATGACCGGGCGCGGCGCGGCGGCGTTGAGGCGTTTGAAACCGGCGCCTTCAGCGCCATAGCTGGCTCCATCAGATAGCCACAATTTGGCTTCGCCTAGAACTTGCTGGTCTAGTTTGGTTCGCCAGGCCGGCACTGGCCCGTCTGGCCGCGGCTGGGCTTCTAGGGTGGTTTGCCCGGTTTTATTGGCCAGCAGTTGACGGAAGTCAAGCCAAGCGAAATAGGTTCCGCCGTGGCGGACCAAACTAACGCCGGGCATTTGGTTGGACACCATTTGACTGATCAAGTTCAGATTGCCATCAAGGTAGGCAACTAGCTGGTCAACCCAAGCATCGTTGGCGCCACTGTAAGCCGCTTGGCAGGCCACCAGGCTCAAAGCCGGATGCTGGCTCAGACCCTGAAGGGCGTATTGCTTAATCAAGCGCTGACGCCAGGTCGAGTTAGCGGCAAAGATGTTAGCTAATTGCAATCCCGCCAGATTGAAGGTTTTCGATGGCGCGGTGCAGGTCAACGTAATATCGGCGACTTCCGGCGCCAAACTAGCGGTCACCGTGTGAGCCGCGCCTGGGTAGACAAAGTCCATGTGGATCTCATCCGAGATGATCATCACCCCGTGCCGTAAACAGATTTCGGCTAACCTCTCCAGCTCATCACGTCGCCAAACCCGGCCAATCGGGTTGTGTGGCGAGCACAGGATGAACGCTTCAGCCCGCCGGGCGGCGGCCTCAAACTGGTCAAAGTCAATTTCCCAGGCACCGTCAGCTTCTAGCAACGGACAGGCCAGGAGGCGGCGCCCAGTCAGTTGAACTGCCTCAAAGAACGGCTGGTAAACCGGCGGTTGGATGATCACCCCGGCTCCTGGGCTGGTCAGGCTTTCCAGGGCCAAGTGGAGGGCGTGAACAACGCCACGGGTTTGGACCGCGCCGCGTGGGTCTACTACCCAGCCGTGGCGGCGTTCGAACCAGCCGCCCAGCGAGTCGTAATAGTCCTCAGTTGGCACCGAGTAGCCAATAATGCCGTGTTCTATCCGTTCTTCCAAGGCTTGACGGATCGGCAACGGGGTTCGGAACGCCATATCAGCCAGCCACAGCGGTGTGACATCTGGCGCCATCCCGAACCGTCGCCAATCTAGGCCTAAGGCTCCCGTTCCGGCACGGCTAATCACTTCATCGAACACCAGAACGCCATCTGACTGGTTTGTAGACTCTGCCTCCACCTGAGCGATCCTACTGTTGGTTTGGTTAACCCAGGGCGGCCCGCAGGTCAGCTCGCAAATCAGCTTCCTCCTCCAGGCCAACCGACAGGCGTAACAGCCTGCCATCAATGCCGACCGCCTGGCGTTGTTCCTCAGTCATGTCAGCGTGGGTTTGAGTCAGCGGATAGGTCAACAGTGACTCTGTCCCGCCGAGTGATTCAGCGAACTGGATCAGGCGGACGGCGCTCAGCAGATGAGCCGCCCGGGCCGCCGTGTCCACCCGGAATGACACCACCGCGCCGTGGCCTGAGGCTTGACGCTGGGAGACGTCATAGTCTGGGTGGTCGCTCAAACCGGGATAGTAGACGGCGCTGACACCAGGGTGATGCCTCAACCAGTCAGCTAATCCGTTGGCTGTGGCCGCCTGCCGTTCTAGCCGTACGGCCAACGTTTTCAGGCCGCGCAGGCAAAGCCAACTGTCAAACGGCGCCAGGGCTCCGCCAATCGTTGAACGTAAGGCCTCGAGCCGTTCACCGAGGGCCGGATCAGCCGCCACAGCCAGACCGGCAATGGTGTCATTGTGTCCAGCAAGATACTTCGAGGCGGAATGAATCACCAGATCAGCCCCTAATTCAAGTGGGCGTTGGAAATATGGTGTGAGGAATGTGTTGTCCACGATCAGCCGCGCACCGGCCTTGTGGGCCGCTTCGCCGGTGGCCGCTATGTCGATCACGCGCATCATCGGATTGGATGGTGTTTCCACCAGGATGGCGGCGGTTCGCGGTCTGATGGCGGCGATGATCGCCGCTGTGTCCTGCCCGGCGCTGAAACGCAGCCCGTTCTTGGCTGAGACTTGGGCGATCAGGCGGTGTGTTCCGCCATACAGATCGGCGCCCACCACAATGTGATCGCCTGGTTTGAACAATTCAAGAATGGTCGCGATGGCGGCCATGCCAGAGGTGAAAGCTAACGCCCGCCAACCTGATTCGAGTGACGCCATGGTGGATTCGAAAGCTTGGCGGGTTGGATTGGTGACGCGCGAATAGTCGTAGCCGGTTGATTGGTTGACGCCTGGATGGGCGAAGGTCGCGGTCTGGTAGATCGGTCGAACTATCGCACCAGTCGCATCCGGTGAGGGACCGGTCCCGTGGATACATCGGGTTGAAAGGGCCAACCGCTGGTTGGCGGGTGTTCGTTTCATCATCTTGGCCTGTCTTGACTGCTTGGACGGGCCTGGCAAGGTGGCCCGCCACAGATTAACAGGTCATTAGGCGCCAGCCTCAGATCAGGCCGGTGTTTGTAAAGACGGTCGCGGCGGTGGACATCTGGCCCCTGGCCGGACCAGTCAAGTCAGTGGCGGGTTAGGTTGACGCCATGACGTCAAACAACAACGCCAAGTCGCGCCACCCCAGGCCTTTGTATAGACTCCTAACTAATAGCCTCTTGGGTGCTTCTGACACAGAAACGAGTCGCAGTGGAGACTGATCTGGCCACACCAGCTACAACTTCAGACCTAGCCCCGCTCAACGTCACCCCCAAGACCCAGCCCGCCACCAGCCCGCAGGTGCCATCAGCCCTCATCTTGGCGGCCGGACCCGCCACCACAGGTCGGGACCTGCTACTAAAACAGTTGGGCGATGCCGCCGTCATAGATCACGTTCTAACCACAGTTTCGGTGGTGGTTCCGTCAGACGACATCACCGTTGTGGTCAGCCAAGTGGACCCCGCCATCAAGGAGCACCTCGGGTCAGGCCAGCATTACGCCTACCAAGACCACCCGGACGGACCAGCCGCGGCCGTCCGGGCTGGTCTAGCGAGCCTGCCAGGCGCAACCACCGCCAGCCAAGTCTTAGTCGTGTCAGGTGACCTGCCATTGCTGTCCGCCGCTACGCTGCGCGGACTGGTCAGACGGCATCGTCTAAAAGGCGCCAACCTGACCTACCTAACCCTGGGCGGCCATGACGTTGGCGTCTACCTGGCCAGCGGCGACACCTGGCGCCGACTCCTCCAAGCCAATCCAACCAACTCGCTGACTGAACTGGTCAGCCAGGCGAGCCCAGCCGACCTGACGATCTGCCAATACCAACTAGTCGACCCAGACGAACTACATGACATAAACACCGCTGAAGACCTCGCCCAGGCGGCCGATATCCAAACCAAACGCCTGCTCACCCCGCAACACGCCATCGAAACAGGCCACATCAGCTTTGGCACCGGCGGCTGGCGGGCCAAAATCGGCGAAGGTTTCACCATCCATAATGTGCGGCGCCTCAGCCAAGCCCTAGCCGATGAGGTGATAACCAGAGGCATCGAAAGCCAAGGTGTCGTGATCGGCGGTGACCGGCGTTTCCTATCAGCCGAATCAGCCGAAGCCTCAGCCGAAGTCTTCGCCGGTAACAACATCCCAGTTACCCTGCTGCCCGGTGACGTCCCAACACCACTGGTGACATTCGCCGTACCCCACCTCAAAGCCGCCTACGGCCTGGTTTTCACCGCCAGCCACAACCCACCGCAATGGAACGGTCTGAAAGTTTTCCGCCACGACGGATCACTACCCTTAGCCGCTGAGACAGACCGCTACCAAGCCGTCGCCAACGCGCTCACCAGGCGAGACATTGTTTCAGTTGATCTGGCCGCGGCCCGCCGGGCAGGCCTAGTCCAAGACCAGGACCTGACCGGCCCCTATGTTGACGCGATCGAACGAATAGTTGATGTTGGCCTAATCCGGTGCCAGCCGCGCCGCGTCCTAGTAGACCCGATGTACGGCACATCACAACTCACCCTCGGCACCATCCTGACTGATGCCCGCTGCCGAGTTGACTTCATTCACGAGCGCCACAATCCATTGTTCGGGGGGCGCTCCCCAGCGCCGGACGCGGCCGCCCTGACCGCCTTGATTGACCTGGTCCGCACCGGTCCCTATGACCTTGGCTTAGCCACCGACGGTGACGCCGACCGCATCGCCATAGTTGACCAAGACGGACGTTACATTTCAACCAATGAACTCCTGCTGGTCTTGTACTACTACCTGCACCAAGTAAGGCGTGAGGCGGGCGGGACCGTCCGTAACGTCGCCACCACCCACCTGTTGGACAATTTGGCCCACCACTTCGGGGAAACCGCCCGCGAAGTGCCGGTCGGTTTCAAGCACATCACCCAAGCGATGGCTGAATCTGGCGCCCTGCTTGGTGGGGAATCCTCCGGTGGGCTGACAATCCGGGGACACATCCTAGGCAAGGACGGCATTTTCGCTTGCGCGCTAGTAGTTGAGATGCTGGCCCGCACCGGGCAATCAATCAGCCAACTACTAGACCAGGTTTACGCCATCACAGGACGGCTCTACGCCGAAGAAGCCTCACTGCCAGCCACACCAGAAATGCGTCTGGCGGTGCCACGCCGCTTGCGTGCCAGCGTTGAGCCCGATTGGCCCGGATCGGCCATTTTGGCTTTAGGTGGCCTGCCAGTTGAAGACATCGACCAGTCAGATGGATTCAAGTTCTCCCTGTCCGGCGGGGCCTGGGGCTTGCTGCGGTTCTCCGGCACAGAACCGGTGTTACGGTTGTTCGCCGAGGCCGCCACACCCGACCAAGCCCAAGCCATCATCACGGACCTGACCCACCTGGCGCGCGGCGGCTGAATCCGGCTGACACTGGCACCAAACATCCAGCGACCTGAAAGAGGAACCCGCCGCCCATGCGTTACGGCCACTTTGACCCAGCGGCTCACGAATACGTCATCGACCGTGTTGACGTTCCCGTGTCATGGATCAATTTTCTTGGCACTGAAGATTTCTGCACCGTCATTAACCAGGTCGCCGGAGGTTATTCCTTTTACCGCTCATCAGAACGTGGCCGGGTCACGCGGTTCAGGCCTAACGGTGTCCCCCGGGACAGGCCCGGGCATTACGTCTACCTGCGTGACCGGTCTGACGGTGATTTCTGGTCGATTTCCTGGCAGCCGGTCGGCAAACCTTTGGACGGTTCCGCTGTCGGCGACACCGCCAGGTCCGTCGACGCGGGCGAAGCCGGGGAGACGGCCAAGGCCGGGAACACCGCCGGGAACACCGCTGGAGACGCCATCAAAGCTGGAGATGAGGCCAGGGCTGGAGCCCCGGCCAAGGACACGGCGAGCGCCGGGTCACGCCCGGCCCAATACCGCGCCCGGCACGGACTGGGTTACAGCCAGTTCGAATCGACCTACCGCGGTATCGAAGCCACCCAACGGGTCTTTGTGCCAATCGAGTCGGCCTGCGAAGTCTGGGACGTCACGGTGACCAACCATTCAACTGAAACCCGGCGGCTGGACCTATTCGGTTATGTTGAGTTCTCATTCCACACCGTTCTAATAGACAACCAAAACTTCCAAATGTCGCTCTATTCGGCTGGCGCCACCTGCGAAGACGGCATAATCCAAGATGACTTCTACTACGAACCGTGGACATACCACTACTTCACCTCAACCCTTGAACCAACCGCATTCGACTGCCTCAGGGACAGCTTTATTGGCGCCTGGAACACCGAATCCAACCCGGCGGCGGTCGTCTCAGGTCAATGCGGTGGATCATCCGGCACAACCCAAAACCACTGCGGCGCTTTGCAACACACGGTGACATTAGCCCCCGGCCAGACAATCCGACTGGCCTACATCTTGGGCTATGGCGACCGCGCCAAAGGCGCCACCATGCGCCAGCGTTTCACCAGCCCTGGCGCTGTTGACCAGGCTTTCGACGCCTTACACCACCACTGGCGAAAACGGCGGGACAAACTGGCTGTTGGGACGGCATCGGACACTATGAACCTGCTGTTGAACGACTGGACCCTCTACCAAGCCGAAACCTGTGTTGTCTGGTCACGTTTCGCCTCCTTCGTTGAAGTCGGAGGCCGCACCGGACTGGGCTACAGGGACACCGCCCAAGACTTGATGTCCGTGCCACACACCAACCCGGCGGCCGTTGAACGACGCATCATGGAACTATTACGCGGCCAGATGGCGGTCGGCTATGGGCTGCACCTGTTCGATCCTGACCTGTTCGCTGAAGCGGAACACCCAGACATTCCGGTCGGCGTCAAACTCCCGACCGTCGTGCCAAGCACCAACTATGAACAGTTACACGGCATCGCGGACGCCTGCTCCGATGACCACTTATGGCTTGTGCCATCGACTTTGGCTTATGTCAAAGAAACCGGTGATCTTGGATTCTTGGACCGGGTGGTGGGTTTCGCTGACAGCGGCCAAGCCACCGTTTACGAACATCTGCTGCGGGCGGTTGACTTCACCAGCGCCCATTTGGGCGCCAACGGCCTAGCTCAAGGGCTGCGGGCGGATTGGAACGATTGCCTCAACCTTGGCGGCGGCGAATCCACTTTGGTGTCATTCCTTCACGTCTGGGCGGCCCGGGAACTGGCCGCCGCCGCCCGCCACCTGGGACGGCCACTTGACGCCGAACGGCTTGAAGCGGTAGCCGCGGCCTCAGCCGAGGCGGCTAACCAGGCGGCTTGGGACGGCGACTGGTATCTGCGCGGCTTCACGGCCGACGGCCAGCCGATCGGTTCGGCCGACTCGGCTGAAGGCAAGTTGTTTTTGGAACACATGCCGTGGGCGGTCATCTCTGGGGCGGCCCCAGACGCCCGCGCCCGCCGGGCGATGGACGCGGTTTGGGACCATCTGCGTTCGCCTTACGGGACGCATCTGCTTTGGCCGTGCTACACGGCGGTCGATGATTCGATCGGCTATGTCACGCGGGTTTATCCCGGCGTCAAAGAGAACGGCGCGATCTTTTCTCATCCCAATGCCTGGCCGGTGATCGCTGAGGCGATCCTAGGCCGGGGCGAGCGCGCCTGGGAATACTACGAGACGATGGCGCCCGCCCGGTTCAATGACTCGATTGAGGTTCGCTGGGCCGAACCTTACGCCTACTGCCAGTTCATTTACGGCCGTGACCATGCTCTTTACGGCCGGGCCGAGAATCCTTGGCTAACCGGCACGGCCGGGTGGATGTACACCGCCGCCACCCAGCACATCCTTGGCGTCCGGCCTGACTGGGATGGGCTGGTGATTGATCCTTGCATTCCGCCAGCCTGGGATGGTTTCACTGTCCAACGCCAGTGGCGTGGTGTGACCTACCAGATTGAGGTGATCAACCCGGATCATGTTTCTTGTGGCGTGGTTGGTATTGAGGTCAGTCCCCTACCAGCCGCATTGGGTGCGGCCGGATCGGGGCCGGCCGGTCCGGTCCCGGCCGGATCGAGTCTTGCGGTCCCGGCCGCACCGCTTCCATCGGGTCCGGGTTTCGCGGGACCAACCTGTCCTGATCCTGCGAGGATGCACGGCCCGGTGGTCCAGCTACGCCCGCTGGTCGATCCGTCCCGCGGCCGACCAGTTGCCCGTCTTGGTTTGCCGGCCGCACCGGATTTGGCCGGCGTCTCCCACCTAGCCGTCCGCATCACCCTCGGCTAACGCCCACCCCAGCCGCTCCAGCTCCGCAAGCTGGTTGATCCGTCCCGTAGTCGGCCAGTTGCCCGTCTTGGTTTGCCAGCCGGACTCAATCCACCAGCGACAGACCGCTCCCGGCGCGAGCCAAGTACCTGATAGTTGACCAATCATCCACTGTCATCACCTTCCCAATCCTGGTCGGGTGGCTCACTTTTCAACCGGCGCTAACGGCTCACTTTTCAACCGGCATCAACACCCAGTTGAACAACATGCGCGAAACTGGCCTCGCCGGGGTGTTGGAACAGACCCGGTACGGTTGGAGTCCGGTCCCGTCCTGGTAACCAAGGGCCAGAGCCAGTCAAAGTTAGAACCATTGTCGCCCAGCAATGAACTGGATCAGCCACCAATCTGTTCCGTTGCCACCGGCCCGGCATGGTCCTAAAACGCTGAACCCGCAACTCCGGCATCCTGTGGATGGTCACATAACCGAATCAAGTCGGCGCATGGCCTTGACCAATCCCGCGGGCGCGGGGGCGGTGGCGGAAACCGCCGGGTGTTTCACCAACTAGGCGGACCAGTTGACGGGTCAGTGACGGCTGGTCATAGAACCCAGTGGCGGTCGCCACTTCGGAGATCGGCTGGTCAGTTTCGGCCAGGAGGTACATTGCCCGGTTGATGCGTTGCTGAAGAACATAAGCCCGGGGCGACAGCCCAAAGACTTTACGCATATTGCGTTCCAGTGCGGAAACCGAGGTGCCGGCCGCAGCCGCCAAGCTGGCCACAGACGGTAGCTGGGGCGGCTGGGCCGCCAGGCCGGCCCGCACAGCCGCAACCACCCGCGTCAGGGCCGCGCCGATCTGGCCGGATGAGCCAAGTCCCGGCAACTCAGTTGAAATGGTCACCAGACCAGCGGCGATTCGCCCAGGACCAGCAGCAGGACCGGCCCCGCCACTAGACCGGGCACCACTCCCACTGGCCAACCGCGCGCGGTCACCCGGACCCATCCCTTGGACAGCTAACACATCACCCCGGGCTCCTGAACTACCTGACCGCCCAGCCAAGACGGAGCTGGAAGCCGGAGGGGCGGCATCGTCCTGGCGGAACAACGGCAGCTTGGTGGTCAAATACCAGGCGGGCTCGCCACCCTCGGCCCGGATCACCTCAAGCTCACCACGTAACGGCCGACCTGTAGCCATGACCTCCGCGTCCTGCGCTTCGTAACGCTCAGCCAAGGCGGGCAGAAACAATTCGGCCGCTGTCCGGCCAATCACCTGCGCCCGGCTGGTAGCCGAAGACCGGCGCACAAACGCCTGATTCACTTCAACGTACCGCCCGGCGGCATCTTTGATGGCGAACATGACGCCAGGCAGCTCGCTCCACAGGTCAACTAGTTCCCGCGTCAGGTCGAGCCCCCCGAGCAGAACATTGTCTTCATTGCGCGTCATCTAGTGCTGGATGATACAAGACTGTCCGGCCGCCGACGGGCCAAGGTATAGCAGTAGTAAAGAATGTCCATAGCTATCGGAGGGCCCCGTGGAAACGACAAGTACCAGCGCCGTAACACCTGACGAATTAGTGGACGATGCCGTCCGTCTAGCCCGTCAGTGGTTCCGGGCCACCAGCGTGGCGGCTTCAGCCAAAGAAATCGCCTCCACCGCGATGCTGGCTCAGCTTGTCCAAGACAAGGCCGGCTTGCAGTTCACAATGGATTTTGTTGACCGGGTGGCCCGGCCGGAGGACAACAAAGTGGCGGCCCGTGAACTGAAGAAGCTGGCCGCCAGCGGCCAGGTACCCGGTTTCATTTCCTTACCGGACCGCCTGCTAACCATTGTGGGCGGGCGCTTCGCGCCGCTAGCCCCGGACCTGGCCATGCCGTTGGCCCGGGCACGGTTACGTCAACTTGTGGGTCACCTGGTGGTTGATTCGGCTGATGGGCCATTGTCGAGGCATATCGCGCGCTCTAAGGCGGCCGGTTACCGTCTGAACCTGAACCTGCTGGGTGAGGCCGTTCTGGGAGAAAAGGAAGCGGCTAAACGTCTGGCGCGTACCATAGCGCTGGTCCGGCGGCCAGACGTGGATTACATGTCAATCAAAATCTCTTCCCTGGCCAGCCAGTTGGTCACTTGGGACCGGGCCGGATCAGTTGAACGTATTTTGGATCATTTGCGGCCGCTGCTGCGCGCCGCCAAAGAGTTCTCCACCTTCATCAACTTGGACATGGAGGAATACCGTGACCTGGATTTGACGCTTGACGCTTTCCGTCAAGCTTTGATGGAACCGGAGTTCTTGAACCTGGAGGCGGGCATTGTGATCCAGTGTTATCTGCCGGACGCGCTCGGGGCTTTGAAACAGCTGGCGGCCTTCGCCCAGGAACGCCTGGCGGCTGGTGGTGCGGCCATCAAGGTCCGCTTAGTTAAGGGTGCGAACCTGTCAATGGAGCAGGTTGAGTGTTCTTTACATGGCTGGGAGCAGGCAATCTACCCGTCAAAGGAAGCGGTTGACGCTAACTATGTCCGGGTCATTGATTGGGTCACCCGGCCAGAGAACTTGGTTAACCTGCGTGTCGGTGTGGCCGGGCATAACTTGTTTCATCTCGCTTTGGCTCATCTGCTGGCGGTTGGGCGTGGCGTGGCCGATGGCGTTGAGTTTGAGATGCTCCAAGGTATGGCGCCGGCCCAAGCTGAGGCGGTCAAAGCCACTACTGGTTCTGTTTTGTTCTACACACCGGTGGTCGCGGCCGAGGATTTTGATGTGGCGATCGCCTATCTGGTGCGCCGCTTAGAGGAGAACGCCGCACCGCAGAACTTCCTCCATCAATCGTTCGCGCCAGTTCCTGATCCTTTGGCGATAGCTGAGGCGGCTTTCCGCCAGTCGGTGACTGAACGTGAAAAGTATTCGGTTGAGCCGCGCCGCGGCCAAGTACCAACGCCACCATCTGATGGTTTCTATAACCAGCCTGATTCCGATGGAGCGGTCCAAGCCCAGCGTGACTGGGCTGTGGCGGCTTTGGCGGCGGCGGTACCAGAGCAGGCTGTGGCCGAACTGACTGATCCGGCCCAGCTTGATGCTGTCATTGAGCGGGCCGCTAAAGCTCACGCTCGGTGGTCCGCGACTGATCCGTCAAAGCGGGCGGCGGCTTTACATGCCGCCGCTGACCAGTTGCAAGCTCAACGTGGCGCGCTGGTTGGGATCATGGCCCATGAGGGTGGCAAGACTGTGGCTGAGGCTGATCCTGAAGTTTCGGAGGCGATCGACTTCGCCCGCTACTACGCCCAAAGCGCCACCGAAACACTGCGTTTGGACGGTTTGAGTTTCAAACCGTCCAAGGTGACGGCCGTTATCCCACCTTGGAATTTCCCGGTGGCGATCCCTGTGGGCGGGGTGATGGCGGCTTTGGCGGCTGGTTCACCGGTCGTGATTAAGCCAGCTAAAGCCACCCGGCGTTGCGTTGAGGTGGCTGTGGCCGCCATTCAGGAAGGTTTACGTCAAGCTGGAACAGATCCGTCCATCCTGCAAGTAGTTCATGTCGCGAACCATGAACTTGGCCAACGTTTGGTGACTCATCCTGACGTCGAAACGGTGGTCTTGACTGGTTCGATCGATACAGCCAAAATGTTCGCCGCCTGGCGGCCGGAACTGAACCTGTTAGCTGAAACCTCAGGTAAGAACTCGATCATTGTCACCCCTGCGGCTGATTTGGACTTGGCCGCGGCTGACCTGGTCAAGTCCGCTTTTGGTCATGCCGGGCAGAAATGTTCAGCGGCTTCGTTAGGGATTCTGGTTGGTTCGGTTTACCGGTCGCGGCGTTTCTTAGGACAGTTGGCTGATTCTGTCCGCTCGTTAGCGGTTGGCTATGGCACTGACCTTGCCACAACTATGGGACCGGTCATTGAACTGCCTGGCGAGAAGTTACGTCGCGGATTGACGCGGCTTGATCCTGGTGAACGCTGGCTGGTTCAACCTAAGGAACTCGATTCGTCTGGCCGTTTGTGGTCACCTGGTTTGAAAGCCGGTGTGGCGCCTGGTTCTTGGTTCCATCTGACCGAATGTTTTGGCCCGGTGTTGGGCTTGATGTTCGCTAAGGATCTGGATCAGGCGATCGCTTTACAAAACGCCACCGCCTTCGGTTTGACTGGTGGGTTGCATTCGCTAGATGAGCTTGAGATTGAACGCTGGCTTGACCGGGTAGAGGTCGGCAACGCCTATGTTAACCGTCACATCACTGGTGCGATTGTCCGGCGTCAGCCGTTTGGCGGCTGGAAGGCTTCAGCTGTTGGACCAGGCGCCAAGGCGGGTGGCCCTAACTATGTGGCTGAGTTTGGCACGTGGTCTGATGCCCAACCGCCGAAGGATCTTGACGCTTGGCTGGAAACCGCCCGCTTGAGTGATGTGGCGGCCTGGGCTGAGGAGTTTTCACGTGATTGGGATCCTTCTGGTCTGCGGGTTGAGGCTAACGTTTTCCGTTACAGCCCGGTCACCGAATACACCGTCCGGGTTGGCGAGGGCGCCACTGAACATCAGGTTCAACGGGTCCTCTCGGCCGGCGCCACGGCCGGTGTAGCGGTGGTGGTTTCACGTTGGGGTGAGGAAACCCATGAAGTGTTCGCCCGCTCTGTCCGCAGTGGGCTGATCTCAGGGCGGATCAGGGTGATAGGCCGGGCGCCTGGTTTGCGCCAGGCGGCCGCTGCCCGGCTCGGCGAGGTCACCGTCTTGGATCAGCCGGTGACCGGTTCGGGTCGGCGTGAACTGCTCAATGTGCTCCACGAACAGTCGCTTTCCATCACTAAGCACCGCTTTGGCCACGTCCGCGGCGATTGATTCAACTCTGGCCAGATAGGCGTTGCGGGCTGGTTACGACCGGCCTGCCCACGCGGTTGGACCGTGACCTCATGGTTTCCTACCTGTTATCTGTTGTGTTGTTGGTGGTTTGGTGGGAGCGTTGTGTGAAGGCACTGCGTGGTGCGCCCCGTCTACGGCTCTAAGGAGGGTCTTGGATATGAAAACAGCAAGGCTGATTGTTTCGGTGGGCTTGGTGGTGGGGTTGGTGGGTGTTGCGCCTGTGTTGATGACAGATGCTCAGGCTGGTGCCGCCCCGGTCGAAGAGTTCGGGGTTACCAGCTTGGAAGCTAAGGGTGGTGAAGTGAACCTTGATCCTAGGATCGCGGATATGTTGGTTCAGGTGGCTAGTGAACTGTTGGGTGATCGGTTCGTTGATGTGTGGGTGGCGGAAGACCAGTCAGGTTTTGAGGTTGGCGCAGTCAATTTGACGAAGGCTGACCAGGTGGTGTTGGACGAGTTGAAGGTGGCTGGTCCGGTTGCTTTGGTTTCTGCTCCGGTGCCGCGTGGCGTGTTGGATGCTGCCGCTGAATCGGTTGTTGAAGCGTTGGGTGAGTCTTTGGTGATGGTGGGACCAGACTATAAGAACGGTGTGATCCGGGCGGAAGTGTTGAAGGCTGATCTAGCTAAAGCCACCAAAGCGATTGGCACCGTAACTGGTGTGTCAACCGCTAAAGCCGCTGACAACCGGAAGGCCTGGTCTAAAGGTGATGTGGTACCAGTCGAACTGAAAGAAGGCAGGCCGGATGTCTTGCTGGGCTCGTTGAGTCCGCTGGAAACCCAGAATGAACTGCCTCTGAGAGCTGGTAAGCGCATCTATATTGGCGGCCGCGGTTACTGCACGGCCAACATCCTTGTCCGGATTGGTTCAGCTCGGCATGTGTTGACCGCCGGTCATTGCGGGGCGGTTGGCGACCAAGTTAGTGTGGGCCCTGTCAGCCTTGAGACTATTGGCGCTTCAACCTTCTATTCGAGTGGCAACAATTCCACTATCACGGCCGATGTGGGAAGGTTCCCCGCTCCGGCGCGAGTCGAACCATCGGTGTTCAAACAGGATAATTTGACCTCTAACGTGACTGGTTGGGCTAACCCGATTGTCGGTCAACAGGCTTGTTTCCGGGGCGCCGCCACTGGCTCGGAGCGATGCGGCACGATCTCTGCCGTGAATACCAGCTTTACTGGGTCGCTTGAGGGAGCCGGCTCAAGGACGGTGACTGGCCTGTTCACTATCCCACTACAAGGGGCTCACGGCGATTCGGGTGCGCCCGTCTACTACAAGGGCGCGAGCGGTGTCGTGATTCTTGGGATCCTGTCCTCGGGATCGCAACCGACCGAATCCCCTCTGATCCGGGTTTCTTCCATGCGCACCGCCTTGCCTGCGGCGGGTAATGCCAGTGTTGTGATGGCTCCTGGGTTGGGTGTGCCGGTGGTGTCTTCGTCGAGTATCGCTTCGGGGTTCCCGCAGCTGGTGTTGAGTCCTGACATGTCCCTTGATGGTCAAGCTGAGCTGGTCGGGGTTGATCCGAGTGGTCGTCTGTTGGTGTATTCACCTAATGATCTGGTTACAGCTATAGGTTCGGCTGGTCTTATGGGGATTGGTTTTGGTTCTCATACTGTTACAGCGCCCGGGGATTGGAGTGGTGATGGTGTACCGGACATTATTTCTTCTACTAGTGACGGGTACTTGTGGTTGTTCAGTGGTTTGGGTGGTGGTGCGATCAACTCTAAGGTTCAGATCGGTCATGGCTGGTCTAGTTACAAGGTGGTACCGGTTGGTGATGTCACCTCGGATGGTTATAACGATCTGTTAGCGGTTCATAAGACAACTGGTGATTTGCGGTTGTATCCGGGGAACGGGGCTGGTGGGTTCTTGGCGTCTAGTCAGGTTGGTAACGGCTGGAACGGGTACACGTTGTACGCGGCTGGTGATTTGAATGGTGATGGTAAGGCTGACATTTTGTCTATCAACACGGCTGGGGACATGTTCTATTACCGGGGTGTTGGGAATGGGACGTTCCAGACCAGGGTGCGGGTTGGTAATGGTTGGACTGGGTTCAAGTTAGCTAGTGGTGGGGATCTGAATGGTGATGGGATGGCTGATATTGTGGGCCGTCAAAACTCGACTTCGAAGCTTTATTACTACAGGTCGACTGGGTCTGGGGCGTTCGCTACCAAAGTTCAGATTGGTTCCGGGTTCTAGGCGAGAGGAGAGTTGATATGCGGTCAAAGATGAGACGCACCTGGCTGTTGATAGCTGGGTTGGCGTGTTTCGGCTTGATGGGTGGTTGTACGTCTCCTGTTGTGGACGGCCCGGCAACGCCTGGCGCGACAGGCCAGACAACTCCGGCTCCGGGCGGCGGGGCTGAGACAGGGCAAGCCGCTGAAGCTGCTCTGCCTGGAACACCTGTTGGTGGACTGCGGAGTGTTCTGCTAGGTCATGCGATGTTCCCGGATGCTGATGACATTACGGGAAACGGTGGTGTTGGGGCGGTGTTCGGGATTGATGAGGCAGGCACCTTGTGGGCCTATCCGCTTGAGGCTGGTCCCCGGTTGGGTCAACCGGTGTTGGCTGGCACTGGTTTCGCGGCCGAGACGTTACGACCGATTGTGTATCAAAGACCGTTCAGTGAGTCCTCAACGCACGGTTTGGTGGGTGTGGTTTGTGATGGGCTGTTGTACCGCCATGACGTAGGTTATGACCAGAAGGTTTGGCTGGCCAAACAGATCGGTAACGGTTGGGACGGGTACCAGGTAGCCGCATTGGGTCCGCCAGCAGCCGAATACGACGATGCCGTTTTCGACTTGTACGGAGCTAGCCAATTGTCAGGTGATTTGTTTCTTTACCGTAACCGGGATGGTGTTTTCCAGTATCCGTACCCTAAGACCGGTAATGGGTGGCAAGGCTTCGAGCTGTGGTCGGCCGGTGACCTTAACAAGGACGGTTTGAGCGATATTTTCGGGATCAGCCCGGCGGGTGACTTGTATTTGTATTACGGCTCACCCGATGGCGGTTTTACCACCAAGTCGAAGGTTGGTTACGGTTGGTCTGGTTTTGATATCGCGCCGGGCACGGACATTGATGGTGACAAACTGGAGGATCTGGTCAGTCGTGACGCCGAGGGCCGACTGTTCTTCTACCGTGGGCTAGGCGAAGGCCGGTTCGCCACCAAGGTTCAGATCGCTGACGGTTGGGGACCGCTTGACCCGGGTCCTGATTGCTCAGCCAGTGGCCCCGGTGAACTAGTAATACTGCCCTGGCAACAGCCTTTGGTTGCCTACACTTTTTTCTAGAGGCCATTGGGACCAGCACTGGCCCACTGGTTGCCCGGTGGGCGATCCCGAGTCTTAGTGAGTGAGGGAAGTGTTGACATGATGTCAAAGTTCGAACGCACCTGGTTGATGTTGGCTGGGGTGGCGTGTTTCGGGTTGTTGGGTGGTGGGCCTGCTGTGGCTGCGGGTGATGTGTCTACCGTGGCTTCTGTCAGCCAGGACGTTAGTGGTGGCGCCGCCTGAGTGTTCGTGGTGGCCGATGGGGAAGACACGGCTGATCCGCCGGAAGCACCGGTCGGTGATTTGCGCGGACTGTTCTTGGGTGAGGCGGTATTCCGCTGGGACGCGGGTGCTGTGTTTGGGGTTGATCAGGCTGGAAACCTGTAGGCGTATCCGTTCGAGGCGGGTTCCCCGCTAGGGGAACCAGTCATAGCGGGGACCGGTTTCGGCGGTGAAACACCGCAACCGGGGCGGTATTTCGGGGCAATCGACCTTGGCAGCACAACACAACTAATAGGATCAGCTTGCACCGGACCGCTGTACCATCATCAGCTTGGCTACCAGCAGGCTCCGCCCGCGGCGGAGCGGATCGGTGATGATGACTGGTCCGGGCGGCTGGTAACCGCGGTCATCCCGGCACCTGGCACTGAACCGGTTGCCTTTGATTAGCTGGCGGTTGAGGAGTCCACTGGTGACTTGTCGCTCTACCAGAACCGGGATGGCAGCTTCTTGGATCGTCACCCAAAGGTTGGTAACGGCTGGCAAGGTTACGCCTTGTATTCGGCTGGTGACGTCAACTCGGATCGTTGGGCTGACATTTACGGGATTGACCCGGCCGGTGACTTGTATTTGTCCCTTGGTTTGCGGTCTGGTGGGTTCGCCACCAAGGTTAGAGTCGGGTGGGGCTGGTCGGGGTTTGACATCGCTTCAGGAGCCGACATCAACGGTGATCGAATCGATGACCTGATCGGCCGGGACCAGGCCGGTCAAGTCTTCTTCTACCGTGGGCTAGGCAAAGGCCGGTTCGCCACTAAAGTGCGGATCGGCGACGGTTGGGGACCGGCTGGCAGCGGCCAGGATTGTTCGCTTAACCAACCCGGCCAAACCCAAGCCTTCCCCTGGCAACAACCACTTATCGGGAGCATCGTCTTGTAGGCGCGGACGTGTTGTAGGCACCCGTAGTTCCAGGACCGCGTTAACCGATACCTTCCTGGGACCACGGCGCTGCACCCGCCCCCGATAGGCGCACCCATCACTTGCCCGGGCGGCCAGCTACACACCGGTGACGCACCGGTGTTACACTGAAGTAATGCCGACATCACTTCCCCGCCATGCCATCACTGAAACGCCAGAGATCGCCGCGGCGATCGATTCGGGCCACGCCGAATGGCCCAGCGTCTCAAGCCGGGCTGAGATAGTGCGTCGACTGATCCTTGAAGGCTCCGGAGCCATCCGCCGACGCCATCACGGCCGAAAGGCTTCACACGCCAAGGCGGTTGAACAATGGGCCGGCTCTACGCCCGGCGTCTTTCCGCCAGACGCGGTTACGGCGCTACACGGCGAGTGGCCCGAATGATAGTCCTAGACGCCAGCGTAATCATCGCCTTACTCGATCCGGAAAACATTCACCATCAGGCGGTCAGGCCGGTCTACGCTTCAGACGAGCGCCTCGCGGTCAGTACCCTCACCTTGGCCGAGGTCATGGTTTATCCCCTGCCTGAGCCCAGAAACTGGGAAGCCTTCATCACTGACTTCGAGATCGCTGTCATACCGCTGCTGGACGGGGACGCTGGCGGCCTGGCCCAGGTCCGGCGCGAGACCCGTTTGAGAATGCCCGACAGCGTGGTTCTATACACAGCGATGAAACTCGGGGCGGACATCGCCACAACTGACCGCCACCTTGCCCGGGCGGCCAGCGGGGCGGGCCTACATGTTTTGCCAGGCGGGTTTACTGGCATAAACATGCCGGTAATAGGGGGCTAGCTGAAGACGCAAGGCGGCGGCATCGTCCAACAAAACTGTCGCATGCGGATGGAACTGTAAGATCGAAGCCGGCCACATGGCTGACACCCCACCCTCAACCATGTGGTGAACGGCCTCCGCTTTGGACCGACCCAACGCCATCAAAACCAGATGGCGGGCCTCCATGATGGTACCCAGCCCCTGCGTCAAAACATGATGCGGCACTTTCGCCTCATCACCACCAAAGAAGCGAGCGTTGTCCGTCACCGTTTGCGGCGTCAACGTCTTAACCCGGGTGCGTGACGCCAGCGATGAACCAGGCTCATTAAAGGCGATATGTCCGTCAGAACCGATCCCCAAAATTTGCAAGTCAATCCCGCCAGCCTGACGGATCGCCTCATCATAGGCCTGGCTAGCGGCCGCCAAATCAGGTGCCGCACCATCCGGACCTTGAACCGCTCCAGCAGCGAAATCAACCCGGGACGCGATCTCACGTTCAATCACGTTGCGGTAGCGTTCCGGATGATCCAACGGCAAACCAACATATTCGTCCAGCATGAAAGCCCGCGCTTGCGCGAAAGAGATCCGTCCCGCTTGGTAGCGTTCCACCAGCGCGTTATAGAGAGCCAGCGGCGATGATCCGGTCGCCAAACCCAGCACCGCGTCCGGCTTGCGCTTCAACAGGTGTTCGATGCCGTCCGCCGCGGCCGCAGCGATCGCCTCGCGTCCCGGCAATATGACAACTTCCATCAGATCATTCCTCTCAGTTGGTTCGGCTGCCTCGCCAGGTGGTCCGCGTCAGCCCACCGGCTAATCAGATAGAACGGTCCGGCCATTGTCAGCCCTTGACCGCACCGGCCACCAGGCCAGAGGTCATGCGGCCCTGAACCAGCATAAAGAACACGATCACCGGCACCGCCACCAAGGTCGAGGCGGCCATCACCTGACCCCAGTCAATCTCATGTTGGGATGACTGTTGGATAAAGCCACGCAACCATAAAGGCAGGGTCTTGGACTGGCCCTGCAACAGGACCAAGGCGATGGTGAACTCGTTCCAAGCTTGTAGGAAGGCGTACACGCCGGACGCCACCAGGCCAGGCGCCAGCAACGGGAACGTGATCCGGAAGAACGCTTTGGTGCGTGACAGGCCGTCAACCATGGCGGCCTCCTCCAGATCGGCTGGGATACCCGCCACAAAGCCACGCAACATCCAGACGGTGAACGGCACCACGGCGGCAATGTAGATCAGGGAGACTCCAAGCACTTTGTTGAGTAGTCCCATGTCACGGATCATTGAATACTGCGCTAAGAACAACCCTTCAGCTGGCAGCATCTGAATGAACAACACCGCCAGGACAAACGATTTGCGGCCTTTGAAGTGGTAACGCGAGATCGCTAGAGCGGCCAAGAAAGCGAACAGTAAGGTGGCTGCCACCGTAATCAGGGTGATCACCAGGCTGAGCCGCAAGGCCGCCATGAAGTTACCTTGCGACAGGACCAGTTTGAAGTTGGTCAGGCTCCCGCCGAACGGCAAGAAAGTTGGTGTCGAGGCGCTCAGCTTAGTGTTCGGCAGAAAAGCCGAATTGACCATCCAGTAGACCGGGAAAACCCAGATCACAGCTACAGCCAAGGCCAGCAGTGAGGCCGCCAACCGGCCCAGCGTCCGCCCGGACGCGCGGCGCCTGGCCGGGCGATGGCCTGCCAGCGAATCATCGCCACCACGGCGGTTGGCTGCCCGCTCTTTGGCCGCTGCCATCAGATGGCCTCCTCTTTCATCAGCGAACGAACATAAGGCCAAGCCGCGACCAACGTAATGAGCAGCACAAAGACTGACATCGCGGCCGCCATCCCAAAGTGGTTAGCGCCAACCCCTTCACGGTAAATGTAAGTTCCAAGCAGATCAGTTTGCGAAGCGAAAGAACCCCGGTCCTGGAGCATCCTGATCTGGGTGAACACCCTCAAATCCCAGATGATCTGCAACAACAACACAATCATCAGGACCGGCCGGACAATCGGCAAGACAATCCGCCAGAACCGTTGCCACCAGTTGGCGCCATCAATTTGGGCCGCTTCCAGTACTTCACCTGATACTTGAGTCAGGCCAGCGTAAAGCGAAAAAGCCACAAACGGCACCGACATCCAAACCACAATGATTGTCGCCACCGCGTAAAAAGACAGCGGGTTCTCCAACCAGTTGTGGTGGTAGTAGCTGTCAGCGCCAAGGCGCACAGCCAACCAGTTGATGGTGCCGTGGTTCCAATCGAACAACCAGTTCCAAACAGTCATAACAGCGACCACTGGCATGGCCCAAGCCAGCAGCAAAGCGACCTGAAGGATCAGACGCACAGCTTTCGGTAAAGCCATCATCAAACTGGCCAATCCAGTGCCAACAGCAACTGTCAAGAAGGCGTTGACCAGGCAGAACACGACAGACCGAACCACCACCATCCAAGTTGAGGAGTTCGTCACAATCGCTATGTAATTGTCCAGCCCAGCGAACTCAGCCGGCTGGCCAAACTGTTGACTCAACCCAAACTCTTTGAACGATGTCACAAACTGCCAACCAACTGGGTAGGCCAACGCCAACAGCAGTATCGCCACCGCCGGAGTGATCAAAAAGTATGGTGTCCAGCGCCAGCGCCGGCGCTTGACCGGCCGAGGTTTGACTTGACCTGACCCAACTGAACCCGGACCTTTGAACGTAGGCCCTGGGGCGGCATCGGGCAGGGAGGAAATGACTACCACGCTGGCCTCACCGCCCTGTTCGGACGGCCAGGTGGGGGGCGCGGGATCTGGTGTTTTAGTTGCCATCTTTCTTATCCGTTGTCTGCCCAAGACTGATGGGTCCAAGCCCAGGCTCACCTACCGGGCCTGGACCCATCGGGGCGGAACGGTTTAACCGTTCAGCAGCGGGCCAATCTTGTCGTCATATTCCTTAGCCAAAGCCGCGATGTCGCCGCCTTGAGCCACCTTGCCGAAGAACTCTTCGAGCAGGCCGGAGCCTTCAACCGCGGCCCAGCCAGGAGCGGCTGGTGTCAGTTTCGAGTTCAGAGCTGAATCGATCAGAGCCTTAGCGAACTGGTCATCACCCAACGCCGAAACATAGTCACTGTTGGCTGGGCCTAGGCCAGCACCACCCAGTTTTTGCTGATATTCGGCTGAGAAGATGATCTTCATCAGCGACTTGGCTTGGTCAACTTTTTGCGAAGCGGCGGAGATACCAATGTTGGAGCCACCAGCGAAAACTGGTGCCGGTTTGCCATCATTGCCGGGCAGCGGGAAGACACCAAACTTGTCCGAGTTCCATTCGCGGATGATCACACCGTTGTCGTTGCGGGTCGGCTGGCCGGAATCATCAAGCACCGGATCACCGATTGACCAGTGCGCCCAACCTGGCGCCATGATTGTGGCGGCACTGAGCGTGGTGTTAGTGACTGACGAGCCCTCTTCGGCTGCCTCATCCGAATCGTTGATATAGAGCCATGGGCTCTGATCCTTGGCGTCGGCCGGGGCCTTTGAGGCTGTCGCCTGGATGGTTTGGAGTTGCCCCAGACCCTTGATCGTGTTCGGGTCAGACAAAGTGGAAACCCACTTGCCGCCTTCTTGTTTGGCTAGTTCGCCACCGTTAGCGAAGACCCAGGAAATACCGTTGCGCCAGTCAGCGCCACCGATAAAGAAACCAGAGAAATCTTTGATCGACCGCGGGTTGGTTTGGGTGATCTTGGTGACCGCGGCGTTGAACTCATCAAGTGTCTTGGGAGTTTCAACACCGGCTTCTTTCCACACGTCAACCCGGTAGAACATGTACCGTGAGCCGAAGTAGTACGGCAGGGTGTAGTTCTTGCCGTTAACTTGGCCGACTTCAACAAAGGATTGCAGCAGTTTGGCGCCGCCAAGTTCTTGATACATGTCGCTGATGTCAAGGAACGCGCCAACGTTGGTGAAGGTGGGCGATTGTGTGTTGCCGACTTCAACCACGTCTGGAGTGTTCTTCGAGTCAGGCAAGGCGGTGGTTAGTTTGGCGACTAGATCACCCCAGTCGATCGTTTCGATGGTCAGTGTCCAGCCTGAGTTCTGGGCTTCGAAGGTGTCCTTCAGATAGGCCCGCAGTTCGTCGTTGGTGTCGCCGCCAGCTAGCCACAAGGTCAGGTTCTGGTCCGTCTGGCTTGGCGGAGTTGATGTCTTGTCCCCAGAGGTGGGATTACCGGAACCGCAGCCGGCCGCTCCGAGCGCCAAGGCTAGTGCGGTTGTTACGGCCGCTAGCCCAGTCAGTTTCTTCACTTCAGTGGTCCTTTCTTGAGTTGCGCGGTCCTGCCACGGACTGCTTCGGTGGCTTGGCTTGGGTCTAACTAGGTGACGCCTAGTTGGTTGGCCAGCACTAGGGAACCAGCCCCTAGTAGGGCCGCGTCAGCGCCAAGCTGGCTGACACGGACGTTCAGATCGGCCATGATTTGCGGTAGGAGCCGCTCTTCAAGGCCTTGGCGGATGGCCGCCAGTACGTCTGGTGTGGCTAGTCCTCTAGGGTCGGCGAACACCAGGTCAGATAGGTTGAATGCGGAAACGATTGGGGCCAGCACGGCGGCGGTGGCGGTTCCAACGCGTTTGAGTACGGTCTTGTCCGTCATGCCCGATGCCGTCCCGTTGGCTTTTCGCAGCACCTCACGGTTTAGCACGGTTTCGAGGCAGCCTCGCCGACCGCACGAACAAGGGTCACCCCCAACCATGGCTGGTATGTGGCCGATCTCCCCGGCCGCGTTGGATGGCCCGAGCAGCATGAAGCCGTCCAGCAGGATGCCAGCTCCAAGGCCGTCTGTTAGTGAAACTTCCATCAGGCCTTCAGCACTGGCGCCGGCGTAGGTGAATTCGGCTAGGGCCCGTAGGTTGGCGTCATTGGCGGCGGCCACTGGCTGGCCCAGGCTGGCGGCCAGGCCGGCCGCTAGTGGCAGGTTGTTCCACTGGTAGTCCTTGGCGTAAACCACTTGGCCGTCGGGTGTTAGGACGCCGGGTGAAGCTACGCCCAGGCCGAGTGGTTTGGCTGGCCCGGTTTGGGCTAGTAGCTGTTCGGCGGTTCGCTGCGCGATCCGCAGCATCGCTTGGCCGGTGGCACCGTTGGTGGGTTGTTCGGCGCGGGCAACGACCGTTCCGCGCAGGGTGATGACCGCGCCGCGGGCGGTCGCTGTGTCGCTCAGGTCTAGTACGGCCATGACGTGGCCGTCGGAGTCGATGTCTACTAGGGTGCCTGGTTTACCGACCCGGGCTTCTGTTTTGCTGCCGGTTTCTTGGACTAATGCCTGGCCCGCTAGTTCGGTGATCAGGTCAGATACTGTTACGCGGGTCAATCCGGTGGTGCGGGCTAGGTCAGCTCGTGACAGTGGGCCACGGTGAAATAGGGAACTGAGGACTAGTGACCGGTTGTGTGTTCGGGCATCTCCTGGAACGGCCTTAGCCGTTGGTCTGAGAAGGGGTCCTGTTAGCCGCCCGCCACGCTGGGCTCCGTCGCCGCTCATATTGTTAGTAAAGCTTCCTTACAAACTAGAGTCAAGCCAGAGCGGGCCCGCGACGCCATCTGTTGCCAAACCGTTACATTCGCTGACGTGGGCCCGTGCCAAATGTCGCGCCAGGCGTCAGGCTGAGTACCGTACCGACGGGCAACCGCTCCATCCGCTCGCACAACGATGCGCCGCCCGCTCGCCGGGCGTACCCCAACCGCCCGGTCATTTGTCCTCACCGCCATACCGGGCCACCTTAGGTAGCCGTCCGGCCCAGCGCCCGGCGGGCCGGGTTTGTCTCACCAGCGACCCGGCCATCACCAATTACCTTGACGTCAAGATATCTGACACTTAATTCCTCCGGGGAATTAGTTTGCGGTTGTCTTGACGTCAAGGTAAGTGCGAAAGTGGGTTAGGTAACTCCTCCCACACCTGCCGCCGGAAGGCGGCCCGGCCGGGGATTTAGCGGATCGGCATCCGCTGAATGGCGGCGTAGGTGTCACGCAAAGCGGCCATCGAACGCTCATAATCGGATTGAGCCACGCCAATAAACAAGCAATCCACCACCAACAATTGAGCGATCCGGCTACCCAGCGCCCCAGAACGGAAAGCCGTCTCGCGGGCCGCCGTCACCAATGTGATGTCGGCCCGGCGGGCTAGCTCCGAGGCGCCATGATTGGTCAAAGCGATGGTCACCGCCCCGCGCGCCTTAGCCACCTCCAAGAAAGCGACTGTGCCAGAAGTGGCGCCACTGTGCGAAACGCCAATCGCGGCGCAACCAGGCCCTAGCGTCGCCGCAGCCGTTAGGGCACCATCGGCTTCCGCCCAGGCCAAGGCGGGCCGCCCTACCCGGACCAGCTTTTGCTGCAAGTCCCGCCCAACAATCGAGCTGGCTCCAACGCCAAAGACGTCAACCCGGCCCGCCTGGCTGACCGCCGCCACGGCCGCCTCAAGGCGGCCAATATCCAGCACCAGGACAGTGTCAGCGATCGACTGGGTCTCCGAATAGGAAACCTTGCGGACAATCTCCGCCAGCGAATCATCCCTATCGATGTCTCCCGCGGCGAAAGTCTCACCCGCGGCGTAACGCTCCCGGGCGGCATCGTGCGCTATTTCGATACGTAAGTCGGAGTAATGCTCAAAGCCCATCGCCTGGCTGAAGCGGATAACTGACGTAGTTGACGTTTCGGCCCGTCGGCCCAGTTCGGCTATCGGCAGGTGAACCGCGGCCTCTGGATCGCGCAACACCAAGTGGGCGACGCGCTGTTCGGACGGCCTGAGTTCGGGAATCGCGCCGCGGATCCGGGCCAGGATCGCGCGGCCGTTGGAACCGGTGGGAGCTTCAGGGGCCACGGCCAAACAATACTTCACGGCGCCGCCCGGAGTTCGCCCTGCTAGCTGACCCAGCTCCAACCAGGCCGGATGGACCCAAGGCGGGCCACGCCACGAAGTGTTACCAGATCGCAATGGAATAATGTTGCACAATCGCCCGACATTACGTATCTTTGTTACACTACCCGGCAGATGCGCCGCCTCAGCGGCCGCATTCCCTACTCAATGTGGAGGAAAAATGCTCATTCGTACACACAAGAAGCACCTGCCCGCCGCCGTGGCGGCCATCGGTGCACTGGCTGTCCTGGCGGGCTGCTCCGGCACTCCCTCGTCCACCAACTCATCAACCCCGCCGCCTGGCACCAGCTCTGGCGGCAACCTGGTCATAGGTGTGACCAGCGATGTCGACACGCTCTTCCCTTGGAAAGCGACCCAATTCAATACCGTCAACGTAATGCAGGTGCTTTACGGCACACTGACAGAGTATGACCAGGACCTCAACGTGGTCCCTGGCATCGCCGAAACGTGGGACGTCTCAGATGACCGGCTCAGTCTGACATTCCACCTGCGCAGCGGCGTCAAGTTCGCTGACGGGTCGGACTGCGACTCAGCCGACGTCAAGTCGTCACTCGACAAGATCCGCGATGAGGCGACCGCCGCCGTGGCCCGTTCACAGCTCAGCTCCATCGAGTCAGTTGAAGCGCCTGATGCCGCCACCATAGTCCTCGCCTTGACCAGCCCAGACGCCGGCCTGCTTTCCAGCCTGGCCAGCATCAACACAGCCATCTTGTCGAGCGATGACACAGAGGAAGTCTTGAACGAGACCCCCAACGGCACCGGCCCGTTCCAGCTCAAAGAACGTAAGCCCAGCCAGTCGCTCACCCTGGCCCGGAACGACAACTATTGGGGCGACAAAGCCAAACTCGACACCGTTGAGTTCCGCATCATCCCAGATGAGACTTCAATCGTCACGGCCATGCAGTCCGGCAACGTCCAAATGTCCGTCTTTGATGACCCGCTAGTCGCCCAGAGCGCCGCCACCAGCGCCAACGCCACCATCCAAGAACAAACCCAGTTGGCTTACCACGTGCTACAACTCAACGCCACCAAAGGTGACCTGACAGATATCAACGTTCGGCTGGCCATCCAGTGCGCCATTGACCGCCAGCAAGTCCTTGACTCGGCGGCCCTCGGTGAAGGCCAAGTGACTGGCCCAGTCACCTCACCGGCTTTCCGGTCAGACCCGGCCGCCCGGCCCTGCCCTGAGCGTGACCTTGACAAGGCCGCTGAATACTTAGGCAAGGCCGGTAAAGCTGACGGCCTGACACTCAAGGTGATGGTTTCCTCCGGCGAGTACGCCACCTCAGTCAATGAGGCCCAGTCAATCCAAGCCCAACTGGCCGAAGCCAAGATCACAGTCGAACTTGAAGTCCTGGAATCAGGCGCCTACGTTGACCGCTGGCTGGCGGCCGACTTTGACGCCGCGGTGGCCCTCAACGGCGGTCGCCCAGATCCTGACCAGGCCTATTCGCGCTACTTCACCTCAACTGGCAACCTCAATGCGGTGGCCGGCTATTCGTCACCAGAACTTGATGACCTGTTCGCCAAAGGCAAGTCATCTGACAATGACGCCGAACGCAAGCAGATCTACAACCAGATCTCGAACATCCTGGAAGATAACGCCGTCTGGGTTTGGCTGTTCACTTCCTTCACCTACACTGCGACTACATCAAACGTCCAGGGGTACATCCCAATGGCGAACGATTCGATGCAGTATCTCCGGACAACTTCAATCAACTAACTAGTCACGCGTCAGCGGTAACGTGAAGGTGATGCTCCTTCACGTTGCCGCTGGCCGTACCAGGCCATTGATCTGGCCGG
Organism: Bifidobacteriaceae bacterium; assembly: GCA_031267825.1. Taxonomy (GTDB): domain Bacteria; phylum Actinomycetota; class Actinomycetes; order Actinomycetales; family WQXJ01; genus JAIRTF01. Next base: position 184,059 of record JAIRYJ010000013.1, read on the forward strand.
GGGAGCCCGCCGTCCAAAGGGCTCATCGACGGCCCGCCAACACCACTAGGAAACCCATCAAAAATGCTGACCCGGATCGTTCATTCTTCGATCACGCGACGCCTGGTAACAGCCCTAGGCACTTTGTTTGGTGTGGCCGTTCTGGTCTTCATCATGCTGCGGGCGATCCCAGGAGACCAGGTAACCGCTCAGTTCGGAATCGAATCAGGTGCTTTGACGCCGGCCCAACGGGCCGCTTTAGAGTCTTATTATGGGCTGGATCAGCCGCTCTTAGTTCAGTTCTTTAGCTGGCTGGGCAACCTGTTTACCGGCAACTTGGGGTTTTCTGCCCGGGCGCACCTGTCAGTCGCCGAATTAACCGCCCAGTCTCTGCCAGTCACTGTTGAACTAGCCGTCATCACGATTGTCTTGTCCTTGGTGCTGGGTGTCCCGTTGGGTATGCTGTCCGCCTCTAAACCGAACTCCGCCAGAGATGGTCTTGGCCAGGTTGTGGCTTTGGCGGGCTTGTCCATCCCAGCTTTCCTGCTGGGTTCATCGGTTATGGCTTGGGTTGCCACCTTCTGGGGCCAAAACCCCAACGGCCAAGCTTTCGCCCGCTTGACCGACAACCCGATGCTCAACTTGCAGCAAATGATCCTGCCGGCCGGCGTCCTGGCCTTTGGGATCGCCGCGCCCATCATGCGCACCACCCGCACAGCGGTACTCGACATCCGGGCGAAGGATTTCATCCGCACCGCCCGGGCCAAGGGTGTGCCCAAGGCCCGCATCCAAATGCGTCACATTTTGACTAACGCCTTGGTCCCAATCACCACTATGACCGGCCTACAGTTCGGCTATCTGTTAGGTGGGGCGATAGTTATTGAACAGATCTTCTCTTTGCCTGGGATTGGCCGTCAGGTGCTGGTCGGCATTGAGCAGAAAGAGTACGCCGTGGTCCAGTCGACCATTTTGATCATCGCGGTCTGTTTTGTGCTGGTGAACCTGCTGACGGACATGCTTTACCGTGTGATTGACCCCAGGGTGCGAGCCCTATGACCGTCACACCACCTGGCCCGCCGATGCCGTCCCGGCCAGTTCCAGCCTCCGGTGCGGTTCCCTCCCGGCCGATGCCGTCCCAGCCAGTTTCAGCCCCCGGGCCGGTTCCGCCACCCACATCCGATACGCCTAAAGCACCGGCCAAGCCACGCCGCCGGGCGGGAACTAATGGTTTACGCCAGATTTTACGTTCCCGGGCGGGCGCGGCTGGCTTGGTGATTGTCGCTCTGATTGGGTTGCTCTGCCTGGCTAGCGCTTGCGGCTGGCTGCCGTTCGAGCCGAACACCCAAGACCCGCTGGTCCGCCTCCAGGGTCCCAGCCAAACTCATTGGTTCGGAACTGATCGGTTTGGCCGTGACGTTTTTGCTCGGGTGGCCGCCGGAGTGGTCAACTCATCGCTGATCGCTCTGGTAGCGGTTGCTTTTTCAGCCTTGGTTGGAACCTTGGCTGGTGTCGCCGCCGGGTTCTTCCGGGGCGCGACTGACGCTTCTGTGTCTGGTGTGACCAATGTCTTGTTCGCTTTCCCGCCGCTGCTCTTAGCGCTCGCCTTGGCTTCGGTTTTCACCCGCAACTGGTTCACTGTGGCGGTCGCGATCGCTGTGGTCTACACCCCGATTTTTATCCGCGTGACACGTGGCCCAGTGTTGTCTTTGCGTGAGATTGAGTTTGTCCGGGCGGCCCGGGCGGCCGGGCGCAACGCCTTCGCCATCATGTTCCACCACATCTTGCCTAACTTGACGTCAATTGTGATTGTGCAGGTCACATTGTCGTTATCGTGGGCGGTTCTGACCGAGGCGTCGCTCAGCTTCCTTGGTTTAGGCACACCGCCACCGGCTCCGTCGCTCGGTTCGATGATCTATGAGGCCCGCACGTTGGCCGCCATCGCGCCGTGGACCATGATCGCCCCTGGCGTGGTGATGGTCCTGCTGGTTGTTGGGCTCAACTTGTTGGGCGATGGCGTCCGTGACGCCCTGGATCCTCAAGAACGTACAAGGAGATAGCGTCATGGCAGTTGACAGCCCCGATTTGAGGCGGGTGGACGGGACCGTACCGGACGCATCGCAACTAGCCAGCGATGACGAGTTGTCTGGTTTGGTGACTGAGGCAGCCGATCCGCGTTTGGCGGAGTTGGATACCATGACGGTGGCCCAGTTGGCGGAGATTATGAACGATGCCGACCAGTCAGTTCCGCTGGCCGTACGGGCTTGTTTGCCCACTATTGGTTTAGCGATTGAGGCGACCGCTGAACGCATGAAGCGAGGTGGGCGTCTGGTTTATGTTGGTGCGGGCACACCTGGACGTCTCGCCATGGTTGACGCTTCGGAATGTCCGCCAACTTTTTCAGCTCCGCCCGGGCAGGTGACCGCCCTGATGGCAGGCGGTTTTGAGGCTTTTCGGAGGGCCGCTGAAGGAGCTGAGGATGATTCTGGGGCTGGCGTGGAGGGGATCACCCAGTTGGGGATAGGCCCACTCGACACGGTTGTTGGGATCGCCTCGAGTGGGCGGACTCCTTTCGTGGTGGCGGCCTTGGGTGAGGCCCGGCGGCGCGGCGCGTTGACTGTCGGCTTGTCGTGTGTGCCGGGTGCGACTTTGAGCCATCTGGCTGATCACGCGATTGAGGTCGCTGTCGGCCCGGAAATCATCACTGGTTCAACCCGATTGAAGGCTGGTACAGCCCAGAAGCTGATTCTGAACATGTTTTCGACCATCTCAATGGTTCGGCTGGGCAAGACTTACGGCTCGTTGATGGTTGATGTCAAGGCCACCAACCACAAGCTGCGTGAACGGGCCATCCGGATAGTTTCACGGGTTGGCGGGGTTGACCGCGAGGCGGCTGTCGCGGCCCTTGAAAAGACTTCCTACCGGGCTAAACCGGCCATAGTTATGCTGGTAAGAGGGGTTGAATTGGCGCAGGCTGAGCAGCGGCTGGCGTTGGCTGGTGGTCATTTGCGTCTGGCCTTGGAGCCAGGCCCGTGACTTCGCCACGACTAACTAATCTGGCCGGGCCGCCAGGCCGGGCGATCTGGCTGAAAAAACCAGCCAAGGCTGAAACGAGGTGGGAACAATCAGACTGCTTGGGTTGATTTCTGGTACATCACATGACGCCATTGACGGGGCGATAGTTGATTTCAGTGGGCCGGATGCGGCTGGCACGTTGCATGGCGAACTGATCCTGACTGGTGCCACACCATATGACCGGGCGCTACGCGCCCGATTGATCGATGCCTTGCCGCCAGCGGTGACCGATCTGGCCGAGGTCTGCCAGCTCGACACACTGATCGGTCAGGCTTTCGCTGAGGCGGCGGCTAGTTTGATCGCTCAGGGCGGGCCAGTTGACGCCATCTGTTCACATGGTCAGACGGTTTACCACTGGGTTGAAGGCTCGCGGGCTGAAGGCACCTTGCAGTTAGGTGATGCGGCTTGGATCGCGGAAGCGACCGGCTTACCGGTCGTATCGAATGTCCGCCTGCGGGACATTACCGCTGGGGGTCACGGCGCGCCGCTGGCCGCCCTGATTGATTCCTTGGTTTTGTCGCCCGATCCTTCGACATCAAACCATCCGTCAACTAATTCCTCCGGGGAATTAGTTGACGCCGCCCGCGCCGCTTGCGCTCCGGGCACACCCGCTTCACCCGGCAATCCAAGTCCTTCGACATCAAACCATCCGTCAACTAATTCCTCCGGGGAATTAGTTGACGCCGCCCGCGCCGCTCTCAACTTGGGCGGGATCGCCAACGTGACGATTGTTCAAGCCGGGAACGGGCAACGCCCGGCCCAGGTGGTGGCATTCGATACCGGTCCGGCCAACGCACTGATTGATGCCGCCATCACCAGTTTGGCTTTGAATCCGGCCGGTTTTGACCGGGACGGACGCATCGCCGCGACCGGCACGGTTGATGGCGAGTTACTTGACCAGTTGCTGGCCGATCCGTATTACGCTCTGACCGGACCCAAATCGACCGGTAAGGAGCATTTCAACCTGGACTATCTGAACCAGGCCCTGAACCAGTTGGGACGCCAACTTGACCCGGCTGATCTGGTCGCCACACTGACAGAACTAACAGCCCAGACCGTAGCTGACGCCGTCCGGCCGGCCGGAGTTGACCGACTAATCGTTTCTGGCGGAGGAGCGCACAACACCCACCTGATGAACCGTCTGGCAGCTTTGCTGCCAGACGCGGTCATCGAAACGGCGGATGCCGCTGGCCTGCCAACCGATTCTAAAGAAGCCATTTTGATGGCCTTGATCGGCTGGTACACGCTGAACGGTCTGCCCGCCACCATCCCTTCGGCGACCGGTGGGAGGCATGCCTCAGTCCTTGGTTCTCTCACGCCGGGGGCCGGGCCGCTGCGGTCGCGGCCAGCCAGCACAGCTCCAAAGCACCTTGTGTTACGGGCCGGACCAGGCGCGAATCTGACTGTCCGCCCAGCCAGCCAAGCTGATCTGGCTTCCGCCACAGCCCTGTTCCTTGACTGCTGGCGTGAAAACTACCGCGCTTTTATGCCGCCCACCGCATTGGGACAGATGGATCCAGCCCAGGCGGAGCAGCTCTGGTGCGACAGTTTCGCCCAGTCTGACCGGATCAGGCTGATCGCCTTGGACGGCGCGGTCACCGCTGGCATAGCCGCCGCTGGGCTCGATCCAGAAGCACCCAGCCGAGGCATCATTTACTCGCTTTACGTTTCGCCCGCTTGCCAAGGTAAAGGCATCGGGCGGCGGCTGATCGGAGCGATCTGCGGGCGCCTCGCCGGGCTTGGAGTGGACCGCGTCTCACTCCACGTCTTAGCTGATAACGCCGGTGCGATCGCCTTCTATCAGCGCCTCGGCTTTGAGGCGGACGGCCTGCCAGTACCGCCAGAGTTCGGGCTCCCCGTCATCTCGATGACTCGCCGGATGGCCGAACCTAACAGTCCCTCGGATAACGGACATCTAGGCCCAGTGGCGGCACCAGATTCCCGTGTTTCCGCTGATGAGAGCTTCGCTCCCAGCGCCTCAAGACCTCCGGTGGATGTTACCCAAGACCAACCCGGCGGGCGGGCGCTAACCGAACCGGCGGCATCGGACACCTTAGATGACGCCGCCCAGGCCGCGGCTATTGGCACGGTCCGGCTCTTGCGGCGACCAGGCGGAGTGGTGGTAAGCCTGACGGCTGGCGGCATCCGGAGTTTAGCGGCCGCCGGTGTGGCCAACTCGGCGGGCCAGCCGCCCGGCCCGGGAACCATCTTTGATCTGGCGTCGGTCTCCAAAGTGCTCGGAGTCACAACCATGTTGGCGGCTTTGACCAGCCAGCGGGCTGTCCAACTGGACCAGACGGTGGAGCGGTTCCTGCCCGGGGCTGGCGTCCACCCCGGCACCACTTTGCGGCACTTGCTGACCCACCGGGCGGGCCTGTGGGAATGGCAGCCGCTTTATCTGGCCGGTTGTCCACCGTTTGAGGCGATGGCTCAGCTCGGGCCACGCTACCCGCTAGACCACGCCTGGCATTACTCTGACCTCGGCTTCATGCTGCTCGGCCAGGTGATCGGGGTCATCACCAGCCAACCGTTGACGGCCGCCTTTAGTGAACTGGTAGCCGGACCACTCGGCCTGCGGCGGACCGGTTACGGCACGGGGCCAAACAATAACAGTGGGCCTGGTGTGCTCTTCGACGGTGTTGGCGCAACTAACGGTGCTCAAAGTGCCAACCCAGCGCAAAGCCCGCCCAGCCTTGACATGACCCGTCAGCGGCCCGCTGAACTGGCTGAATGCGCCATCGGTGACCGGGCTGAAAAAATCATGGCCGAAACCGGTGAACCTTATCCGGTGATGTTCGAACAACCTGACTTCGCCTGGCGCAGCGGGCCTATCAGCGGCCAAGCGACTGACGGCAACGCCTATTGGGCGTTCGGCGGCAGCGCCGGTCACGCCGGACTGCTCAGCTCAACCGATGATCTCTTGACCTGGCTTGAGGCACTGGCTGGGCCGACCGGCGAATCAGGCTGGCCAGCTCTGGGACAGTTCTTCCAGCCTGGTCCAGACCCCGATCAGGCCTTGGGTTGGCGGCTAATGGATCTGCCACTTGATTCCCGGTTCCGGCGGCTGGCTTATCATCCCGGGTTCTCTGGCTGCGCTGTTGGCCTATGGCCCGGCAGCGGATGCGCTGTCACAATGACAACCAACCGACTGGTGGCTGATCCGCCGTGGCGGCCAACCGATCAGCTTTGGCGCGCCACCCTGGCGGCCGCCCAACCGGGCTTGGCCGACGCCTTGGCTGGCGCCTCGGCCGACGCTTTGGCCGCGTCCAGCCCGGCCGTTGGAGGTAACCATGACTGAAACAGTCCTGCGGCTAGCGGATCTGTCGATCGAATTCCAAGTTGGCGACGAATCAATCCCAGCTGTCCGTTCGATTTCCTTAAGCATCGCCGATGGTGAGACAGTCGCGCTGGTCGGGGAGAGCGGCTCCGGCAAGACCACAGCCTCCGGTGCCATCAACCGGCTGCTGCCTGACAACGGCCGCATTACTAGCGGGCAGGTCTGGTTTGACGGCCAGGACATTTCCCATCTGCCTGAAGGCCAAATGGTTCACCTCCGTGGCGCCAGCATTGGGCTGGTGCCACAAGACCCGATGACTAACCTTGACCCGCTGATGCGGGTCGGGGACCAGATCGGTGAAGCCTTGGAGGTTCACGGCCGGACCAAGGGCCGCGCCACCCACCAACGTGTCATTGAACTACTTGAACTAGTTGGCATTGGCCAGCCAGAACGGCGCCTGCGCCAATATCCGCATGAGTTTTCTGGCGGCATGCGCCAACGCGTTTTGATCGCCATGGGTTTGGCTTGTCGGCCTAAGTTACTGATCGCGGATGAGCCGACATCAGCTTTGGACGTTACCGTTCAGCGCCGCATTCTTGACGCCTTGGCAGCCCTGACAAGCGACTTCGGTACTTCTGTGCTGCTGGTGACGCATGATCTAGCGCTGGCCGCTGAACGAGCCGACCGGGTGGTGGTGATGTATCAGGGACAGATCGTTGAGGAAGGCCCGGCCGCCCAGATTTTTCAACACCCATCCCACGAATACACCAAACGTCTGCTGGCGGCGGTGCCGCGGATCGATACGCCCCTGACCAGGGCCGCGCCAGGATTGGAGTCGCCGGCTGCGTCCCTGGAACTGGCCGAGTCCCCGGAACCGGCCGGGCCGGATGCGGCGGCCAAACCGGCGGCATCGGCCAAACCGGCGGCATCGGCCAAAAAGACAGCTAACTTACTGGTGGAAGCTGAGAACCTATCCAAAGTCTTCACCCTGCGGGCCGGCCAATCCGGGCGCCGAGCCACCTTCACGGCCGTTGACGACGTCAGCTTTGTCATACCGCGCGGCCAAACTGTCTCCCTGGTAGGAGAATCCGGCTCAGGCAAATCAACCACAGCCAATATGGTCTTAGGTCTAGAAACGATCACCTCCGGCACCGTCCGATACGGTGACCTGGTTGTCTCTGGCGCTTCGCGCAGCCAAATGCACGCCTTGCGGCGCACCGTCCAGCCGGTCTTCCAGGACCCTTTCTCCTCGCTTGACCCGCGCTTCACGGTGTCTCAATCAATCGCTGAACCGCTGGTCGCCTACCGTGTCGGTAACCGGGTCTGGCGGCGCCAACGGGTTGACGAACTACTTGACGCCGTGTCGCTGCCACAGGCTTTTGGCCCACGTTTACCGCATGAACTGTCCGGTGGCCAACGCCAGCGGGTCGCGATCGCCCGGGCGCTGGCTTTGCGACCCGAACTGGTGGTCCTTGACGAACCAGTCTCAGCCTTGGACGTCCTGGTGCAAGCCCAAATCCTTGACCTGTTAGCTGACTTGCAGGCCAGGTTTGGCCTGTCCTACCTGTTCATCTCACACGACTTGGCGGTGGTGCGCTTGATCTCCGACTACGTCCACGTGATGCGGGCCGGGCGGATCGTTGAATCCGGCACCCCAGCCGAGCTGTTCGCCAATCCGCGCGACCCGTACACCCAGGAACTGCTGGCAGCCATCCCGGGAGCCCAATATTCGATGGCCGCTCCGGATCGCGACGGCAAGGAACCTCAGTAGCTGCCCTTTTGTCCGGCTGAACCGAGTTGCTGGGCGGCTTCAACAACGCGCGCCGCCATGCCAGCCTCGGCCGCTTTGCCCCAAGCCCGCGGATCGTAGGCTTTCTTGTTGCCAACCTCGCCGTCAACTTTCAGAACACCGTCATAGTTGGTCGCCATGTGGCCCGCGACTGGTCTGGTGAAGGCGTACTGTGTGTCGGTGTCAATGTTCATCTTGATCACGCCGTAGCTGACAGCGTCAGCGATCTCTTCAGCGGTCGATCCCGAACCACCATGGAACACCAGGTCAAACGGGCGTTCCTGGCCGTATTGGGCGCCTACGGCGGCTTGAATTTCAGCCAAAATAGCTGGACGCAGTTTGACCGCGCCCGGCTTATAGACACCGTGCACATTGCCGAACGTTAAAGCCGTCAAATAGCGGCCGTTTTCACCTAAGCCGAGGGCTTGAACCGTTTTGGTGGCGTCTTCCGCGGTGGTGTAAAGCTTCTCGTTGATCTCAGCTGAAACGCCGTCTTCTTCGCCACCAACCACGCCGATCTCGATCTCCAAGATGGTGCGAGCCTTGACTGACAGGGCCAGTAACTCTTGAGCGATTAGAAGGTTCTCATCTAGTGGCACAGCTGATCCGTCCCACATGTGTGACTGAAAAGTGGGCAGACCGCCTTTGGCGACCTGTTCAGCTTCGATGGCTAGTAGTGGGCGGACCCAGGATGCCAGGTTCGGTTTGGAACAGTGATCGGTGTGCAGCGCGATGGTGACGCCGTAGTTTCCGGCTACTTCCCGCACGTAGGCGGCTAGCGCCAGCGACCCCGCGACACGGTCTTTGATGGTTGACCCGGATAAGTATTCGGCACCACCAACAGAAACCTGGACAATTCCGTCCGATTCGGCTTCAGCGAAGCCTTGGATCGCGGCCGTGGCGGTTTGTGAACTTGTCACGTTGACGGCCGGGTAAGCGAACCGGTTCCGCTTCGCCCGGTCAAGCATGGCGGCATAGATTTCTGGTGTTGCGACAGGCATTTGTTTCCCTCTCAGACTTGGGTGGTTGGCGGACTACTTCTAATCCTGCCACCCGCCGCTCGGTCCGGTTTCCACCTAAGACCCATAGACCAGGGACCACCAAGGTAACGCCCAGCGCATAGGCTGAGGCTAGGCAAGATGACAGGAGCAGCTCTTGATACCACGGTCTCAACTCGCCATCACGGTTGAAGATTTGACCAAACGATTCGGGCGGGTGACAGCCGTCGATCACCTCAGTTTCAGGGTCAAACTGGGGCAATTGTTCGCCTTGCTGGGCCCGAACGGCTCCGGTAAGACAACCACGATCCGCTGCCTAACAACCCTGGAACGGCCTGATTCGGGCCGACTTTGGGTGATGGGTAACCGGCTAGGCAGCCAGGATGATTTGGTTCGTCGCGGCATTGGGGTTGTTTTCCAAGAATCACTGCTCGATTCCAAGCTGACAGTACGGGAAAACCTCAACTCCCGGGGCGCTTACTATGGCCTGAGCCGTATCCAGCGGGCCGGCCGGATTGAGGCTCTGACCAGCCAAGTTGAGTTGGGTGACTTCCTTGATCAGCCTTATGGCAGGCTTTCTGGTGGCCAACGCCGCCGGGTGGACATCGCCCGGGCGATCATCCACCAACCAAGGGCGTTGTTCCTTGATGAACCAACGGCCGGCCTTGACCCGGTCTCACGGGATCAGGTCTGGAAGGCGATCAATCAGCTCCGTCTAAGCCAGGCCACCGGGGTTGTCTTGACGACCCACTATCTGGCGGAAACTGAACAAGCTGACCAGGTTTTGTTGCTCGGTCATGGCCGGGCGGTGGCGGAGGGCACGCCACAAGCCTTGCGTGAAAAGTTTTCGACCTCCGTCTTGACTTTGACGCCCGCATTAGATCAGGACGATGCCGTCCGCCGGGCTTTGTCGCCTTGGGGTGGTGGCGATCAGGTTGGCGGGGCCCTCCGGGTTGAAGTTCCCTCAGCCGCCACGGCCCGTCAGTTGCTGACCGATCTGGGGCCAGCCGTGACGGACTTCGAGTTCCGTCACGGCACGATGGATGATGTTTTCTTGGCCCTAACTGAGGAACAAGCCGCCAAACAAGCGGGAGACGGACGGACGGCATCGGACAGGAAAAACCGCCCCACCCGAAACGGCGGACCAGACGGGAGGCCCGCCAATGACTTGGTCTTATGCCAAACGCTGTTTGACAACCTATCTGCGTGACCGGACGTCAGTCTTCTACTCGCTGCTGGCGCCACTCATCCTGCTGGCTCTTTATATTGGTTTCTTAGGCAAAATGCAGGTCGATTCGATTATTGAGGCGATCCCTCAGGCTGATCCAGCTGACGCCCGCGCCGCCACCTTCGCTTGGGTGGCCGCCGCGTTGCTGATGGTGACTTGTATGACCGCTCCGATCATGGTGGCTGGACAGATGGTGAGCGACCGGGTGAACCGCAGGCTGGATGATTTTCTGGTTTCGCCGTTGCGGGCCGGGGCGTTGATCGGCGGCGAAGCACTGGCCGCCTTTATCTACTCAATGATGGTGGTGGCGATACTTGGTTTGATTTGCTGCCTTGGGCTGGTTGGGTTGGGAGCTGAGCTGCCGTCTTTTGGCGGCTGGCTGAAACTGCTGGCTGGGATTTGCTTATCGGCTGGTGTTTTTGCCGCCCTCAGTGTGCTGCTTGGCACATTGTTGCCGTCTGATGGTGCTGTTGGTGGAGCCGGGGCGGCTTTTTCTTCGATCGCTGGTTTCCTGGCCGGGGTTTATGTTCCGGTTGGTGTGTTGGGTTCAGAGATGACCAGTTTGGTTTTTGTTCTGCCGTTCGGGCAGAGCGCTTACCTGATCCGGGAGGCTTTAGCGCTGCCGTCGATGCGTCAGTTGGCTGACCGGCCTGAAGTGCTGGACGAACTGAAACGGGTTTATGGGTTTGATTTGATGATTGGTGGTCAGGCGCGGCCTGGCTGGATCGCTTGGGCCGGGCTTTTGTTGTTCGGTCTGATCTGTGCTGTTTGGGCGGTGGCCCGTATCCGGCGTAGGTTCACCCGCCCGGGTGAGGTCAAAGCCTCAGACGCGCCGTAGGCTCAAACTGTGACCAGCAGCCCGGATCAGCCACCTGACGCGCCTGGCCCAGGCGTGACACCGGATCAGGCTCCAGGCCCCATCCCCAGCCCGATCCCGGACCAGGCTCCAGGCCCAGGCCCACAGAGCCCGGCACCGCTGATCGGCGCGCTAGTCGAACCTTTCACCGTTCAACGGTCACGGCCTGGCCCGGCGCTGTTGCGTTTCCCTCCGACCGGCCCGCGAGCGGGCTGGCGGATGGCGGCCTGGCTAGTTGTGATAGCTGGTTTGCTGGTCGCGGTGGCGGCCGAGGCGGCCGCCTTCGCCGGGGATGCGGCCCAGCCTTGGGCTTGCGCTGTGGCGGCCGGGTTGACGGTTTTACCGTTACTGATCTTGGGCCGTTCCCCGATCAAAGCTTGGCGTTGGATGACTGTTGGCTTGGCCAGCTTCGCGTTGGTCGCTGGACCAGCCCACGGCTGGGCTTGGTCACCGACTGGTTTGGTGCTTTACGGCGTGGTTTTGATGCTGGTGGGGGCCGCCAGCCCAACTGGCTCATTAGCGGCCGGAGTTTGGATCTGGTCGGTGCTGGCTTTGTGGTTCTCCGGTTGGGGTGTTTCACAGTGGGTGGTGGCGGCTTTAGCGACAGCTTTCGCGCTGTTCGCTATGGTCGGCAACCTTTGGGGTGGGCGTAGCCGGGCACGCCAAGAACTAGCTCAAACCAGTGCCGAACGTGACGCCGCGTCAGCTCAGCAAGCTGTCATGGCGGAACGGGCCCGGATCGCCCGCGAACTACATGACGTGGTGGCCCATCACATGTCGATGATCGCTATCCAGGCGGAGGCCGCCATCCTGCGTGAACCGAATCTGCCACCAGCGACCGTCGCCTCACTTGGGTTGATCCGGAACGCCGCACGTGAAGCACTGCATGAGACGCGGGGCATTGTTGGCTTACTGCGTGGCGGTGAGTCCGCCGCCGAACGTGAACCAGCTCCCGGCATTGAGCAGCTTCAAGCCTTGGCTGATGCCGCCCGCGCGTCAGGTTTAGAAGTTGAGTTGGTGGCCGATGCCGTCCCAGAGGCTTTACCCGCCGCCACAGGTTTGACGGTCTACCGGATTGTTCAGGAAGCGTTGGCTAACGCGGCGCGTCACGCTCCGGGTGCGGCTGTCCTGGTGACGGTGCATCAACGTGCCGACGAGTTGTCTGTGACGGTCCGTAATGGCCCTCCGGCGAAGCCGGATCTGGCATGAAACCGCTCAGTAAGTGGGCTAGGCGTTGGGTTTACATCGCCTTCCAGGTGGCTGTGTCGGTGGCGGCCTGGTTGTTCTTGGTCACGCTGATCGCTTCTTTGGTGCTGATGGTGCTGATTGTTGGCTTGTTGGCGGCTCGCGGCGTGTTGCCATTGGCACGGTTCTTGGCTGGGCGTTCGCTGGCCGCGGCGCAGGGTTTGCGGCGGTTGGGTGAGACTGGTTCGATCCGTCCGGTTCCACCGGGAGGTGGTGGCCTGGCGGTTGTTGTGACAGCTTTGCTGCGTTCTGGCCAGACTTGGCTGGCCGCTACTTACTGCCTTTTCAGTGCCGTGTCTTTGCCGGTCAACCTGTTGTTTTTGGTTCTTTTGCCGGTCACCGGGCAGTGGGCCCGGTTGCATGCCGCTTTGACGGTTTGGTGGCTGGCCCGTCCGGACCGGGCCAGACGGTCCTCGAAGGCCGCTCCTCAGTTGCCGTTGTCCGCCTCTGGCCGGGCGGCTGGCGGTTTTGGGCTGATTGGTATGAGGGAACGAGTCGCCGCTTTGGGTGGTGACTTTCAGGCTGGCCCAACCGCCGATGGCGGCTTTGAGGTCACCGCTTTGTTCCCACTGGAGGATCCATTGGCACGTCAAGCCCCGGCCGCTCCGCCCACGGACAGTGACCCTACAGATGAGGAGGCAGCCCCATGATCCGAGCCGTCCTGGTCGATGACCAACCCTTAGTCCGTGACGGCCTGGCCGTATTACTGGCATCATCCGGTGAAGTCGAAGTCGTGGGCGAGGCGCCGAACGGCGCTGAAGCCCTCACCGTTGTGGCGGACACCTCACCTGACGTTGTGGTGATGGACATCCGCATGCCAGTGATGGACGGCTTAGCGGCCACCGCCAAGTTGACGGCCGGTAAGACCACCGCCGGCGGCAAGCCGCACATCCTGATCCTGACAACTTTTGATCATGACGATTACGTTTATGAGGCTCTGGCGGCCGGCGCCTCAGGCTTTCTGCTAAAGGACGCATCAGTCCGCGACCTGATCGAAGCGGTCAAAATTGTCGACCGGGGTGACGCGCTGCTGGCGCCATCAGTCACTCGTCGGCTGATCGCCGATAACGCCTTCTCGCGCCGTGGCGCCGCCCGCTCGGCCGGGGCCAACGCGGCCGCTGAGACGCTGACTCCACGCGAACTTGACGTCCTAGCGAAGATCGCTCGCGGCTTATCGAACGCTGAGATCGCCCGTTCGTTGTTCCTGTCAGAACAAACAATCAAAACCCACGTCGCCCACATTCTGGCCAAGCTTGGTGTGCGTGACCGCACCCAGGCTGTCATCTTCGCCTTCGAAAACGGTCTGGCCTCCTGACCGATACTTCCCGATGCCGTCTCACTCTTGGGGACTAGACCAAAAATCACCTGCTACTCCGACGCGGAGCCCGGTAGGAGTTTCATAGATTCGATGTTGTGAGTGCGATGCGTTGGGCCGGGTCCGCCCTGGCTGGGCTGGCGATGCTAGTCCTGCCTTGGGGAACCCAGCTAGGCGGCTGGGCCGCCACGCGGGCAGCGCTAGTCCAAGAAGGCTCCCAAGCCGAGGCGACGGCATCGTACAAAATGGCTGAAAACGGGCAGTCACTGTTGGCTGACGGCTCCGACCCTGACCTGCGCGTGGCCGTCTACGGCGACCTGGCGTCAGCCGGACATATCGCCGTGCTGGTACCCGGAGTCGAATCCTGGCCGGAAGATTTTGACGCCGACCTGGTGGGCGGCACTGGCGACTCCTGGTGGCGCGGCCTGCCCGGTTCAGCCCGTTCGCTGCTAGCGGCAAGCGGGCAAGTTGAAGGCGCGGCCAACGATTTAGCGGTTGTGGCTTGGCTCGGTTACAAAACCCCAGCGGCGCTGACCGGGGCGAAGCCTGACGGGATGGAGCAAGGTGCGGCCAACTTGGTGGCTTTCGCGCGGTTCTTGGCCCTGGAACGGCCCAATGCCGACACCACCTGGGTTTGCCATTCCTACGGTTCGCTGGTTTGCGCCGCGGCTCTGGTCGATTCCGACCCTGACGCCTTAGTGCTGATCGGCAGTCCCGGCGTGGCGGTTGACGACGTGACCGGTCTGGCGACCAGCGCGCCGGTCTGGGCTGGCCAAACTGAAGCGGACCTGATTGGACTGACCCGGCTGCTTGGCCTTTACGGCGGATCGTTCGGTCCGCTGCCCGCCAGCCAGCCGTTCGGCGCCCGAACGTTTGACTGCACACCTGATGATGGGCATTCCGATTACTTCCGTCCTGGTTCACTCCAACTAGAGGCGATGGCGAAAATTGTCCTGGGCTACCAGGCGGACTGACTGGTCTTCTGGTCTGTCATGGGTGGTGCCGTTTGGGGCGCCTTGGTTAAGCGCCCGGCCGTTGCGCTAATGTGGGACGCGCCGCGCGGAGCTAGCCCTTAGCTTGGCTCCCGCTTGGCGCGCCGCCTTAGCTCAGTCGGTAGAGCGATTCACTCGTAATGAATAGGTCTGGGGTTCGATTCCCCAAGGCGGCTCGTTTGCGCAGGTCACAGGCCCTTAGCGGGGCCGTTGGGGCGCGTT